>JBATZM010000086.1:0-2417 GCA_049674665.1 Terriglobales bacterium
GTCTATATAATGATTTTTCTTTGTCCGGAGGCTCTCATGCTCTCGCGCCGTCGTTTCCTGCAAACCGGTTCGCTCGCTGCCGGAATGAGCGTAACTCTACCCACTCTAGCCCACGCAGCCGAAGACGAAAAGTCTCTCCCGCCAGCCATCGCAGCGCTTCATACGATGAGCGGGGAAGCCAAGCCCATCACTGTCGAAGAGCGCACCGATCGCCAGGAAAAGGCTCGCAGCTTGATGCGCGACAACAACCTCTCCGCCATCCTGCTGGCGCAAGGCACATCCCTCGCCTACTTCACCGGCATACGCTGGGAAGGTGGAGAGCGCCTCTTCGCCATGGTCTTGCCCGCCAAAGGCGATGCATTCTATGTTTCTCCCGCATTTGAAGAAGGCCGAGCCCGCGAGCAAATCGCACTAGCACCCAATGGCAGCCAGCCCGATCTCCGAGTCTGGCAAGAAGACGAAAGCCCTTACGCCCGCGTAGCGCAAGGACTCACCGACCGCGGGCTCGCAAGCAGCACCATCGGCGTCGAAGAAACAGTAAAGTTTCTTTTCAGCGACAACCTACGAAAAGCCGTGCCCAGAGCCGAATTTGCGAGCGCGACTCCCGTTTCCGCGGGATGCCGCATGATCAAGAGCCGCCACGAAATCGACCTGATGCGACTGGCAGCCAAGGTCACGCTTGCCGCTTATGAGGCTACGTATCGCTCGATGAAAGTTGGCATGACCCAACATGACGTTGAAGATATGTTAGAGACCGCGCACCGCCAGCTGGGATTCGAAGGCGGCGCCGACGTCCAGGTAGGAGAGTATTCCTCGTTCCCGCACGGCTCCGTTCAACCCCAGAAAATTCAGGAAGGCACGATCGTGATGATCGACGGTGGCTGCTCGGTAGAAGGTTATCAGTCCGACATAACGCGCACGTTCGTCCTTGGTAAAGCCAGCAACAAAATGAAACAGGTCTTCGACATTGTGCACCGAGCCCAAAGCGCCGCGCTGGCAACCGCAAAGCCCGGAGTAGAAGCCGGCTCCGTCGACGCCGCCGCGCGCCAAATTATCACCGACGCAGGCTACGGCCCTGACTACAAATACTTCACGCATCGCCTCGGCCACGGCATGGGCATGGATGGCCACGAGTGGCCATACTTAGTTCGAGGCAATAAGACGATACTTCAATCCGAAATGACCTTCAGCGATGAACCCGGCATTTACATTCACGGAGAATTCGGCATCCGTCTCGAAGACGACATGCACATCATGGAAGGCGGCGCAGAACTATTCACACCGCAAAGTCCATCGCTGGAGAATCCGTTCGGGAAGGTCTAGAACTAGACTAGGTAGCAAGGCCTCAGGAACCAGGCAGGGACGCTGACTTACTGTTTCAGCGGCACGCTGTAGTGGGAAGAAAGAACACGCCAGCCGTTCCCCACTCTCACCCAAACATCGGTCAGGCGGTCGTGATACTCGTAAGGCTTGCCGCTGGATCGTCCCATCTCGTGATAGGCCCCGGTTACCACTGCGATGTTGCCGCCGCCGCGAACTCGCACCCGGAGGTCCGACAGTTCGGCTACTTCCACATGCACCGAAGGATCGGCGCTGTGTGTGATGTAACCCGCTTTGCTGTAGGTGTTGCCATCCTCAACCGTAATCACAAAATCTTCTGTAAGCAGCGTGGACAAAATATCAATCTGTCGTTCCTTGTACGCCTCAGTCCATTTTTCTTCGAGTCTGCGCACCTGTGCCGCCGCGCCGGCCGGTTCTTGTGCAGCCAGACGAATCGTCAAGCAACCGAGGAGGCAAAAAGTCAGCGCCGAAAGTCGACGTGTCCACATAAACCTATGTCATATCAAACTGGTCAGCCGTGACAAGTTCCTTCGGTAACCGTGGCTAGTGCTGTATCGACCGCTGCGCTTGTTCCCCGAATCCCAGTCACATCAGGCTTATTCCACCTCCCATGCCCGCATGCGCCGCAGCAGCGAGGCAGGCGCTTCTGCTTCAAGCAACACGGAACCATCCTGATATGCGCGCGAATAAATGCGCGCCCCCGCCTCCAACTGGGCCAGCATCTTGCCCTCTTTTTGCGGAATACGCAGCCGAACACGGCGAGGACGGTCACCTTCAAGCAGAGCGTCAACGCGTTCAAGCAGCGCGCTTAATCCGATCCCTTTCGCCGCTGAAACGTGGATAGTCTGATCGCTATCGCGCAGTGACTCGCGCTGCTTGGGAGGCAGCAGATCGATCTTATTCATCACTCGCAGCCGCGGCTTCTTGTCGGCTTCGAGTTCTTTGAGAACACTCTCAACCTGTGCGTCCTGCTCAGCCGAAACCGGGCTGCTCGCATCCGATACTTGCATGATGAGCGTGGCGCGCTGCACCTCTTCAAGCGTGGCGCGGAATGCCGAAACCAGCGTATGCGGAAG
>JBATZM010000087.1:0-48455 GCA_049674665.1 Terriglobales bacterium
CTCAAGGTATCATCGAATTGTGGTGACGAAGAGCGTCGCAAGAAACAAACTACAACTCTTGCATTCGGAGAAGCTGGATAAACTACCTTGGCTGTTGCATGGCTTCTCAACTAGGCTCGGCGGAGTCTCGCGTGCGTATGGCGGCAATGCGCTGAATTTAGGCTTCACACAACATGACTCTCGCACCACGGTCGAGCGCAACCGCGAGCTTTTTCTGAAGGAGTTGGACGTTGCGAACGGACACAAGAGCTGGCCGTTGATTTCGCTGCGGCAGATTCATTCTGATTTGATCTTTCATGTGGACCGAGAAGCTGACCGAGATCGAATCGACGGAATGCCGGAACAGCTTCTCGCTGGGGACGGAATTATTACGGATACACCAGGCCTGCTAGTGACGGTGCAGACTGCCGATTGTCTTCCTGTAATTCTCGTGGATCGAAAACGGCGAGCCGTCGGCGTTTTTCATGCTGGCTGGCGCGGGACTGTCAAACGCATCGTCGAAAAAGGTGTCGGCGAGATGCGGAAGCACTTCAAGAGCGATCCGCGTAACATCATTGCGGCGATTGGTCCGGGCATACGTGGATGTTGTTATGACGTGGGTGAAGAAGTGCGCACCAAGTTTGAAGCGCAGTTCGCCTATGCCAGCAGCTTGTTCCGTGAAATAAAAGAATCGGACCCGGTGCGAGAAAAATATCCGCTGCTCTTCCTCACCGCGCGCGCTCCCGGACACAGCGAATTACCGGTGAAGCTTTTTCTTGATCTCGTCGAGGCTAACCGACGGCAGCTATTGGATGCGGGCGTGCTGGCGAGAAATATCGATACGACGTCGCCATGTACTGCTTGCCATACGGAACTGTTATTCAGCTTTCGAGCGGAGAAGGGTGTAACGGGGAGAATGATGGCTGCGGCTGGGATTAGGGCTGATTGAATCATTGAGCATTGAGTCAATGATTCAATCAGCCTCCGATTCGCTTTACGCCAAGTCGAACAGTAAAACTTCCGTTTCTCCCTTTGCTTTGATCCCCAGCTTCTTTTCTTCGCTCAGAGCCGCACCGTCGCCTTGATACAACTTCTGGCCGTTCAATTCGACTTCGCCCTTAGCGACTTGGAGCCACGCGTGACGCTTGGAGCCGAGCGATTGCGTGACTTCTTCTCCGGGTGCAAGCAGAGTGACGAACAGCTTCGCATCCTGATTGATCTTGACCGAGCCCTCAGCGCCATCGTTCGATGCGATCAGGCGAAATTTTCCGCGCTTCTCAGCTTCAGGGAAGCTTTTCTGCTCGTAGCCGGGTTCCTGTCCTTGTTTGTCGGGGAGAATCCATATCTGCAGCAGATGAACAGGTTCGGTTGACGACGGATTCGCCTCACTGTGGCGAATGCCACGGCCGGCGCTCATGCGTTGTCCATCGCCCGGCAAGATCACAGAACCGGTACCGAGACTGTCTTTATGCTCAAGCTTGCCCGACAGGACATAAGTGATGATCTCCATGTCGCGGTGAGGATGAGTCGGGAAACCACCGCCAGGCGCGACCCAATCTTCATTGATGACGCGTAGTGAGCGGAAGCCCATCCACTTGGTATCGGAGTAATCGTTGAAACTGAAGGTGTGGCGTGTCTTCAGCCAGCCGTAGTCGCCGCCGCCTCGCTCATTGCTGCGTCGGATGGTCATCATAGTGTCCGTTCCTATTTGGTCGTTGTAACGACTATATTAAATTAGATGTAGGACGAGCAGGAAGGATTCAGGAGTGGCCGGCATTGTCGGTAGTCGTTCTCAGGGTCGTCAAACTGGCAAGGGCTGCTATGCTTCGTGTTTATAGTGGAGAGGCGGGCATTCTCGCCCGTCGTCGTCTCCGACTCTAACTATGCCTTATCGCGTTATTTCTTTCACCATGGCGCAAGTGCGGCAAGGAGCGCTTGCCTTCCAGCGCGAACTGAGCGCTGTTCTGCGCGAGCGTCCCGAGATCAAGGTGTATTCGGTGAGCCCGTTCGATCTCGATGAACGCCGCCGGTTCAAGGACCGATTTGGGGGAGACATCGTGTACTTTCTCAACGACGCGGCTTGGCAGGAATGCGAGCAGTTGGGACTCAACTTGCAATTCCTGGCGGAAATCTCCGATGATGAACTGCCTCGACGGCGAACCTTGGTTGTCGGCATGCCAGATCGGATCGGTGGGTCTGCTGCGATCTAGGGATCGCAATGAAAAGGCTGCCGAGAAACGGCTAGTCTTTCTTTTGCTTTTTTTGCGAGGTATCGGACTTGGGCTTGTCGTCTTTCTTGGTCTCTTTTGTGTCTTTGGTATCTTTTGAGTCTCTGGAATCCTTCGAATCTTTAGAATCTTTGGACTCTTTCGTGCCGCCGTCGCCTTCAGAAGAAGAGGACGAAGACGACGCCGAAGCAGCGCCCTTCTTTGCATAGTCAGTCACGTACCAGCCCGAACCTTTGAACTGCACGGCTGGCGCCGAGATCACTTGTTCTATGACGCCTCCGCACTCGGGGCACTTTCGCAGCGGCTTGTCGGAGAATTTACGGATTTGTTCGAAGCGATGTCCGCAGTCCTTGCACAAGTATTCGTAGTTGGGCATGTGTGAGCTGATTCTAGAGGCGGGGATTCATCGGCGTCAATTTTGCGGGTAGGCCGACCTCTCAGGGCAGCCCTCTCGCGTCAGTTTCGCGAGCGAGGACGCCCGTCGCCACACGCGCTCAGCGTTTCAACAAATCGACTGGTTCGCGGACATCATGCACCCGGAAATATTTTGCCAGTGCAGGATATTTTGTGGCAACGGCTTCGTACATGGCATAGGCCACGTTGCGATAGGAGGTGTGTCCAGCGGGGGTGGTGCGCAACTCGGAGATGTAAACGGCCTCGGCGAAGTCCATTTTGAATAGGGTGCGCTTGCGGAAAGCGAGTGGAATTGCGTACTGCGCATTTTGGGATCTCTCCTCGCCTCCAGATGCGGAAAGTTTCTGTACCGCGGCATTGGCTCGCTTCATCGCGAATTCGTAATCGGAGCGGACGCCAGCAGCCTCGACTTCTGGCGGCGTATCGAAGCCATGGACGGTCGAGAAATCCTGCATGATCTGGACGCAGCGGCGATGGCGATGCATGTCGCGGAAGCCGCCGATATCCATGAGGATATCGAAGCGGAACTGCTGGCCGGCGGAAAAAGCGCGCAGCAGTTCGTCGTGGCGGCCACGGTGACGCAGGCCGAGGTCGATGATTTCGCGGCGGCGCGCTTCGCCGGCTGCCGCGATCGTTCGTCGAAGCTGTCGGTAGGAATAATGACAGTGGCCGTAAACAAGCGTGGTGGCGAGTTCGATCTCTATTGCGTCACTATCCGGCGAATCGTTATCTAGCAGGTCAACCGGCGGCGTCGGTTCGATGGCAGCGCCTCGCATCATTTCAGCGGCAGCCTGTTGCAATTCACGTCGAGTTTCGATTTTGTAGAGATTCGGATCGGCGTATTTGACCAGCGTGGGCGCGACCCGCACTTCGCGCAGCAGTTCGCGTTCGGCGCGATCGGCAATTTCCGGCGACACAGCGCGAATCTCGGCGACCAGAGCTCGCAGCGATTCTTCATTCGCGTTGTAAGCCGGAGAAATGGCGGCTTGTTTCAGCAGCGCTCCAAGATCGCGGACTTCTTTATGCGGCTGTGAGAGTAAGTGCGCGACCTGGGTTTCGAGCGTGCGGGCGTTGACGATCTCCCCGAGTGAAGTGTTGGTGGCAAGTGGCAACAGATAGCGTGAGATGTCGAAGGCGCGTGCGCGCAGGGTGCGCTCGTAGGCGTCTGGCTTCATTTCGGTGGGCCGCGGCGTGATGCTGGCTAGATATTCGAATGTCCGCTGCGAAACTTTTTCGTAGGTCGTGAACAGCAACTCTATGGTTTCGCGATAGAGAGTCTTCGACGAAGTATCCACGTCGACGCCATTCTGGAAGGTCGGCGTATAGTAACTGCTCTTCCTGAAATCCTGGTAGCGGGTCGAGCGCTCCTGGCCGTCCCAACGCTGCTCGTCGGCTACGACAATTGCGGCCAGTATGGAGAGGCGCTCGATGGCAAGCGCGATGTGCGCAAGGTCGGCGATGGAGCGATGCCCGTACTGAAAGTAAAAAGTATTGAGAAATTTTTCCGCTTTTTGCAGCGTAATTTCCTTGAGCGACTCCTTCATCGAAAGCGACGAGCGCGAGTACTTGGCCATGGCGTAGGCCTGGATCTCGGGCTCAACCCCGTAAACGGCGAATACCTCGACAGAGGGTTCGGGCGCTGGGGCTGAAATGGGATGCGAAGTCGTGGGCTCGGTCGAAATTACTTCAGACATAATTAGTTCAGAAATGGGAGTGGAAGAATCTTAATCGTCCGCTGCGTCGCGCGCAATCGACCGGGGCTAGAATCTGCGCGAGCATTAGAATACAAGTGAAGGTCATTCCGTGACGAGCTCTGCTGATGGCAAAAGCGATCTTGTTGAGGGCGCCAGCAGTCAGGGCGATCGAAGTGGGAACGATCGAGGCGAGGACGAGCAAGGGCTACGTGATCGCGACCAGATCAATTGGATTCAAGCCACGCTCCCCGAGCATATCGATGAAGCGCGCAGCCTCTTCCTCGAATATGGCAGTTCGCTCGGCTTCAGCCTGTGTTTCCAAAGTTTCGATGATGAGTTGAAAAACCTTCCCGGTGCTTACGGGCCACCGAGCGGGAGATTGCTGCTTGTCCGATACACAGATCATGCCGCCGGTTGTATTGCGTTACGCAGACTTGAAGCTGGTATCTGCGAGATGAAGAGACTTTACGTGCGCCCTGGCGATCGCGGCTCGGGCTTAGGCCGGATGTTGGTGGAACGTGTGATCGCCGAAGCCCGGGCCATCGGCTATAAGCGCATGCGTCTGGATACCGTCGCATCGGCGATGCAGGATGCGATCGCGCTCTATCGCAGGATGGGGTTCCAGGAAATTGCCCCGTATTCTGCAATTCCCATCGAAGGTGCACTCTGGATGGAATTACTGCTGTAGATGCTCGCCCGTGGCGCTCACGGCAGTGGGATTGAGTGGGGCGGCAGGAACGGCATTTGGCGACGGTTGCGCCGTTCTCGCGGCAACTGTAGTCGCGGTGGGGATTGTGGCCGGAGTCGGGGTATCGCTTTGGGCCAAAGCAGCCTCCGGCAAAGCTTGGCCGAGGACGATGATATCGACGCGGCGATTCATGCCGCGGCCTTCCCTGGTGAGATTGGTTGCGACTGGATGATACTCGGCGAATCCGGCGGCACTTAGTCGATCGGGACTAAACCCGTTTCGAACAATGAGTAGTCGCACAATTTCAGTGGCTCGAGATGTGGAGAGCTCCCAATTCGAAGGAAACTGTGCGTTGTGAATGGGAGCGTTGTCGGTGTGACCTTCGATCCGCAAGCGGTAATCGTGCTGGCTGAGCATGCCGGCAATGCGGTCAAATGCGTCTACCGAGGTGGACTTCATCTGGGCTGAGCCACTCTCGAAAAAACCTACTTCGCGCAAACTGATGACCAGACCGTCGGCCTCGCGGCGCATGGCGATTTCCTTGCGACTGATTTCCGGAGCGAGCACGGTTTCGAGTTCGGTCTGCAATTGATTGAGATCGCCGTTCTCTACTCCTGTTCCGAGCGAACCATCGGGCCGCGACGCAATTTGGCCCAGGCTCGCGGTGCGCTCCGTATTTTCGATGGCTTGTGCGGTGCTGAAGGGCATGGGCTTTGTAGAGTCAATCGGCACCTGTGTAGTGGAAGCCTGAAAGACTCCCATCTGCTGGAAAGCAACCTGAATGGCCAAAGCCAGCATTCCAACTTTTCTTTTGTCGACCTGCGACGAGGCGTAGAGCACCACAAAGAAGGCAAACAATAGGGTGATGAAATCAGCGTAAGAAATCAGCCAGCGGTCGTGATTGGCGCGATGGGGGCGTCGCCTGCGTCGGCTCATGCGCCGGATGCCTCAGCAAAGCGAGCCGGTTCGTGCGCTTCAGTGAGGAACCCCAGCAATTTTTCTTCGAGCATGCGAGGGTTCATACCTTCGAGAATGGAAACCACACCTTCGAGGGTCATCTCGCGGATGATCTGCTCATCGCGGATGCGAATCTTAAGTTTTCCAGCGGCCGGCAACAAAATTAAATTAGCGGCGCCTACTCCGTAAAGGGTAGCGACGAAGGCGACGGCAATCCCTTTTCCGACTTCATCGATTTTATCCAGATGCTGCATGACCTGGATTAAGCCGAGTACGGCTCCGATGATGCCGATGGTGGGAGAAAAGCCGCCAGCCGATTCGAAGAGCTGGGGAATTTTCTCTTCCTGCTCTTCTTTGTTATCCAGTTCGAGTTCCATGATCTTGCGGAGTTCCTGCGGATCGGTTCCATCGATAGCCAACATGAGTGCACGGTGCAGGAAGGGTTCGCGGATAGTGGCAAGCTCTTTGTCGAGCGAGATGATGCCTTCCCTCCGCGCCTGGTTTGCATACTTGACCAGCAGTTCGATTGTCGATTGCGCATTTTGTATGGGCTCGACGAAAACCTCGGCCAGGCGCCGGAACGCCCGCAGCGCTACGGGCAAGGGATACTGAATAAGGATCGCCCCTAGCGTGCCGCCAAAAACAATCATGGCTGCGGTGGGCTGAAGCACTTGCCCGATATTTCCGCCCTCCAGCATTAAGCCGAAGAGTATCCCGCCAATCGCCAGCACCAGACCGCCTAGGGTTGCCTTATCCACGAGAGATCCTATTTCTCGCCAACTGGATGACTACTGCCGTCGGCACAGCCACAAACATTGCTATTGGCGTTGCTACTAACGACAGGCGTAAGAGCGGAAAAATTGTCTGAACAGAGCACAATCCCCTGCAGAACTGAGCGACGGAACTGTACTACGCGTTCGAGGACATTCTGGGCACTTTCACAGACAACAATTTTTTCGCCGCTCACCAGCGTGATCACCGTGTCGGGCGCCTGCTCGACGAACTTAATCAAATCGGAATTGACGACCAGCGGGTGATTGTTGAGGCGGGTGAGCTGGATCATATTTGGCTCCTGATATTCGATTGCTGGTTCGACTGCTGGACGTGGAAGGGCCGCCACTTAGTAAGACTTCATCTTTAATAAGGATTCATCTATAGAGATCGGCAGGGATGAGAAGGGTGGGAGAAAGGATGGGAAGCGAGGCAGGTTACTTAAGCAGTATGCCGTTTGGAACTTGTGGAAATAAAGCCGGGACGCGTTGAGCCGATGAACTTCAGTGAAGCGCAATTGGGTTCCGCAGGACAAACGGAACGAGCTCCGGGAAGGTTTCGGGGACGGATCCCAAAATCGGAACCAAAGGGAGCAACTCAATGGCACTTACTATCTTAAATAACATTGCTGCAATCGCTGCGGAAAACCAATTGAACATCACCAGTAACAGCCTCGATTCAACCCTCGAGCAGTTGTCTTCGGGTTCGCGCATCAATAGTGGCGCTGACGATCCGGCTGGTCTGGCCATCGCCAACGGCTTGCAGGCCAATATTGCGGCTCTGACGCAGTCGTCCAGCAACGCCACGGACGGCGTCGGCGAACTGCAGGTAGCAGACGGAGCGCTTTCCCAGGTCACCACGCTGCTTGACCGTGCTGTGACCCTAGCCACTGAATCCGCCACCGGCACTGTGTCCGATTCGCAACGCGGCGCGCTGGACGCGGAATATCAATCCATCAAAGCTGAAATCGACAGCATCGGTTCCACCACCAACTTCAACGGCGGCCAGGTGTTCACCAATAACACTCTGAATGTCTTCTTGAGTGATGGCAGCGTTTCAGGCAGCAGCACGATCGGTGTTTCGACCGGACTGCTGTCCTCCACCAGTCTTACGTTAGGTGGCACTCCGGCCACGGCTACGTTGAGCGAGGCTGTGGCGACCAGCGCCGCTTCCGCAACAAACGTGCTGACCGGCGGCAATTTTGTCGGATCAACCCAGGCCAACAGCCTGTTGACGGCGAGCACACAGTTCAACGCACTCACCGGCGCTGTTGCCACCCTGACCGGAGGCGCGTTCACACAAGGCACGCAAGCCACGGGCACCTTGACCTCCAACGGCACCGCACCCAGTGATGGCGACCAAGTGACGATCGGCGGAACAGTCTATACCTTCAAAACAACCCTCACCGCCTCCACCACGGCCGATCAGGTTCTAATCGGGGCGAGCGCTGCCACCGCAATCGCGAACCTGACGAACGCAGTCAACGACAACTTTGCCGATACAGCTGGAACAGGTGGCGGCGCATCCGCCGATTTCGGAACCTTAACCACTGCCAACGCCAACGTTACCGCAGCACCCACCAGCGGAACGGTAACCACGTTTACCGCAAAGGTAAATGGCGTGGGCGGCAACTCCATCGGCATCGCCAACACCACTGGAACTACGTTTGCCGCTTCTGGTGCGGATCTAACGGGGGGCACCGCGGGAGCCAGCGTGACCGTTGGCAGCACTACCTACCAGTTTGTGACCGCCCTCAGTACTAACACCGGCGGGACGGCGAATGAGGTTCTATTCGGCGGCAGCTTAACAGCCGCTCTGGGGAACCTGCAGGATGCGGTCAACCATACAACCGTCAACGGAGCCGGAGTAGGGACCACCTACAGCACTGGAACTCTCATCAATTCTTCGGCGACGGCGGGAACAGCGACCGCAACCACGCTCGGCTTCACGGCAAAAACCTTGGGCACGGGAGGCAACACGGTTGCTGTTTCAACCAGCAATCAAGGCAGCTTTGCCAACGGGGCTGGAGGCGCGACCGCTACCTTGAGCGGAGGCACCAATGCAAGTACAGTGACGGTTGGCAACCAAGCCTACACCTTTGTATCTGCTGCTCAGCTTGGTTCTGCCTCCGCATATTCTGTCCTCATCAACACGGCTGCGAGTGGCACAGCCGCCCAGATCTTAGGCAGCCTGACCAATCTGGCGGACGCAGTCAACGGCACCGGAGCCGGCGTCAACTATTCCTCCGGCGGCGCAAACACCTTTGCCACAGCGGGAACAGCTACGGCTGGCAGCGGCAATACGTCTACGCTCGCGCTTACGGCGCAGGTTAATGGCCTGGGCACAAGCCTCGCGGGGACGGGCAACTTCACGGTTTCGACGACCACCGGTACTACGAACGGCTTCGCGGGCACAACTTTCGCAAACGGCACCACCGGCGATAGCGTGACCGTTGGTGGCCAATCTTACAACTTCGTGACGGCGCTCAGCACCAACGCCGGGGGCACGCCAAATGAGGTTCTCGCGGGCGGTTCGGTAGCTGCCGACCTTACGAATCTCCAAGCCGCGGTCAACGGGGGATCTGGCAGCGGAACTAACTACAGCACTGGAACTGCAACCAATACTTCTGCCCATATCAGCGCCGTCACCGCCACTACCGCCACGTTCACCGCGAACAGCAGCGGCACCGGCGGCAACAGCATCGCAACCAGCATCAATGGAGGGATTGGCAGCTTCCTGACCACGGACTTCACTGGAGGTTCCAGCTTGGTATCGGCAGGAGGTCCGGCGGTTGTGGGCGATACCGTCACCGTGGGCGCGACAACTTACCAATTCGTGAGCGCCATCACTGACAATTCTGCGGCGAACAGCGTCCTAATCGGGGCGGGTACGGGAGCTACCTCGGAAGCGGCCAGTCTTACCAACCTGGCGGCTGCGGTAAATGGCGCCACCGGCGCGGGCGTCACCTACGGGCTTGGCACGGTGGCTAACGCTTCCGCCACGGCCGCGACAGTGGCTAGCCCAAATACCGGCCCGGTCAACCAGATCCTCTTCACAGCATCGACTGGCGGCGTCACCGGCAACACCATCGCTTCCAGCAGCACCGGCGGGGACAATACTTTCGCCGGGGCGCTATTCACAGGAGGTGGCACGGCAACCAACGATCTGCTCAGCAGCGCGGACGCTACCGCTGCCTTGACGCAAATCAACAGCGCTGTCGCCACCGTTGCCGCCCTGCGCGGCGATATTGGCGCTACCGTCAATCGCTTGCAGTCCGCTTCCGCCGTTATCAACAACCAGACGCAGAACCTGACTGCGGCAGAAAACGATGTCACTGCCGCGGACATTCCAACGGCTGTGGCCAACCTTACTCAGTTCTCAATTCTGGAGCAGACCGGTATTTCCGCTCTGTCCCAGGCCAACCAGCAACAGCAACTTGTTCTGAAACTGTTGCAATAATTAAGTGCTTTTCTGCAAAGGAGGCGGGCCATTTTTCCTTAATGCCTCGCCTCCTTTGTGCAAATCCGGAGTAGTGCGCGGGGTGTAGGTATGAGCATCGCACCGGTAAGCAGTTTTCCACCCGATCGAAGTGAGCCGTCAGCGAACCCAAATGTAGGTCCGAGCCATTCCGAAGCAAGTCTTGCGTCAGGCGTGGCAGAAAGAGCGACGCTACCCGTTTCGGGAACTCTGCCAGAACAAGAAAACTCTGTCGCGAAAAATGTCACCGCAACCTACGAATTGCCCCAGGATGTTGTCGAAGTGCATCAGGATCCTGAGATTAAGAACCAAGTAATCATTCAGTATCTGGACCAGGCCAAGGATGTAGTCCTGCAAGTGCCCAGCGACCAGGAACTTGGTGTGGAGCGCGGCATCGCCCAGGATTTTCAACAAGCGGCTAAGCTGCGCGACAGCACGGCAGCAGTCGTAGGCGAAGGAGAAAAAACTCATGGGGATTAGTTTTAACGCGGCGAGTTTGTTGAACGGGAACGGCATCGACGTGAATTCCGTTGTATCCGAGATTCAGGCCTCCCAGAGCGGACAATTGACCGCCTGGCAAGGGGACGTGACCACGCTGCAGACGCAGGCAAGCGCCCTGAGCAGCATCAACAGCGATTTATCGAATCTGGCGAGCGCGGTGCAGGGACTTACGGGCGCGAACGGAGCACTGACAGCGGTGACGGCCGCCTCATCGGAGTCGGCGATCGTAAACGCCACCGCGCAGACTGGGGCTACACCGGCCAACTACAACGTGGTGGTGAACGGCTTGGCGTCAACGGGGACGCTCTACACCGATTCGATTGCGAACGCTACCACTTCCATTTTGCCTACGGGGCAGTCCAGCGGGGACCTTACGTTGCAGATTGGAGGATCGGGCGGCACAACGGCAGATATTGCGATCACGGCGGGCAGTAATGACACGCTCACCACGCTCGCTGCCTCCATTAATTCTCAGAGCGCCACAAACGGCTGGGATATTACGGCCAGCGTGGTGACGGACGCAAGCGGCGCCCGCCTGGCAATCTACAGCCAGTCGACTGGCAGCCCAGGGGCGCTGGCCATCACCAGCAACACCACGAGTCTGACATTTGAACCGCCTGTGGGTGGAACTAATGCCGACATCACCATCAATGGCATCCCGTATGCCAGCACCTCAAATACGGTGACTGGAGCGATCCCGGACGTCACTCTGACCCTGGTGAGCGCCGATGCGGCTACGCCAGTAACGGTGACGGTGGGTCCGAACTCAACCTCCATCACCAACTCCATCGACAATTTTGTGACTGAATACAATACTGTTGTCGGCGATCTCAACACTCAGTTCACGGTGAATCCCGCCACCGACAATGAAGGGCCAGTCGGCTCGGACACGGACTTGCGCATCTTGCAATCCAGTCTGGCGTCGGACATAACCTACGCGACCACCGACGCGACTTCCGTGAGCAGTGGTTTCAACAATCTGGCATCGCTCGGCATCACCCAGAACGACGACGGGACATTGACCGTCAACAATGCCACCCTTAGCAGCGCGTTGACTTCAAACCCGGCGGCAGTGCAGAATTTCTTCACAAATTCCAATGTGACCGGGTTCGCCGACAATTTCAACGCCGACCTCACGAATTTGACCGATCCGTCGATAGGTATTCTGAACGAGGATCTTGCCTCGAACCAAAGTCAGCAGAACGATCTTACGAACGAGATCACGAACTTTCAGACGCAATTGGCCTCCCAAGCAACACAGTTGGATCAGGTGTTCGACGCGGTCAACGCTTCGCTTGAGGAGTATCCCTTCACGCTGGATGAAGTCACCCAAGAGCTGGCGTCGATGTCTTCCAGTTCGACGACCCCGACCACGACGACGACGAACACGAATACCACCCCGGCAACCGGGGAAAGCGTGGGCGGCACGAGCAGCAGCTAAATGGAAAGGTGTACGGTCATGAATATTCAACAGTCGTATCGTGAAGCGACGGTTCAGGGCGCGAGCCCGGTACAACTGGTGATCAGGCTTTATGAGCAGATGATCGAAGATCTGCGGCAAGCGGCAATCGCTGTCGAGCAAAAAGATATTCAGCGGCGAACCCGGCACATCAACCACGCAATTCTGGTCATCGGTCATTTACAGTCGCCGCTTGATTTTGACAATGGGGGCAAGGTTGCCAGGGATCTCGACCATTTTTATAACGTTTTACGGCAAAACCTATTGCAGGTGCAGTTCTACCCTTCGAAACGAGGGCTGACGCAGCTGATCACAGACTTGCTGGCGGTGAGATCTGCCTGGATCGAGGTGGAGCGAGTCGAAAGATCGTCAGTGACGACCGCACCCGTCGGAACTACGGTCACCACCGCACCCCGCTTGTTTCATCCGAGCGACGACAATCCCGACTCCGACTCCGATCGGGTGCGCGTGGACTGGCAGGGATAATACCAATGCCGCAGGACGCTCTCGAAACCTTGCGCCAGGTCAATGAGAATCTGCGTTCCGCACTGCTTCGTCTCCGTCCCGAACGAAAGCACTGTTCGTCCATCAGACCCCAGGACTTCTCCGACATACTCAGCCAGCTTCTGCGGGCAGCAGAATGTTTGCGGCACCCGGAATCGCCGGCAAATCCGGAAGCCGCTTTGATGATAGAAGCAGCACTCAAAAAAGAATCGCTTGAATACCGCAGCAACCTGGAAAAACTGAAGCATTTTCTACCTGACGTGCAGGTGCGCCTGCTGGCTGAGAAGTCGCGTCTGGAAACTGCACGAACTCATGTAGCGACCGCAGCGGCATGGGTCCAAGCCCGCAAAAAAGCGCTGTAAAGCGGACAATCTGAGTTAGGGCTTTGAAGCATCCAGCTGAAATCGCGCCGTCGCAAAATGACTCGCGTTCTTTCTCTACTGCAAGTAATCGCTCTACTCCAAGTAATCGAAAAGATTATTCTGCGTCATCTTGCTGATGGCCGCCAGCGCGGCTTGGGTATCGGTGTTGGCTGCAGCGAGATTGTTGGCAGCCGTAGGGAGGTCTACACCGGCCAGCGTATTCTGCTGCTGACTGATTTGAAGCTGGGCGGCATTGAGATACGTGGTCTGCGACTGCGTCTGGTCCGTGGCGTTGCCATAGAACACAGCCTGCGCCGAAAGATAGCTGGAGGCGGCGCTTACTGCGTTAACCGCTGTACCAATGCCGACATTGTTCTGCAGAGCGGTGATCAGGTTGTTGACGGCGAGAAAAACGTCGTTGCCTGATGAGGAAAAAAGTTGCGATCCGGGCTGGTTGACGGCGAGTTTGTAGCCATTGCCAATCGATACCTCATTGACATCGCTGTTGCCAACATAGTCGACGCCGGAAGGCGAAGTGTCGTCCACCACGTACGGCGCCGTATTCGTAAGGGTGCCAGCAAACACGTAGTTACCTTGATACGTAGTGTTGGCGAGCGATACCAGCTGGCTCTGAATGCCTTGCAGCTGAACTACAATGGCGGCCTGGTCGCTGGCGGAGACAGTGCCGTTGGCACCCTCGACTCCGAGGCTGATGGCTTGTTGCAGTGCGGATGTGACTGAACTCAGCGTCGAATCGGCAGTCGAGAGCTGGCCTTGCACCGCGGTGATACTCTGCAGATAGCCGCCGTTGAAAGTAGCCTGATCGTTGTTCTCGACCAGCAGGCCAGCGGCGGTGGGGTTGTCCGAGGGTTCGTTCACGCTTTTTCCGGTCGAAATCTGGAGCGCAGCCTCTTGCCCTTCCATTTCCGTCTGGTTGAGCGCCGCCAGCAGATCGGGCATGGGATTCGGATTGACGCGCATCGATGTTTACCTCCCGATTTTTATTCCCAACTTTTATTCTTCTGCCTCGTCCATGCCCAGGTTTACGGCATCAAGAAGCAGGAGGTTGATAGTCGAGACAACTTTGGCTGCGGACTGATATGCAGTCTGATACTGGATCAGGTTGGACGCTTCTTCGTCGAGTGATACCCCGGAGATGCTTCCGTTCTGGTCCTGCAGTTGTTGCAGAATCAGGCTTGAGGAGTCGGCATCGGCCGAAGTGTTTGCCGTAGCGCTTCCGATTTGAGATACCAGGTTGGAATAGGAATCGACTGGTGTCTGCCCATCGGCCAGGGCAGTGTCGGCAACCGCGGAGAGGTTGGCCAGATTTCCGTTGCTGCCCTGAGTACCGTCGGAACTGGCCGCAAGTAGCGACGGGTCGGTCATACTGACGGTCAACGTGGCCGCTGCGCCTACTCCGATCGAGGGTGGAGGCGCAAAAATATTAACCCCGGCCGCGCCATTCAGATCAAAGCCCTGTGCATTGGCCGCGTTGAGGCCATTGGCAAGACCGGAAGCCAGTTGATCGAGGCTGCTGCTAATGCTTGGAATTTCCTCATCGCGAATCTGAATCAGCCCAGCAAGGCTTCCACCGGTAATCGAGCTGGTAATGTCCTGGGCCCCGGAAAAAATGTGCTGCACGCCGCCGCTGCCCGGTTGGGTGGTAAGCGCGAAACTCTGCGATCCGGATACCAGAGTGGTGCCATTCGAAGTGGCCAACGTGATGCCCTGATCGGTTGGAATGACCTGTACATCGACCAGTGCGGAAAGCTGCTGGATGAGATTGTTCTGCGTGTCCACCAGGGTGCCAGTGCCGCTGCCAAGGTTTGCGCTCTGGAGATCGCTGATCTGCTGATCGACACTTGCGATCTGCGAGGTCAGGGAATTCACCTGTGTGACCGACGCCACGACGTTCTGGTCAACATTGCCGCTCTGGGTCTGGAGGTTGCTGGCGGCGGCGTTGAAGTCGGTGGCCAGGGTGTTGGCCGCGGTCAGCACGCTTTGGCGCAATGTCAGATCCGTAGGATCAGGTGAAAGCTGCTGCAGGGCATTGAAGAAATTACTGATGTCCGCGCCGATGCCGGAAGTGGAACTCGCAAACTGGGTTTGAATCTGTTGCAGTTGCGTCAGCGACGCGTTGAGCGAGCTGTTCTGCTGGGTTGTCTGATTGATTTGGATTTGGAGAATGGGGTCACGCAAGCTCTCGATTTTTTGCAGCACCACTCCGGTGCCAAGACTCAACGTTCCTTCAGTGATCGGCTCGCCGGCGGCAATGTCGGTAACCTCCCGCGTGTATCCGGGAGTGTTTGCGTTGGCCACGTTATTGGAAGTGGTGGCCATCTCCTGCTGGCTGACCGAAAGCGCGCTCAGGGCAATCGAAAGACTCCCGAATAAACCTGACATGGTTATTCTCCTGCGCTTTCTCCAGATCCAAGCCGGACCGCTGTTCTAAGCAGGCTGGGATCGGGCGCGTAAGTGGGCGCGCAACTGTCGACTACGCGATTGAGCACGGCCAGGCTGCGCTGCAGATGCCGCAGCAGCGACCAGTGCACGCGGGAGAGATAACGGATCCGGGCTCCAAGTGTCTTCCACTCGGCTTGCAGCCGTGCCGAATGCACTGTCTCCGGGAGATGACTGGACGCCCCAGCCGATGGCAGCGCCGATTGACGCCCAGCCTCGCGACGAAGTTCGTCTTCAAGATGGCTCCACTGTCGGCAAAGCTCAGCCTGATGCGCCGCACCGCGAGCGATCGCTTCCGCGTCATTTTGCACCAGCGCCAAGCTGTTCGACTCGAGACTCTCCGCCAAGCTGCGCAGTAGCACGAGCCGTTCCTCAATCAGTTGGCTGAGTTCGGGAAGCGATGTGTCAATGTGATTCATAGCAGAACAGCCGTTTCATGCAGAACCGAACGTTAGATTAGCCTAGATCAGATCGTCAGACCCAACTCGTCACGGGCCGAGTCGTCAGGCCAAGAGCTTTTTTATCACGCCAAATCGTCCAGTTTGTGTTCGGGAGCGTCGGGATCCGCCTCCAGCTTATTTTCTTCATTCACTTCTTCTGCGTCGTCTTCTTCGGCCGATTTTCCGGGCGTAGCTGGACGCTTGCGCCGGGGCATCGTCTCGTCGCGCGCATCGTCTCGTTTATCCAGCAGCCCGCGCAGCAGCGCCGGATCGACCCCATTCGTAAGCAATGGATCCATGCTTCACCCGACCATGATTCACTCGGTTATTAATTCATTCGAGCATGATTCAACCCGGCTAGCCTTGCGCTTCGCTAAACTCATTGACCAGGGCGTCGGCAATCTGGCCGGCAGAGACCAAATAGTTGCCATTGCCAATTGCCTGCTGCAACGATTGCACCTTGGCCTCGCGAACCTCAGGCTGCGCCAGAACCTGAGCTTGCAGCGTCTGCACTTGCGTTTGATCGGAAGAAAAATTGGCCTGGTCCACCCCCGGAATGTTGTTGTCGTTTAAGCTGTTGCTGACCGCGGTCTCCGCAGCCTCGGTCTGCCCGGCGCGGCCCAGCTTGCTATTGTCCGGCGGTTCTGTTCCAAACGTGGTGTAATCGACTCGCATAAAAGTTCTCCAATCCCCTGCTGTTCTTATCGGCAGATTCTTAACAAATCTTAATGTGGAGCGGCTCGTCCGGAGACGCATCGCACCTCAAATCCGAAGCAGCTCAAATCTAAGATCGGCAGAGTCCCGAAAAACTTTAGCCTCAAATCAAACCCCACGTTCAGCTTCCACCCGATACCTTTGGTGCCTGCAACTTTGGTGCCTGCAAATGATGCGGCTGTAAATGGTGCAAGATAAGCTTCGCAATCCCAATCCCGCCCCGAGCCGCGATGGCCTGAGCCAGAGCCTGACTCCCCATTTGGCGATAATCGCTTGCCCCCGTGGTTTTGTCGTCTTCGGAATCGCCGGCAAATGTCTTCTGCAGTGCGTCGAATACCGGGGTAAGCAGCATGGACTCGAAGTCCCGCGCCACCTTCTCATTTTTCGTCACTGCTTTCGCGGTAGGGAGCTTGGCTGCGTTCAAGCCGTTTAAGTGGTCAGAGAGCGAGATGTTCATAAGATCACCTCCATCAGATAACTTCTATTAGATAACTTCCAAATCGGCATCGAGCGCTCCGGCGGCTTTGATGGCCTGCAAAATCGAGATCACGTCGCGGGCGCTTGCCCCCATGCTTTGCAATCCACTGACCAGTTGGTCGATACTGGCGCCTTCGCCGATTTCGAGACGTCGTGCGGGACTGTCTTTAGTCTTTACTTCGGTGTCCCCTGTCACTTCGGTTTTTCCCGCCGAGAGCGGCGCGGGCTGAGAAACGGAATACTCAGTCGAGATCTGCACCGAGAAGCCGCCATGCAGAATGGACACCGCTCCCAGACGCACGTCTTTTCCCATCACGATGGTTCCCGTCCGTTCATTGAGCACAACGCGGGCTCGACGCTGCACCGGCACGGTCAGGTTCTCGATGCGCGCGAGGATGGTGGTCAGATTCGTCACCCCGGTGGCGCTCGGATCGACTTCCACGCGTCCGCCATCGCGGGCGCTGGCGACCGCGTGTCCGAATTCACGGTTGATGGCGTCCGAGATTTCGCCCGCAGTCGAAAAATCCGGTTCGCGCAAGAGCAGCGAAACCGGTGTCATGTGGTTGAAGTCGAAAGCCAGAACACGTTCCACTCGCCCTCCTGATGGAATTCTTCCCACCGTAGGATGGTTCAACTGCTTGGTCGCGCTCGATCCGCCAACCGCATAACCACCAACCGCGAGAGGGCCCTGGGCGGCGGCATAGACCTGTCCATCCGCGCCATAGAGCGGAGTCAGCAGGAGCAGTCCGCCTTCGAGGCTCTTGGCATCGCCGATCGAAGAAACGGTGACATCTACTTGTGTGCCGGGCCGCGCGAACGCCGGCAGGTTGGCGGTGACAAACACTGACGCTACGTTACTGACCCGTGCCGTGGCCGCCGGAATTTGTGCGCCCATGCGCTGCATAATGTTGGCGAGAGTCTGGGTGGTGAATACGGTCTGCTGGCTGTCGCCGGTACGAGTCAGTCCGACCACCATGCCATAGCCAATGAGAGGATTTTCGCGTACCCCTTCGATGCTGGTCAGATCGCGGATTTTCATCGCCACCGCTTCGTTCGCAGAGACCGCTCCGATAGGCGCGAGCACGAGTGCGAATACGAATTCAAACAGAAGACCGACGGCAAAAGCGGCTTTCATAAAATTGAGACTCCTAGCAATCAAGCAACACGAATTCAGCAATCTAGAAATCCAGCAAATTCAAAATGGTGCGCAGCACCCGATTCGGAGGCCGCACCCCATCCGAGATCACGCCCTTGCCCTTGATCTCCAGTTCCAGATCGCCAACCGAGTCCGAGGCGACCATGTTGTTCGGTCCGATATCGCCGCGGCGCACCACCCCGCGTAACACGATGGTCTGCTTTTCGTGGTTCATGTTGATGACGCGCTCGGCTTCGACCACCAGATTGCCACTGGCGAGAACCGCAACCACTCGACCCGACAGGTTAGTAGTCACGTTGGTAGCCGTCGACGCCGCGCCTTGGCCGGCCAGAGCCTCGGATGATTTCAAACCAATCAGATTCGCGATTCCTCCGACATTGATCTTGCCGGGCAGCGCAGTTATGCCCGAGTTGGCAGTAAAAGTACGCGCTGTAGCCACGGAGTTGGCGTTGGTCGCGGTCACGCCCTGCACCACGACGATCTCGATCACGTCCCCAACCATCATTGCCTTGTAATCGGTGCTGAGCGAAGCCATCCGTCCCGAATCCACCCAAATGCTTCCCGGGGAAAGCACGGGCGCAGGCGGCTGCGACATCTGGACGCGGGCCAGATAATTGGCCAGATTATCTTTCTTCGCATCTCGCTTTGTATCCGGCTTAGCATCTGGCTTGACATCTGGATTCGACGCGTGCAGCCAGTTCGTGGTCAGCACCAGCAGGCAACACAGCACCGTTTTCACGTAGGCTCTCCTTGCTGCACTCGCTAACTAACTGCTTCTTATTGTGGCAAAGCTTCCAGCAGGGTAGGACTGGAAATCCGCGCCCGGAAAATGTGCCCGTCCAGGGCGCGCACACGAATCACTTCGCCTTCCTGGCCCTGCTCCAGACAAGTCACACTCGCGGTCATGCGCATGTGGCTGGAGAGGAACACCGCGGTAGCGCTGTCTCCGCTGCGTACCGCGGGTTTCGGCTTGGCTTCCGCCAAGTGCGCTCCGAGCGTTCCGTGCTCCAGACGCGATTCCGAAGGCAGCCGGCACGACCGTGCGCCCGCGTCCATACCAGTAGGGTCGCTGAGATAGACCAGAAACGGTAGACACTCCCCCGCCGCTTCGCATTCCATGCGGAATTGAGTGCGTCGAGGAATCGCGTCCCAACAGGTCGACGAGACTCGCAAGCTCCGCGCAGCCACTGCGGGGAGAGTCTCCGGCATATCGAGATCTTCGACGCGTGGCAACTGTTGCTCCGAAAACCCGAGGGCGCGAAGTTCTGCTGCTACTATCTGCCACACTTCCTGCGGCTTTAGCGGAGCCGACGGCACGCGGGAGTCCGCTACCGAGACCGCGGAGACTGCCGCAATTGCAAACGCGAATAGGAAGTGCGCGAGAATCGATCTGGCAGGCACTCTGTTCCTCTTCTTTTTTTCTGCGTTCTTCTGTTTCTATTTTCTATTTCCCGAGGTTATTGATCAGTTGCAGCATTTCATCGGCAGCCTGCACCACGCGTGAGCTGGCTTCGTAAGAACGTTGGGCCACGATCATGTTGATGAACTCGTCAACTACGCTGACGTTCGACTGCTCCAGATAACCTTGCTCGATCTGCCCCAAACCATCGGTGCCGCCGGGAACACCGACAGCGGCATCGCCGGAAGCGGTGGTAGCCAGATACAGGTTTTGGCCGACGCTATTCAATCCTCCCGGATTTGGAAACAGCGCAAGTTGCAGAGTCCCTACCTGTTGGGCTGCGGTTTGCCCGGCCAGTGTGACCGACACGGTCCCATCCGAAGCAATCGTGACCGAGGTGGCGCCGGCCGGTATGGTCAACGCCGGCTGCAACGGATTTCCGGCGGCGGTCACCACATTGCCTTGCGCGTCCTGGTGGAATTCGCCACTGCGCGTGTACGCCGTTTCACCCGTCGGCAACAGAACCTGAAATAGTCCCTGTCCCTCGATCGCCAAATCGAGCGGGTTACCGGTTTGACTTAGGTCACCCTGCAATTGGATGATCTCCGACGCCGCAGAACGCGTGCCGAGTCCAACCTGCAAGCCGTCGGCCACTGTGGTTTGCTGAGAGGCAGCTGCGCCCGGCATCACCGTGCTCTGGTAAATCAGATCCTGAAACTGCATGCGGCGGCTTTGGAACCCGGCCGTGCTCGAGTTCGAGAGGTTATTGGCAATGGTGTCGAGATTGGTTTGCTGCGCCTGCATTCCGCTGGCGGCGGTATAGAGTGCTCGAAACATTCGTGTCCTCCCAGATAGTGCGAAAGATCTTTGCGAAATTAAACTTTTGCCAAATCGCTGGCGGCAATGCGGTTAAATTCGGTATCGAACAGCGACATAGCGCGCTGCAGCATTTCGGCCTCGCGCTGCACCGCAATCAGCGTGACCACCGAACTGACGGAATTTACATTCGAAGATTCGAGCGTGCCTTGCCGGATTGCCCACGGCTCCTGCGGTGGCTTTGCGCTGCGTTCGGGAGCGGCAATCAGCGCTCCACCTTCGGCGGTAAGCACGGTCCCGAGAGCAAACGTCGCCAGCCGGATCGTACCGGCGACGGCGCCATTTACCGAGAGCGTGCCGTCCGAGGCGATTGAAACCGCTCCAGCTGGAACGTTGATCACACCCTTCGCTCCAAGCGCAGGATCGCCCAGCACCGGATCGCCCGCTGCCGTCACCAACACCCCGCTCCTGGATACTTGAAAGCTTCCATTGCGCGTGTAGCGCAGACCGCGTGCTGTCTGAATCACAAAAAATCCGCTGCCTTCAATGCCCACATCAAGCGGGTTCCCGGTCTTTTCCAGATTGCCCGCAGTCATATCCATGTGCGAGCCTTCGAGCACCCCGAAATTATTCATTGCCAGATTGAGCACATTCGGAACCGTGGGGCGCGACACCGCCATCAGCGACTGGAAGGTAGTTTGCTCACCACGAAACCCGGCCGTATTCAGATTGGCAAGATTGTGAGCAGTTACTTCGAGCGCCTGGGTCTGCGCCCGCAGCCCCGCGCAGGTTGCATAAAATCCGCTGTCCACATTGGCTCCTTTGTGGTTAGACATCAAGCAAGCCAGTAGCCATGACGAAGAAAATGCCTTTTTACACATGAACTTTGCTATGAACCTTGCTATGAGCCGCTTTAGGAGTTTGCGGACGGCAAAAAATGATTGGAAGCGTCTTAGAGTGCTCGGATGCGGCAAAGTCTGCCGAGTGTAACTCGGGAACCCGGCAAAGTTTTCTGAGGTTGCGAGATATGAGATCGAGGTAAGAGACAAAGAACGAGGGATTCGAGAATAGTTGCGTGTCGGCTTTGCGAGTCAACTATGAAGTTGAAGACGAACCACAATCGCCGACTTCTCAAACAGCACGATTGTCTCCACAGAATACCCATCGGCCAGCGAGCGGAATTTGTATTCTGCGCCGGTGATGACGCTGGGCACGCTCAACATGCATCGTTCGTCTGTGCCCGCGAGTTTGTTCTTGAAGTTTCCAGTGACCATGTTGCAAATCTCTCCGAGTGCGTCCGCTACCTGGTCTTCGGATTCGGCTGCATCTCCTAGCATGGCCTGGGCAATCTGGTGTGCAGTCTTCGTGTCGCAACAGATCGTTAGAACTCCGCACAAAGCCCCGGCGAAACCGACAATAGCAGTGAATTCTCCCTTTGGTCTACGTTCGGATTGCGCCGCTGGCGTCACCTGGCAGCGCAGCATGATCTCGAAAAACTTCCTGAATCGCAAGTTCGAGAACAGGTAGCCAGTCCTCCTCCTGAGAACGTTTGGTCAATACCGCATCTGTCCTCATGCTTTCGCTCCCAACAAGGGCAAGACGTGTTCTTTCACCTGATCGGGAGTAAACAACTTTCTTATGTAACCGCGGGCGCCGGCTGAAAGTGCTTGCACCACGTGCGCTTCGCTGCCTTCGGTCGTGATCGTCACGATCGGAACGCCTTTCGCGCTCTCCACGGTCGCAATCTGTCGGACAAATTCAAGTCCGCCCATGCGGGCATGTTAATGTCGCAGAGAATGATGTCGACCACATTGCTCTGCAAAGCGAGCAGCGCCTAGGCTCCGTTTCCCGCTTCCACAACCTTATCCAGTTCAATGCCCGCCTGGCACAGCGAGCGCTCGACGATCTTGTGCATCACCGATGAGTCATCCACGATGAGAGCTCGTATCTTATCCATGGTTCTCACCCTTGGGTTCTCACCACCCAGCGGCTCGCACCTTAAGCCTAAGAATCGGAGCCGAAATTTTCTGAGTGACTTGATTTATATCGGCAGTTCGACCCGGTGCTTGAGTAAGTGACGGCACGCCGTCTACGCCCATTAAGCGGTCGGCTGATTTGAAAGTGGGAGAAAAAAATAAAGCTCGCTGAGGCCTACCTTCCGTACCCAGCGAACATGCAAAGGTGGGACGGAACTCTTGGCTGAGCTCGTCCGTTGTTCCGATAATGCGAACATCGGACAGTCCTTAAGCAGGCGGGCCGCGAGCAGTTTGCCCGCGGCCCACACCAGCTTCTTCAATTCGTTCATCGTGACTTGTACCGCTGCTAATTCACGGTGAAGCTGGTTTTGCTGTCGACTACCACTCCGTTGGTTGTGACCGCGATCTTGCCCGTCTTGGCTCCCGTTGGCACGGTAGCCGTCACCTCTGTCTCGGAGACCGCCTTGAAGGTAGTAGCTGCTACACCGTCAAACGTCACCCTGGTCGTTCCGGTTAGGGAGGTTCCCGTAATCGTCACCGAGGTTCCCACCGGACCGCTTGCTGGAGTGAAGCTGGTGATGGTTTCTTCGCCGGTGCCGGTCAGCGTTACGGTTTGAGTGCCCTCGCCATCGACAATGGACAAAGTCGCAGTCCGCTTGCCGGTGGTGGTAGGTGTGAAGGTGATAGTCACGATGCAGTTGGCGCCAGTCAGCAAACTGCTCCCACATGCGGATTTCAGGCTGAAGTCACCTGGGTCCGCTCCTGTGAGCGACACGCTGTCGATCTTGAGCGTTTCTGCTTCATCGTTGGTGACAACCACAGTTTCAGTGGGACTCTTGACGCCGACTGCCTTGGCAGCGTAGGT
The DNA here is from genome assembly GCA_049674665.1 of Terriglobales bacterium. GTDB lineage: Bacteria > Acidobacteriota > Terriglobia > Terriglobales > Acidobacteriaceae > Acidiflorens. Next base: position 23,338 of record JBATZM010000087.1, read on the forward strand.
GAGCGCCAGCGGCGAAATACTCACCGGCTGCGTATTGTTCTGAATGACGCTGACCCATTGCTCGCTTGCGAGTTGACTGCCGGCCACGGCGATGTCGATCATGCCGTCGTCGTTGAAGTCTGCCAGCACAATGCCAGACGTGCCCCTGCCGCCACCGAGCCATGGCCCGTCATCCTGTTGGAACGTGCCGTCGCCATTGCCGAGGTAGACTAGGGCGTCCCCCCAACTATTTTGCCCGGTATATTCGGTGTCGCAGGAGTTGTTCTGTACGCCGATCGCCAGATCCAATTTGCCATCCTGGTTGAGATCGCCGGCGCTGATCCAATACAAAGCAGCAGCACCGGTCGGATAGCATTGCTCCCATGTGTTGAACGCGTAGGGCGTGCCTACCTTGAACGTGCCGTCGCCATTGCCAGTGAAAATCGTGAGCGAGTCCCCAGTCCCCCAACCGCTGACAGCAATATCCAGCTTGCCGTCTTTGTTGAAGTCGCCGCTGGTTAACGCGTACGGCTGAATCGGCGAAGGTGTGCTGATCGGAGCTTGGAAGGTTCCGTCTCCGTTTCCCAGCAGGACATTGATTGCCGTTGAGCTAAAGTTGGTGACGGCAATATCGAGTTTGCCGTCGTTGTTGAAGTCGCCGATCGCGATGTATCCGGCATCCGTGCCGCTGGCCGCAGGAATAATGACCGCCGCATCATAGGCGCCTTTACCTTTGTTGAGGAACACGCTCAGGCTGCCGTCTGCGTTCGATATGACGATGTCAAGCAATCCCTTGCCTCTGAAGTCGGCCAACTGAATGCTGTACGCCTGCTGCGTGGATCCAGTGGAATAGTAGACGGGCGTTTTGAATTTCCCTGTACCCAGACCGGCCAGCACGGCAATGACGTTGTTATCGCAGTTGCCGAGAGTGGTCGCCACCACATCGATCTTGCCATCCCCATTCACGTCCCCTAATGCGATAGAGTTGATGCCGCTGCGACCGGCTTCGCCGCAACCAACGGTGATCGAATCAGGCGCTCCGAGCACACCGTGGGAACTGCCCAGCAGCACCGTGATTCCGACTCCAGTACCGCCGTTACCCAGAACGACGTCGGGATAACCATCGCCGTTCAAGTCCGCGGACGCTATGGCCATGATGGGAGAGTCCGTGTTGCCGTATTGAGAACTGCTGCGGAAAGTACCGTCTCCATTGCCGAGAGCTACCGTCACCCATTGGCCGTTCGAGTTCGATGTGGCGAAGTCGAGTTTCTTGTCGCCATTGAAGTCGGCTGCAACCACATTTTGCGTGCCACCGTCGGTGTTGTATGACGTTCCTGCCGAGAAGGTGCCATTGCCCTTGCCGAGCAGAACCCAGATCGCACCGGAAGAAGACGAACTCACCACCAGATCGTTCTTCTTGTCGCCATTCACATCGGTAATCACGACCGAACTTGCGTTGGCCGAGCTTCCATATTGCACCGGAGTCGCGAAGACGCCTTTGCCATTGTTGAGATATACATAGGCGCCGTTTCCGACGGTGATCACCACGTCTGCGTTGTTTTTCGTCGTCAATGACCCGATGGCAATGCCGGTCGGACCCGAGTTGTCGCCTTCCTGGTAAAACACAGGAGCCTGGAAAGTGCCGTTGCCGTTGCCCATAAGCGTAATTATGCCGTCCCCACTCTGACGGGAGAGGACCACCAGATCGACCTTTCCATCGTGATTGATGTCTGCCGCGGCTACGCCCGAGGGATAGTTGACCGACATCTCCGTGGGAGCCTGAAATGTGCCATCGCCATTGCCGAGAAGGACCACCACTCCGCCGACTCCACTTTGATAACCAGTGTCAATGGTGATCAGGTCGAGATCGCCGTTGCCGCGAATATCCGCCGTCGCCAGTCCATTGGCCAGGTCGTAGTAGGGACTGCCCAGGGTATATGTGCTGCCTTTGAGCGTGAATCCGCCTGCGCCGTTGCCCAGATAAATTTGGAGATATTGGTTCGCGCCATCGTCGGCGTAGGTGACGGCAAAGTCCAAATTTCCATCTTTATTGAAGTCGCCAGTGACGATGCTGCCCACGCTGCCATAGGAACCAGTGTTGCCAATGGCCGCTACCGGCTGGAAGGTGCCATCGCCTTTGCCCAGCATGATGCCCCATCCATTGGCATTAGCGTTGCTGTCCAGAGTGATCAGGTCGGGCACTCCGTCATTATTGAAATCGCCGACAGCCATCATCTGGACGGGAATCGGGCTGTAATTGGGAATAATAGAACCTCCATTAAATAAGGTTCCGTTCACAAACGTTGTGGGCGGAGTCTGTCCAAAGGAAATACCGGCCAGGGCCACCATTATCAATAGGGTTAGAGTTTTACTTAGAACGAGAGTAAAGCGGTAGTGCATCGACATCGACTTCTCCTTGAGAATTATTTATTTGCAATGGCTTACATGCGCGACAGGTAGTTACTGCTTTTGGCCTCGGCTTTCAAATTCGCTCGTAAAAGCCAGGGCTAGTCAAAAAGGGGGGTTTTGACCGCCCGATCCAGCGCGTATAATGCGGGAAGGCGCCCTCCCCCGCAACGGACAACAACGGACATTAGTGGGCAATACCGGATGGGCGATAGTTCCGCGCGTCAGATAACCAATCACCGCCTCGATTCTTGGAAGGAGATCGCTGCCTTCTTCGGACGCGACGAGCGTACCGTTCGTCGCTGGGAGAAGGAGCGAGGCCTGCCAGCCCACCGCGTTCCTGGCGGTGGTCGCGGAGGTGTGTTTGCCTATACCAGTGAACTCAGGGAGTGGCTCAAAGGACGAGCTGACGAACTGGGGCCGATCGAATCGGAAACTATTCAGGCAGTGGCCGAGGGGACAGTCGCCGCGAATGAAAAGAGCGGAGGAGCGCCATCCGAGCCTTCGAATAACCCGGCCGCCCTAGCCCCAGTTTTCGAACTAAGATCGGCTCCTACCTCACATCCATCGTTGGCCAGCGTTGTGGTTTGGCTCGCACCCTTAGTGGTGGTCGCTGTTTTGATCGCCGTGCTTTCGCTTAGCCATCGCGAGACTCGCTACAAGAATGCTCTGGCTGCCCCGCACCGGCCCAATGCCGAAGCGCAGGAGTTGTATCTCAAGGGCGAGTATCACTGGAGCAAGCGCACCCCGGAGGATCTGAATAAGGCAGTCGATTATTTCACCCAGTCGATCGTGAGAGACCCGAGCTATGCCCAGGCCTATGTGGGGTTGGCCGACTGCTATAACCTGCTGCGCGAATTCAGCGTGATGCCTCCTGAGGAAGCTTATCCCCGCGCGCTGGCAGCGGCCCAGAAAGCGGTCGAACTCGACGACACCTCAGCTGGCGCGCACACCTCGCTGGCATTCTCCACTTACTATTGGAACTGGGATCCGGTGACTGCCGAACGCGAGTACAAACGGGCGCTCGAACTGGACCCGAACTCTGTGCAGGGCCATCACTGGTACGCGACGTTCCTGCTGATTTCGGATCGGTTTAACGAAGCGCTGGATCAAATCGAGCAAGCGCGCAAGCTGGATCCGTCGTCCACTACTATCCAGGCGGATAAGGGCTGGATTCTTTACCATGCCGGTCGAAAGAACGAGGCTTTCGCGCTTCTCAAGCAATTGGAATCCACCGACCCTGCTTTGGCAACAACGCACACTTACTTAGATGTGATGTATCTGGACCGCAGCGACTACGAGAACTACTTTGCTGAAGCAAAACAATCGGCCCAATTGCGCCACGATGAAGCTGCGTTAGCCGTGGCCGTGGCTGCTGAGCGTGGTTACGCTGCAGGCGGAATCGATGGTATGCGGAAGAGCATGCTTCCCGTGCAGAAAGACGCTTTCGATCGCGGGTCGGGCTCGGCTTATGATTTGGCCGCAACCTATACTTTGCTGGGCAAGAAGCAAGAAGCGTTGCGCTACTTGCAAACGGCCTATGAGAAGCGGGAGATAGGGTTGCTCTATCTGACCCACGACCCTGCTTTCAATGGGCTCCATGACGATCTGGTGTACAAAGAGATCACCGAGGAAGTCGGAAAACGATTGACCAAAGGTCCACAATCGTAATCGACTGCTAGCAGGATTTTTCGCTGGTTCTGCTTTTCTTCCTCTACCTATATCTTCCTGAAATCCGCTATGCTAAGAGAAGATTTATGACACTGCTCGACGCGCAGCCTTACGATCCCACGAAGTCGCGGAAGAGGAAGATCAAGATCACTGTCACCATCGTGATTGTGATTATTCTGGCCGCAACGGCTTGGATGTTCCGCAATTGGCCCGAAGAACATGTCGTCGATAAGTTCTTCACTGCGCTTCAGCATCAGGATTACGAAACCGCCTACGGCATTTACTTCAACGATCCCGGCTGGCAACAGCATCAGCAGAAATATTCTCAGTACCCTTATGCGGATTTCTATCGCGACTGGGGACCTGGTGGTGAATGGGGTCTCGTCAAATCCCACAGGATTTATGGAGCGGCTAACACAAAGAATTTTGGCGGTGGAGGCGTCGTTGTCGAAGTCATCGTCAACGAGCGCTCGGAGCATGCCCGCATGTTCGTCCAGAAGTCGGATAAGACGCTGACCGTGTATCCATTCTAAGCAGCCATCTCTAAGTGGCTAAGATTGCAATCTGCGCCAGCGTTTTCTGCAGCGACGCTTCATCGCCTACGGTAAGGCAAGTCTTCGAGCGGTCAATTTGCCGCATCAGTCCCCAAAGAACTTTTCCTGGACCAACTTCAATAAACAGGCTTGTACCCTTGTTGATTAGCAGTCGCACCGAGGGCTCCCACTTCACCGCGCCGGTCACCTGGCGAATCAGGGCTGCGCGGGCAGCTTCGGCGGAAGTGACAGCTTCTGCATCTACATTGCAAACTACTGGAGACGACGGATTTCGAAAACTCAACGCGTTCAGGTCCGCTGCCAGACGATCCTGTGCCGGTTGCATTAGCGCACAATGGAAAGGCGCGCTCACCGGCAGGCTCACGGCTTTTTTTGCGCCGCGTTCGTTGGCTAGCTTGATCGCGCGATCTACCGCACTGGAGTTTCCAGAGATCACGATTTGCTCGGGCGAATTGATGTTGGCTGCCTGGCAAACTTCTCCTTGGGCGGCGTCGCTTGCGAGCTCTTCAACTTTGTCGAGCGGCATTCCCAAGATTGCTGCCATTGCGCCCACGCCCACCGGCACCGCTTCCTGCATATATTTGCCGCGATTGTGAACTGTGCGCACGGCATCGGCAAAGGTCAGCGTGCCCGCGGCTACGTGCGCGGAATATTCACCCAGGCTGTGGCCGGCAACGAAGTCGGGCTGCAGGCCTTTTTCTTGCAGCACGCGCCAAGCCGCAACGGAGACGGTCAAAATTGCGGGTTGCGTGATCTCGGTGAGCTTTAATTTTTCTTCTGGGCCTTCAAAGCAAACTTGCGAAAGCTTGTAGCCGAGCGCCTCGTCGGCTTCCTCAAAGGTTCGCCGCGCGACTGCGTAGTTGTCGGAGAGCTCTTTCCCCATTCCAACGGCTTGTGAACCCTGACCGGGGAATAGAAATACGATGGGGGAAGTTGAAGTTGTCATTAGTCGACACGATACCCGATGAAGGTAAGTCGGGGTGGGTACCCCCCCCTGTTTTTCTGGTCTATTAGAATCATTGGATTAGCGGTTTGTTGTCGGCAAAGTATTCAATAATAAGGACTTAACAAACATTGATCTATTAGAATCACACACTTAACCGGGATCGCTCCTGCAAAGTCTTCAGGGATAATGACTTAGCTTGCAAAAGGGTCTCCGAAAACGGTTTTGGGGCAGCTTCGATGAACGTCTGGGTTCCTGACGCACCTCGAAGCTGCCCCAATCCAACTTTTATTTTCTCGCGCAATGGTTTGGAAGTCAATGAGTTTGATCGCAGAGTTTAGTCTGATCTCGCGCAAAACACGGCTTAACTTCCGTGTTCGGAATCGTCGCGCTTCGGCTCTGACGGAAAGTCAATCTCTGTATAGCTACCGGGTGCTGCCGCCTTGATCGCTTCCACGACGCGCTGAATATGTGGCCGCAGGCTTGGCCATTGCTGCCGGCCGAGAACTACGACCGCGATTCTGCGGCCTGCAAGGTTCTGTTGATAGCGCATGTTCTTATCGGTCGTCAGCAGCACGTCGAAGCCGTCTGCTTCTGCGGCCGCGAGCAACTCGCCATTCTTGAGCGTGTCCCAGCCTTGTTGCACGGCTGTGCGCACGTCATGTCCTTGTAGATAGGGGCGAATGGGTACAGGCGTCGCTTGGTCGAATAAGACGCGCATATTCGCATCTTACCCGAACCAACAGGTACGAAGCTTGAGGTGCGAAACTCTTACTGCGAACCTAGGGGGCGAAGGCGGGCGCTTTATCGAGACTGCGGGCGGCGAACTCGATCACTGCTTTGACCTGTTCGCGATCGAGGCCGTCATACCACTCCATGATGTCGTCGAGGCTGGCACCGGCTTCGAGGTTTTCAAAGATAGCAGACACCGGCATCCGCGTGCCCTTCAACACCCACGCGCCGCTCACTTTGCCGGGAACGCTCTCCACCGCCGGACATTGCGACCAATCGAGATTCGCCATGGATAGGAACTCCTGCTCAAAGCATAGCTTTATACGAATCCAAGAATCAAGGCATGATTTTGATTGCAGGTTTAGTGTGATGAAAGAAAGTCTCCCTGGCGAGAGACACAGCTGCGCACACAGCCGACTAGCAAGTCTAGTCGCTCGTTAGGAACCGACAGAAAATCTCATCGGCCGATGTACAATTCGGCCATGAAAAACCGATGGCTGTTTGCGCTTGTGCTGTTTGCACTGGCAGCACTACCGGCTCATGCACAGTCAACAGACGGCAATGACTTGATTGTGAAGTGTGGCGTCGCAGTTAACAAGTTGGACGATCCTCATAAAGTTTTCCCGTGGGAAGATCTTGTAAAGGTAGAGTACTGCACCGGCATCGTGCATGGAGTAGCTGACGCACTCGGCGATAGCATCGCTCCTCCCCAAAATGTCAACGTAGGGCAATGTATACGTATCGTGGAAAAATACTTGCAGGACCATCCCGAAGATCTATCGGAACCAGACACTCGCTTAGCTATTAGAGCACTGAAGAAGGCTTTCCCGGTGAAGTGACCGACCATCGACCTAGGCAATAGGAATCTCGGGTTCTCTGCGAATCTTATCCCCTTCCCATTCCTCGACAGCATCGCGACTGATGGTCAAAACCCGATACCAAATTGCGCCGTCTCTCAGGAAAGACCCCGTAACGTGGCCGCATTCTTTGGTCTCAACGTGACGAATGCTCTCGCCATTCGATATGTTCTCCATGCGATTCTCCGATTCAGCTAAACATCAAGATACATGAATCGCACCACGGCGTTTTCCTAAGTGAGATAGCATGTACGGCGGGCTGGGACCGCGCCCCTTCCAGGCCAGTCTACGATAATTATGAAAAACTCACGTCGTGACCGCCACGCTTAGTGCGGCTAATTCACGCTCGATGGTTTCGTTCACTTTGCCCTCGGCAAATTCCGCCGCCACTCGCACTGCGTTCTTGATGGCGTTTGTATTCGAGGATCCGTGGGTGATGATGCACACGCCTTTTATGCCGAGCAGAGGAGCGCCACCGTATTCGGTGTGATCGAGCCTTTTTTTGAAATCGGAAAACGCGTTGCGCGAAATATATGCGCCCACCTGCCGCGTGATGGTCGACTTCAAAGTTTCTTTCAGCACAGCGCGCACCAGCCTGGCCACGCCTTCTGAAGTTTTCAGCGCAACATTGCCGACAAATCCATCGGCTACGATTACATCGACATGGCCGTTATATAAATCGCGGCCTTCGACGTTGCCAATAAAATTGATGGGAAGCCGCTTGAGCAGTTGAAAGGCTTCGCGCGTCAGGTCGTTGCCTTTGCCTTCTTCTTCTCCAATGGAAAGCAGGCCGACCCGCGGATGCTTCATCCCGAAAATTGAACGGCAATAAATGTCGCCCATCACCGCGAACTGTTCGAGATTCACGGGGGTGCAATCGACATTCGCGCCTACGTCGAGCAGAACCGCTGCCGTGTTCAAGACGGTAGGAAAGGCCGCCGCCAGCGCCGGACGATCGACGCCGGGCAGCGCACCCAGCACTACTTTGGCCGTCGCCATGGCTACGCCTGTGTTGCCCGCCGTCACAAAGCCCGCGGCTCGGCCCTCGCGCACCAGTCGCAACCCGACGCGGATCGACGAATCGCGCTTGCCGCGAATCGCGTCCACTTTGTCTTCCATGGTGATGACTTCGCTGGCGTGTACCACGTCGACCGGCAAACGCCGGGCCCCGGGATAGCGCGCGAGTTCAGTCCGCAGCCGTGATTCGGGCCCCACAAGAAGCACGCGGACGCCGTGATGGCGCGCCGCCTGCAATGCGCCTTCAATCTCCGGCTTGGGCGCCTTGTCGGACCCCATCGCATCGAGTGCGATTACGCTAGGCATGAAAGATGTCGATGACGCGTCGGATAACTAATGACGGGAGCTACGACTTTTCCGCGACCTCTAGAACTTCGCGGCCCTTGTAGGTTCCACACTTCGGGCAGGCGCGGTGTGGCATTTTCTGCTCATGGCAGTTTGGACACTCCGACAGCGAGTGCTTCGAGAGCGAGTCATGCGCGCGGCGGGTAGCGGTGCGCTTCTGTGAATGTCTACGTTTCGGATTCGGCATGATGTCCTCTTAGGAGTTCTCAGTTCTCAGTTCTCAGTGAAAGCCCTTTCTGAGAACTGGGAACCGAGAACTTTATCTTACTGATTTAGTTTATCTCGTATTTCTTTCAGCGCCGACCACCGCGGATCTTCGACCTCATCTACGCATGAGCACTGAATTTCATTCAAATTCTTGCCGCAGTGCGGACACAAACCCTTACAATCATCGCGGCAAATCGTCTTCAACGGCAGTGCCAGCAACACTTGCTCGCGCAACGTGTCTTCCAGCAACAGCCCTTCGCCTTCGTAGTACCCGATCTCTGCTTCGGCATCCGTGACCGAAAGCTCTTCGTGTCCGGAGTCGGTTCCAAGCGGCCGGTACAGAAGATCGAAGCTGCGTTCGACCTGGTGCACAACTGGATCGAGACACCGCGCACAAGCTACTTCCAGGCTCGTGTCCAGTTTGCCTTTTACCCGGATATCCTGCACGACTTTGTGCTTGCCGTGATGCTCTTCGACCAGATCCGCCTGGCCTTCGCTGCGCAGTGGCGAGCGTTGCCGCACCTCCGGACCGAGATCAATCGCACCCGGGCTGAATTCCTCCCGGAAATCGACCGGATGAATCTCCAGATCCTTAAGTTCGATTAACATTGGATGGAACCCCGGAACTTGGAACCTCCGCCGCCCCCACTCAAATTACCGCAAAGGCCCGCGGAAGTGCGCACAGAGACGAAAGTCTCTTAGGGAGCAATATCTAAGAATAAAGGCCTGAAAACGGGGTGTCAAGGAAGGGGAACCCGCTAACTGCGCATCCCCGAAGGTATCTCCACCGAGCAGCCTCTACGCTATACTGTTCGCAGGCGATGGAGTTCGCCCTTAACCGCCCTCAGGGCTGATAACTCCTACAGAACTCTTGCAGGAGGACTCCGTCGTGAGCTCTGTCCCTACCTATCTCTCAAATTATCTTTGGATTGCGCTCGGCGCCGTTGTCGGAGCCAGCGCCCGCTATTTCCTCAGCACCCTCATCGCCCGCGATTTCTCGTCTGCATTTCCCTATGGCACGCTGCTGATCAACATCACCGGCAGCCTCATTCTCGGATTCTTTCTTGTCTTTTCGACTGATCGCGTACTGCTCGACCCGCGTTGGCGGCTGCTGATTGCCGTCGGCTTCTGCGGCTCGTATACCACGTTCTCCAGCTACGCCTTCGAAAGCTTCGCGCTCATGGAGCAGGGACAATGGCTTCTGAGCGGCATCAACATTGTGGCCAGCAATGCACTCTGCCTCGCCGCCGTTTTAGCTGGCGCAGCGCTCGCGAGGGGGTTGTAAAATGGCAAGCGGCGTCGTAGTTGAGTCCAAGGCAATGGCTGTTCAAGTCACCATCTATTTGACCGAAGGCGATTCCTGGCAGCATCGTCCGCTGCATCTCGAAATTCTAAAATATCTGCGCGAAGAAAATGTCTTTGGTGCCGTAGCCTTCCACGCCGTAGCTGGCTTTCTGGGACGAGGCAAAGTTCGCACCGCGCACCTCGTCGAAGCCGGAGGCCAATTGCCCGTCGTGATCTCGTTCGTCGACACCGACGAGCACGTCAGCCGCGTACTGCCTAAATTGAGGGAGATGGCTGCACACCGACTGATTGTGCGGGAGAACGTGGTGATTGAGCAGGGAAGTTTGGACTGAGGATGCTGGCGCAGCGGGACGCCCTGGGCTCGAAGTTATTTCAATCCTAGCGCCCGCAGCAACCCGTCATCCGCCAGCGTTTTCCCATCTTTCTTCGTCACCACTCCAAACGATCCCGAGTAATCCCACATCGCCCAGCCAATCCCGTTGTGTTCGAGCGCCGTTCGCACATCGTGCAGCCACGCTGCCCGGTCTTCGGGATCGGAATACTCGCGATATACGCCAAACTCGTTGCACACTAACGGCACCCCGCGCCGTCGCGCCCACTCCGCCGCTTGCTTCATTTCGGAATCAATGCGGGCAGCGTCCCAATGATCGTGCCCATAGCGGATCACCTGTAATCGGTCGAGTTCATCCGGTACCAGCGCCGCCGATTGATTCGCTGACTCCGGTGTTGACGGATATCTCACACCGCGCAGCCAATGCCAGTAATACGCGCCCCAAGTCGCGCCCTGATGGGTGAAGATGTGTGGCTCATAAAAATGAAAGTTGTAAATGACATTCGAATCGTGCAGCGGTTCCTCAAAAACCAGCTCGTCGTCATTCGACCAGCGGGCTCCCGCCGCGATGATCGTGTGTGCAGGCGCGCCCTCACGGATTGCCGCCGCCAACTTCATTTGCACACCCAGCCACCGATAGCGGTCGCTGAACTCCGGCTCATTCAGAATTTCGAAAAACACACGGTCCGCATCCCATGTCGAGTAATGAGAGGCCAGGGCTCGCCAGAAATCGGCAAACTGTTCGACAAACTCGTCGTCCTTGGCCAGCCGCGCCTTAAAGTCGCTCTCCGGATGCAAATCGATTACGACTGCAAGCCCGTGATCGAGGATCATCCTCACTGCCGCATCGAGAGACGCGAGATAATCCGCTGGAATCTTATTGGGCTCGCGCTCATTGAACATCGGTTGCGGATTAACACTTAAGCGCACGTGATCGAACCCCATCGACTTGATCAGCGCAATATCGTCGGCGGTTGTCCAAGCCTGAAAGTGTTCCGGCGTGTAGCCGCGCTTGTCATACACCTGCGCGAACCAGTCGCTCGCATTGATCCCCCGCTTCAGTTTTTCAGCACGCGCGAAGGCTGGTGAGACCTTGAAATTCGCGGTGCCACCAGTCTGCGCCGCCGCGCGGCCTGCCATCAGATTCAAGAACAATAAGAATGCGACCAGTGATTTCACTTGCCCTGCCTTTATGCGACCCATCCTCTGGATTGATACACTGATGGCCGTTGATTGGCTAAGCGATTGATTCGCTAGACGATTGATACGCTACGACCACTAAACGAAAGACTAGCCCATGCTTCCCTGCCAGCGCCATCTCTTCGACATCCCCCACGACGTTGCTTACCTGAATTGCGCCTACATGTCGCCGCTGATGAAACCGGTGCTGGAGGCCGGAACCGCAGGACTTGCCCGCAAAGCGCATCCATGGGAACTTACTGCCGATAAGTTCTTTACCGGCGCGGACGAATTCCGCGCGACAGCCGCGCCGCTACTTGATTGCTCTGCCGACGATATTGCGATCGTTCCCTCTGCCAGCTACGGCATCTCAACAGCTGCGCGAAATTTGCCGGTCGAAAAAGGCCAAAGCATTCTTGTGCTCGCCGAGCAGTTTCCGTCCAATTACTATCCGTGGCAGCGGCGGGCCGAAGAGAGGAGCGCGGCTCTGAAGATCGTTCCGTGGCCGCAAGATGACGACTGGACCTCCGCCGTTATGAATTCCTTGACCGCCGATGTGGCCATTGTTGCGCTTCCGCACGTGCAGTGGACGAGCGGAGGAAGACTCGACCTCGTTCGCATCGGCGGAGCTTGCCGCAAGCTCGGCGCCGCACTCGTCCTCGATCTCACCCAGTCGCTTGGCGCACTGCCGTTCAGCGCGCGAGGTGTGCAGCCGGATTTTGCCGTTGCCGCCAGCTACAAATGGCTGCTCGGACCTTATTCCGTCGGACTTCTGTATGTTGCGCCAAAATGGCAGCAGCGCGGAATACCGTTGGAAGAAAATTGGATTCAGCGCGCGAATGCCCGCGATTTCTCGAGTCTGATTCTGTACAACGAGAGCTACGATGCTGGCGCGCGGCGTTTCGACATGGGCGAGCGTTCGAACTTCGCATTGCTGCCCGCCGCCGTGCGTGCGATGAAGCAGTTGCTGGAGTGGCAAGTCGAGCAAATTTCTGAGACCATTGGCGCGCTCAATCGCCAGCTCGCAACTGCTGCGGCGGAACTCGGATTCTTATCTCCACCAAACGATCTGCGCGCGCCTCATTACCTCTGCCTGCGAAAGAAGAGCGGCATCCCGCGAGAACTTCCCGAAATGCTCGCGCGCGAAAAAGTCTTTGTCAGCGTGCGCGGCAGTTCCATTCGTGTGACGCCGCACCTGTATAACTCGGCGGCAGACGCTGAGCGGTTAATCTCGTGCCTGAAGCAGACAGCAAATGTCGCGCGTTAGAACGCATCCCAACCAGTAAAATCGGCCGATATCGGGCCACGCGGTAGCCGCAAAATGACCAAAGGTCTAGGCCGCGTGGACAGCGACCTTTCGGCAGCTAGTTCGCGTCGCCAAGCCTCGCTAGAGTATTCCAATCCATCTCAAACTGCGCCGTTCAGGAGGACCACCCCGCGATGAACCTGCTGCAATGGCTCAGTCAGCACGCTGTCCCGTTCACCCTGATCCTGGCCTACGTTCCACTAATCGCGACCGTCGTGACCACCATCGTGAGTTTGATTCTGGCGCGCGCCACGGTACGTTACACGGAGTCCAGTGACCGGAGTCTGGCGCTCGCGCGCGAGCAATTCGAGCGTGAATGGGCGCCAGAGGTGCACATCAAATTGGAACGGCTATCCAGCAGCGACGCAAAAATCCTGGCTACGAACCTGGCGAAAATATCTGTGCTGATGCAGATGGTGCAGCTTCGTAAGTTGTCGATGGCCGTCCCGTCTTTACGATACTTTCTTAACGAACCGCTGGTTGGCGGCACAACCTGGAGCGAGGATCTCGGGAAGCGATTCTTTGCCTGCACCGGCGAAAACTACGAAGGCCAGATCGCCGTATCCATAACTTTTTATGCGGCAGGCCGCATGTACCGCACCGATTGGTTCCGCTCTCAGGTCCAGGTCCACAACAGCAAGCTCCTTCGACTCGATCCGGTGAATATCTCCGCGCGCCGCGTACGGGCACTCGAACCCCGCAACGGCTCGGGGAGCACACGCCGCGAACCGGTGAGGGATGTGGTCAGAAACGCCGCTGAAAGAGATGGAAAAGCAGCAGCAACGACAGTCGGCTCGCGGGAACAGTGAACGGCTCCGGATAGCTCCTCTGGCATTTGCCTGCACGGCTCAGCCCCGGTATGCCCTTCTACTTGAGTGCTGCGCCTTTCCGCTGTGCTAGCGATGCCGCTTCGGTGGAGGGATTGTCTTTCGCTACCTGATCGTAAATCTTCTTCGCTTCGTCCGGTTTTTGCTGTGATTCGTAAAAGCCGGCAAGTTCCATCTGCGCCGTCGCCCTGCTTACCACAATCGTAGGCTTAGCGATCAACTGGTTATATAGATCGACCGCCTGAGTGTTCTTGTTCTCCGCGCGATAAACGGAAGCCAGCGCGAACTTGCCTAATGCTGCAAGGTCAGAGTTCGAGGCGTTGGCCACCTCTTGCAGGCTTCGCTCTGCCGCAGCGTTATCGCCTAGCTGGGCCGAGGACAATCCTACAAAGTAGCGCGCCATGTCAGCGGTGTGAGTGTGCGGATACTTATCGACGATCTCCTGAAACTGTTTGCGCGCCGCGGTGCCACGCTCCTGTATAGAGGCGAAGCTATCCATACCCGGTTGCGGCGGCATGCCCGCCGGACGCACCGGCGTTTCAAAAGTGCGGACCGCCGTCGAAAGCTCAGCGCTCGCCTTTTCGTCCTGTTGATTGACGTAGTACCAGCCGCCAATCGCGATCGCTGCCACAATCACAACCGCAATCGCAGCGATAATGACTGTCGATTGATGCTCCTCGCTCCAGTGGACGGCGTTCTCTGCTGCCTCGAGTGTGACCTTGCTGAAGCGGTCTTGTTTCAGTTGATGCCGGGTCTCTGCGCGCACGGAATTCCTTCTTCGCTTAAGGGTAGGATGACAATTAGTTAGTCTAACAGGGGGCTTTCTGGAGCGTCAAAGCGGATGGTCTGATAAACCTCAAAGAAGCTATAGAAAAAACGACTGTTCACGATAGTAATCTTGCACATAGACTTCAAGGGCGCCCAAAATGAGCCCAGCCTTGCTTGTGACTGGCCATAACCTGCTCGTGAGGCTTGAGTACACCCGTTCAATCTCGTCGCGAGAAACTAATGAAACGTTCTTTTCGGGAAATTCTGGCTGATTCCCACACTGCAGCCGTCACTATTGCGGTACTTCTTGTCTGGTCGCTTGACGGGGCATTCCGAGCTGTGTGGGGACCGGCTTTCCGTGCTGTCAGTTTCCTGGTCACTGCTGTCGCGATCTTCAATATCCCGTACTTCTCTCCAACTCTCGACGTTGCGGACCGGCTGACGTTGATCGCCACATTTTCCTATCTTTACAGCGCCGCCATCAGCCTGTTGGCAGCATGTCTTCTCTCGCGGTGGGTGTATGGCGTAGGGCCGCTGCGCAGCCTAATGAATTACCGCAGCAAGCTAACCAGGAGGCGAGATGCTTAAACGATTAAGGAAGGCTTTGATAACGAGTTTCGTAGGCGCCATCGCTCTCGGCTGGATATTCGCACAAGGCATTCTGCACTTCGCGTATGCGTTCAGTGCACCACTTTCACAGTGGCTGATGCGACGAGAGTATCGAGTGTTCGCGAATTGTGCCACCCAACCAAGCTTCTCTCTTCAAGATGCGCTGCCCGAATTGGTGAGGTCCTTTGCGCTCCTGCTATTTGGATATTTCTTGCTGCGCTGGTTGTATTTCAAGCCGTTGGGTCAAGAAACAACGGGGTTGGATTCGGAATGAAGCACGCAGTCCTGAGGGAAGTTCAGGCGCCTTTGACAGTTGGCGTAACATCGCCATATCGTTAATCACATCGGATCCCTCCGATAGCTCCAGAACCTATCCATCTTTTCCTGCAGAACGTGAAGGGTAGCGAAAGAGGTTTCGCCACATATCCCACATATCCAATGTTCGTAGGTCACAGCCAACATCGATCCGACTCTGGCAAAACTTAGAGATGGCATCCTGACGGTTACTGACCTGCCCAAGCGTCCGTCCCGGAGGGACAACCGATAATAGCCCGGCGCTTCAGCGCCGGGTTAGAGCGCGGGCCGGAAGGAACAAGCCCCGGAGGGGCGACTGAACCCCATGTCCCACACCTACGTCTCCGAACTTTTTCACTGCGTGTTCTCCACAAAAGACCGCCGCGGTCTGATCCCGCCATCGAAACAGACCGATCTCTGGTCCTATCTTGGCGGAATTGCGCGCAAGAACGGCTTCAAGGCCGTCGCCGTGGGCGGTACCGACAATCACATACACGCGCTTGTTTCCCTGCCCGCAACCATGCCGCTGGCAAAGGCCATGCAACTGCTAAAGGGTGGTTCCTCGAAGTGGATGAACGATTCGGGAGCGAGCACCTTCGCATGGCAAGCCGGATACGGCGCGTTTTCCGTAGGGATCTCGCAACAGGCGGACACGATTTCCTATATCCGTTCCCAGGCAGAACATCATCGCAAGCGCGGATTTGAAGAAGAATTCCTGGCGTTTCTCAAGAAGCACGGGATCGAATATGACCCGAGCTACGTTTGGGGTTAGTTTCAGCCGTCCCTACGGGATTGCCTCGGTTTATTCGATTTTGTCCCGGCGCTGAAGCGCCGGGCTATTTTCAATCGCCCTTGCGGGGCTCAGAACCGGCGGTATCGGGTGATGCAGCAGGAGGTGGCGATGCTCGCCGTCGCATTCTCAATTCATTTTGGGCTCATCACTTTGGATCCGTGCGATAGCTCCAGAACCCATCCATTTTTTCTTGCAGAACGTGAAAAGGAGCCCCAGTAACTTCGGGAGCCGAACCCGTCACCGCATCCTCGCGCACAGCATCTTCAATCAAATGATGCAGCGGCGCCAGTTCACATACCGGATCGGTTGCGCCGGCATCGCCCGTCAGCAAGAAAGCCTGGCAACGGCATCCGCCAAAATCTTCTTTGCGACGGTCGCAGGAGCGGCAGGGATCGGGCATCCACTCCTCACCGCGAAATTTTTGGAATGCTTCAGATCTCTGCCAGATCCAATCGAGCGTGTGCTCGCGAACATTATCGAAATGCATCTCCGGAATCACTCCCGCTGCATGACAAGGCAGCGCGCGTCCGGCTGGATCGATCAGCAATAATTGGCGTCCCCAGCCGCCCATGCAGGCTTTGGGGAAACGCGCATGGTAGTCGGGAACGACCATGTCGATGCGAACCTTGCCGCGCATACGTTCGCCGGCTGCCGCAACCACGGCCACGGCGCGATCGAGTTGGGCGCGAGTGGGTAGCAATGCCGAGCGATTCTGGAGCGCCCAGCCGTAATACTGCGCGTGCGCGATTTCCATGCGGTCGGGATGCAGCGCTTCGAGCGCGGCAATCATTGGCTCGATGTGGTCTATGTTCTGCCGATGGACGACAAGGTTGGTAGTAAACGCTATGCGTCGCTCGCCGATCTGATGTTCGCGGATCCACCCCGCAACTTCGATTTTGTGCGCGTGGGCGCGCGTGCCGGCGATCCAGTTGGCATGGCCTTCGGTCGAATCCTGAAAACTGAGTTGGATATGATCGAGGCCTGCCTCGACCAGCTGAGCCAGACGCTCGCGCGTAAGGCCGATTCCGGAGGTGATCAGATTCGTATAGAGACGCGACTGGCGTGCATGCGCAATCAGTTCGGTGAGATCGGGACGCGCCAGCGGTTCGCCTCCCGTCAGATGAAGATGAAGAACGCCGAGCGCCGCTGCCTCGCTGAAAACGCGCAGCCAGTCGGCGGTCGCGAGCTCTTCCTTGCGCGAAGTCAGCTCCAGCGGATTCGAGCAATACACGCAATGCAGCGGGCAGCGGTGCGTGATCTCGGCAATCAGGGCCAGCGGATTCTGCATTGGGAATCAAACTCAATAAATTCTGTCGGCATGTGCACCGTTTCAATAATCAATGATCCGTTTGGCGTGCAGTTGCTCCAGAAATACCTGGACCTCGGCACGAATCTTGCCTTTCGGCGCGAGGAAGAACTGTGCTTCCAGCTTCTGCACAATTTCAGCCAGCGTGAAATGTCCTTCGCAGAGCTCGAGAATGATGCGTCCCGTTCCCTCCACGCGGATCGCGCCTTCTGGGAAGAGCACAACTGGAGCTTCGGCAGTTCCGCCCCAGCGGCATCCCGCGGCAAACTTCGGAACGCTCGCATCGGTAAGTTCAGCCACGTTTCCCCTCGTTAGTATGTCTCGCCTTATAGATTGTCATCGGCCGCCTATGACTCTCATGCACACTGCAACGCCAACCATACCGGAGAAAGCGACAGCACTAAAAATCACCATGTAGATGTGAATATTGCCCTCTGGATATAAGTACCGATACTCGCGGAAAATCCGCTTCGTCTTAAAGTAGTGATGACCGAAATAAGAGATCTGCTCTCCATCAGGCCTCTTTCGATTCACTTCTCCAATCATCATGAAAAAAAACAAATTTCCAAGAAATACGCTGGTCATGGCGACGCAAAACAAAACAATGCCGATCAGCATTCGAGTACTCATTTGTTTGCTGGTCCCGCCTCAAAGCGAAAAGCCCCCGGCGGCAGCCATCCCGGCTCGACATAAGCAAAATAGAGCGCGTCGAGCTGCGCCCACAGAATGTCGCACTTGTCGCGCAAGGCGGCGATCACGCGCTCCTGATCCGCGCGCGTAGCAGCATGATCGAACGCGTAATGGATCGCAAAGGCCGCATCTTCCGGAGCCTCCATCAGCCGCGCTTCAAAGTAGTCGAGGCCAGACGCGAGCCAGGGATAGTGTTGACGCAATTTCTCCATGCGCAGCGTGATCAGGTCGCGTGAAAAAAGTTCGGTCAGCGACGATGCGACGCACTCCAGGAATGGTCGCGTCCGAACCAGGTTGAGATATTCATTTCCAATAAAACGCGTAGCAGGCAGAATCCCGTCGGCGCGCATTACTCGCTCGCGATCGAGCCCAGTTGCTTCCGCCAGCTTGATCCAGCGCAGAATCCCACCATTACGCTTTTCGTCTCCGTCGTGATCCACAATGCGTTTTCGCCAGACACGGCGGAATGATGGATCGGTGGCGCGCGAAAGAATGATCGCGTCTTTCATTGGAATGATCGACTGGTAGTAATAACGATTTAGCGCCCAAGCCTGCAATTGTCCGCGGCTGAGCTTGCCTTCGTGCATTAGCAGATGGAAGGGATGTTTGTGGTGATAACGCTCCTCGCCGACCTGGCGCAACGCCGCACGCAATTCGTCAAACGTCAGCTTGCCAGCATTTTCGGGAGCTACAGTTCCAGTTGCCAATTGTCCTCCGCCACTTCCCAGCCCGCCTGGCGCACGGCCCGATGTTCGGGGCTCGTTTCGTTCAGAATCGGATTCGTGTTGTTGAGATGAATGAACATTTTGCGCTCAACGTTAATAGTAATATTTTTCAGCAGGCGAAGACTTTCTTCAATTGGAATGTGTCCCATCTGGTGCGCGGTCTCTCCGCCGCCCTGAATGCGTTGCAATTCGTCATCGCTCCAGAAGGTGCCGTCGAATAGAAGCAGATCCACATCATAGATTTTTTCCAGCAACGCATCGCTGAGGTCGCCAACGGCTGGAATATAGGCGACTCGCTTTCCAGAATTGGATTCGAAGAACAACGCGGCGCTGGCCTCATTGCCGGCGAGGTTGTAAGCCTTGACGTATTTCGGGTAACGGCCAGAGAGGTAGTGGACTTCGCAGCGCAGTCCGGAATCTTTCCCGCCGGCAGACAACAAAGGAAATGCCGAACCAGAATTCATCGGCGTCCATTCCACTTGCGCCTCGACCCGGTTCAACATGCCGAACATGCTGTTTCCTTCACGCAGAATCCGCAGAATGGAAGGAGCGGCATACACGCGCAGAGGCTGCAATTCGCGGAGCAGCAGTAAGCCCACAACGTGGTCGAGATCGCAGCTTCCCAGCACGACTCCCGAGATCGGAGAATCGCGCGGAGTATTGGGTAAAGCACGGGGATGAAGCTCAGGAGAGCTTTCGATTTGAAAGGCTAAGTCGGGACAGGCTCCAGCTAGAAACCAAGTGAAGCCGTCCGCGCTCAGTGCGAGTTGAGCTTGCGTGCGTGCCTTGCCCGGAAACTTCCCGATGCGCACGGCAACGCAGTTTCCGCAGCCGCAATTCCACTGCGGGAACCTACCCCCGGCCGCAGAACCGAGGATCCGAATGCGCATCTTTTATTTCTGCAATGCTATTTCTGCATTGCTGCAGGGCTAGAGTTTTGCGCTCACGTAGGAGTTGATTTCGCAGCAGAGTACAACTTCTTCGAAAACAGGACTGGTCCAAGCCATAACGTTCACCTTTGGGTCAAAGATTTCGCTCGCCGAGCCCTCTCGGGCGCGGCGTGAGGATTAGAGGAATCATACCATTGCCGGGTTGCTTTTTGTCCAGGAAAGTTGGGCAACGGCATAGCTCGAACGGGCCATCTGCAATATTCGGTGCGGGCAATGTTTAGCAAAGATAAACTTAACGGAATCATATGTTTATGGAAGATTTACGACTTCGTAACCAAGTCAAAGGCCGCGGACAGGAGTGTCCGTGCCACACGAAATCTCACGCACAAATTTTATTGAGCGGCTTCGAGCAAGCCCTTCTCTGCTTTTTCCTGGCACTCGATGCAATGCCGCGTCCAGGGCACAGCTTCGAGACGCTTGGCGTTGATCTCTTTGCCACAGGAGACGCATTCTCCGAAGCTGCCTTCGCGGATCCGAGCGAGAGCGCCATCGACCATATTGAGCAACTGGCGGTCATTGTTGCTTTGGCTGAAGAGGAACTCCTTGTTATAGGAACTGGCGGCGCGATCGGCGACGTCCTGAGTGGCCTCATCGTCGGCGGTACGACCGTCCTGCTGATTGCGGACAACCATGTGGCGCAGTTCGTTGCGCCGGGTTTCCAGTTTTTTTCTGAACGTCTCTAGTTTCTTCTTGTCCATGATTGCTGCCTGCCGTGGCTCAAAAGTCACGTTTCACAGGACTCCATCCCACCCGAAGTCAAACGAATATCCTAAGCGCGGGAGAGAGTGTGCGTCAAATGGAGGATGCGGGCAGAAGTCGGGTATCGCGCGAAGTAACAACAAAATCCTAACGTGTGATTTTTTCTCGTCGAGTTGGACGAATCCACATGCGAAAAGTTATTCGAGATGCGACAATAAAGATTCCCTGATGACCACCTCTGCGATCACTCCCATTGCCATTACGCCGGAGATGATCCGGGAGCACGGCCTCACTCCGGAAGAATTCGAAAAGATTAAGCAACTGCTCGGCGGACGCGAACCCACGCGAACCGAACTCGGCATTTTCAGCGTGATGTGGAGCGAGCACTGCTCTTATAAATCCTCACGCGTTCACCTCAAGCGCTTGCCCACGCGCAGCAAACTGGTCTTGCAGGGTCCGGGCGAAAATGCCGGCATCGTCGATATTGGCGACGGTTGGGCGTGTGCGTTCAAGATCGAGTCGCATAATCATCCATCGTTTATCGAACCATTTCAGGGAGCGGCCACCGGCGTCGGTGGAATTCTGCGCGACATTTTCACCATGGGCGCGCGGCCGGTTGCAGTGATGGACTCACTACGGTTCGGGCCGATCAGCGTAGAGAAAACTCGTGTGGTGACCGGGCAGAGCTCCGTTCCTTCACAAGCCGAGATTCACAAGAATCACTCTGTGATGGAGGGCGTGGTCTCCGGCGTTGCTTCTTACGGCAACTGTTTCGGTGTCCCCAACCTTGGCGGCGAGGTGAAGTTCGAGTCCTGTTACTCAGGCAATCCGCTGGTGAACGCATTCGCTCTAGGCCTCGTCCGCCGCGACCAGATTTTTTACGGACGCGCATCGGGCGAAGGCAATCCCGTAATTTACGTTGGCTCGAAGACCGGACGCGACGGCATCCACGGCGCCACCATGGCGAGCGAGGAGTTCAGTGAAGGCTCGGAAGCGAAGCGGCCCAACGTTCAAGTAGGAGATCCATTCCTCGAAAAGCTCCTGCTCGAAGCCTGTCTCGAAGCCATGCAGACAGGCGCGATCGTGGGAATACAAGATATGGGCGCCGCCGGCCTGACCTGCTCAACCTGCGAGATGGGCGCGCGTGGCGGCACCGGAGTCGAAATCGAACTCGACCGTGTCCCGCAGCGCGAAACCGGTATGACTCCATACGAAATCATGCTCAGCGAATCGCAGGAGCGCATGTTACTGGTCGCGCAGAAAGGCCGCGAAGAAGAAGTTTTCCGCGTCTTTAAGAAATGGGGACTGGATGCGGTCGAAGTAGGCCAAGTCACCAACGATGCGAAAATGCGTGTGCTCGAACACGGCAAAATAGTCGCCGAAATTCCAAACGCCGCGCTTACCGATGACGCGCCCGTATACAAGCGTCTGCTGGCACGCTGGGAACCGCCCGTCGATCGTGAAAAGCCAGAGCATGTCCAATTCGCCGAAGATACAGACTTCACGCCGCAACTCAAGCGTTTACTCGCGAGCCCAAATGTCTGTTCGAAGCGCTGGGTGTGGCAGCAGTACGATCACATGGTGCAGACCAACACCGTCGAAGCCCCCGGAGCGGGCGATGCCGGCGTCATTCGCATCAAGGGCTCGAATCGCGGCTTAGCCATGGCGCTCGACGGCAACGGCCGCTGGTGCTATCTCGATCCGCGTCTAGGAGCGATGCACGCCGTCGCCGAAGCGGCCCGCAAAGTCGCTTGCGCGGGAGCGACTCCGATCGGCGCCACCAACTGTCTCAATTTCGGCAATCCTGAAAAGCCACACATCATGTGGCAGTTTTCACAGGTGATCGACGGCATCACCAAAGCCTGCGAAGAACTCGATACGCCGATCACGGGCGGCAATGTCAGCTTCTACAACGAAACGCTCGGCGAGGGAATTTATCCGACTCCCGTGATCGGAGTGGTGGGAATTCTCGAAGACGTGCACAAAGCGGCGAAGATGCACTTTGCCCAGGCTGGGCGAGAGTCTCCACGAAAAATTGTCCTGTTGCGCGCCAACGAACCCGGCGACGCCGTCGATGCCGAGCTGGAGTTTGGGTCGTCCGAGTACGCGAAAGAAATTCTTGGAGTGGTGTGGGGCTATCCGCCGGAGTTGGACCTGGAGAAAGAAGCCACGCTGCAACGCGCGCTGGTAGCCA
This sequence comes from Terriglobales bacterium, assembly GCA_049674665.1. Classification (GTDB taxonomy): domain Bacteria; phylum Acidobacteriota; class Terriglobia; order Terriglobales; family Acidobacteriaceae; genus Acidiflorens. The sequence continues at coordinate 46,025 of JBATZM010000087.1, forward strand.
TTATTCAGGCGGGGTTGGTCGAATCCGCGCACGACTGCGCCGATGGCGGGTTGGCCGTGGCGCTGGTGGAGGCTGCGCTGCCGGCTGGGGTGGGCCTGAGCGTGACTTTGCCCAGGCAGCAGGCAGCGCGTGAGTTCCTGCTGTTCGGAGAAGATGCCAGCCGGGTTGTACTAAGCTGCGACCCAATCCACTTGCCGAGAATCCAACAAGTAGCCGAGGAGTACGACGTAATCGCGGAGGTGCTCGGCGAAACAGGCTCGGATAGGGTTGAGATTTCGATGGATGCTGAACCGATGATTTCCACTAGCGTCGCTGAATTGCGCGAAGCGTACGAGGGCGCGCTGGAGCGGGCGCTACGGGCGGAGCCGAGCGCGAAGGTGGGCTGATGAGTGATTTCGCATTCCCCGTCTTTGTACACGAAAAGGACGACGATTCAGTAATGGAGTTTCCGACGTTAGCTGCGATGCAAGGACAACTTGAGGCCATCGATGTCGAGAACGGGGAATATGAGGCTTGGGATTCCCTGGGACACCGACTCGAACTCAGCGCCGGGAAACCGAAGTCGGAGTGGCTGAAGATTGTTTTGACCGAAGTTCGGTTGCCTGAAATGGAATTCGACGCTTTGAGAAGCAGAGCAAAGAAGTGGACAGAATACGAATCGTTGTCAAAACGGCTGCTCCGATGGTTTGGGCGGGTGTAACTGCTAAATGCCGACTTCCGACAAATTTCGCGATGAATGCGGTGTTGTCGCCATCCACGCCCATCCCGAGGCGGAGAAGCTTGCCTATCTCGGCCTGCATGCCCTCCAGCATCGCGGACAGGAATCAGCCGGCATCGTTACCTCCGATGGCGAGCGCCTGCGCCAGCACAAGGCCATGGGGCTGGTCGCCGATATCTTCAGCCACGAAGTGCTGGCATCAATGCGCGGCGTCCTCGCCATCGGCCACACAAGATATTCAACCGCCGGCGATTCCGCCCTGCTCAACGCCCAGCCCATCATGGTGCAGTCCAACAAGGGCACAATCGCAATCGCTCACAATGGCAACTTGGTCAACGCTCACGCGATTCGCGCGAAGCTGGAGGGGCAGGGATCGATTTTCCAAACCAGCAGCGATACGGAAGTTCTGGTTCACTTGATTGCGCTCTCCCGCGAACAAACCTTGCCCGATGCCATAGCCGACGCTCTGCGTCGCGTGGAAGGCGCTTTTTCGCTGGTTATGATCAGCCGTGACCGTATTTTTGCTGCCCGCGATCCGCGCGGTTTTCGTCCACTGGCTATGGGTCGCATCCCGGCTTTAACCACCGAGAAAAAAGATACAGTTGTTTTCGCTTCCGAAACTTGTGCGTTTGATTTGCTTGGCGCCACGTACGAACGCGACGTCAAGCCCGGCGAGTTGGTCATCGTTGGGCCAGAGGGCATCAGCTCACGTTTTTATTCGCCGTCGCCGGCACAGTCGAGTTGCATTTTTGAACATGTTTATTTTTCGCGTCCTGACAGTCTGGTTTTTGGCCGCTCGGTCGATCAAAGCCGCGACGCCATGGGACGCCAACTCGCGCGCGAAGCTCCGATGGACGCCGATATCGTTGTTCCCGTCCCTGATTCCGGCAACACCGCAGCCATTGGGTACGCCGCCGAAAGTGGCATTCCGTTTCGCCTTGCCCTCATTCGCAACCATTACATTGGGCGCACTTTCATCGAGCCCCAGCAGTCCGTCCGTGACTTCGGAGTCAAGCTGAAGCTGAACGCAGTTCATAGCTTGATTGAAGGTAAGCGAGTAATTCTGATCGACGACTCGCTTGTACGCGGCACAACCAGCAAGAAAATCGTACGCATGATTCGCAACGCAGGGGCAAAAGAAGTCCACATGCGGATTTCCTGCCCGCCGACCATCTCCCCCTGTTTCTACGGCGTCGATACGCCATCGAAAAAAGAGCTCATTGCTGCCAACAAAACAATCGACGAGATACGAGATTTCATCGTCGCCGACTCACTCGCCTATCTCTCGCTGGCAGGTCTAAAGAAAGCTTGTGCGGACGGCGAAAAAACCACTTACTGCTCCGCCTGTTATACGGGAAATTATCCCACCAAAATCGACGTGGAAGAGATACTGCCCGCAGCGGCCTCGCGTTAACCAGACGGTAGTGGTGCAGTTTGAATTATTCGGTCGCTTTGATTACTGGCGCTTTGGCAGACGAAGTGCAGCCATCTTTCCCTGAGTACTTTTCTGGCCTTACAATATCCGCAAGGCCATCGCGTTTTATAGCGTCGGGCAATCCGCACCTACGCAACGTAGATTCCCAGATATTAAGTTTCGCGTGCGCTGTGTCTTGTAATTCTTTTGAGTAGCGGTTTGGTGGAAACGCGACAACAATCCGTTTGTTTGGTTTTAGCTTTTTGACCGCTAGGACAGCAGGCACAATATCCGAGTCT
>JBATZM010000088.1:0-19638 GCA_049674665.1 Terriglobales bacterium
CGTGATGAACATCAACATCGTCAAGGGTACGACGCCGCTGTTTCCGCGCGACGTTTCGGTGGGTGGGCATCAGTACACCGATTCTTTGCAGAAGGAACTGGACCTGAGCTTCGACGATGCGGAATCGCTCAAGCTGGGACACAAGGTGGGCACGGTGCAGGATGACGCAAAGACGCCGATCCTGCAACAGGTCACAGAAATCATTGTGCTGGAAATTCAGAAGACATTCGACTTCTTCCGCGCCAGCGCCGCGGGCGAACACATCGAGAAGATTTATCTGGCTGGCGGTTCGGCCAAGGTTCCAGGTCTGGTGGAAGCGTTACGGCAGGAATTCTCGATGCCGGTCGAATTGTTCAATCCATTTCAGAAAGTACTGGCTCCGGTGGAAGGTGCCGGGGCGGAACTGGTCGAACAGAACGCTGGCCAGTTGGCAGTGGCTGTGGGTTTGGCCCTGAGGAGCTTTGAAAAGCTATGATCCGAATCAATCTGCTGGGCTCTCCGAAACCGAAAGGTAAGAAAGGTCCCGCCATCAGCATGCCGAGTTTTGAGCTCGGCAATCTTGGCGGGCCAGTCGTCCAGGTGGCAGCGGTTCTACTGATCGCCGGCGCCCTCAATTACGGGTACTGGTATCAAATCGACCGGGAGAAGAAATCGATCGAGGTGCAATCCCGTCTGGCGGAACAGAAGAATCGCGAACTGGCCGACATCAAGGTGAAGTACATGGAGCGGCAGAAGCAAGCCGATTCCTACAAGCGCCGGGTGGATGTGATCGATCAGCTGAAGGCCAACCAAACCGGACCGCTCAGCCTGCTCGCCATGATTGGCGATACGGTCAACGGTACCGAAGCGGTCTGGTTGAACAGCATGCAGGACCAGGGCGCGAGCGTAGCGATTGACGGTACTGCGTTGAGCAGTGATGCGGTAGCGAACCTGATTTCGAACCTGCAGAAGACCGGTTTCTTCAAGAACATCGAGATCAAGGAAAGTTATCAGGACGAAGGCGTAAAAGACATGCAGGCGTTCCAGTTCACGCTGACCTGCGAAAAGGCGAAGTCGTAAAGGCGGAACCGACTATGAATCTTGGCGAATTAACAGGTGTGAAGCTGTTGGGAGTTCTGCTGCTGACGGCGGTGGTGGGCACGGGTGCCCTCTACTACACGGTCTTCAAGTCGGAGCGCGATCAAAATGACGCGGCCCGAATCAAGCTGCAGGCGAAACTGCGCGAGAACGCGGAACTGGAAGCCTATCGGCCGAAACTGGCCGACATGGAGCGCCAGCTCGCCAGCCTGAAGCAGCAGCTCGATATCGAGCGCCGCATTGTGCCCGATGAAAAAGAAGTCGACAACTTCATGCGCATGGTGAGCGGAGAAGCGCGCAAAGCGGGAGTTGAAATCCGCCGCTATACGGCCAAGCCTTACGTCAACAAAGAGTTTTACACCGAAGTGCCGTTTGAGGTGGAGTTTGACGGTCCGTATTACTCGATGCTCGGGTTCTTCGACCGGCTAGGAAAAGTTGATCGCATTGTCAATGTCTCGGGCCTGCTGGTGGCCTCGACCCGCACTCCAACCGTTGCCAGGGCGAAGCACACCTATCAGTACGCACCGAATGAGACTGTGGTGGCCACTTGCCTGACCACTACGTATTTCAGTCATGACCTGGATCCGGCTACGCCGGCTGCCAGCAAGCCCGGACCACCGGTAAAGAAATAGGAGGGACACAATGAAGCCAGCGATCGCGATTACGACGACAACTCTGGTTTGCATACTGGCCGCAGGCTTGGCCTGGGCCCAGAGTCCCCAGATCATTCAGAACGTGCGCAACACAATGAGCGGGGTCAGCGCCAATACCACGGCTGCGTCGAATGCGGCTTTGGGCATTCAGTCATCGGCTCCGACGGCGGCCAGCGTCACACATGCTCCGGCCAAGTCGGTGGCGCCCATATCGGTTACACCAATGAAGTCTGTTGCGGGTGCGAGAAATCCGCATGGACCGAAACATGGTCCGCGACTCGCGGCCCGGCACGGTGCGCCGTCGCCAGTTGTTACGGCTCCCGCGAATAATAATCCGCCGGTGGGCGCTGCTGTGGCCAGCAACGGTACTGCCGGAGGCGAGAATACCGAACCCGAGCAGCAGACAACACCAGATAGCAAGTATGCCGCGAATGGGAGACGTGATCCTTTCATCAGTCCGGTGGTGAACCATGCTGGTGGTTCGGGTTGCAGCTCCGGCAAGAAGTGTCTGGAAATCGGCACCGTTAACCTGCGAGGGGTGGTGCATGCCGAAAGCGGCTTCATTGCCGTGGTCAGTAACGGTCTGAATAAAGCTTATTTTTTGCGGGAAAACGATCCGGTGTTCAACGGTTACGTGGTGAAGATCACGGGTGACTCCATCGTTTTCCAGGAAACACTGCAAGACCGGTTGGGCAAGACTTTTACACGGGAAGTAGTGAAGAAGATTACGACTCCGGCAGTATAGGCCTGGAGAAAGAAGACTTCGAAGAAATACGTTCTAGAAAACACATGGAGGCGAAACGGCCTCGCATGGGGAGATAGGGAAATGCGAAAGCAACTGCTGGGTCTCTTGGTTCCGCTGATGGCGTTTGTGATGATCGCCAAGGCGGCTGACATGACGGGCAAGGAGGTGGCCACGAGCGCTGCGCTGCAGAAGCTCGAGGTCGCGAACAGCCAGGACGGATTACGCGTCGAGTTCAAAGCGAAGGGTGCATTGGCACCTAGAGTGACGACACTCGACTCTCCGGCACGCATCGTCGTCGACTTTCCCAACACCGTGATGGCCACGGCGCAGAGCCGAATCAGCGTCGGCCGGGACGGCGTGAAAGACGTGCGCGTTGGGATGGACGGGCAAGCTCCGCCCACCACGCGTGTAGTTGTCGATCTTGACGCCAGCTGCCAACATGAACTGGTGGCGGGCCCAGACGGCAGCTTCATACTAAAGATCCACGACGCCGTGGTGGCTCAGCGCGCAACGGCGCCGACGCCAAAATCAGTGATCGCTAGCGCCGTGCCGAACCGAACGCCGAACGCCATGCCGAACTTGGTGCGGGCTTCGACTCCGGCCACTCCGGCTCCGGCGGCAACGGCCCCGGTAACGACAGTTGCGTCCGCTGCGACTCCGGCAGTCAACATCGATAAGGCAACCGACTTTGCCTTCGTCGAACCTAAGTATTCGGTCAAAGCAGCCAAAACTGACGACAAAGCTGACGAGCCAGCTGCCAAGGCACAGGAAGCAGCGAATCGCTTTGCCGACAAGACAGCGTCGGAGCTGGTTGCCACCAACACCAATGCCGCCCTCGGTCAGGCCGCAGGCACTCCGCAGCCGATTCAGCCAGCCGTGAATTTGGCTGCCGAGCAAAAAGTTCAGATGGAGCAGAAGCCGGCCATGAACGGTGCCAAGTACACTGGCGAACCGATCTCGGTCAATCTTAAGGATGTGGATCTGAAAGATTTCTTCCGCCTGATCCACGAGATCAGCGGTTTGAATGTCGTGCTCGATCCCATGATCCACGGCAATCTGACGATTGTGCTCGATGACGTGCCGTGGGATCAGGCACTGGATATCGTGCTCAAAGACAACGAACTGTCTCGCCAACTGGATGGCAATGTGTTGCGCATCGCTACGGTTGAGACTTTGAGGAAGGAAGCCGAAGGCCGTCGCGCGCAAATCGATGCCGAGGCGCTCGCGGTAGATAAAGTCAGCATCACTCGCTTTCTGAGCTACGCTCATGCTAAGGATGTATTAATACCGCTCAAGAAATTCATCAGTCAGCGTGGGGACATTGTTGCCGACGAACGCACCAACTCGATAATCGTCTCCGATATTCCATCGGTTTTACCCCAGATCGACCGCCTCATCCAGCAAATGGACCGCAAGACGCAGGAAGTCGAAATTGAAGCGCGTGTGGTAGCAGCCACTCGCAGCTTCGCTCGCGACATCGGCGTGCAGTTAGGCTTTGGCTGGGGCAATGGCACAACCGGCATTGGCGGCGTGCCGGGTACTGCAGGCACTGGGGCTTCGCCGATTACTGTCACTGGGTTGACACCTTTGTATCCGGTCATGGCCGGAGGATCGGCATCGAACGGAACTAACATTCCTTTATTTTCGAACCTAGGAGCAACCGGGCCGACCAGCGGTCTGTCATTGATCAACGCCACCAACAACATGCAGCTGGACATGATTCTCACCATGGCCGAATCGCGCGGCTTGTTGAAAGTTCTTTCTCGTCCGCGTGTGGTCACTCAGAACAATATTCAGGCGGTGGTGAAACAGGGCGTGCAAGTTCCGGTTACTACTGCGGCCTCGTTAGGCGCTCCGCCAACCATTACCTACGTGTCTGCCTTCCTGCGGCTGACGGTGACTCCGCAGATCACATCGGAAGGAACGATCTTCCTGAATGTGGATGTGGAGAACACCATACCCGACTACAGTAATGCTGCAAATGTAGGTGGCAACCCGGCGTTGGATACACAGCAGGCGACTACGCAAGTGCTGGTCACCGACGGCGGCACGGTGGTCATTGGTGGTGTGATCCAGACCAGTAACTCGCTTAGTATCTCGCAGGTTCCGTTGCTTGGGGACATCCCGTACCTGGGCAACCTCTTCAAGCATCGCACGGTTCAGACCTCCAGCCAGGAGCTGCTTTTCTTCATAACTCCGCGCATCATTCAGACCTAGCGCGAAGTTAGAATAAGTCCAAGCCGCCGGCCTTCTCGGAGAACCTGCCGAGAGTCCGGCGGTTTTGTTTTTTCCCCACGAACTCCCCTCTCACGAGCTTTTGCGCTCCCTGCTACACTCCATCCATCCCATGAATCGCACGACCATGAAAAATGCTGTCATGGACTCAACTGGAATGGGCCCGATTACTATGCACGCGATTACTATGGATCATGCCAGACGCCTGCGCCGGCTCCAGGCCTCGCTCTCGGACCACAAGCTTGACTCGCTGCTAATCACCCACCTCCCCAATATTCACTATCTCTGCGGATTTACTGGCAGCGCCGCCGCTTTGCTGGTCTCAGATCGCGGTTCCATTCTCTTCACCGACGGCCGCTACCGCACTCAGGCGAATGAGGAAGTCAACGCTGCGAATGTCGATGGTACGAACTCCCATAATGTGAAGATTGTGATCGCTCGCAAGTCTCCGCTAGTGGCGGCTGCGGAGTGGCTGTCCGGGCGGCGAAAAAGCTCGACGCCAGCGTGGGTAGGCATCGAACCCGAGTCGATCGCCGCTGCTATGCGCGATCGCCTGGCATCTGCGCTTAAGGGGAAGGCACGATTACGTTCGTCGCCACCGCTGGTTGAGCGTGCCCGCATGGTGAAGGACGCAACCGAGATCCTGCGTATACGACGAGCAGTTGAACTCGGCGCCAGTCTCTTTAGGATTGCATGCAAGAAGATTCGACCGGGAGCGCGTGAGGTCGAAGTGGCAGCAGCCATGGAATACAAAGCGCGCTGCGCTGGGGCCGAAGGCATGTCCTTTCCGACGATACTCGCCTCCGGACCTCGCTCAGCGATTGTGCATGGCCGTGCCTCTCAGTCACGCATCCCTCCGCATGGGTTCGTGGTCTGTGATTTTGGTGTTATACTCGCCGGTTATTGTTCGGATCGCACTCGAACTGTGCACGTCGGACGACCTTCGACAGAAGCTCGACGGCTGTACGACGCCGTGCTGGAAGCGCAATTGGCAGCGATTGCGGCGGTTCGTCCAAGCGTAACCTGTGCCGAAGTAGACAGCGCTGCGCGCCGAGTGCTTCGACAGCGGAAATTGGCCCAGTACTTCACGCATTCGACGGGGCATGGTTTAGGATTAGAGATACATGAGACGCCCAGGCTGGCAACGGGGCAATCCCAGAAACTGGAGCCGGGAATGGTCATTACGATCGAGCCTGGCGCGTATGTTCCTGGGAAGTGGGGTGTCCGCATCGAAGACGTGGTGGTGGTTACCGCTTCTGGTTGCGAAGTGCTGGCTCCCACGAATAAAGAACTGGTTATTATTTAGTTGCTAAGCTTAAGTGGCTAAAAGATTTATTTGATAACATTGCGGTCATTGTGGCCGCCGCACCCGCTGCCCGGTTAGCGGGATTTTGAAAAACGGAACCCGCCGTATACATGAATCAAAAAGAGCTGAAAGAACTCATCGAGTTCTTAATCGAGAAAGACATTGCCGAGTTTGAATTGGAGCGCGGCGATGTCAAGGTGAAGATCAAGCGCGCCACCGAACCGCCGCCCGCGGCATTGCCTGACTCGCGTTATATCGCTGTTCATCCGGCGCCGGTCGCGGTTCCCGCAACTCCAACCTCCGCGGCTTCCAGAGTTGATCTGGCAGCGAGCGCCACTGTCAATGCGCCCGAACATCAGGAAGACTTGCACATCGTGAAGTCACCCATCGTAGGCACCTTTTATGAATCGCCATCGCCCGGGTCACCGCCTTTTGTCAAAGTCGGCGATGTGTTGGAAGTGGGTCAGGTCTTGTGCATCGTCGAAGCGATGAAATTGATGAACGAAATCGAATGCGACGTGGCGGGAGAGTTGGTCAAGAAACTCGTCGCCAATGGACAACCGATCGAATACGGTCAGGAACTGTTCACTGTGCGTCCGGCAAAATGATGGACGTTAGCTCGACTGACGACAGCTCGACTAGAGCCCGAATCCTCCAGGCAGATCATCGCAAGGCAGGATCATTCTAAGTACGATCAATCTAGGCAGCATCAATCTAGGCAGGATCATTCCAGGCAGATCATGTTCAAGAAAATTCTGGTAGCGAATCGCGGCGAGATTGCGCTGCGCGTCATTTGCGCATGCAAGGAACTCGGCATCCGCTCGGTCGCGATCTACAGTGAGGCGGACCGGAATTCGCTGCATGTGCGTTTTGCCGACGAGGCGATCTGCATTGGTCCCCCGCAGCTGGCGCAGAGTTATCTCAATATTCCGGCTGTGATCAGCGCGGCGGAGATCGCGAACGTCGACGCCATCCATCCCGGTTACGGCCTGCTCTCTGAAAACGCCAACTTCGCCGAAGTCTGCGGGGCCTGTCATATCAAGTTCATCGGACCTACTCCGGATGTAATCCGGCTGATGGGTGAAAAAGAAAAAGCACGCGCCGCCATGAAACAGCATGGAGTGCCGATTCTTCCCGGCTCCGACGGCATAGTCGCCTCCGAAGGCGAAGCGCTGGAGTGGGCGCGGAAGGTTGAATTCCCCGTCATCCTCAAAGCCACGGCTGGCGGCGGTGGACGCGGGATGCGCATTGTGCGCAATGAAGACGAATTGCCCGGCCTCTATCGTCAGGCGCAGTCGGAGGCCTCGGCCGCTTTCGGCAACGGCGACCTCTACTTGGAACGCTATGTCGAGAACCCGCGCCACATTGAATTCCAAGTGCTGGCGGACGAGCACGGCAACGTCGTCAGCCTGGGAGAACGCGAATGCTCGATTCAGCGCCGCCACCAGAAGTTGCTCGAAGAATCGCCGTCTGTGCGGGTAACGCCCGAACTGCGCAAGGAAATCGGAGACATCTTAAGCAAGACGCTCAGTCAGGTCGGCTACCACAATGCCGGCACCATCGAATTCCTCATGGACCAGCAAAAGCGGCTTTACTTCATCGAGATGAACACGCGCATACAGGTGGAACATCCGGTCACCGAAATGGTCACGGACGTGGACCTGGTCAAGAGTCAGCTCATGATCGCTGCGGGTGCCAAGCTGTCCGAGGTATTGCAAGGCCCCATCGTCCATCGCGGACACGCCATCGAGTGCCGCATCAACGCCGAGCATCCGGAGACTTTCAGGCCGTCAGCGGGCAAGATTACAACGTTCAATCCTCCAGGAGGGACGGGAGTGCGCATCGACACCGCTGCCTATGCCGAAGGCACGATTCCTCCTTATTATGATTCGCTGATCGCGAAGTTGGTGGTGCGTGGCAAGGATCGCAGCGAAGCCATCTCGCGCATGAGCCGCGCTTTGGGAATGTTTATCGTCGAAGGAATCTACACCACGATTCCGCTGCATCGGCGGATTTTGGCTGATCCGGATTTCCGCGCGGGGAATTTCGATACAGGGTTTATTGAGAGATTTCTGGCGAAAAAAGAAATGGCGGGGTGAAGCGATCGTCTAAGCCACTGGAGGCGCCCGCCGGAACGATCAATGGATTTGAGGAATCGTGGGATTTGAGGAATCGCGGCGACCCATGCAGGCGACGTCTATTCGCGTGAAGTAGAGCTGAGCACGCACAAGCTAGCACTTGCAAAAGGAGCGGATATGGCATCTTCACGTCGGCAGGTGTTGACCTACCTGTTCTTTGTTCTCCTGTTTTCCTCAGTATTTTATTTTCTGATCATTCGGGCAAAGCATCTGGGAGCCGGAGCTAGCCTCTACGTTCTGGGCATTATGTGGTGCCCGGCGCTTGCCGCATTCGCCACCTTAAAGCTCAACCGCCGCAGCCTAACGGATCTGGGCTGGAAATGGCCAGCGACAAAGTATGCGGTCATGAGTTGGTACACTCCGCTGCTGTATGCAGGCATCGCCTATTTGACGGTGTGGGCAAGCGGACTGGGCGGATTCCCCAATCAACAATTTGTCGCCTCCGTCACAGCTCGGATGGGTCTCGGTGTTTCTCCACTGGTCTCGGTAATCATTTATGTGCTGCTCGCCGGTAGTTTTGGCATGGTCCGTGGTATTTCGACTGCGTTAGGTGAAGAAATTGGGTGGCGAGGGTTCCTGGTCCCCGAACTCTCGAAGACCATGGGATTCACCAGTACTGCCCTGATCAGCGGCATCGTCTGGTCGCTGTGGCATTATCCGATCCTCATTTTTGCCGACTACAATTCGGGCACGGCAACGTGGTATGCCCTGAGTTGTTTCACAGTAATGGTGATCTCCATTTCATTTATATTCGCGTGGCTTCGGCTGAAATCAGGGAGCCTTTGGACCGGCGCGCTGCTGCACGCCAGCCACAATCTATACGTCCAAACCATTTTCACGCCATTGACCAGAAATACTGGAAAGACGGCGTGGTACATCGACGAATTTGGCGCGGTCCTTCCCCTGGTGGCGGTGGTTTTCGCAATCTACTTTTGGAGACGGCGGAGGGAGATCGCCGTTGGAACTTCCAGCTCAGAAATTGCGTAACATCGACAGCTTCCGGATTTCCACCGGAGTTGGTGTGGTTGAACCATGGGAGGGAGTATGAAGCGGACCATCGTCAGACTCGTCGTCAGCGCCTTAGCCTGTGCCACGGTCTCTGGCGCGGCGCAGAGCGCGAATTCAGCGGCTCCCGGCCCGGCGACGGGACCGGTCATTCCTCGGGTAGTCCAGCCGGTCATTCAGCCGGTCATTGAGATCGACGATGTGGCCCGCTTCTATAAGGTCTACGCCGCTGCGGGCGGACATCCGACCGCCGATCAGCTTCAGCACGACTATATCGATCCTGGTTCAGAAGGATTGCACCACCTCGCCAAGGTGCGAAATGTTTCCGGCACCACGATCGTTAAAACGCTGGCCGAGCATCCGGAGATCTATTCAGACGCCAAGCGCTGCATGGCGGTGCTACCCAGCGTGCGCGAACGCGTGGATGTTGCACTCCGCAAACTGGGCAGTCTCTATCCGGAGGCGCGATTCCCGCCGGTGACGATCGTTGTGGGCCGGGGAAAACCGGTGGCCATCGGGGGGCCAACCTCCGGCATTCAGATCGGCCTTGAGGCCCTATGCGCGACCAACTGGCTCAATCCGAACGTTGAGGAACGGTTTGTGCATGTGATCGCGCACGAATACACGCACGTCCAGCAGTCGCCGGCTCTCACTAACAATGAGCATCCCACGGTGCTCGACTTATCCCTGATCGAAGGTGCGGCCGAATTCACAGGCGAGCTCATTTCGGGCGACGTCGCGTATTCCAACTTCAGAGGGTCGACAGCAGGGCGCGAAAAAGAAATCGAGATGGCCTTTGTCTCCGACGAAGACAAGACCGACCTCTCCAACTGGTTTCAGAACAGCACGCGAGAGAAGCCGGGCGACCTCGGCTATTGGGTCGGATATCGGATCGTCAAGTCTTACTATCAGCGCAGCGACGACAAGCGCCGAGCCCTTCGCGAGATCCTGGAGATGACCGATCCGAAGGCGTTTCTGGTCAAAAGTGGCTGGTATCCCGGCATACAGCTGCAATAGAGGCATGCTGCCGTGAATGGGGCCTCGCCGCGATTTTCGCATGATGGCGGAGGGCTTTGATCCAAAAACCGGGAATAATTCCACAAAAGGAAGCAGTTGCTGCACTGAGCCGGTACACTGATCCGGTACCGTGAACTCTGCGATTTCACACCAGGCGATGATTCCGCTCCCGCGTCTTTATCCGATTCTGGATATTTCCTGTTTTCCGAACGTCAGAGATTTGTTTGGGGCGGCGGAGGAACTCAGCGCCGCCGGCTGCACGGTGCTGCAGTATCGAAACAAATCTGGCAGCGCCCGGCAAATGCTCGACGAAGCTCGAGAACTCAGAGCGCGGCTGGGGACTAGTGTCAAGTTCATCATGAACGACCGCGCCGACCTCTGCCTCGCCGTTGGTTTCGATGGACTGCATGTTGGTCAGGATGATCTATCGCCTGAATCGGCGCGGCGCATCATTGGCCCGGATCGTTGGCTGGGAGTCTCTACGCACAATCCCGAGCAACTTTCAGAAGCCGATAAAATCTCCGCCGACTACCTTGCCATTGGTCCTGTCTTCGCGACCAGCAGCAAGGCGAATCCTGATCCCGTCGTTGGACTCGAAGGCGTTCGCCGGGCAAGGGAACTGACGCGCAAGCCTCTGGTTGCGATCGGCGGTATTACCCGTGCCAACGCCCTCTCCGTCATCGAAGCCGGAGCCGACTCTGTCGCAGTGATATCCGACTTGTTACGGGATCCCCGCAAATCAGCAGAAGAATTTTTGAGGGTTCTGGGGTAAAGTTGAAACGCTAAAGTTGAAGAATTGGTGCAGCGGATGTGCTTTCAAGTAGAGACGCGGCTTGCCGCGTCTCCCGCGGCGCCCGGTATAGTGCAAGCGGAGACGGGGCAAGCCCCGTCTCTACGGCGAAAGTTCTAGGAGGTTCGTGAGCCCGAACGTTCAACCGCCAGCTTCTGTTTCCCGCGCCGCTTTGAATACCGACGACTGGGCGCAGCACACCCTTCAGGATAAAGAGCTAGTCAAAGGTCTCGGCCTCACCAGCGCGACCATGCTAGTGATGGGCTCCATGATCGGCTCGGGCATTTTTATTGTCTCCGCTGAAATTTCCCGCGAAACGCAATCGCCTGCTCTGCTCATAGGTGCGTGGCTCATCACTGGCTTTCTCACTATTGTCGGCGCGCTTACCTATGGCGAACTGGCTGCCATGATGCCGCGGGCAGGCGGCCAGTATGTGTATCTGCGCGAGTCACTCGGCCCTCTCTGGGGATTCCTCTACGGCTGGACGCTGTTTCTCGTGATTCAGACTGGCACAATTGCAGCGGTGGGCGTGGCGTTCGGCAAATTTCTTGGCATCTTCTGGCCGGCAATTTCTTCGAGCCATTGGATCGTCCACATCTGGAAAGTTCCAAAGTTTTCGGTTGGTCCCATGTTGCTCGGAGGCATGGATGTTGGGCTGAACACGCAGAATTTCGTTGCCATTCTGGTGGTAATCGCGCTCTCGATCATCAATATTTTTGGCGTGAAGACGGGCGCTTTCATTCAGAACATTTTCACGGCGGCGAAAGTTTCGGCTCTGCTCGGGCTGGTCCTCTTCGGAATATTTCTTGGTCGAAATGCGCAGGCAGTGGCCGCGAATTTCGGCGCAAACTTCTGGCGTAATGCTGGCCTCGGCACTTTGCATGACGTCGGCAGCGGGGGAATTACCGTACTAGTCTCGACGCTAACCGTGTTGGCGATTGCGCAGGTCGGTTCGCTTTTTTCCGCCGATGCCTGGAACAACGTCACCTTCACGGCCGGCGAAGTGAAAAATCCCAGCCGGAATCTTCCGTTATCGCTGGCGCTTGGTACTGGCGTGGTTATTGCGCTTTATATCGCGTGCAATTTCATCTATCTGAGCGCACTTCCGCTGGTGGGCAGTCCCACGGGTTCAACTCTCATCGAGCGCGGCATTCAGTATGCCAGCGAAGAACGCGTCGCGACCGCCGTCATTACGCAGATGTTCGGTTCGATTGGCGGCAAGCTGATGGCTGTAGCCATCATGATTTCCGGCTTCGGCTGCTGCAACGGATTGATTCTCGCGGGCGCGCGCGTCTATTACGCGATGGCGAAAGATGGCCTGTTTTTTCGCAGCGTTGCCAAGCTCCATCCCGTTTATAAGACGCCTGCCGTTTCTCTGATGGTGCAGATGGTGTGGACATGCGTCCTCTGCATCTCCGGCAGTTACGGCCAACTCCTGGACTACATTATTTTTGCGGTGCTCGTGTTTTATGTGCTCACCATCTTCGGACTTTTCGTCCTGCGCCGCACGCATCCCGAGGCCGAGCGTCCCTACAAAGCCATCGGATACCCGATTTTGCCCGCCATCTACATCGTCATGGCTTTGTTTATTGACATTGTGCTGTTACGCTACAAGCCGCAATACACGTGGCCCGGGCTGATTATCGTGCTGCTCGGCATTCCTGTGTATTACATTTGGCGGCCACGAACCGATAGCACTTCATCTTAAAGTCCTGAAGGAGAGACCGACACATGGCAAAACTGCTGGCAACCAAGCCGATGGACATGATTATGTCCGACGCTGGTGTAGATGGCGAACACTCGCTGAAACGTGCCCTCGGACCTGTGAACCTAGTGACCTTGGGCATTGGCGCTATCATCGGCGCTGGCATTTTTGTGCTCACCGGTTCAGCTGCGGCGAAATATGCGGGTCCGGCCATTGTTCTCTCTTTTGTGCTGGCGGGCATCGCGTGCGTCTTCGCAGGGCTTTGTTATGCAGAGTTCGCCTCGCTCATTCCCATCGCCGGTTCTGCTTACACTTACGGCTATGCCACTCTGGGTGAGGTCTTTGCCTGGATCATTGGCTGGGATTTGATCCTGGAATATGCCTTCGGCGCGGCTACGGTGGCTTCGGGCTGGAGCGGTTATGTGCTCAGCTTTCTGCAGGATTTTGGAATCCGAATTCCTGCGCGTCTTACCGCGGCGCCCAGCGAATTGCTGATTTCCTACAATGGCCATTGGGAACACTACGACCGCGTGAAAGATACCCTGATGGCGCGCGGTATCGACTGGCACACTCTGCCGCAGATGAAGGGTCTGTTCAACCTGGTGGCGTTCCTCGCTATTATTGCGGTCACCACGATTCTGGTGATTGGCATCAAGGAATCGGCAAACTTCAATTCCGGAATCGTGATCGTGAAGGTCGCGATTGTACTGATGTTCATCGGGATCGCAGGTATCTATGCTTTCAAACATGGCGGTCAGGTCATGGCCAATTGGACGCCGTTCATTCCCCCCAACACCGGTAAGTTTGGACAATACGGTTGGTCGGGTATAGCGCGCGGGGCAAGCGTTATCTTTTTTGCTTATATCGGATTCGATGCCGTGTCGACCGCTGCCCAGGAATCGAAGAATCCACAAAAAGACATGCCCTTTGGAATTCTAGGTTCGCTCGCGATTTGCACGGTCCTCTACATCCTGGTTGCGGGGTTGCTGACGGGCATTGTCCCCTATACGTCTCTGAATGTTTCCGATCCAGTAGCAGTGGGGATTGACGCGACCGGCGTAACCTGGGCCAGCATTCTGGTGAAGATCGGTGCGATCTTCGGATTAGCCACCGTGATGCTGGTCATGCTGCTCGGCCAGTCGCGCGTGTTCTTTTCTATGTCGCGAGATGGCCTGTTGCCACAATGGTGCGGCGCGATTCATCATCGTTTCCGTACGCCGTGGATTTCGACCATCTTCGTAGGGACGTGCGTAGCCTTCTTTGCTGCCTTCGTTCCCATCGAAGTTCTGGGCGAACTGGTGAGCATCGGGACGCTGCTGGCCTTTGTGATTGTTTCAGCCGGCACCTGGATTCTGCGCCGTCGCCGACCCGATTTGCATCGGCCATTCAAAACTCCGTGGGTTCCGTTTGTGCCAATTATGGGAGTCTTGGTCTCACTCGGATTGATGGCCAGCCTGCCGGCTGCTACCTGGATACGCTTAGTTGTGTGGCTCATCATTGGCATGGTCGTCTACTTCGCGTACGGACAAAAACACAGCAAGGTGCAGGCAGTGTTGGCGGGCCGCAAGACAAAGTAAAAATGCCGGTAAAGACGCGTCATTGCTGACGCTCATATTCCTGACACTCATGAAGACGGGCGGGGACACCCGTCGCTCCATCGTCAACTCGCCTTTTGCTCCTGCGTTTTCCTTGCAATCGACGTCACCAGTCGTCGCGGAGAGAAGCGCACGGATTGTGCCAGCAGCCAATTCTTGAATCCCGATATTACGACCGGTCTTCCAGCCATCAATGCGCGATAACCGTCTTCGGCAACGGTTCGCGCGTCCATCGAGCCGAACCCCAAGAGGCGCATGCCGGTGGCATTTGCGCGCTTGTGGAACTCTGTAGCCGTCGCACCCGGACAGAGGCAGGTTACGGTAACGCCTGTTCCGTTGAGTTCATTGCCGAGCGCTTCGGAAAAATGCAGAACATACGCTTTGGTCGCGAAGTATACAGCCATCAGCGGTCCGGGCTGAAACGCCGCGGTGGATGCAACATTCAGGATGCCACCATTCTCTTTCTCAATCATCGCGGGAAGATACAGCCGCGTGAGATGAGTGAGAGTCGTCACATTGAGTTGGATCTGGCGCAAACATTCTTCGAGATCGTTCTCGACAAACAAACCATACTGTCCGAATCCCGCGTTGTTGACCAGCACATCCACGTGAATGTCGGCACGTGTGGTCTGATCGAGTACGTACGCGGATGCTCCAGGTTCGGTTAGGTCGGTTGCGAGGATCAGCGAACGCGTGCCGTCGGCCTTCTCAAGTTCGGATGCGAGTTGCCGGAGCTTGTCCGCGCTGCGGGCAACGAGAACTAGGTTGTAGCCTTCACGCGCGAAAATGCGGGCGAGTTCCAATCCGATGCCGAATGAGGCGCCGGTGATCAGAGCGGTTTTGCGGTCGGCAACTGGCATTCGGTACTCAGCATTCAGACAACAAGCAAAGGCGGATCCGCAGACCCGCCTAAAAGCGAACCTTCAGAGCGAATTCCCAGCCAATTCCAAGTTGCCATGGCCCAGGGGGTAACTGCCGAGCTGCGCTCGGCGCGGACGGGCGAGGGCGCCCGTCCCCACACGAGCAAAGCTAAATCACACGAGGCAAAGCTAAACCAGTGCCGGTTCCACTTCGTAAATTGAATGCCATGAGGTTGCGGCCTTCAGCTTTTCGTTCACGTTGTGGATGTTCTTCACGCCCTCGGTTTCCAGCCACTTGCGGAACGCTGCCGCACCGTGTTTGGCGTAAATGGGGATGCCATCTTTCCAGGTAGCGCGTCCGCAAAGCACGCCGTTGAACTTCACGCCCGATTCTCCGGCGAGTTCGAGGGTTTCGCTGAATTCCGCGTTGCTGACCCCAGCCGAAAGATAAATGAACGGCTTAGTCGCCACGTTGGCAGCCTTGTGGAAGTAGTCGATGGCTTCTTTCTTCGTATAAGCCTTCTCGCCTCCGAACGATTTCGTGCCCTCGACATACTTCATGTTCACCGGCACCTCGACCTTGAGTACGTCGACACCATAGCGCGGTTTGGTAAACTCCCGCATACTTTCGGTGACGATGTGCGGTTTCTTCTTGGCGTAGTCGAGCCCTTTCTCATCTGCGCCTTCTTCGTAGCCGACAAACTCGAGGAAATAAGGGATATCGTTTGCGCGGCATTCATCGCCGATCCGTTCGACCCAGGCATGCTTCTTATCGTTCACGTCCTTGGGATCGTAGGGACTGTAATAAAGCAAAATCTTGACGCAATCGGCGCCTGCTTCTTTCAGACGGCGCGCGGACCAATGATCCAGCAGATCGCCGAGGCGTCCGGGGCCGGTCTTGTCGTAGCCAGTCTTCTCATAGGCGAGCAGCAGTCCGGCGTTTTTAGCGCGGCGCTTTGAAGCGGGCAGTCCCCACTCGGGATCGAGCAGGATGGCGCTGGCGTGTGGCGTTAACACTTCAGTGACCAGAATCTTGAACTCTTCCATCATTCCATCGGAGACGGCCGAGCCTTTTTCCTTGGCGAGTGACTTTTGCAGAGATCCGCGCTGGTCCATGGCGGCGGCAGCGATTACGCCGCGTTCGTTTGATACCGCTTTCATTCCGGCGAGTTTGCCGGGAGTGAGCTTCATACATCCTCCTGTGAGTTCATTGCGACAGACAATTCTAAACCAAGCCTGCGTGGTGACGGGGCTGTGTTCGGTTGGGCGGGTCAGAGATTTGCCACCACACAAGAAAGTTATTGCCGCAAGGCCAGAGTTCCCAGCACGCTCTGCTGCCGGGCAATCAGCGAGTGGATGCCCTGCCGCGCCAGCGACATCATCTTTGCGAGCTGAGCATCGTCGAATACCTGATGCTCCGCAGTGGCTTGCAGTTCGACAATTTTATTGCCTGCTGTCATGACGAAGTTCATGTCTACATCGGCGCGGGAATCTTCTTCGTAGTTGAGATCGAGAAGAATTTCGCCGTCCACAATACCAACGCTAATCGCCGCCACAAAATCCTTGATTGGAGCCGCGGTCAATGTTCCCGCATCGATCAGGCGCTGCAAAGCCAAGCCCAGTGCGACGAATGCTCCGGTGATCGAAGCTGTGCGCGTGCCTCCGTCCGCCTGGATCACATCGCAATCGATCCATATCGTCCGCTCGCCGAGGCGTTTCAAATCAGCTACGGCACGGAGCGAACGTCCGATGAGCCGCTGAATCTCTTGCGTTCGTCCACTTTGTTTTCCCTTGGCTGCCTCGCGCGCGGTGCGCGTCAACGTCGAGCGCGGGAGCATCCCGTACTCACTGGAGATCCATCCTTTGCCCGAATTGCGCAAGAATGCGGGCACCGTTTCTTCGACGGATGCGGTGCAGATGACGCGCGTGTTCCCCATCTCAATCAACGCCGAGCCTTCGGCGGTCGAGATGAAGTCGGGAATAATGTTAACGGGCCGAACCTGCTCAGGAGTGCGGTTATCGCTGCGAAAGATCATGTGACAGAATTCTAACAGTCGGCGGCGAAAGCCTTGTTGTCAAGGGATATTTACCCCCTCCCCCCTAGCCTCCAGGAATCATAGAGTTAGCGGGAATTTTTGGACTTGGTCTTTGAATCTTAAGAACTTATATCAAAGTATTCTGGAATAAGGAGTTAGTAAGAATTCGATTTCAGTGTCGGCAAAAGCCATCACCATAGGGGACACAGAGGTACACGGAGAATCACGGGGCAGAGCTTTTGCTTTGCCACAGGATTCGGCAGCGGGCTCACGCCCGCTTAACGTTTCAACTCGGTTGTCAAAGAGCGTCGAGTGAGTTTCGATGACCGTCTCATTGGACGGGCACACTGCTGCCTGCTTCACGATTCACTCTAGGGAATATTGTCGCAGTCTACGGGGATGAATGTCTGTGACGGTTGTACTGGGCATTTGTGATGAAAAAAGTAGGAATCTCTCCTCCCGGCGAGTGATCCGGAACGGGGATGCTTGGGGTCGATGAGTGTAATTGATTCCATGACAATGTCGGCGATTTTTCGCCAACTACCGCGCCTCGGTTTCACGGCGTAGGCACGATTGCAGACCGGTGGTCGCGAACTTGGTACACTGGCGTTCCACGCCAAGTTTTTTATGTCTTCAACTTCGTGAAACTTGGGTTTGCCGTCAGAAGTCCTGCGCGGCAGGGGATTCGGCTACATAAGCACGGCCACGCGGGCTCATGTCGACAGACTCAGTTCTCGTTGAAGGCTTGGTTTTCTGAATTTTCTTTGTGAGGATAAGCCGTGAGGTATAAGCATTGACTTCACTACAAGGGGACTCTCGCCGGTTGTGGGTGGTGGCGGGCGTGGCCGGGTTTATTCTGATCTTTACCATTCACCTGGCACTGATCTCTCGCGCGAACACCATTACCTGGGATGAGCCCGACCATATCTATTCCGGATACATGTCGTGGCACGGCGACTTTGGCTTGAATCCCGAGCATCCGCCTCTGGTCAAGTTCGTTGCCACTCTGCCGTTGCTTCCCATGCAACTGAACGTTCCAGAGATGCAAGATCGTCCTTACCGGTTACAGGCGGTTCTCGGTGGAAGAGATTTCATCTTTCACAACGACGCTGACAAGATCGTGTTTCGCGCGCAAATGGCGGCCTCAATCTTCACGCTGCTGTTGCTGGTGATCGCGTTTCTCGCGGCGCAAGAAATGTTCGGAACCAGCGCGGGCTTTCTTGCGCTCGGGCTTCTGGTGTTCGATCCGACCCTGCTCGCTCACGGAGCGCTGGTGACTACGGATGCGGCGCAAGCATGTTTCTTACTGGCGTCGATCTATGCGTTCTACCGCTATGTGCAATTGCCATCCGCGGGCCGGTTGATGATTACTGGGGTTGCCGCCGGACTGGCGTTGGCGTCCAAGCATAGCGCGGTCCTTGTCTTCCCCATGCTCTTGATTCTCGCGGGAATCGAGATATTCCGGCGAGAGTCAGCGAACAGCGGATCGCAACTTTCTGTCGGTGAACGAACGGTGGGTAAACGTGCTATAGGCAAACGCGCCGCTCGCTATGCTACGGCCCTGGTGATCATCGGCCTCATGTCAGTCGCAATTCTGTGGGCGGCCTATGGCTTCCGCTATGCGGCACGCGGGAACGGCTTGCAGTTGAATCCGCCAATGGAGGCGCAACTTGCCAAAGTTCCAAGTCCTACGCAAGCCAAAGTACTTCACGAATTCGCCCGTTTCCACTTGCTCCCCGAGTCTTACATCTACGGCTTGGCGCACGTATTGTTCAGTGCCGACAGCTTCAACAGCTATCTCTTTGGCAAAGCCTATCCGCATGCCATCTGGTTTTACTTCCCAGTGGCCATGCTGGTGAAATCGAGTCTCACATTCCTGATCCTGCTGGCGATTAGCATTTGGGTGATCGCGAGCGGGCGGCTACAAAGGAGGCGCGAGGTTCTGTTTCTGCTGATCCCACCGCTCATCTATCTGGCTGTGTCGATGAAGAGTGGAATGAACATTGGCATTCGCCACATCCTGCCCGTCTATATCTTTCTTGCGATCCTGATCGCGGGCGCGGCCTCCGCGCTGATTAAGAACAGCCGCCGTTGGCGGTATGCCGTCGTACTTCTGCTGGTCTTCCAGGCAATCTCGGTGATGCGCGCATTTCCCAACTGCATTGGCTATGCCAACGAAGCCTTTGGTGGCCCAAAGAACGCTTGGAGGTATGTGAGCGATTCAAGTGCGGACTGGGCGCAGCAATTGCATGCCGTGAAGCGATACACCGACGAGCGCCACATACAAAACTGCTGGTTCGTTTACTTTGGAACCAGTGTGATCGACTACAACTATTACAAGATCCCATGCAAGCTGCTTCCGACCATAGAATCAATTTGGCTGGGTACGCTTTCCGACGCTACTCCTGCGATCGATGGTCCTGTGTTCATCAGCGCAGTCAATCTCACGGGATTCGAATTCGGCCCGCCTCCACTC
>JBATZM010000089.1:0-81709 GCA_049674665.1 Terriglobales bacterium
AGCAAAATGGCGAAAGAAAAATTTGAGCGGAATAAGCCGCACTGCAATGTAGGGACGATTGGTCACATTGACCATGGGAAGACGACATTGACGGCGGCGATCACGAAGGTATTGTCGAAGCATAATCCGAAGAACACGTTTCGGTCGTTTGATTCGATCGACAACGCTCCGGAGGAGAAGGCTCGCGGCATCACGATTGCGACGGCGCACGTGGAGTATGAAACGCCGAACCGGCACTACGCGCACGTGGATTGTCCGGGGCACGCGGATTACATCAAGAACATGATTACGGGCGCAGCGCAGATGGATGGCGCGATTCTGGTGGTTGCGGCAACCGATGGTCCGATGCCGCAGACGCGCGAGCATGTGTTGTTGGCGCGGCAGGTGGGTGTTCCTTATATCGTGGTCGCGCTGAACAAGTGCGATGCGGTTGACGATCCTGAGTTGCTTGACTTAGTCGAGCTGGAAGTGCGCGAACTGTTGAAGGCGTACCAGTTTCCTGGCGACGATGTACCGGTGGTGCGGTTGTCGGCGCTGGGCGCGCTGAACGGCGAAGAGAAGTGGGAAAAACAAATCGACGCATTGATGGAGGCGGTGGACAAGGCGGTGCCGCAGCCGGTGCGCGATTTGGATAAGCCGTTCCTGATGCCGATTGAAGATATTTTTTCGATTCAGGGACGCGGCACGGTGGTGACGGGTCGTATTGAGCGTGGCAAGGTGAAAGTCGGCGAGGAGTCGGAGATTGTGGGCTTCCGCGAGACGCGCAAGACGGTGGTAACGGGCGTGGAAATGTTCAAGAAGCAATTGGACGAAGGCATGGCGGGCGACAACGCCGGCTTGCTCCTGCGCGGCATTGCGAAAGAAGATGTCGAGCGCGGGATGGTGCTGGCGAAGGGCGGATCGATTACTCCGCACACCAAGTTCAAGGCGGAAGTGTACATCCTGACGAAAGAAGAGGGTGGAAGGCATACGCCGTTCTTCAAGGGATATCGTCCGCAGTTTTATCTGCGAACGACGGACGTGACGGGGATCGCGGAGTTGCCGGCGGGCACGGAGATGGTGATGCCGGGAGACAACGTGAGCCTGGTGATCGAGTTGATTACGCCGGTGGCCATGGAGAAGGGCTTGCGCTTCGCAATCCGCGAAGGCGGGCACACGGTGGGCGCGGGTACGATCGCCGAGATTGTGGCGTAGAAATCGGTGTGGCGCGGGCGCCCTCGCTCGCGAGCCTTTTCGATGCTGCATGCAACGCGGGCGAGGGCGCCCGCGCCACATAAGAATAGGCAGGGAGTGAGCAATGCCCCGAGAGATTATTACGTTGCAGTGTGGTGATTGCAAAGAGCGGAACTATTCGAAGACCAAGAACCGCAAAACGACACCGGATCGTCTGGAACTGAAGAAGTTCTGCAACCGGTGCCGCAAGCACACATCGCATAAAGAAGTTAAGTAAGGCTGTTTGGCACGCGTGAGCAGAGTGAAGGGTGTGGTAGATGAGGTCCTTCGCTTCGCTCAGGATGACAAGGGCAAACAGGGGCGTAAGCTCAACGGTTAAACTGTCGGTCTCCAAAACCGAACTTGGGGGTTCGAATCCCTCCGCCCCTGCCAGAGTTGAGGGTAAAGGTTGAGGCCCGAGAGGGAGTAGTCGAGGAAAGCGGGAAGGTATGGCGACAGCAGTAGAACAGAACGCGCTTGCAACCACGTTGAGATCCTGGCCGGAGCGGATCAGGACTTTTTACCGCGACGTTCGCACGGAGATGAGAAAAGTCACGTGGCCATCGCTCAAGGAAGTTCAGGGAACGACGACGGTGGTTATTATCACCGTGTTCCTTTTTGCGCTTTACTTCTGGCTGGTGGATTTGGCGATCCAGAACAGTCTGGAGAAGATGCTGCATTATTTCTCGCGCCATTAGGCCCGAGCGAAAGAAGCGATTGAATGCCGGATACGGATTCGAATAAAGAAAAGAATGAAAGCGCTGCTGCTGGTCATGATGGCCAGCAGCCACCGCCTCCTCCACCTGTGGAAGCAGTTCCAGGCGGCGAACCCGCGCGCAATCCGAATATGAAGTGGTACATTATCCACGCTTATTCTGGATTCGAGCGCAAGGTGCGGGAGTCTCTCGAATCGCGGGTGCAGGCTTTCGGATTGCAGAACAAAATCGGCAAGGTGCTGATTCCGACCGAGTCAGTCACCGAAGTCCGTGGCGGCAAGAAGTACACTTCGGAGCGCATGTTCTATCCCGGCTACGTGCTGGTGGAAATGGACATGGATGATCACGTCTGGCATGTGGTGAAGTCGACGCCGCGGGTGACGGGATTTGTGGGTACGGGGCAGCAGCCGACTCCGCTGTCGGAAGAGGAAGTGAATCACATTGTTTATAAGGTTGCAGACAGCCGGGAGAAGCCGAAGCTTAAGGTAAAGTTCGAGAAGGGCGAGACGGTGCGAATTGGTGAGGGTCCGTTCGCTACGTTTACGGGCATCGTGGACGATGTGAACGAAGATCGCGAGACTTTGAAGGTGATGGTCACGATTTTCGGACGGTCGACTCCGGTGGAGTTGGAGTTTGGACAGGTCGAAAAAGTTGCGTAGGGATATTTAGTTCTAAAGCGCTGAGCCGAAAATCCTAGACTTGGCGTTGAAGATTATTAAGGTACTGGAAAGGCATCATGGCTAAGAAAGCTACAGGATCGGTAAAGTTGCAGATTGCGGCGGGCAAGGCGACGCCGGCGCCTCCGGTGGGACCGGCGCGGGGGCAGGCGGAGGTCAACATCATGGAGTTCTGCAAGCAGTTCAACGCTCGCACCTCGCAAAAAGAGCTCGAAGGATTGATTGTTCCAGTTGTAATCACGGTTTACAGTGACCGCACGTTCACCTTTATTACGAAGACTCCGCCGGCATCGGTGTTGCTGAAGCGCGCGGCTGGGATTGCCAAAGGCTCGGGCGCTCCTAATAAAGATAAGGTTGGCAAGGTGACGCTGAAGCAGGTTGAGGATATTGCTAAGCAGAAGATGCCGGATTTGAATGCTGCGTCGGTGGATGCTGCTATTCGGAGCGTGCGCGGCACGGCGCGGTCGATGGGGATTGAAGTGGTTGGGTAAAATTTCACCTGCCCTTCGGGGCAGGCGGGACCTACGTGAGTTTTTAGTCACAAATACTACGGCTCTTCGGAACAGCGAAGCGGCGGTGGGAGACTGAGGTGAGTATGAAGAAGTCTGGGAAGAATATTGAGAAGGCGCGGAAGGCAGTTGAGGCGCGTCCTTACACGCTGCAGGAAGCGGTTCCACTTCTGCAGAAAGTGAAATTCGCAAAATTCGACGAGACGGTCGAAGTGACGTTGCGGCTGGGCGTCGATCCGAAGCACGCCGATCAGATGGTGCGTGGCACAGTGGTGCTTCCGCATGGATTGGGCAAGTCGAAAAAAGTTCTGGTTATCGCGAGCGGGGAAAAAGTTCGCGAGGCCGAAGCGGCGGGCGCGGATTTCGTTGGCGGCGAAGATATGGTCGAGAAGATCACGAAGGAAAACTGGACTGACTTCGACGCGCTGATTGCCACGCCCGACATGATGAAATCGGTTGGCCGTCTGGGTAAGGTGCTGGGACCGAAGGGTCTGATGCCGAATCCGAAGACGGGTACGGTCACCATGGACGTGGCTAAGGCTGTGCAGGAAGTGAAGGCCGGCAAGGTCGAGTTCCGCACGGACAAGACGGCGCTGGTGCATGTTCCGGTGGGAAAGATTTCTTTTACGCCCGACAAGCTGATCGACAATGCGACGACGCTGATTTCCAGTGTGATCAAGGCGAAGCCTTCGGTTGCGAAGGGCAAGTACATCAAGGCCTGCTACCTGAGTTCGAGCATGGGACCGGGGATTTCGCTGGACACGACTCCGATTGAGGTTGCGGCTAAGGCGTAGTTTGTTTGAGAGTTTCCGGGCTGCGCCCTGTGACGGGCGAGACGCCCGTGGCTCCACAAGATCTTTTGAAAGGGTTTATTTATGGCGGTTACTCGATCTAAGAAAATTGCGGCGGTTGAGAAGCTGGGCGGTGAACTAAAGAATGCTTCGAGCATGATTGTGGCCACTTACTCCAAGCTGACGGTGACGCAGGATTTTGAATTGCGCAAGGCGCTGCGCCCGACCGGAGCGAAGTATCGCGTGGTGAAGAATACTTTGGCCGAGCGCGCTGGCAAGGGCACCAAGGTCGAAGAGGCTCTGAAGAACCTCGTGGGCGTGACTTCGATCGCTTACACCGAAGGCGATCCGGTGGCGTTGGCGAAGGCGCTGTCGAAGTATGCCAAGGAGAATCCCGAATTCAGCTTCAAGGCCGGTCTGGTCGAAGGGCGCGTGATTACGGTCAAGGAGATCGAATCGCTCGCGACCATGCCGTCGAAGGAAGAACTTTATTCGAAGCTGCTGTTCCTGCTGAACGCTCCGTCGCAGCGTCTGGTTACGGCGATGAATGCGGTTGGGCGCAATCTGGCAGTGGTCGTTGGCCAGGGCGTGGAGCAGAAGAAATTCAAAGAGGCGTAAGCCTCTTGGCGGAGATAACACTCCGTCGAAAAGGGTTCGGGTCGGCGAGAGCTGACCGAAAAAGATTTAGTTATCGCAAGGCTCGGGGTGGCGCGGTCTGAAATTCGGGCGTTGTCTGGCGCTGGAATCGACGACCTGTCGCACTGGAAACCTGGCGGAGCGATAGCGAAATCGTAAATCTTACATAAGCGGAGAGATTCACATGGCTGATCTACAGCAGTTGGAAGAGTCGATTGTTGGCCTGTCGTTGTTGGAAGCGGCAGAGTTGGTGAAGAAACTGGAATCGCGTTTGGGCGTTTCGGCGGCGGCAGCGGCCCCGGTAATGGTTGCTGGCGGCGGCGCGGCGGGCGCGGCAGCTCCGGCTGAAGAAAAGACCGAGTTCACGGTCGTTCTGAAGGAAGTTGGAGCCAACAAGATCAACGTAATCAAGGCGGTACGCGAAGTCACGAGCCTAGGCCTGAAAGAGGCGAAGGATCTGGTTGACGGCGCTCCCAAGAGCATCAAAGAAGGTGTCTCGAAGGACGAAGCGGAGACCATTAAGAAGAAATTCACCGAAGCCGGAGCAGTGGTCGAAGTCAAATAGTTTGTGCAGCATGGGATGGATCTTCTCGATCCGGGGATGCAGCTTAAGGAGCAAGCCGGAGCGAGGAGCCGTCCCGCCTGCAATTATTTGACCGAACCACTAGCTGAATCCTTTAAGCGGTGTTAATATCTAATAAATAACCCGCTTACCCTGGCTTCACTGTGAGGCGACGGCGACCCGCATCCTCCTAATAATCCCAGGAAGCGGAATTGGGTCGCTGGAATGAAAGTATGGCAGCCGGTCCCGCGGGCGGCGGGACGGAACAGGCCCTTGAACTGGCGTGGAATATTAAAAGTTATTCAAGAGTAAGCGTCGAACGTGGCGCCCGCGGACAAGCATGTCCTCGCGGGAGCCTCTGTCTTTTTTCCGCGTATACCGCTCGCTAACACGTTTTTGGCGCTACTTTTTTGCGCCCTCATTCCGCTTGTACCGCAGCCCCAGGCTGCTTGAAAGCAGGAGTTCCTGAGAATGGCAAAACACAATATCCACCGCAAGCGTTTCGATTTTTCCAAGATTCCAGCAACCATCCAGATTCCGAACCTGATCGAGGTTCAGAAGCGTTCTTATGACCGCTTTCTGCAGATGGACAAACTGCCCAGCGAGCGCGAAGACGGCGGCTTGCAGGCGGTATTTCAGTCGGTGTTTCCGATTACCGACTTCCGCAATGTTTCGCAGCTCGAGTTTGTCGACTTCGCGATCGGCAACTGGGAGTGCAAGTGCGGGCACCTGAAAGGGCTGCATCACTTGCGCACCACTTGTAAGAACTGCGGATCGACGGTGATCACGGACCCGTTTCATCCGGGCGAAGTTCTGTGCCACAAGTGCGGCACCTACAACGCGAACACTCCCGACTTCTGCAACAAGTGCGGCGATCCGGTTGGGTTGCAGTTGAAGTATGACGTAGCGGAGTGCGAAGAGCGCGGCATGACTTATTCCGCGCCGCTCAAAGTCACGATGCGGCTGACGATCTGGGATAAGGATGAGGCGGGCAACCGGTCCATTCGCGATATTAAGGAGCAGGAAGTTTTCTTTGGTGATGTTCCCTTGATGACGCAGAACGGCACTTTCATCATCAATGGCACTGAGCGCGTCATCGTCAGCCAGTTGCACCGCTCGCCGGGAGTGTTCTTTGAGACGGCGGCGAACCGTACTTACTTTTTGGGAAAGATTATTCCCTATCGCGGTTCGTGGGTTGAGTTCGAATACGACCAGAAGAACGTTCTCTACGTCCGCATCGATCGCAAGCGCAAGTTTCTGGGCACGATTTTCCTGCGCGCGCTCGGCCTGCGTTCGGGCGAAGATATTCTCAAAACTTTCTACACCACGGATCGTTTGATCGTCCGCGACAAGAAGCTGTTTTGGACGCTGGATCCAGCCAGCGACAAGCCGACGAACCTGATCGGCATGAAGCTGGCACACAGCATCAAGTCGAAATCGGGTGACGAAGTTGCGCACTCGGGGCGCAAGATCAGCACTGCGATTCTGAAGGAAATTCAAAAGGCTAAGGTCAACGAAATCGAAATCGACATGACCGATCTCGAAGGCGCGTGGGCGGCGAGCGACATTGTCGACACCACGACCGGAGAAGTGCTGCTCGAAGCGAACACGGAAATCACGGCTGACAAGGTTTCGAAGATTCTGGAATCGGGCGTGGTTGAACTGAGCGTATTCTTTCCGGAGCGCGACGACGTTGGCACGGTGATCAGCCAGACGCTGCGGCGCGATTCGGTGGTTAGTCCGTCGGAAGCTCTGATTGAGATTTATCGCAAGCTGCGTCCGGGCGATCCGCCGACGCTGGATACGGCGACGGCATTGTTCCAGGGCATGTTCTTCGATCCACGCAAGTATGACTTCTCGCGCGTGGGACGTTTGAAGTTCAACATCAAGCTCTTCGAAAACCAAGAGGCGACAAGCCTCGATCAACGCACGCTCGATCCTACGGATTTTTACGCGACCATCAAGTACCTGCTCAAGCTCCGCAAGAATATCGGTGCAGTGGACGACATTGATCACCTTGGCAATCGCCGCGTACGCGCGGTTGGCGAGTTGCTCGAGAATCAGTTCCGCATTGGCTTAGTCCGCATGGAACGCGCGATCAAGGAAAAGATGAGCGTGTACCAGGAAATGTCGACGGCGATGCCGCACGATCTGGTCAACGCTAAACCGGTAATGGCCGCGATTCGCGAGTTCTTCGGGTCATCGCAGTTGTCGCAGTTCATGGATCAGACGAATCCGTTGTCGGAAATCACGCACAAGCGCCGTCTGTCGGCCCTGGGGCCGGGCGGGTTGTCGCGTGAACGCGCTGGATTCGAAGTCCGCGACGTTCACCCGACGCACTACGGACGCATTTGTCCGATTGAAACGCCGGAAGGTCCGAACATCGGACTGATCTCTTCGTTGAGCTGCTTTGCGCGTATCAACGACTACGGCTTCATCGAGTCTCCGTATCGCAAGGTGAAGAACGCGCGCGTGGTGGATTACGTCATCGTCGTGAACGCGGGTGACAGCACTTATAAGGTCGGCGACTACGCTGAGAAGAGCGAGATGGAGAAGGTCAACGCCGATCTCAAGGAGCGGAAGAAGAAGCTGGTTGAGATCGAGCCGTTCTCCTTCTATCTATCGGCTTGGGAAGAAGACCGTCACACCATTGCGCAGGCGAACATTGAACTGGACGACAAGGGCCGCATTGCCGGCGAGCTGGTCAACGCTCGTAAGGCGGGCAACTTTGTGTTGGTGAATCGGGATGAAGTCGATTATGTCGACGTCAGCCCCAAGCAACTCGTCTCAGTCGCGGCATCACTGGTGCCGTTCCTGGAACACGATGACGCGAACCGCGCTTTGATGGGTGCGAACATGCAACGCCAGTCCGTGCCGCTGTTGCGGGCTCAGGCTCCGATTGTGGGCACTGGAATGGAAGGGGTTACGGCGCGCGATTCGGGCGCGGTGATTTTGGCGAAGCGTAACGGAATCATCGATTCGGTCGATTCCGAGCGCATCATTGTCCGGGTTGAGGGCGAGCATCATCCGATGCAGCTTTCGCGTGAAGTGGGCAGCGACATTTATCAGCTCACCAAGTTCAAGCGCTCGAACCAGAACACCTGCATCAACCAGAAGCCGATTGTGAAGAAAGGTCAGCGGGTGGTGAAGGGGCAGGTTATTGCCGACGGTCCTTGCACGGACTTTGGCGAGTTGGCGCTCGGACGCAACGTGCTGGTGGCATTCATGCCATGGCGCGGCTACAACTTCGAAGACGCAATCCTCGTCTCGGAAAAGATGGTGAAGGAGGATTACTACACCTCCGTTCACATCGAGGAATTCGAGCTTGAAGCGCGCGACACGAAGCTTGGTCCTGAGGAAGTGACGCGCGATATTCCAAACGTCAGCGAGTCGACGCTGCGCAATCTGGACGAGGCGGGCGTGATCCGCATCGGCGCTGGGATTAAGCAGGGCGACATCATCGTCGGCAAAGTCACGCCGAAGGGTGAGACTCAGCTGACTCCGGAAGAAAAGCTGTTGCGTGCGATCTTCGGCGAAAAGGCCGGGGACGTGCGTGACGCTTCGCTCTACTGTCCGCCGGGAATTGAAGGCATCGTGGTGGACGTGAAGATCTTCTCGCGTAAAGGTCAAGAGAAGGATGAGCGCGCCAAGACGATTGAAGGTAATCAGATCGCGAAACTCGAGAAGAACCTTTCGGATGAAATCCGAATTCTGACCGATGAGCGATTGAAGCGGTTGGAGGGCCTGTTGGGCGGCAAGGAAGTGCAGGCTGATCTGCACGACGAGCGTACCAACAAGCGGTTGTTGACCAAAGATGCAGTTCTGGACCGCGATACGATCGAGCGCATTTCGACCCGCAACTTGAAACGCATTAAGTATGCCGATAAGGATCCACGGGTGAACGAGCAGATCGACGAGATCGAAGAGATGACGTCGCGCCAGATCGACGTGCTCAAGAAGATCGTCAACGAAAAGAAAGACAAACTGACCAAGGGCGATGAACTGCCGCCGGGCGTGATCAAGCTGGTGAAGGTTTATATCGCTATGAAGCGCAAACTGAGTGTCGGCGACAAGATGGCCGGACGCCACGGTAACAAGGGCGTGATCGCGCGCATTCTGCCGGAAGAGGATATGCCGTATCTCGAAGATGGAACGCCGGTTGAGATCGTCCTGAACCCGCTCGGTGTGCCCAGTCGTATGAACGTGGGACAGATTCTTGAAACCCACCTGGGATGGGCGGGTCATGAATTGGGCGTAAAGATCACGGAGCTGCTGAAGCAAAATACTCGCTCGGAAGCGATCCGCCGCGATCTCAAGGTCTTGTTCAAGGACACCGTGCTGGCCGACACCATTAGCGACATGAGTGAAGATGAACTCGAAGCGGTGGCTCCAACGCTGAAGAAGGGCGTGTTCATGGGATCGGCCGTATTCGACGGCGCTCGTGAAACGGAAATCAAGGCGTTGCTTTCGAGCGCTGGCCTGCCTACATCGGGTAAGACCAGCCTGCGCGACGGTATGACGGGCGAGATTTTCGAACTGCCGGTCACGGTCGGATACATCTACATGTTGAAGCTGTCGCACTTGGTGGACGACAAGATTCACGCGCGTTCCATCGGCCCCTATTCTCTGATAACCCAACAGCCTTTGGGTGGCAAGGCGCAGTTCGGCGGTCAGCGCTTCGGAGAAATGGAAGTCTGGGCTCTGGAAGCATACGGTGCGGCGTTCATTCTGCAAGAGCTGCTGACCGCGAAGTCGGACGATGTTTACGGACGCACCAAGATCTACGAGGCTATCGTCAAAGGCGAGGCCGCGATGGAGCCGGGCGTGCCGGAGTCGTTCAACGTGCTGATTCGTGAATTGCAGGCACTCTGCCTGGATGTCGAGTTGATCAAGATCACGGAGAAGAAGCCGGTGGCGGTAGCAGCGGATTAAGAGCAGTTGTCAGTGGCCGGTGGTCGGTTGCCAGTGAAACCTTTCTGGCAGACCACAACCGCTGACGACGCGCACTAATACTTTCTTGAGGATTTGGTTTTGAAGATTTAAGAGAACGTTTCGCAGGACTAAGGCTCTCGGTCGCTGCGGAACACAAAAAACTGGCAACTGGCCGCTGAGCACTGGTCACTGCCTCTGAGAGCAGGAAAGCGGAGGAACATGTTTCGTTCGAGCCCGTTCGATATGGCAAATCCCGTGGCTGATTTCGATGCCATTCGCATCAGCCTGGCGTCCCCGGAAAAAATTCGGAGCTGGTCTCATGGTGAAGTGACCAAGCCGGAAACCATTAACTACCGCACTTTTAAGCCAGAGCGCGATGGCTTGTTCTGCGCGCGCATTTTCGGCCCGGTCACCGACTGGGAATGTCTCTGCGGCAAATATAAGCGGATGAAGCATCGCGGAGTGATTTGCGACAAGTGCGGCGTGGAAGTCACACTATCGAAAGTCCGGCGCGAACGCCTGGGACACATCGAGCTGGCGTCGCCCTGCTCGCACGTGTGGTTCTTTAAGGGATTGCCCAGCCGCATCGGGCATCTGCTGGATATTTCCCTGCGCGATCTGGAAGCGATTTTGTACTTCGAGGCTTATGTGGTCGTCGATCCCGGCGACTCTCCGGTAAAAGAGCGCGAAGTTATCAAGGACGAGGCGAAGTATCGCGAACTCGACCAGCAATATCGTCCTGCCGGCTTCAAGGCCATGATGGGCGCGGAAGCGATCAAGGAACTTCTGAAGCGCATTGAAGTCGACGGACTGTCCGTCGAGCTGCGCGAGAAGATGAAGCATGAAACTTCGCTGCAGAAGCGCCTGAAGTATGCCAAGCGGCTGAAGGTAGTCGAGGCTTTCCGTAAGAGCGGCAACAAGCCGCAGTGGATGATTCTGGACGTGCTGCCGGTGATTCCACCCGAGCTGCGTCCTCTCGTTCCACTGGATGGCGGGCGTTTTGCTACCTCCGATCTGAACGATCTGTATCGGCGCGTCATCAACCGCAATAACCGGTTGAAGAAGCTGATGGATCTCCACGCTCCCGAAGTCATCGTGCGCAACGAAAAGCGCATGTTGCAGGAAGCAGTGGACGCTCTGTTCGACAACGGACGCCGTGGCCGCGTTCTGCGCGGCGCCAACAACCGGCCTCTCAAGTCGCTCTCCGACACGCTGAAAGGCAAGCAGGGACGCTTCCGCCAGAACCTGCTTGGAAAGCGCGTGGACTACTCCGGACGTTCGGTCATCGTGGTTGGTCCAGAGCTCAAGCTGCATCAGTGCGGATTACCGAAGAAGATGGCGCTCGAGTTGTTCAAGCCGTTCATCTATCACCGGCTGGAACAGACGGGGAACTGCACCACCATCAAGCAGGCAAAAGAAATGGTGGAACAGCAAGACCCGATCGTTTGGGACATTCTGGAAGAGGTCATCAAAGACCATCCGGTGATGTTGAACCGTGCGCCTACGCTCCATCGTCTGGGCATTCAGGCTTTCGAGCCGGTGCTGGTGGAAGGCAAGGCGATCAAGATTCACCCGCTGGTTTGCACAGCGTTCAACGCCGACTTCGACGGCGATCAGATGGCAGTGCACATTCCGCTCTCGCCAGAGGCGCAGGTGGAAGCCAGCGTTCTGATGCTGTCGTCGCACAACATCCTGTCGCCAGCGTCAGGTCAGCCCATCACCGTGCCTACACAGGACATGGTGCTTGGCCTCTACTATCTGACAAAAGCGAAGCCGGGTGCGAAAGGCGAAGGCCGCTCATTCGCCAACATCGATGAAGTCGTGATCGCGCTCGAAATGGGTGCGGTGGAAACGCTCACACCGATTCGTCTGCGTTATACCGGCGAAGTCATTGACCTGACCCAAGCCTACGACGATCAGGATGTGAACCATACCGAGCCCATCAACCTGAAGCGCGAATACCTGAACACAACCGTAGGGCGCGCTATTCTGAACGACCACTTGCCGAAGGCAGTGCCCGGGGTTAACGAAAGCATGCCGTACATCAACGGACTGCTCAAGAAAAAGGGCATTGGACAGCTGGTCAATTACTGCTATCTGCGGTTTGGCCTCGAAGTCACAGTCAAGATGCTCGACGAGATCAAGTCGCTGGGCTTCAAGTATGCCACGCGCGCTGGACTTTCGATCGGCATCGACGACATGGTCATTCCGGATAACAAGAAGACCCTGGTGAAAGACGCCGACAAGCTGGTGATCGCGGTGCAACAGCAGTATCTGGACGGTGCGATCACCAACGGTGAACGCTACAACAAGGTCATCGAAATCTGGTCGGCCATCACGGAAAAAGTTGCCGACGAAATGTTTGGCCAGATGCAACGACGGGATAAAGAGGGTGAACTCAACCCAATTTACGTCATGGCTGATTCCGGCGCTCGCGGATCGAAACAGCAGATTCGTCAGCTCTCAGGAATGCGCGGACTGATGGCTAAACCGACGGGTGAAATTATCGAGACCCCGATCACGGCTAATTTCCGTGAAGGTTTGACGGTGCTCGAATACTTCATCTCAACGCACGGCGCTCGCAAGGGTTTGGCCGATACGGCTTTGAAGACCGCCGACTCGGGTTATCTGACGCGCCGTCTGGTGGACGTTGCACAGGACGTGATTATCAGCGAATACGATTGCGGAACCGTGGACGGAATTTTCGTCTCCGGTATCGTCGAGGCGGGCGAGATTATCGAGCCGCTGCGCGACCGTATCGTGGGCCGCGTGTCGCTGGAGAAGATCAAAGACTACGAAGCGCAAGTCGTGGTCGACATCAATCAGGAGATCACCGAAGACTTGGCAGGCGCGATTCAGGCTGCGGGTATTGAGCGGGTAAAGATTCGCTCGGTGCTCACCTGTGAATCGAAGCGCGGCGTTTGTGTGATGTGTTACGGACGCAATCTGGCATCTGGCCGTCTCGTCGAACTGGGCGAGGCCACGGGCGTAATCGCGGCGCAGTCCATCGGCGAACCTGGAACGCAGCTCACCATGCGTACCTTCCACATCGGAGGTACGGCATCACGAGTTTCGGAACAGTCGCGCCTCGATGCCAAGAGCAACGGCACGGTGCGCTTTATCAACTTGCAGACGGTGAAATCCAAGACCGGAGATCTGGTGGTTATGAATCGCCAGGGCTCGATTGCAATCGTGGACGAAAAAGGCCGCGAACGCGAGCGCTATGCAGTCGTATACGGCGCCAAGGTCAAGGTCACCGAAGGCGGTCCGGTTGCGCTCGGCGAGGCTCTCGTCGAGTGGGATCCTTACACGTTCGCCATCCTTACGGAAATTGGCGGCACGGCGCAGTTCAAGGACTTGCAGGAGGGCATCACGCTGCACGAAGAAGTCGACGAAGTCACCGGCCTTTCGCGACACGTGGTGGCGGATTCGCCCGACGAGAAGCGTCAGCCGGCCATCGTAATCAAGGGCAAAGCGAGCAAGCGATACTTGATGCCTTCGCGCGCTCACCTCATGGTGCAGGACGGAGATACGGTGTATCCAGGCGACGTGCTGGCGAAGATCCCGCGCGAAACGACCAAGACCAAGGACATCACAGGCGGTCTGCCGCGTGTAGTGGAATTGTTCGAAGCCCGCAAGCCGCGCGAGACTGCTGTGATCAGCGAAATCGATGGCGTGGTTCGCTTCGGCGAAGTGGCCAAGGGACAGCGCAAACTCTACGTGGCAGCCGATAATGGCACGGAGAAGGAATATTCCGTTCCGCGCGGCGTTCACATCAACGTGCAGGAGGGCGAGCGCGTCAAGGCGGGTGAACCGCTGATGGACGGTCCGCTCAACCCGCACGACATTCTGGCCGTGCTCGGCGAGAAGGAGTTGCAGTCTTACCTAGTGAACGAAATCCAGGAAGTCTACCGGCTCCAGGGCGTGAACATTTCGGATAAGCACATCGAAGTGATCGTCCGCCAGATGATGCGTTGGGTGAAGGTCGAAGATGTAGGCGACACCCAGTTCCTGCTCGAACAGCAAGTGGACAAGTTCCGCTTCCACGAGGAGAACGAGCGTGCGATCGCGAATGGTGGCAAACCGGCCACCGGACGTCCGTTGCTGCTCGGTATCACCAAGGCGTCGCTCTCGACGGATTCGTTTATCTCCGCTGCCTCCTTCCAGGAGACAACGCGTGTGCTGACCGAAGCATCCATTCAGGGTGCCGTCGATCATCTGCGCGGCCTGAAGGAGAACGTGATTGTGGGACGCTTGATTCCCGCCGGCACCGGTATGGAGTATTACCGCAACGTGCGTCTCTCTCCAGAAATGGAAGAGGCCGCGAGCAAGGTGCAGGAGGAAGTCTCGCAAGCCTACGAAGATGCCGAGCGCGCGCTCGAGCTCATGCGTCACGAAGGCGAGACCGAAGAACTTGCTGCGGAATAAAACGAAACGAATTCAGGACAGGGGCGACGTGAAGTCGCCCCTCATTTTCTTGAATAAACGTTTTTGAAGCCAATGTCTTTAGCACTGGAGCCACAGCGCCTGACCGGGCAGCCTCAGGATCGGAACCCTAAGCCGGAGCCGATTCCTGGAGGACTGATATTGGCTCCGGCTCTGGGACGTTTCTGGCGCTTGTTCCGATTGTCGATCTGGCGTGCCTTCGAGCACGACGCTTTCGGGACTGCCAAGGCGTCGGCCTATTCGTCCATCTTCACTTTTTTCCCCGCCTTACTCGTGCTGGGCTCGGTCGTTGCGACCCTGAACCGGGGTGAAGTCTACCTTCGTGAAATTTCCTACGCCCTGGGCACTATTTTGCCTGCGGGGAGTTCAACCGCACTTTCCTATCTGAGAGGCAGCACAGATCGGCCGGTCGGCCTGCTCATCTCCACTTCATTGCTGACGGTATGGAGCGCTTCGGGCGTCATCATTTCATGGATGGATGGTTTTCGCCGTGCCTACCAGCTTCCCAAGACCTGGGGAATCGTTCAGGAACGGATGATTGCGTTCTCGCTGGTTTTGATGGCGGGGATACCGATGACTTTCTCGACGATTCTAGTTGCGTTCGGCAGCCGCATTGAAATGCGGATTTTGTTTCTCATCGGACATGAATTCGGCCCCCTGATTCTGTTGTTGTGGGGCGCTATACGCTGGGCGATTGCAATCATGACCAGTGTTGCCGTGATCCAGCTTATCTATCACAACGCGGTGCCGCGCACGCAACCATGGCACACGGTTTTGCCGGGCGCTGTTCTTGCGACCGCCATGTGGCTGATTTCCACGGCATTGTTTGGATGGTATTTGCAGCACTATGCCGACTACAGCGTCATCTACGGTTCGCTGGGTGTGGGCATTGCGCTGCTGGTCTGGATGTACCTGATCTCGCTGGCGGTGCTGATTGGCGCCGAATTCAATGCCATGCTTTTTCCTCGCTGTCTCACGAAAGTTCCGCTTCCGCGGGCAGATACCGAAGGTCGCTGAACAAGAAGTCAGAAATATTCCCAGATTGCCTCGTTGGTGGAAAACAATTGATATGTTTTCCCAAAAGAGCGTTGAAGAGAGGATTTAAGACGTGAAAGAACGCAAACTGGATCTGGTTGAAGGCGGTCTGCTGGCTTCCGCCCCTGTGCCAGAAGAAACAGCCGACCGTGTGCGCCGCGCAAAAATCGTCTGCACGATTGGTCCGGCCTGTGATTCCGAAGAGATGATTAGCGCCCTGATGCGCACCGGCATGGACGTAGCGCGCTTGAATTTTTCCCACGGAACGCATGCCGAGCACGCCCGCCGAATCCGGCGCCTGCGCCGTGCCGCCCATCGTCTGAAGCGGACCATATGCATTCTCCAGGATCTTCAAGGTCCGAAGATTCGTACCGGCCTCCTGAAGGATGGAAAGCGGGTGCTGCTGAAATCCGGGTCTGTGCTGACGATAACGCCGCGCAGAGTAGCCGGAACGGCGGCGCTGATCTCCACTGACTTTGCCGGCCTGGCACGCGAAGTTGAGCCCGGCGCGCGTGTTCTGTTGTCCGATGGCCGCATCGAACTCCGAGTCCGTGCCATTCACGGCGACGATGTGGAATGCGAAGTCCTGAATGGGGGCTCCGTCGGAGAGCATCAAGGGATCAATCTGCCGGGTACGGCAGTGGCGATTCCGGTACTCACAGAAAAAGACAAATTGGACCTCAAGTTTGGTCTGAAGCATGGAGTGGATGCAGTTGCGCTGTCGTTCGTTCGTTCCGCCGATGACATCCAGACGGCGAAGAACCTGATGCGCAAGTTCGGGAAATCCGTACCCATTGTCGCCAAGCTGGAAAAGCCGCAGGCCATCGAGCGCCTGGAAGAGATTCTGGAAATCACGAACGGGATTATGATCGCGCGCGGCGATCTGGGAGTGGAGTTGCCACCGGAGCGGGTGCCGATCATCCAGAAGCTGGTGATTCAGCGCGCGGGGGTGTGGCGCAAGCCGGTCATCACAGCCACCCAGATGCTTGAGTCGATGACCGACAGCCCGCGGCCCACGCGGGCGGAAGCAAGCGATGTTGCCAACGCGATTTTTGACGGTTCCGACGCAGTGATGCTCTCGGGGGAAACTGCGACTGGACGCTATCCGCGCGAAACCGTGGCCATGATGGCTCGCATTATTCTGGAGGCAGAGGCCAGCATCGCGCAACTGCCGCCAGCGCCGCGACGCCGGCACGAGCAGCATCTTTATTCGGTTGCCGAAACCATCTGCGAGTCTATTGCACACGCCGCCGAAGATCTGCCCATGCGCGCGATCGCCGTCTTTACGGAAAGCGGCAACACCGCTCGCATGCTGTCGAAGCACCGTCCCAAAGTTTGCATTTATGCTTTCAGTCGTAAGCCGGAAGTCTGCAACCGCATGAACTCACTCTGGGGTGTGCATCCGATTTACAAAGATCAGTGGGAGTCGGCGGAGTCGATGCTCCGGACCGCCGAAGATGAACTATTGCAGAAAGGTCTTCTCCGGATTGACGACGTGCTTGGGTTGGTGGCGGGAACGAAACTCACTTCTGGCGCAACTAATTTTATGCGGCTGCACACGGTGGAGGCGAGCGATCCAGTACGCGCGGCGAGACGAAAGAAGAAATAACTATTACGACTGACATCCTGAGCGGAGTCGAAAGGCTTCGCTACTCTTAATCAATGCAATCGATGCAATGCAATCGACGATCACGTTTTTCGATGACTCACTGAACCCGCCCGTCCGCGGCTTTCTGCATTCGCCCGCGAAACCCAACGGCGATGCGCTGATCCTCACTCACAGCGCGGGCGCGAATTGTTCCGCTCCACTTCTGGTTGCGCTCAGCGAAACCTTTGCCGGGGATGGCTATCTCGTTCTGCGCTGCGATCTGCCTTTCCGGCAGGAACGTCGAACTGGGCCACCGTTTCCGGGTAATGCGGAGCGCGATCGTGGCGGTCTGCATAACGCGGTTGCGGTCTTGCGTAAAAGTGTCGCGGGGCGCATCTATCTTGGAGGCCACTCCTACGGCGGACGCCAGGCAACGATGCTCTGTGCTGCTGAACCCGAATTGGCGTCCGGGCTACTTCTGCTTTCGTATCCTTTGCATCCGCTACGTAAACCTGAACAGCTTCGCGTTCAACATCTGCCCAGCTTACGCACTCCTAGTCTGTTCGTACATGGAACGCGCGACCCGTTCGGGAGTGTGGGAGAGATGACGGAGGCTCTGCGGTTAATCCCCGCCAAAACCGAGTTAATGATTGTGGAAGGCGCTGGGCACGACTTGGGTTTCAAGGGGAAGGCTCGGGCGGCGGAATTTCCCGCAAGTGTGTTTGCGAGATTCGAGGAGATTTTTCGCTAAGACCATGGAGTGTGGACACTCTTGTCAGCGCTAACACCGATTTTGAGCGCGCACACGCGGGCGAGGGCGCCCGCGCCACACGAGCCTAATTCACCCAGCCTGATTTCGAGCCGCCGTTGGTTTTGTCGTTATCTTCGGGAGGGACGTAATTTCCGTGTTCGTCGAAGGTGACTTTGCGGTCGTGATCTTTCATGTAGACTTCGAATTTTCTCGCAGCGCGGCGACGCTTCCAGCGATAGTACGAGTTCCGCGCGCTGAAATAACGCTCGGATGCTGCGTAGCTTAGTCCTCGAGAAGGCATGAACTTCACCCACAGGAAGCCGAAGAGCAATCCGCCGAGATGAGCGAAAACGGCGACTCCGTTCGCTGGCTCAAACACCGCGACAATCGCAACCACGACCCAAATGCCGACCAAATATTTAGCCTTGATTCTAAAGGGTAGTGGAAAGAGAAACATTTCCTGATCGGCGTAAAGAATACCGAAGGCCATCAGCAGCCCAAAAATTCCACCCGACGCGCCGACGATTCCGGTTGCTGGATTCGCTCCCAGAAAGTGAGTATAAGAGACTGCAATCGTTACCAGCGCGGCGCCCACGACGCAGAACGTGTAGCACTCGATAAATCGTCGCGGACCCCAATCGCGCTCCAGGTACGCGCCGATAAACCAGAGCGTGAGCATGTTGAAAAATATGTGACTGAAGTTGTCGTGCGCCAGGGAATATGTAACTAGCTGCCAAATCTCACCATGCAGCACATCGACAGGAACCAGCGCAAACCATTCCTCGGTGCGTCGAAAGGCGATGTGGAACACGCTATCAAGGATCAGTTGAGCGAGATAGATGACGGTACAGGTCAGAATGATGCGCTTCACCCATCCCGCAAATGGGGGGAAGCTGAACGAAATAGTTTGTCCGCGAGGCACTAATTTTTATCTTTCTGGCTCCGGTATAACCGGCAGACTGCGATGTCCCGCCGCATCGACCGCGCGCACACCGAATATGACATTATCCTTCGAAACCGGCAGGGTTGCACGCGTACCGTTGCTAATCGTTTGGACGTACTCCCAATCGGCTGCGTTGGTGGAGCGCCAGACCACCTCGAAGGAGGCCGCACCGACAGAGGGTTCCCAGGTTAGAGTCGTGTCGTTATCGAGGTTTTTGGTCACCATTTTCACATTGGCAGGCCGTGCTGGAGCCGATGCCAACGAGGCCAGAGTCGCCGCGTTCAGCCGCGCGACGTGCGCGACATATTCGAAGTCGACATACTTCAGCAGGTCTCCATATTCGATGCCATTCTCGGTACGAGGAGTCTGATGTTGATGGTTGAAGTCTTCGCGGAATTCGGTGAACCGCACGGCCGTGAAGCCCTGCTGATTGAAAGAGTAATGATCGCCTCCTCGGAGGAAGCGGTCGAGGCGGAAGATTAGGAGTGGCTTGACTCCGGCATCGTAGGAGCGGCCGACGTCGGCTACGTAGCGGGCAAGTTCGCGCGATGGCGAGTCGTTCTCTCCGCCTAGGGCTCGAATCCGCTTGATGTCGGCATCGCTTGCGACCGCCGGCAAGCCTTCGGAAAACACGCGCACTACGCTTGCATCCTGTCCAGGACCGAGATTGCCTCCTACAATGTCATTGTTCAAAGCGGCTTCGATTTTCCATCCCTGCTGCTTGGCCATCTGCGCGAAGTGCTTGCTGCCGTTCAGGCCCTGTTCCTCTCCGGCGACCGTCAGAAAAATAATAGTTGCTGGGAATTTCGTCTTACGTGAGGCTTGGCTTAAAACACGGGCGCATTCGAGGCTGACTGCGGTGCCGCTGCCATCGTCATTCGCTCCTGGCGCCGGGTCAGTCCCGTTCAGAGTATCGCTGTTGCGGGAGTCGTAATGACCGGTTACGAGCACGATGCGATCCGCCTGGGCTGGATCGCTCCCGCGAAGCACCGCATAGACATTGGTAATTTCGGTCGGTTTCGGAATACGATCGGCGGGTTGTTCGGTGAACGTGTCAGTCTTTACTTCGAGGCAGCCGTCGCATTCTTTGGAATAGCGCTCAAACTCCGCTTTGATCCACTCTCGGGCCGCGCCGATCCCGTTACCCGCCTTAATCGCGTATTCGTCTTGCGGAGAAATCGTGGAACGGTTCCCGAAGCTAACCAGCTTGTCGATCGTTAGCCCGATATGTTCCGCCGAAACTTGCCGGATTGTTTCTGCGACGTGCGGATCGGTATGGTGGTCGGCTGCCAGGCGCGGCGGCTCTTGTGGAGCTTCCTGTGCCCGAGCCTGCTGCGCCAAGGCCAGAGGGCCGCTGATGGCCAGCGCCAGGGCAATCACGATGGCGGCCACTAGCGTTAGAGAGGGATATCCGAAGCTCGCAGGTTCAGCGATTGCAGAATTTTCTTGGTTAGCCACTTGACCTTTTCCTCACGAAGAAACTAAATATAACAGGGTACCCCGAAAGTGGAGGAAATCATGGTGTACTGTCCAGAATGCGAGACGGACCTCGATATCGACGAGGAAGAGGTCGATGAAGGCGCGGTCGTCTCCTGCCCGGAGTGTGGCGCGGACTTCGAGGTGATTACCGTCAATCCGGTTGAACTGAAGAAGGTCGGCGAAGACGAGGTCGAAGAAGATGACGACGAAGATGACGCCGACGAAGATGAGGATGAGGACGAAGACTGAATACTCCCGCAAATATCCGTTCGTTACGCCGCTTGGTCGC
Organism: Terriglobales bacterium; assembly: GCA_049674665.1. GTDB lineage: Bacteria > Acidobacteriota > Terriglobia > Terriglobales > Acidobacteriaceae > Acidiflorens. The sequence continues at coordinate 20,567 of JBATZM010000089.1, forward strand.
AATCGCGGCATCAGGCTTGTTCCTAGCATCCTTGCTAGCCCCCGTGCGTGCGCGTGGCAGTGACGATCAGAAGCCTAGGCCTTATGCGCTTATCTTTGGAACGGTTTGGGATCCTGACGGGCATCCGCTCTACGCGGTCAAGGTGAGGATTCGGCGGGCCAATGAAAAGAAAGCGCGCTGGGAGCTCTATTCCGATCACTCCGGTGAGTTCGCGCAGCGGGTGCCCGCCGGTAAGGCCGATTACATCGTCTGGGCGGACGTGAAGGGCTACAAGCTCCCCTCGGGCAAAAAGCTGAAGCCAGGGGAAGTAGCCGTGCATATCGACAGCGATGAGCGCTCCGACATAGGGCTTCATTTGGAGTGGGAGTAGCCGCCTTGTGATCGCAAAATCTGCGACAATGGAATCCTCATGAAGAAAGCAATCATCGCTGTGGGGCCGGCGGCGGGGCTGCTGGTTATCTTTTCAGTGTCCCTCTTTTTGCCGTCGCCGTCGGTGCTGGCGGCTCCAGCGCAGTTGTTTGGACGCGAGCCGAAGAAGGAAGATAAGACGCGCCTGCTCACCGGCAAGGTTCTGGACGGTGCCGATAGCCCTTTGCCGAATGCGGTGGTGTACCTGACCAATACTCACACTCGCTCGGTGAAGACCTACATCGTTGGTCCGGACGGCACCTATCGGTTTCCTGCGCTTTTACCCAGCATCGATTACGAAGTTTACGCGCAGTACAACAACCACAAGAGCGGCACCAAGACGGTCAGCCAATTCGACGATCGGGCGCAGGTTTACATTAGTTTGAAAGTCAACACCAAAGCGGATAGCAAATAGCCCTGAGTTCCACTCGGGCGTAACTTGTACAGAGCTTTCATCGATGCTCGACCGTCGCAAATTTCTTCAGTGGTCAATTGCAGCCGCCGGCGGACTGGTCGCGACTAAGCTGCTTGCTTCGGAGCGCCGTGCTCTGGGAGTGCAGTTGTACACCGTGCGCGATCAAGCGGAGCGCGATCTTCCCACCGTGCTCGAAGCCATCCGTAAGATCGGATACACAGAGGTTGAGACCTATTGGGATATTTATGGGCACTCCGCTGCGGAGTTGCGCCGAATGATCGATGACCACGGACTGAGCGTCCCCAGCGGGCATTTCAACTATGACGGACTTGAATCGAAGATCGACTATGCGAAGGCGCTCGGGGTTGAATATGTCATTTGTCCGATGTTGCCGCAGAACATGTGGCTCGCGCTTGATGGTTACAAGCGTGCCGCCGATCAGTTCAACATTTGGGGTGAAAAGATTCGTCAGGCTGGGATGCAGTTCGGATTTCACAATCACAATTACGAGTTTCGACGCTTTGGGGACACAACTGGTTTTGAAATGCTAATGACGCACAGCGACCCGAAACTTGTTTGCATTGAGATGGATTGTTACTGGATTACGCAAGCCGGTGGTGATCCGCTGCAGATGTTTCAGCAGTACGGAAACCGCGTCAAGTTACTTCATCTGAAAGATCGCAAGCCTGGATTCCCGACCTCATGGGTGCAGGACGCGACGGCAGATCATTTCACCGAAGTTGGCGCGGGGGCTATTCACTGGCGGGAGATTTTAGCTGCGGCGGAGAGGAATGGTGTAAAGCATATGTTCGTCGAGCGCGATTCAGGTGATCTTCCGGCTATGGAGAGTCTGCGTGTGAGCTTTCAGAATTTGCAGAAAATTGGGTGAAGCGGCTGCGAGTTTGGGCTGAGAAAAAAATCCCAATAAACTTGTCATCCCGAGCAAAGCGAGGGATCTGCATCTTGGCAAACTGCAGATCCCTCGCTTTGCTCGGGATGACAAAGTCTTAGGAAATTCCGTAACAGCTAGTTGCTATCCCCGCCGGCGCGTTTCCACGAAATCAAATCGCCGATCGTCGTACTCTTGGAGGACGAGGATGACGGTTGCTTGTAAGACTCGACTTCCTGGCGCGAGGCTTCTTCGCCGACCGCCTTAATGCTCAGGCCGACTTTCTTTTCTTCCTGATTCATTTTGATGATCTTGAAGTCGAATTCAGCGCCGGGTTCGAGATGCATCGGCTGTTGATTTGCGTCGACCGCTTCGGAATTGTGGCAGAGGCCTTCGATGCCTTCGGCAATCTCGACAAACGCTCCGAAGTTGGCCACGCGCAGAATCTTGCCATGCACGATGTCGCCGACACGGTGTTGCGCGAAGAACGAATCCCAAACATCGGGCTGCATCTGTTTCACGCCGAGTGAAAGGCGGCGCTTGTCCGGCTCAATGGCCAGGATGACGGCCTTAACCTTGTCACCTTTCTTCAACACTTCGGAAGGATGCTTCACGCGGGTGGTCCAGCTCAAATTGCTGACATGCACCAGGCCGTCGATTCCGTCTTCGATTTCAATGAATGCGCCAAACTCGGTCAGGTTACGAACTCGGCCTTCGACCGTCGCTCCCACTGGATATTTGTCGTGAAGCGTATCCCAGGGATTAGAGGCGAGTTGCCGCATGCCTAGTGAAATCCGGCGCTCGGTGGGATTCACGCTCAGGACAACGCAGTCGACTTCGTCATTTACGTTGACCAGCTTCGACGGATGCTTCATGCGCTTCGACCAAGTCATTTCGCTCACGTGGACGAGGCCTTCAATACCCTGTTCGAGTTCTACGAATGCTCCGTAATCGGTGACGCTGATCACACGTCCGTGGACGTGCGCGCCTACGGGGTAGCGATGCTCCGCATCGAGCCACGGGTCGGGCGTGAGCTGTTTGAATCCCAGCGAAACGCGCTGCTTGTCTTTGTCATACTTCAGAACTTTCACTTGAATCTGGTCGCCGACGTTGACCAGGTCGCGCGGGTGCGTCAGACGTCCCCACGACATGTCGGTGATGTGCAGCAGGCCGTCGATTCCGCCCATGTCAACGAATGCGCCATACTCGGTGAGGTTCTTAACGATGCCGGTGAGGACGCTGCCTTCTTCGAGGTGTTCGAGGGTTTTGCCGCGTTTTTCGTTCTGATCTTCTTCCAGAAGCTGCTTGCGCGAGACCACGATGTTGCCGCGCTTCTTGTTGAGCTTGATGATGGCGACTTCCATCGTCTGGCCCTTCATGCCATCCAGATTGCGGATTGGCCGGAGGTCCACTTGCGAACCCGGAAGGAACGCGCGCGCGCCTTGAATGTCGATGGTCAGGCCGCCCTTAATGCGCTCCACGACGATGCCCTTGATCGGCTTCTTCTCGTTATAAGCGCGCTCAATCTCATCCCACGAGCGCAGGCGCTGTGCCTTGAGGTGCGAGAGGTTGACGTAGCCTTCCTCTGTCTCGCCCTTGTCGCGCATTACGTCGATCTCGTCGCCGGGCTTGAACTTAGGATTACCCTCGTGATCGAGAATCTCCGCAATCGGCGCCATGCCTTCTGATTTCGCTCCGATATCGACGACGACGTGGGTCGCCGTGAGCTTGATCACGGTGCCTTTGATTACGTGATCGTCGCTAACTGATTCCTCGGTTTGGTTCTCGAAGTTGTGAAGCGCGGCGGCGAAATCATCGCTGCCACCCGCGGTATTCTCATGATTGGAATTTTCGAGCGCTTCATTCTCATGCTCATGTTCATTTTCATGAACGTCAGGGGCGGAAGCCTGTAGTTCCACAGGGGAGGGTTGTGCGTGCTCGGGAGCGTCTACTACGGCCGAGGCGCCAGTGTGAGTGTCGTTGGCAGTTGTCATGGTTTCAATGCTGGATTCAAGATTCCGGGCGGTGCTGTCGTCGAACAAATTCATAGCCTTCGTTGTCGCACGCGTTCGTGCGCGACTCTTGCGGGACGTGGTGTAGCGGACGGCTGGGGTGGTCTTTAAGTTGCGTTGAGGCCGACCTGGCGGACGACCCTAGGACAATTCCAGCTGGTTCGAAACCGCGTCCAATAGGGACTCTTCGACTATAGCAACCGCTTTGGAACAGTGTCAAACGCGAAACAGGCCGATTTCAGAGGACGGCCTGAAATTTCATAAACTCGTCACATTTGCGGGCTTCCTCCCGATTATCGGCTGGTAACTGGTTACTATCCCTCCTACTATCCCCCTCCTCTGGAGCGCATAGCGCCTTGCCTGTCGAGGCTGGAGGTGGCCCGGCGGGGACGCGCCCGGCTCTCCATTGGCTCGTGGAATTGGCTCCCTGCTGGGCGGTTCTGCTACCCTCCCCCCATGGACCATCTCTGGACTCCGTGGCGCTATGCGTACGTCACCGGCGCCGACCTGATCTCTGGCTGCATATTCTGCGATACTCCGAAACAAAGCGACAAACAGGCGCGCATTGTCCATCGTGGAGAGCATTGCTACGTCATTCTCAATACGTTTCCCTATACGAATGGGCATGTCATGGTTGTCCCCTATGCGCATCTGGATGAGTTAAACAAGCTTCCCGTTCTCGCCGCCCACGAGATGATGGCGCTGACGCAGAGGATGGAGACGGTTCTGCGGTCGCTTTATCAGCCGGATGGCATCAATCTCGGCATGAATATCGGAAAGGCTGCGGGGGCTGGTGTGGCGGGACACATCCACATGCACATTCTGCCGCGCTGGGTGGCGGATGCTAATTTTCTTAGCGTGGTTGGAGAGACGCGAGTGCTGCCAGAGACGCTGGATGTTACTTGGGAGCGGATTTGGGAGGCATTTGCGGAGAATTTGTGATTTGATACTCTAAGTTCCGGTCATCTCGGGAGTTGTCATGTGCGTTCTTGGACGTCCTATTTGGCTTTGGCTGGTCGCTGCATCCCCATTGCTAATTTGGCTAGCTCTACGGAGCTATGCGAGAAATCCCAACACATCGTTTAAGCCGCTAGCGAAGTGGATTTTTGCTCTCCAAGTGCTGCTTGTCGTTCCATTCATGATTGTCGGCTTTGACCGCCCAGGCGGCAATAAGGGAGTGCGTGCGGCAGTCCAAGCAGCCTTCTATACCTGTTTGTGCATATCGCCATGGTTCCAAAGGCGGAACATGTTCGAGAATCTGCGGTCACCGAATGCGAAGTGGTATTCCCGGAGAAACTCCGTAGAGTTTTCGGTTGCGCCCAATATGCGCATTCTGGTGCGGGACATCGATGCGGTGTCGCCCTGGTACGTCGAAAAATTGGGGCTCCTCAAATCAGTCCGGACGCAGCCAGAAGACGCCTCTTCGGCAACTTTCAGGTTCAAGGCGGATGGGCGTCCGGTCGTACTGACTACGCGGAGCGGCATCGAAACCACGCGGCATCCAACGCTGTTCACCAAGAAGATCCGCAGAATCAGAGATGTGATGTCGGCGCGCGGCATTGATGTCGGGGCAATCGAGCAAGATCGGCAAGGCTTTGATGTTTTTCAGATTCATGATCCCGAGGGGAATGCGATCGAGGTCGCGGAGGAGCGTTGAGAGCCATTTCAGTCAGCTTCCAACTTCCGACGGTCATTTTCAAATTACGAAATTACCAAATCGCTCACTTCAGTTCGCGCCCAAAGAATTCGGCCGTCGCGCTATAGGCTCGTATCCAACTCTTCCACATCAGGAATCCGTGAATCTCATCGGGAAAGATCAATTCCTCTACGTGCACTTTTTGATTGCGCAGACGCTGCAACAGATCGACAGTCTGTGAGAAGGGGACATTGCGATCGTCATCTCCCTGAATGAGGAGAACGGGCGACTTCCATGTTGCAATTGCCGCGTTCGGTGACGACTCGAACGCCAGCTTGACGGCGGCGTCATGATCGGGCGCATCCGCTGGGATTTCTTCTTTGAAGTCCGACCAGTCATGCACGCCGTGGAGATCGACTCCGGCGGCAAACATATCGGAGTTATGCGCCAATCCCATCGCGGTGAGGTAGCCGCCGTAGGATCCGCCCCAGAGGCCGATTTTCTTCGGTTCGACGTTCGGCAGGGTCTGGAGATATTTTCCAGCGGCAACAATGTCCTTATATTCCGCTCCGCCGTGCGGTCCTCCATCTTTCGGTTCGCGGAAGTGGCGGCCATACATAATGCCCGTCCGATAGTTGACTGACAGGACCACATAGCCGTGGCTTGCCAGATACTGATTCATCGCGTATGCGTTGTGGTAATAGTCCATGTAGTGGAAGCCGAGCATCATTTGGCGGATGGATCCGCCGTGAATGAAGATTAGTGCGGGACGTTTGGTATTTGTTTTCGGCTCGGACGTCTTTGGTTCGAACAACTGTCCGTGGATTTCCCAGCCGTCGGCGGCTTTGAAGATTACCTGTTTTGGTGTGACTAGCTGGGCGGAGGGAAAATCGGCGGGCAGTGCGGCTTTTGCAATCATGTCACGGCTTTCCGCGGTGACGACATACGGCATCGCGGGACTTGTGGCAGTTGAACCAAGGCACACTACCTTGCCGGCGATTTCGAGGGGCGTCCACTCCATGGTTGCGCCGTGAGTTAATGCTTCTGGCTTTCCGCCCTCGACGCTGACCCGCCATAGGTGACGACGGTCAATGTCTAGAGGATCAGTGTCATGCTGATTGGAGGAGTAGATGACAGAAGTCTTATCGGAACTCAGCGCTACGTCTTCCGTTTCAAACTCGGCTTCAGATTTTGCTGGAGTCAGCAGCGTCGCGGGACCGCCGGTGGTTGCGACAGAATAGAGGTGGTTCCATCCATCTTGTTCGGAGGAGAAAATGATGCGGTTTTTTGCAGCAAACTTGAACGATCCATCTTGGGTTAGAAGCGGCAACGAATCATCCAGGTTCGGACCACTCTTCCAGATCTCACGCGCTGAATCGGTGGCAACATCATAGACCCATACCGACCAAGGCAATGGCAGCTGCGGGATGAGAGGCTGTTTCATCTCCTTACCCACGAGGCGCACGAAGGCGATTTGGCTGCCATCGGGTGACCAGCGCGGATAGAGATCGCGGTCGGCGCTGGGCGAGACGTAGTGCAGCGTGTTGCGGCCAAATTCATAAATGGCGATGAAGCTGTGATCGTCGCGATCGCTGACGAAGGCAATCTTCTTTCCGTCGGGCGACCACTTGGGCTGCGAGTTGTTACCGCGCGCGAAGAAGAGCGCTTTGGCTTTGGTGTCGGACTTCCCGTTGGTGTGGCCATCGGTCTTTCCATCGGTCTGGCCGGAAATCGGCGCGATCCAGATCTGTTTTTTTGCCGACCAGACGGCGAACTCGCCGTTCGGCGATATCTGGATATCCTCGCATCCTTCTTCATCGCAGCCCATATCGCCAAGTAAACGAGGCTCGCCCTTGTCTACGTCTGCCGCCCATACTTGCTGGATGGGTTTTTCGACGTTGCTGGTAGGGTCGGCGGTTTCTCCTGCGCCGTTGACCTCACTGCCGCGCGCGTAGACGACGGTGCGTCCGTCGGGCGTGAGCTTCAACGCGGCAATGGGCATACCGTCGTCGCCAACGTAGTGTGTGACCTGGCGAGCTTCAAAATTCGGAGCGTCGGCGATCCACACATTGCGCGCACCTTTAGCCGAGAACACCCAGGCGATACGCCCGGCATTTTCGGCGGAGACCAGGTTAGTAGGAAATGGTGAACTCAGCACCTGTTCGAGCGTGAAGGCGCCAGGCGCCGGACTTTGCGTAGAAGTTTGTGCAGTCTGCGCGGAACAGATCGACGAAGGGGAGCACAGCAACAAAATACAGACAGACGACAAGGCGGAAAGAGTTCGAATTCCCATGCGCGGCAGAGTACGTGAAACGAGGTGGATTGACAACTGGTCGCCGCAGCACTTTTAGCAGTTAATCTCTAGCGGGGCGGAGATCTTCCCCGAAACGAATTAGATCCGAGCGCAGCGAGAGAGGCCGGTCGGTATGGAAATACTTCTTGTAGGCTGCGATCCAGTCAGTGGCGATTTCGTGCTGTGCGGTGGGCAGATCGAGTTGACCCGCACAGACTAATTCGTGGAGGCGTTCTTCCAAGGTGTCCTTGACGTGTGCATTCCAAGTCTTGGATGTGTAGGGTTCGGGCCACAGATTGTGGATGTCCTCCACGCCACCCAAACCCGGAGCAATCAGGTAGTCGATCTCATAGTCGTTCGCGTGGGCATTGACGATGCCATACTCCTGAAAGACTTCTTGACGCAACGACGTTGATACTTCTCCAACTACTTGTTCATGAGGCATCGAGCAAACGTCGCCGATGGCGACCATTCGCGTTGCACCCGGAGTAAGGCTGCGATCGGGTTCGGCACCGCGCTCGGATGAAGTAACCGCCGAATTTGTCCCGCGCAATATGGGATTGCGGAGGAGAAACTCGCCCACGACTGCAGCAATAACAAGCGCGACGCAAGCGAATGCCGCGGCGCGCGTGGCCGATTTGAACTGGAATAACCACCGCCACGAACCAGACTCAGGTTTAGACGTCAATTCGGCTAACTGGGCGCGCAAAAGCGCGCGGGGGCCGGCGATAGGCGGCAATTGCGGATCGAGACTCTGGCGATGAGCTCGCGCGAAATCGGTAACTGTCACTTCGATTTCCGCCATACGAGCGCGGCAGTCCCAACAAGCGGCTAGGTGGGCGTGAACTTGAGCGGCGCGACGGGCGGGGAGTTCGCCATCCGCAGCGAGAAGCAGCTCTTGATCGGAAGGATGTAAATTTTCGTTCAGCATAATTCTTATCTCCCGTCTGCACGGATTAACCGTGCGAGTGACCGTGTCAGCGATATTGATACCGCTCCCAAAGACATGCCAAGAACGCCCGCTATTTCCCGATAGCGAAGGCCCTCCGCGCGCAGCCGTAAGCAACCCTGATCGGCTTCCGGCAGAGCGTGAACAACGGCCAGCAAACGGCGGCGTCTTTGAGCCGATGACACTTGTTCTTCGGGACCCGGCGATGGATCAGACTGCTCTTCCGCGATGGTCCAGTCAGATGCTCTCTGGTCGCGCAATCTTTGGTTCGCGTGGCGTTGCTTCAGAGTGAGATTGTGCGCGACGCGGAAGATCCATCCACGAAGATTTTTCCGGGATCGGCGTAATTGCAGATGCCGGAAGAGAGACAGGAAAACTTCCTGGATGATTTCTTCCGCGTCATGCACGGGAATGCCAAACGAAAGCACATAGCGGAGAAGAGGATTGCGAAATTGCTCGAACAGATGCATGACCTCACGCTCGATCTCCGAAGGCTTCGCCGAAGACGTGGCATCAGCAGCGCTGCGGAATGGCAGGTCGTTCGAATCGGCGATTGAATCGGTGGGAGGCATGCGCTGGATCCCTGAAATATATATATTCCCTTTCCGCCAGTTCTGTTCAAGGTTATTGGAAAGGATTCGACTCAAGTTAAAACCGAAAAAAAGACTGAACAATATCGGTGCAAACGGAATATTCAGTTTGCAGGGGAGAAAAAGGCGCTGCTATCCCACCCGACGGTAATGATTTGTGAGGAAAGCCTGTCAATTCCTCTCTGGACAATAGTTAAACTATAAGGGCCGCCATTCATGAAAAGATTTGCAGTTATTTTTGTCTTTTGCATATTGCCATTTTTTGGCCAGGGCATGTTTGTCCAGAATCTGTTTGGCCAGAGGAATAGCGGCGAATTGCGCCTTAAAGTGGTCGATCCGTCCGGCCTTGCGGTGAAGACATCGGTTCAGATCACCAGCGAAGCGAATCAGTACAAAAATATTCTGACGACCGACGATCAGGGCGATCTGGATGCCAAGCGGCTGTTTTATGGAATCTACCAGGTCCAAATCGAGGCACCGGGCTTTGCTCCAGTTTCCGAGCCGGTCGAAATACGTTCTGCTATCCCCTTGGACCATACGATTCGGCTCAAAGTGGCTACAGTTTCCCAATCGGTGAAGGTTACTGCGTCAGGCACATTGGTCGATCCCTATCGCGCAGGTTCGGTCAATCAAATGGGCCAGGAGACGATTCAGAGCCGGTTGACCGCGCTGCCAGGCCGCTCCATGCAGGACCTGGTGAACTCTGAACCAGGTTGGCTCTATGAAGGCAATGCGGTTCTTCACCCGCGCGGATCTGAATATCAGACGCAATTTGTGGTGGATGGTATGCCGCTCACCGACAACCGTTCGCCTAGTTTTGGCCCGGAGCCTGCCGATGCCGATGACGTCGAATCCCTCACGATTTATACGGCCGGCATTCCGGCGGAATTTGGCAGGAAGATGGGAGGAGTGGTTGAGATAAATACCTTAAAGAACCAAGACCCGGGATTCCACGGCCAGCTCACTCTTTTCGGCGGCACCTACGATATGGCCGGGATCAATACTCAGGACCAGTACACATGGAAGGGGAATACGCTTGGCCTGAGCGCCTCCGGCAACATGACGGAGCACTATCTCAACCCGGTCGTCCCGGAAAATTACACCAACAACGGTACGAGCGCCAGTTTTGCCCTGAACTATGAGCGGGATCTCACGCCGAAAGACCGTCTCACTATGATTGTCCGCCATGAACTGGCGCGCTATCAAATCCCCAACGAACTGGTGCAGCAGAACGGAGCGTATCTGCCGGACTCGAACAATACCACCGGCTGCCCACCTGCTCCACCTGAGCCCGCCGATTGTGTTTTTATTCCTGGAGGGCAGCTGCAGACTGGCGACAACTTCGAAACCATAGGGAGCATCCGTTACCAGCACATCTTTTCCGCAGACACGATAGGCGTGCTACGAGGTATGTCCCGCGATAACTCCACCGACTTTTATTCCAACGATGCTTCCTGGCCCCTCATTGCCACCCAGCGCAACGACTTCAGGGAGATCTACTTCAACGGCGACGTCTCCATCCATCATGGGAGGCAGGAATTGAAAGCGGGAGTCGAATCCGATGCTATCTTCCTGCACGAAAACACCAGCTACGTGATACCCGACTGTGAAGATCCCAACGATCCGCAATGTCCTATCAATCTGGGGATCTTGGATTCCGGCGCGATAACCTTTGCCTTCCAAGGCCAGCGGCCGGATCTTGAACAATCGGCCTATGTTCAGGATTTAATCCGCCTCGGCAATTGGACGGTCAATGCCGGCCTCCGCTGGGATCACTACCAACTGTTGGTGAATCAGAATGCAGTCAGCCCGCGTATTGCCGTCTCGCGCTATTTCCCCACCATTGGCTTAAATATTCACGCCGCCTATGACCGAATCTTCCAGACGCCATCCTTTGAAAACATACTCTTAGCCAGTTCCCCGGCTGCGGAGGCCATAGACACAAGCGTGCCCGCACTGCAGTTGCCGGTGCAGCCTTCTCACGGCAACTATTATGAATTGGGAGCCACGAAAGCATTCTTTGGGAGGCTGCGGCTGGATGCGAATATGTTCCGTCGTCAAGTGAACAATTACGCCGATGACTCCCAAATTCTGAGTACCGGGATCAGTTTTCCCGTCACATTTGACCATGCCATTCTCTACGGCGCGGAGGCTAAGCTCGAAGTTCTGCAATGGGGGCGATTTTCAGGTTTCGCCAGTTACTCCTATATCGTCGGGAATGCCTGGTTCCCGGTGACCGGCGGATTGTTTCTAGGCGACGATACTCAAGGAGCCCTGACACCCGGTATTCATTTCCCCGACTCACAGGACCAGCGGAATACTGTGCGCGCCCGTGTCCGCTATCAGGTCGTTCCGCGCTTGTGGGTCGCTGTGGGATGTGATAACAACACCGGACTGCCGTTTGAACCGGACCAGACCCCGCAGCAATATGCCGCGGAATACGGTCAAGTCGTGATTAATCACCTCAATTTTAATCGCCAACGCATCCTTCCGTACTTCACGCAGAATGCTTCGGTGGGAGTCGATCTCTACCAGCGGGAAAAACGCTCGGTGCGCTTCCAGGCCGACGCCGCGAATCTGAGCAACACACTTGAACTCATCGATTTCGGTGGACTCTTCTCCGGTAACGCCATCGGACCGGCACGGCAGTACACCTTCCGCCTTGTTACGTCGTTCTAGGGGCCGAAGCGATTCGTCCGGCTCTTTCCGGCAACGCGATTGGGCCAGAGCGAAGTGTTAATCTACGCCTCACGGCTAACTTCTAGAAAATTTTCACAAGTCAGTTGGACGTTTCCCCCAACCGCCGCCGCCTGGGGATTCTATGCGGATTCTTTCTCCGGAACGCAGGCGGACGCTGGTTTTCCCGGGGATCGTCTCTTTGGAACCGTCGCGCCGGACGATCAGGGAGCGACCGGGAGCGCCGTCGGCTCCGCCAGCCAAGCCGTAGGGGCCGCGAGAACGGCGGTCAGCGAGCAGAGTAACCTGGGCGTCGGTCAGCACTTCGATTTCACGAACGATGCCGTCGCCGCCGGTGTGGAGGCCTTGGCCTCCACTATTGGGGCGCAGAGAGTACTGCCGCAGGCGAATCGGGTAAGCATATTCGAGGGCCTCGGCCGGAGTGTTGAGGGAGTTGGTCATATGGGTATGGACGCCGGAGACTCCATTTTTGGTCGAGCGTGCGCCCATGCCTCCGGCGATGGTTTCGTAATAGGCGAACGGTTCGCCGTTACGGGGATCGATGCCGCCGATGGTGAGATTGTTCATCGTGCCGGAAGCGGCAGCGGGGATGCGGTCGGGAATCGCCTGAGCCATCGCTCTGAGAAGCACATCGACAATTCTCTGCGAGGTCTCAACATTTCCGCCGGCGACGGCCGCGGGAGGCTTGGCGTTGACTACGGTTCCCGCGGGGGCGATGACATGGATGGGGCGCATCAGTCCGGAGGTGGCAGGCACGTCGTCGCGGAGAAGGCAGCGGAAGACGTAGAAGCAGGCGGAGTAGGTGATTGCCTCGACTGCATTGATCGCGCCTTGGACTTGCGCGTCGCTGCCGGTGAAATCGATGGTGACCTGCGGCTTCTTATCTTGCGCTGACGGAGACGAGGCAAGCCTCGTCTCTACTCGGGATTTCTTGGTGGGATTGATTTGGATGGTCACGGCTATGCGAACAGGTTTGTCCTCAACGCCATCGTCGTCCAGGAAGTCCTCGGCTTGGTAGCGGCCAAGCGGGATGGTCCGTAGGAAGGTGCGCATCATTTCTTCAGAATAGAGGAGCAGATCGGCAGCGGCTTTCTTAGCGCGGGCGATTCCGTAGCGGGTGCAGACTTCTCGGAGGCGCAGGGCTCCGGTCTGGCAGGCAGCGATCTGGGCTCCGATGTCGCCTTCACGTTCTTCGGGCGTGCGGACGTTGTTGAGCAGCAGGGCCAGCACGTCAGCGACGACTTTTCCGCCTCGCATGATTTTGACGGGCGGGATGCGGAAGCCTTCCTGGTAGATTTCGCGGCACGGGCCCATTGAGCCGGGATAAGTTCCGCCCACATCGGCGTGGTGGGCGCGAGAGGCGACGTAAAAGTCAGGGGTGGTGTGACGATTTTTTTTCGCTGCGCTGATATATACCGGCATCACCAACGTGATGTCAGGGAGGTGGGTTCCGCCGCGGAAAGGATCGTTGAGCATGACCATATCGCCAGGTCCGAGAACGCAGTGTTCCACAGCGGCTGCGACCGACATTGGCATCGAACCCAGGTGCACAGGCATGTGATCGCCCATGGCGATGACCTGGCCTGCGGAATCGAAGACGGCGCAGGAGTAGTCGCGACGCTCTTTGATATTGGGCGAGAAAGAAGTGCGGCGCAGCGCGGCTCCCATTTCTTCGGCGATAGAGTGGTAGAGGTTCTTGAAGACCTCGAGTTCGACGGGATCGCGCATGTGCGTGACGAGTGTACGTCATTTTGAAGAGGGGCGGGAAAGGTCAGAATGGTAAACAGTCCGTTTTCACATCAACGGGCCCCAAATTAAGGAGTAAAATCTGGTCGTAGATCAGTTCTGAGGACATGCTTGGGTGCACTCAGCGAATCCGAATTTCTCGAGAACTTAAGGAGATGGAAATCATGAACATGAAAAAGAGTGCCACAATGGCAGCACTGGTCCTCCTCTGCTCAGGTTTTGTGTTGGTTGGCGAAGCACTGGCCGCTAATCCGCCGACCAATGCTGACGAACTCGTCGCCCAACATCTGGATTCTATTGCAAGCGCCCAAGTTCGAGCTGGACTTAAGACTCGCGGGGTTCAGGGACCTGTACACTACTCGATCCTTGTTGGCGGCGCAGGAGTTCTGGACGGGAAGAGTCAGATAGCTTCCGATGGTAAGAAACTTATATTCATGATGAAACTGCCGAACAACGAATATCGCGGCGAACAATTTGTCTTCGACGGCGACAAAGATAAGGTTGCCTTCTCTACTGCTCGACAGGCCCGTTCCTCCTTCGGAAGTTTTGTGTTTGTGCAAGATGCTGTAATCCGCGAAGGTCTGTTGGGTGGTGCACTATCAACGGCGTGGCCGCTTTTGGACCTAAAGGAGCGCAAGGCAAAAATTGATTTTGAAGGCCTCAAGAAAATAGACGGCCAGGAACTTTACGATCTTCGTTATCGTCCGCACAAGAATAGCGATCTGGAGATCCATCTCTACTTCGACCCTCAAACCTATCACCACGTAGAAACAACCTACAGCTACAGCACGACCCAGAGCCTCACTGGTTCGCCTTCGTATGCTGACGCTGGCCTAGCACCTGTCACACAAGGTGCCCCAGGCATATCCGGGAACGGTGCGGGACCGGGATCAAGCCCAGAAACTGCGCAGGCCAGGCTGACGCCAAACCGCTATCGTCTGACGGAGAAATTCAGCGACTTTAAGACCGTGGATGGTGTTACCCTGCCGACCCAGGATGATATCCAGTTTTCGCAGGAGCTCCAAAATGGTAAGACAACATTAAATGAGTGGGACCTGAAGGATCTCGACGTATCGAATAATGTGCCGATTGACGCGAGCGCTTTTGCAGTGAAATAAAATCGGAAGCACAGGGCAGTTTGGGTTTCGGACGAAACTCGTAGATCCGATAATTTCAAGCCATGCACGTTCGTCTCGCGGGCGCCGGTGCTACACTCGTCTGATTATGGCTGAAGGGCGTTCGCGGATTTGGATATGGTTTTTGGTGGGCGGCGGGTTGTTTGCGCTGTTCGTGGTGGCGGTATTTACGCTGGTGTATCTGAGCTTTGGCGACCGGGATGAAGCGTCGTTCTCCGGTTTCGGCTCCAAAATTGGCGTTGTCGAACTCGATGGTGTGATTTTCTCTCCCAAGCAAATCGTTCCCCAATTGAAGAAGTTTGCCGATGACGATTCCATCAAGGCCATCATCATTCACGTGAACTCGCCGGGAGGCGGCGTGGCCGCGTCGGAGGAGATCTATCGCGAAGTGAAGCGGATCCGCGACGAAAAAAAGAAACGGATTGTGGCTTCGATTGAGACGGTAGGCGCGAGTGGCGCGTATTACGTGGCATCGGCGACCAATAAGATTTATGCCGACAAGGGCAGCGTGGTGGGATCGATCGGAGTAATTGCCGAGTGGGTGAATTACGGTGAGCTTATGCGTTGGGCGAAGCTGAATCCGATCACGATGAAGGCTGGAGAATTCAAGGATACGGGCAGCCCGACGCGCGAAATGACGCCGGCGGAACGCGAGTACATGCAGGCCTTGATTGACAACATGCACACGCAGTTCATCCAGGCGGTGGCTGACGGGAGACATGCGAAAGAAGACGACATCCGGGCTATCGCGAATGGAAAAGTCTGGACCGGCGAGCAGGCGTTGTCGATGAAAATGGTGGACCAGATCGCTGATTTCGAAGGTGCGGTGAAAGATACGGCTCGGGCAGTGAATATCTCGGGTGAACCGACACTGGTCTGGCCTCCGAAAGAGAAGCGCTCGGGGTTCGATCTGTTGTTTGGCGATGTCTCTGACTATTTGCCTACGCGAGAAAAGTTGCTGGAACAGGAAGTTGGCTTTTACTATCTTTGGAAGTAGCGAGTTCTGAGTTCTTAATTTTTCAGCAAGAGGTCGGTGTCCTTCTGAGGGCCGAGAACTTAGAACTTTTTTCCAGGTGCCTGCTTCCCTACTTGCATAGAACCCCTTAAATTTGAGAAGGTTATAGGCAGGTGCCGTGCAGCAGCCGGGGGGGGTACACTCCTCGGGCACAAAGAGTCCAAAAAGGGAATCGGCCCCAAAAGGGAGCAAAGAGGCTTATGACGAAGGCTGACCTGATCGAAGAAGTTTCCCGGCTGGCGGAACTTACCCGCAAAGACAGCGAAGTGATTGTAGATACGATCTTTGACAGCGTGGTGCGCTCGCTGCGGGTGGGCGACAAGATTGAAATACGCGGGTTTGGCAGTTTCCGTACGCGGCAGCGCAAGCCGCGCGTGGGCCGGAATCCAAAAACCGGCGACCGCGTCGAAGTTCCGGCTAAGAAGATTCCATTCTTTAAGCCCAGCAAGGAATTAAAGGACTTGGTGAATAACAGTCCGACGCCGGCAGCTGCTCCTGCGGCGCCTCCACCGCCCGCGCCATCCAGCGCGCATTAGAACGCACCGCGGCAACACACACAGTCCTTAAAGGGATGTGTAATTCGGTTTTCGACATCGCTAAAGCGATGTCGTGATACGAACCCAGATCATATTCAGTTATTTGGATGCGGCGCGGGTGCGCGCTGCCGATTTTTGTGCGAGAGCTTCGACGGCGGGAAAAGATTTGGCGGTTGTAAATGTGCGCTCCAAAGGGGGCGTTCCGGTGGCAATCGATTTCACCATCATCTCAATCGCCAGATCGGCATTCGGCGGGATGAAAATGGTGGCAGTCAGCAGCTTGCGGCGCACCCATTCCTGCCCGGTCTTGGGAAGCCCATCGCAACCGAGAAACGGCATCTTCTGCAACTGGTCGTGCAGTTCGCTGCATTCTTCGAAAGCTTTGCGGGCTCCTAAAGCCATGGAATCATCTTGCGCGCAGACGGCTTGCATCTGCGCTTGACGCGAAGTGGAGAGCTGGAGAAACGAGCTGACCGTTTTATAGGCGCTGGCTTCGGTCCAGTGCGCCTTTAGGACGCGAAGTTGCACGCTGCTCGATTTCGTTTCTAACGTCCCAGTGTAGCGTTGTTTTGCAGCCAAACTCTCGGCCGGCCCTTGAATATAGAGAACGATTCCGCCTGCTGGCAATAGAGCGCAAAGTTGCTCTCCCTGAATACGGCCAATCTCCTCGTGGTTCGAAGTAATAGCAAATATGGGCACGTGAAAAAGGCGACGGAGATCGGCAATGTAGTCAGCGTCGCGATTCAGCAGCACCACTCCAATGCCGGCGGCAGCGGCAGCGCGGGCAACCTGAGGATGCGCGGTAGATCCGGCCGGTTCAAAAATGATTGCGTCGGGTCGCGGAGCACTGGTGGACTGAATACTTGATAGCAATTGCTGGCTCTGCACAATACCGTCGTTGCGGGCATAGACGGTCTCAAGCTCAATGCCCAGTTTGCGCGCTGCCTGCTGGGCAGCAGCGGTCTGCTCGATCTGGTAATCGTTGTCGTCGTTGGTCAGAGAGAGTAGAAAACGCAGCTTTTTCATGCCAGTGGATGTCTCTTGCGCAATCATACCTTGATGCTACCGCGGGTGAGCGTGACGTTGGTAACAGGGATTGGGCTGGTCTGCAGCTCCGCGGCCACAAACCTGCTTTAAGCAAAGTTGAAGGGAGTGCCGCGTTCACTACTTACCTTTGCG
This sequence comes from Terriglobales bacterium, assembly GCA_049674665.1. Taxonomy (GTDB): domain Bacteria; phylum Acidobacteriota; class Terriglobia; order Terriglobales; family Acidobacteriaceae; genus Acidiflorens. The sequence goes on from JBATZM010000089.1 coordinate 38,068, forward strand.
GAGCGACCATGTCCCAGCCAGTGATTTTCATTGCGACCCCATGTTTTAGTGGCATGGTTTCGCAGAATTACATGCTGTCGGTGATACGGCTGATGAGCTATGCGAAATCTGCTGGGTTCGACGTGACGCTATCGATGCTCGGCTATGATGCGTTGATCTCGCGAGCGCGCAGCACTCTGGTCGCTGCTTTCTTAGACAATCCAGCAACTACCCATCTGCTCTTTGTCGACGCCGATATCGGCTTTGAACCCCGGCAGGTCGAACGGCTGCTGCGGTTTGATAAAGACTTTGCCGGGGCGTTGTATCCGCTCAAATCGATCGATTGGGATTTCATTCCGCAACGCTGTGTCGAAGGTGGCGAGAGCGTACGACAGGCTGCCCTGTCCTATGTCGGAACCTTCTGCCCCGAGGCGGAGCGCAAGCAGGAGAGAGATTTTGTGACGGGAATTTATGTTGGCGGCGGTTTTCAGATGATCCGCCGCAGCGCGCTGGAAAAAATGATTGCGGCTTACCCCGAAACTCATTTCAGCCGCGTGCATAGCCTGCCCATGTCCGGCTCGCAGCGCGATGCGGTGCAGAGTCCAAATCTCTTTGCGCTATTCGATTGCATCATCGACCCCGACACCGGCGCCTATCTGAGTGAGGATTATTCCTTTTGCCGACGCTGGCGCCAGATCGGTGGCGAGATCTGGATTGATGCCGCGAGCAAACTAACTCACACCGGCCCCTATGCATTCGTCGGAGACCATGCCTCGCGCTTCAATGGATTCGCGCAGCACTCTTGATTTGCGAGGCTAGATCGGAGGGCAGAGATGGTTGATGACGCGATCTTCCTGCATTCGAGTTGGCGCGCAGCGAGCACCTACGTCTGGGCAAAGTTCCGGCAGCGGTCAGATACCTACTGCTATTTCGAACCGCTCAATGAACATCTGTTCACTTTGACGCCTGAAATTATCGATCGTTTTGTCGCCTGGTCGTTTGCTAACCACCCAACGCTCGATGCGCCCTATCTGGAGGAATTTCGTCCGCTGATCGGTTCGGGTGTTGGCTTACGAAATTCGGGCATAGCAGGTTTTCCCGCGCATCTCACCTTCGGAAAATACTGTGCCGTTAGCGACGACTCTTTACCCGAGTTGGAAAATTACATGGCAAATCTGGCGAGGCTTGCCATGCGGCTTGGCCGGCGTCCGGTTTACGGCTTTGTGCGCACCGACATGAGGGTGGGTTGGTTCCGCGCAAGGATGCCAGGCACACATATCTTCATCCGCCGCGAGCCGCGCAGGCAGTTTTTGTCGATGTTGCGTCAAGCCGTGCAGGGCAATCCCTATTTTCTGCAACGCGGCACGGTCATTCTCCATCACAACATGGAAGAGCCTGCCTTCGCTCCGCTGCTGGCGGCATTGGAGTTTCCGAAAGTCGAATTGCCGGCATTGCTCGATTCATCCGATCTTCGGGTAGCCTTCCGGGGCAAGCTCGTGGATGAGACAATTTTGCGCCGGCTTTATTTCATCTTCTATTTCATGTGGCTTTTAGCGAGGCGACTAGGCGAGCCGCAATGCCATCTGGTCATCGACATCGACCGTCTTAGTCAGGACGATTCCTATCGCCGCGAAATCGAAAATCATCTTAGCGATCTGGTGGGCATGGCCATCTCATTCTCAGACTGTCAGGTCGAGCGCTACGATGAAAGTCTCAGTTGGAGCGGCCAGTTCTTTGAGGCTCTTGAACGGGAAGTCGAAGTTCTTTCGAGGTTCGGTGCCCCATCGACAACCCGGCAAAGTCGCGCTTTCAATGTGTAAGATTGTGAATGTGTAAGATATGGAGCGGGGCCCATAGCTCAACGGTTAGAGCAGCAGACTCATAATCTGTTGGTTCTAGGTTCAAATCCTAGTGGGCCCACCAGAGAAAAAACAATCTAGGGTTTAGATTCTTGCAGAAGAACGACGTCGGAGTCAGCGTGACCCCGCAGGATGCCAAGATTCTTCCCATCCGGTGACCAGTGAAATGACAGGATCTGCTCCGAATCGAATTTGGTGATCTGGTGGCCGGCAGAACCGTCAAGGGGCTGAATCCAGACGTTATCCACGCCATTCTCGCGAACGGGGTAAGCGACCGACTTGCCATCAGCAGTGAACTGCGGGCCCGCGATGAACTTGGCGAGCTGGTTTGTATCACGGGGTCGCTTGCCCCTTGCCGATGGTCATTTGGACTTCCACGGGAAAACGGCTACTACGAGGTCGAATCTGGCAAGCAAAAATGCTACCACTGCCGCGGTAGCGATCACCAGCCAAATCCATTTCTTTGTCACGGCACTATGATGCCACAGGGCAGGATGCTAATGCGAGGCGATGGATTTCAAACTGTAACAGTACCCTTGGATTTATCATCCTTCCGGCAAATTAAAATAAAAAACCGACCCGTGCCCCAACTGACTGGTGACGCCGAGCCGCCCGCCGTGGGCTTCTACGATGGCCTTGCAGATGGCTAATCCCATGCCGGTTCCGTGGACTTGCACACGCTGGTTTCGTCCCCGATAAAATTTTTCGAAGACTAGCGACTGCTCAAAATCGTCGATGCCGGGGCCGCGATCGGCGATGCTGATGTTGAGTGTTTGGTCTTTGGCCTCCCCGGTGATGCGGATTGGAGCGCCAGCTGGCGAATATTTCGCTGCATTCTCAATCAGGTGCACCAGGACTTCCTTGATGTGAGCCGAGTCCATGCGCGCGTTGGGTAGGTCGGCCGGGATTCGGACTTCCACGGGATGCTGCGCGAGGAGTTGCTTCAGTTCATCGAGAGCCTCTTCGACAAGCGGGCCGGTGGGCGCGGATGCGAAGCGGAATTCAACTTTGTTGGCATCCAACTGTGCCATCTCCGCGGCTTCTCCGATCAGCCGGTTCAGCCGATCGCTTTCCTCATTGATAATGGTTAGCAGTTCCTGCCGCTCCTCTGGTGAATGAGTCGTCGAATCACTCGGACTGCCGAGGAGTGAGGTGACCGACGCTTTGATGGCGGTGAGCGGAGTGCGAAATTCATGCGTGACCGAATCGAGCAGAACGGCCCGCAGTTGCTCGCTTTCGCGGGCGGCCTCAGCGCGGCTGAGTTTTTCGACTGCGCCAGCACGTTCGATGGAGATCGCCACTAGGCTGCCGATGGCCTCCAGCGTTTGCCGCGAAAGCATTGAACCGGAGACGCCCATACAGCCGACGACGCGCATGCCCATGCGCAGCGGCATAAAGGCGATTTTTTGGGCAGAATCGATGCGTGGTTCACCGCGCAAGCCAATTAACTGCAGATCGCGAGATTCCAATCCGTCGATACTAGGACCGGAGCGATAAACATCGCTGCGGCTGGACAATGAAATTGCCGCCGACCGGATGCCGAATGACTCCACGATATAGCGGGGAATCAGGTTTAATAGTTCGGCTGGGCTGTCGCTCGAAAGCAGCAGCTGGCTGAAGGCATACAGGCGTTCCAGTTCCTGACGACGCTCGACGGCGCTTCGCGCTCCGCGACGGGCACGCTCCGACAATTCGCTGGCGGTAACGGCGGTGACGATGAAAGCGAAGAGAGCGATCCAATTCTGCGGGTCGGCGATGGTGAAGGTACGAATTGGCGGGAGGAAAAAATAATTAAAAGCCAGTGTGGCGACCACCGACATGAAAACGGCTTGCCGCAAACCCCACGAAGCGGAGATGCCGAGAACGCCCACCAGGAAAGCAAGGGCAATGGTGGTCGGATTTAGGTGGATCAAACGGAATCCGACGAAAGTAATTCCAGCCACCGTGAGCGCCGCAATAAAGTATCCCGATGCGGATCTGGTAGCGGGTTTCACGAGCTGATTGTAACCGACATCGACAAAGTCGAATGTCTCAACGACAATAATCGGAATGTCCAAGACACCTGAGCAGTGGCTCGAGGAATGTTCGCCAACGAAGAAGGGTGGCAGGTTCAAGCTCTTTCTTGGGTATGCTCCCGGTGTGGGTAAGACCCACACCATGCTGACCGAGGCGATCCGGCGGCACAACCGCGGCGAAGATGTCGTGATCGGAGTTGTTGAAACCCACGGAAGGAAGGCGGTCGGCGAACTGGTCACGAATTTGGAAGTGGTTCCGCGCAAAAAGATCGAGTATAAGGGTGCGCTCTTCGAAGAGATGGACGTAGATGCCATTCTGGCGCGCAAGCCCTGTGTCGCGCTGGTGGACGAACTGGCGCACACCAATATCGAAGGCAGCAAGCATCACAAGCGCTATGAAGATGTGCTGGAACTGCTGGACGCGGGAATCGACGTTCTTTCCACCATGAACATCCAGCATCTGGAAAGCGTGACCCCGACCGTGCAGGGCGTCACCGGGATCCAGGTGCGGGAAACGGTTCCGGACTGGGTGCTACAAAAAGTTAATGAAGTCGTGATGATCGACCTGACTCCGGAGGCATTACAGAACCGGATGAAGCGTGGCGACGTCTATCCACAGGAGCGCGTGGGGCGGGCGCTGGAGAACTTTTTCCGCGAGACGAATTTGATCGCCTTGCGCGAGCTGGCATTGCGCCAGGTAGCGCAACAGGTGGATCAAAGCCTGGAACAGCATCGCGGCGAGCAAGGGACAGATCGCGGAGCGGTCGCGATCCGCGAGCGCATTGCGGTCTGCATCAGCTCAAACCCGGCGGCGCAGTATCTGATCGCGCGCGGGGCGCGCATGGCGCAGGCCTTGAATGCCGAGCTTTTTGTGGTCTATACAGACATGGGGCAGGACTCGAGCGAAGCAAATCAGCGAACTTTGGCCGCGAACCTGCGCTTCGCAGAAAACGTGGGAGCAGCCATTGTACGGTTAGAGGGGAAGAGCGTGGCAGCTGTGGTTGCGGAATTTGTCAACGAGAAACACATCACGCAAGTTGTCTTTGGACGCTCCGCGACGCGAGGCTGGAAGCGATATTTCTATCTTTCAGCCATCCATCAATTCTTGCGCGATGCCCCGGCGGTGGACGTACACATCGTGACGCAGGAGCCCAACTGATTCAGAATGTCGGAGCATAAACACATTCTGGTGGTAGACGACGAATCGCAGATTACGCGCGTGCTGCGGACATCTCTTTCTAGTCATGGATACGACATCCGCGTTGCCAACGACGGCGAAACTGCCCTCGAAATCATGAAAGACTGGGCGCCGGACCTGGTCATTACCGACTTGGCCATGCCCAACATGGACGGACTCGAATTATGCCGCAGGTTGCGAGCGAAGACGCAGATTCCGATCATTGTGCTTTCGGTGCGCGGCGAGGAACAGACCAAGGTCAAGGCTCTCGATGCGGGCGCGGATGACTATGTAACCAAGCCCTTCGGCATTGAGGAACTTCTGGCACGCGTCCGCGCCAATCTTCGCCGCGCGCGCACGGAAGAATCGGAACTGGCGCCGATGGTCGCCGGCGACTTCAAAATCGATCCTGGAGCCCGCAGCGTTTTTGTCAAGGATCGCGCGGTCCATCTTACTCCAAAAGAATTTGACTTACTCGCATACCTGGCCCGCCACGCTGGCAAAGTGGTAACGCATCGTGCGCTTCTGGGTGCGGTCTGGGGCGGTGAGAGCACAGAGCAAGTCGAATACTTGCGCGTGTTCGTGGCGCAACTCCGCAAGAAGCTCGAGCCCTCGCCAAATTCTCCTCGTTACATTGTGACCGACCCCTGGGTTGGTTACCGCTTCGAGCCCGGCGACTGATTACCGCGGCAAGTTAATCGCTCCTTAATCTTTATGATTTCTTTACGAACCGCTTACCGCACTTTTATGGGGAAACCTTTCTAATCGACAATGGCGGGCGTGACTGGTTTGTTTGCCTTGTTCACCCAAGCAAAGTTCACGCCAGCAAAGCTAGTCAGCACTGAGGAGGTTGTGTGCAAGACGTGATCTTTGTCGTGGTCGCGATAGTGTTCTTCGTGTTGTCGCTTGGTTATGTGAAGTTTTGCGATCGAATTCGTTGAGGACAAATCGCCAGAGGCCAAATCAATTATGAATGCTGAATCGATCATCATGCTGATTGTGAGCGCAGGATTAATGGTTTACCTGTTGTACGCGTTGCTGCGACCGGAGAAATTCTGACATGACAACCAATGGCTGGATACAGATCTTCGTATTTCTGGCTCTGATTCTGGCGATCACCAAACCGCTCGGCGTGTTCATGACAAGAGTGTTCAGCGGCGAGCGAACTTTTCTTGATCCTGTGCTGCGGCCGATCGAGCGCTTGCTCTATCGCGTGACCGGCGTCGATGAAAAGCATGAGATGCGCTGGACGGAATACGCTTTCGCCATGCTGCTGTTCAGCGGCGCTTCCATGCTGCTGCTTTATCTGATCGAGCGGGTTCAGCAGTTCCTGCCATGGAATCCGCAGAAGTTCGGGGCAGTTGCTCGGGCACTCGCTTTCAACACTGCCGCGTCTTTCACCACGAATACCAATTGGCAGAACTACTCGGGCGAAGCCACGATGAGTTATCTCACGCAGATGGCTGGCCTGGCATACCACAATTTCGCCTCGGCGGCGGTGGGGATCGCGCTGGCGGTCGCGTTCATTCGTGGTATCGCACGCACCGAAAAGGAAACGATCGGAAATTTCTGGGTCGATATGACCCGCTCCACCCTATGGGTGCTGCTGCCCGCCTGCATCGTTTATGCGCTGCTCTTGGTGTCGCAGGGAGTCGTGCAGAACCTCAAGCCCTACGACACCGCGAAGCTGATTGAGCCGCAACAGGTTCAGAAAACTGGGACGGACGGCAAGCCAATGGTTGGGCCCGATGGCAAAGCGGTGATGGACACAGTGACCGACCAGACCATCGCGCAAGGCCCGGTTGCTTCGCAAGAGGCGATCAAGATGCTGGGTACGAACGGCGGTGGATTCTTCAATGCCAACAGCTCTCATCCGTTTGAGAATCCCACGCCACTCAGTAATTTTTTGCAGATGCTATCTATCTTTGCGATTCCGGCAGGTCTTACTTACACACTGGGCCGAATGACTAAGTCGCAACGTCACGGTTGGGCGGTCTGGGCGGCGATGGCGATCTTATTTCTGTGCGGAGTAACGACGGCTTACTGGGCTGAGGCCAGAGGTAATCCCCTGCTGCACGGAGTTGACCAGCATGCTACCACGTTGCAACCGGGCGGAAACATGGAAGGCAAAGAGGTGCGTTTTGGCATCGCCGATTCCGCGCTGTTCGCCACCGTCACCACTGACGCGAGTTGTGGGGCCATCAACGGTGTGCATGATTCCTTTACTCCGCTGGGTGGACTGGTGCCGCTGGTCAACATCATGCTTAGCGAGACCGTTTTTGGAGGAGTGGGCGCGGGCCTCTACGGCATCCTGATCTACGTTGTGCTGTCGGTGTTCATTGCTGGACTTATGGTTGGGCGAACGCCGGAGTATCTGGGCAAGAAGATTGAAGCTTACGACGTGAAGATGGCGATGTTGGTCACGCTGGTTTTCCCGCTGGTTATTCTGGTGCTCACAGCCATTTCATCGGTCGAGGGATTTGGCACATCGAGCATCAGCAATGCGGGCCCACACGGGTTGACTCAAGTCCTGTATGCGTTCACCTCCATGGCGGGGAACAACGGTTCCGCTTTCGCCGGATTGAACGGCAACACGCTTTGGTACAACACCGCTGGCGCGATGACGATGCTGATTGGGCGTTTCTTCATGATCATTCCCATGCTGGCAATTGCCGGTAACCTGGCGAAGAAGAAGACGGTGCCTGCTTCTGCGGGTACATTCCCGGTGACTACGCCGTTGTTTGCCATTCTGCTGGTGTCGGTGATCGTGATTGTAGGTGCGCTGACATTTTTCCCGGCCCTTAGTTTAGGACCTGTACTTGAACACCTGTTGATGATGGCAGGGAAAACTTTCTGAGGCAGAACTCCTGAAGAAAAACATGGCAGAAAAGAAAAGCAAGAGTTTGTGGGACGTAAAAATCATCCGGCGCGCGCTGGTCGATGCCGTGGTTAAGCTCGATCCTCGCACCATGATGAAAAATCCGGTCATGTTCGTGGTCGAGGTTGGCAGCGTGGTGACGACCTTGCTGTTATTCCGCGAGAAGCAGAGTTTCGCTTTCAATCTGCAGATCACACTCTGGCTGTGGTTCACGGTGCTGTTCGCGAATTTTGCGGAAGCCATGGCCGAAGGACGCGGTAAAGCACAAGCGGACACGCTGCGCAAAGCCCGGTCTGAAACCGTGGCCAAGCGCTTGCTACCAGACGGTTCGATAGAAACCGTGCCGAGTGCGAAGTTGCGTTCGGGCGATGTTGTGATGGTGATCGCGGGCGAACTCGTCCCGGGCGATGGCGAAGTGATCGAAGGCGTGGCCTCAGTGGATGAGTCTGCGATTACCGGAGAATCCGCGCCGGTGATTCGCGAAGCTGGAGGCGACCGTTCTGCTGTTACTGGTGGCACGCGCGTGCTTTCCGATGTGATTAAAGTTTGTATTACATCGAATCCGGGAGAAACCTTCCTCGACAGAATGATTGCTTTGGTCGAGGGCGCTGAGCGGCAGAAGACTCCAAACGAGATCGCGCTGAATATTTTGCTGGCGGGTCTGACCATTATTTTTCTGTTGGCGGTGGTTACGCTGCAGCCGTTTGCGATTTATTCGGGATCGCCACAGACCGTATTCGTGCTCGTCTCTCTGCTGGTCTGCTTGATTCCCACCACGATTGGCGGTCTGCTTTCTGCCATCGGCATTGCTGGCATGGATCGCCTGGTGCAGCACAACGTGCTCGCGATGTCCGGGCGCGCCGTGGAAGCGGCTGGCGATGTGAACACTTTGCTGCTCGATAAGACAGGAACGATCACGCTCGGCAACCGCCAGGCCGCGGAGTTTATTTCCGCGCCGGGAATTACCGATGCTGAGATGGCCGACGCCGCGCAACTCTCTTCGCTGGCGGATGAAACGCCCGAAGGGCGGTCGATTGTTGTGCTGGCGAAAGAGAAATATAACCTGCGCGGCCGTGAACTTTCGTCTCACGAAGCAGTGTTCGTTCCTTTTACGGCGCAAACTCGAATGTCAGGCGTGAACCTGGACGGCCGCGAGATTCGCAAAGGCTCAGTCGATGCCATCATCAAATACCTGCAGCAGTTCGGCACTTCGTTGCCGCGAGAGATTCAGGCGAGTGTAGAACAAATTGCGCGCTCGGGGGGGACACCGTTGGTGGTGGCGGAGAATCAGCGGGCGCTGGGCGTGATCTACCTGAAAGATATTGTTAAAGGCGGGATGCGTGAACGCTTTAATCAACTGCGCGCCATGGGGATCAAGACTGTAATGATCACCGGCGACAATCCGCTGACGGCGGCGGCAATCGCACGCGAGGCGGGGGTAGACGATTTTCTGGCGGAGGCGACTCCGAAAGACAAAATGGATTTAATTCGCCGAGAGCAGGGTGAGGGCAAACTGGTCGCGATGACCGGCGATGGCACCAACGATGCGCCCGCGCTGGCTCAGGCCGATGTGGGCGTGGCCATGAATACCGGCACGCAAGCGGCAAAAGAGGCCGGAAACATGGTTGACCTGGATTCGAATCCTACCAAGCTCATCGAGGTGGTCGCGATCGGCAAACAGTTACTGATGACACGTGGAGCCCTCACCACATTCTCGATTGCGAACGACGTGGCCAAGTATTTCGCGATTATTCCGGCAATGTTCGCCGGAACATTTCCGGTGCTGAATGTGCTGAACATTATGCACCTCCAGACGCCGCAGTCAGCGGTGCTTTCCGCCGTTATTTTCAATGCGCTCATCATCGTTGTCCTGATTCCGCTGGCGCTGCGAGGTGTTGCGTACAAGGCGATGAGCGCTGAATCGCTGCTGCGGCGAAATCTTCTGGTTTATGGTTTTGGCGGCTTGGTGGTTCCGTTTATCGGCATCAAGCTAATTGACATGTTCATCACCGGCGTCAAGCTAGTTTAGATAAAGAGCTGGCATCGAAAAACTAAAAGACAAAAGACATATGAAGAAAAATTTGATCACGGCCGTACTCATGACAATCGCAACGACGGTGCTATTAGGAATTCTGTATCCGCTGCTGGTGACTGGACTCGCCCAGCTGATTTTCCCCAAGCAGGCTAATGGGCAGCTCATTCAGCAAGCAGGAGTAGTAGTTGGTTCGCGGCTGATTGGGCAGCCATTCTCGGGGCCGGGCTACTTTCATTCGCGGCCATCCGCCGCGGGCGCTGCCGGCTACGATGCCACCGCCTCCAGCGGGTCAAATCTCGGTCCGACCAACGCGCAATTGATTAATCGCGTCAATGGAGACGTTGCCAGGCTGCAAGCGGAGAATCCCGGCGCTCCTATCCCAGTCGACCTCGTGACGACATCGGGCTCAGGACTTGATCCCGATATCACGCCAGCGGCGGCGGAGTTTCAGATTCGACGCGTGGCTGCGGAACGCAAGATTCCAGAAGTTGACGTCGCGCGCCTGGTTCTCGAGAACTCCGAGAATCGGCAATGGGGATTCATGGGCGAGCCGCGCGTGAACGTGCTCGAACTGAATATCGCGCTCGATGCGAAGTACGGGCGTGCTCACTAGAAATAGATCGTGTGGTGGCGGAGCTTTGCCCGCTTGGACGGGACAGAACCCCGTCACCACATGAGCACACGAATTATTTCGTCAGGCACTTCTCCATGAAGTCGACCAGATCTTTTTTCATCTTGTCATGTTCGGCGCGATCGATGTACACCATGTGTCCAGCGCCATAGGTGGCATACGAAATATTCTGACGAAATTTCGCGTCGAGATCGAGGTGATCCATGGTCCAGTTGGCGGCGGCGAAGGGTGTGGCCAGGTCGTAATAGCCTTCCATCACCAGAACCTTCATATACGGATTCTTGATCAAAGCCGACCGCAAGCCGCCTGCCGTACTGGGAAAGCCTTCCACGGCGGTGCCCCACTCCCATTTCTGGAAGCCTGGCTGATCGTAGGCAAAAACCCTGTATGGCGTGTCGGACTTGTAATTCAGTTCGGTGCGCAAATAATTATTGAACGCCGAAGTGTAAGGCGGCAGGATGGCGGCGCTTGTCGGATCATACTCACGATCCTCATCGGAGTTCGGATTCGGGCTGGTGAATCGGCCGTCAAGACGACCCGAGACCAGTTTCTGATCGAGCAGCAACTCTTTGCTGAAGGTCGGAACGTCGATGCGCAGATTGTGCGCCTCGATTACTTCCGGACGCAGTCCGATGTAGCGCGATAATTGTTCAACAATTTTGCGGTGTTCTTCCGGCGCCAAAGCGTCGCCTTTGCCAAGGGCGAGCGCGTAATCGTTGGTCGACCAGCGCACGACCTCTTCGCGCGTCTTTGCTACATCCTGAGTGAGATCGGCCGACAGCTTGTGATGGTAGCCAGCGATCATGTTGAAAGTTGGCACGAGCAACAAATAAGGGAGGTCGTTCGACTTGTTCCATTCGAGTGTCTGGAAGTCCACAGCCATTGAGAGCAACGTCACTCCGTTGAAGGAGATGCCGTGATCTGCCAAATATCCGGCGATGCCGGCTGCGCGGGTTGTGCCGTAGCTTTCACCCAGTAGAAAGAGCGGCGAGTTCCAACGCTCGTAGCGCGAGAGGTAGAGGCGGATGAATTCTCCGAAACCTTGTATGTCGCCTTTTACGCCCAGAAACTTCTTGGTAAGCTCGGTAGTCGCGGCCCGAGAGTAGCCGGTGGCCATGGCATCCACCATAACGATGTCGCTGTGATCGAGCAGCGTGTCGGGGTTGTCCTCCAATCGATAGGGTGCTGCTGGCATGAAGCCGTTCGGTTGAAGCACCACGCGTTTTGGTCCGAGCGCACCCATATGCAGCCACACTGAGGCGGAGCCGGGGCCGCCGTTGAAGGCGAATGTAAGGGGACGCTTGCCAGTGTCTTGTCCATCAAGCGTGTAGGCGACGAAGAACATTTCGGCTTCTATCTTGCCGTCGTCGCGCTTAATGGGAAGCCTGCCAGTGGTCGCCGTGTAGTTCAGAGTCTTGCCGTTCATCACGATCTGGTGATGCGTGACTACAGGCGGGACTTCCGTGACATCGTAATGTTCTTCCTTATCCCTATCGGTAGCTTCGTTCGAGTCGGGTTTCTGTGGTTCTGCGGGCTTGGCGCTCTCAGCCGACTTATCTGGAGCGGGGGCGCTGGCTGGCGTTGATTGCTTTTTATCTTTCTTAGACGCGGCCTGTTTCGCGCTCTCGGATGTCGTGTCTGGTGATTGCTCTTGCTGCGCAACTGCAAACGGAATCGTCAGCACAGCGATAAAAAGGACTATCAGAATTCTCATGCTTGTCTCCAGGGAAAAGAGTCGGACGAGCATTATAGCGCCTTCGTTGATGGCGATTAGAAAAGCTTCCTCCGAGTCTAGAATCTTGATAAGCGCGTCATACTTGCTCGTCTTTCGTTTGGCCACGGCTCTGGCTGGGGTTTGTTTTTGCATCCATTCACCGTGACGCCGGAGGTAACTCCAGACGTGCTAGAATTTGTTGCGCCTGAAACGCTTCCACCGGCTCGGTGGCGCATCGGAATTTCTCCACCCTTGGCAATAGCGGACTGAAAAGTGGCCCAGAACCCCAACGCCCAAAGCGACGCCATCACCTACGCCGATGCCGGTGTCAGCATTGATCGTGGCAACCGCACCAAGCAGCGCATCAAGTATCTGGCACACAAAACTTTTACCAAGGGAGTGCTGAGCGAGATCGGCGGATTCGGCGGGTTGTTCTCGGTCGACAAAAAGTATTTGGATCCTGTGCTGGTTTCAAGCGTGGATGGCGTGGGCACAAAATTAAAAGTTGCCTTCGAAATGAAAATGCACCATACCGTCGGCGGCGACCTGGTGAATCATTGTGTGAACGACATCGCAGTGCAGGGAGCGGCGCCTTTGTTTTTTATGGATTACCTGGCCACGGGTAAATTGGAACCGGAAATCGCCGAGAAAATCGTTGGTGGCCTAGCCGAAGCTTGCAAGCATAACGGTTGTGCCCTGATAGGCGGCGAAACGGCTGAGATGCCGGGCTTCTATCCTGAGGGCGAATACGATCTTGCCGGATTCATTGTTGGAGTGGTCGAACGTGACCGCATCATCAGCGGTAAAGACGTGCAGGTCGGAGATTGTGTCCTCGGGCTGCCGTCCAATGGCCTGCACACCAATGGATATTCATTAGCTCGCAAACTGCTGTTTGAAATCGCAGGCTATTCTCTTGAAACTTTTGTCAGCGAGATCAAGAACAAAGTCGGCAACGAACTCATGCGGACCCATCGCAGCTACTGGTCGGTGATTCGGAAGATGATCGCAGGCGATTGTGTCGGAGCGCTGGCGCATATTACCGGCGGCGGCATCACTGAAAATCTGCCCCGAGTGCTGCCTAAAGGTACGTCGGCTGTGATCGAGCTCGGGACATGGCCGGTTCTGCCCATTTTTGAACATCTGCAGAAACTCGGCAACGTCGCTGAGGAAGAAATGCTCCGTACCTTCAATATGGGTCTCGGTATGCTGATCGTGGTTCCCGCCAAGAAATTCAAAAAAGCCCAGACGCTGTTGGAGCGTGCCGGAGAAAAATTTTACAGCGTCGGCCGCATCGTCAAGGGCGATCGCAAAGTGGTGTTCAGCTAGGTCGGCGGTTAGCTCTTCGCTCCTTTTTTCGATCGTCTTTTTCGATTCTCGATTTTCTGTGTTCCTGTGGTTTCGTAGTGAATAATTACATCGTATGAAAAATCTTGGCATTCTACTTTCCGGACGCGGTTCCAATTTTGTAGCCATCGCCGACAGCATAGCGGCGGCCAGGATACCCGATGCCCGTATTGCGATTGTGATTTCGAACCGCACCGACGCTCCCGGACTCGAAACCGCACGCCATCGCGGCCTCAACGCGCTCGCCATTTCATCGAAAGGTAAACCGCGCGAGGAGCACGACCGCGAAGTTGTGTCCGCACTTCTCGATAACAAAGTGGATCTCATCTGCCTCGCCGGTTATATGCGGCTACTCTCGCCCTGGTTTGTGCAGCAGTTTCCAGCGAAAATTCTCAACATTCATCCGTCGTTGCTGCCGTCTTTTCCAGGGCTCGACGCGCAGCAGCAGGCCCTAGCCTACGGCGTGAAAGTTACCGGGTGCACCGTACACTTCGTTGACGAGGAACTCGATCACGGCGCGATCATTGTTCAGAAAGCCGTGCCGGTGCTCAACACCGACGATGAGCAAACGCTGGCAGCACGTATTCTTGAACAGGAACACATTGCATACTCTGAAGCGATCAGGATTGTGCTGGAGGGGGAATTCGAGATTGCTGGCAGGCGGTTAGTACGAGTTCAGAGGTCGGTCAGATTGCAGAGGTGAAGAGCCTCATTTTTCACCTCTAACTCTCCAATCCTACATTCTCCAATCCTACATGATGAGTTCGTTTGTTCTCCGGGCAATCGGGTGTTGCATCACTTCGAGCTCATTTTTTACCAGGTTCAGTCCGTACACGCACTGCTCGAATCTTTGCGAGAGTTGCGCGAACAATGGTGCAACCTTGGCATATTCGAAATGCTCGAATTTCGAGACGATGTAATAGCTCTCTTTCCCGGCCTTCACCCAATCCACAAAACCTTCGACGCGCTGGCGGCGCAGTCGATAATGATTGATGCTCTCCGGAAACATGCCGGCATAGAAAAGCGTATAGTCGCCGATGTGCTTGCGGACCTGGCGCTCGCGATCGAACGAGGGCGCAGGGCCGTAAATAGGATCCGACTCGATCAGCATCTCGCCCACATCGTTCAACGGCTTCCCTGACGTGTTGCGGATTTTCAGCAACTGCTCGGCATCGCAAAACTCCGACAGTAGATGTGCGACATAGTTCACAACTTGTGGATCGCGAATTCCAATCTCCTCGGCATAGTGACGTCCAACCAGTTCAAGAAACAGTTGCTGCAACGGATGCGTCTCCGGAATCATTTCCATGGCCCCATTCCTCCCCAGATCGTGGCCCTCTTGTTCCTATCGGAACAAAACGTTGTTGGGATTAGATACCGCGAATCTGCATCCCACGCAAGTGACCATTCGTGCCACACTATAGTTAGAAGCCCCTGCTGGGCGCGGGGTTTACGGAGTTTATTGGCAGCCAATGGAAGCGACTGCTAATTCCGCTTCGCGCATCGGAAAATGTGTTTCACTGAATCTGTTTCGACAATAAAACACCGGAAAAAGGAGGCGAAGTGGAGCGAATCAATATTTCATCCGGAACACCTTGGGAGCCAATCGTCGGTTACTCTCGTGCGGTTCGCGTCGGCGCATACGTCCACGTTGCGGGCACAACAGCTACTGAAGAAAACGGAAAAATCATTGCGGGCGATGCTTACGCGCAAGCCGTTCAGATCCTCAAGAACATTGAAAGCGCGTTGAGGCGAGCTGGAGCTTCCATGAAAGATGTAGTCCGCACGCGCGTATTCTTGACCAACATTGCAGATTGGGAAAAAATAGGAAAGGCACACGGAGAATTTTTCCGGGAGATTCGTCCGGTGTGCTCCATGGTGGCGATCACGGCGCTGGTTTCTCCGGAGATGCTGCTGGAAATTGAAGCGGAAGCGATCGTGCCTGATTGAGAGTAAATGAAATAGCGGAAGCCGACGGGCTTCCGCCATCATTGGAGTGAACTGCCGGCGTGAGTGCTAGTCTTGCACTTTAACGACGGCCCTTTTTGCGGGCAGATTTTTTCTTGGCCACTTTCTTGGCTGGCTTTTTAGCCGATTTCTTCTTTTTTGCCTTGGCCGGCTTAGCTTTTTTCTTGGCAGCCGGTTTCTTTGCGGCTTTTTTAGCTGGCTTCTTGACCGTTTTCTTCACCGCCTTTTTCTTGGCGGGTGCCTTCTTCTTCGGAGGTGCGCTCTGGCCACCGCCACCACCCGAAGTTACGGGCGCAGGGGTTGCCACAGGTTCCCGTGCTGGTGGCAAAGGAGTCTCGTCGTCTTCATCTACGAGAGCGGGCTCCTCTTCCTCTTCTTCCTCTTCTTCCAAATCCTCTTCCAGCGATTCGCCGTAGGCGCCGCTGTCGCTGTACTCATCCGTCTCATCGTCCCGACCGTAGAGAGTCGGATCATCGAAGCGCATATCTCCTCCTGCGTATTTTCGGTCTCCGCGCGCCTTCGCGCACAGGGGAATTAAGACAACTGGCTGCGAAACTGCACTGCTTTTGCGTAACGGCGGGTGATTATAGCACGGCAGTTTCAGGGGCAGTATCGTGCATTCTCACGAGATTTGCGAGGAAAATTATAAGGCAGAAAAAATCAGCAAATTACGGGCGAATTAAAAGCGAAATAGAGATATCTCGCGCTATTCGTAAGCCAATGCGTCGATGGGATCTTTCTGCGCTGCTTTGAACGCCGGATACAGAGCGCCTGCAATGGCGCCAACAACGGCGATCACAGTGGCGCGCACAATCCAACCATCATCTACCACCACCTGCAGTAAAGGGAACTTGCGGGCCAATGCCGCTCGGGCTGCCAGGCTCACCGCGACGCCTAGCACGATGCCAGCAAGCGACAGCAACACCGTCTCTCGCAGCACCACATTCACAATGTATACCTTCGATGCTCCCATTGACTTCAGGATCCCGATTTCGCGCGTTCGCTCCATGACCGCCGTATACATTGCCTGGAAGATCACGATAAATCCAATGATCATCGAAATACCGACCACGACATCAATGAACGTTGAAAGCATGGGAATATTGCCTGTGCTCATGGCAGCCAGGTAGGATGCCATCGAGTTCACCACGTACCGTTCCATTCCCGGTACTTGCTTAATTTCGTCGACAACCGTGTCCGCATTAGCTGGGTTGTCGAGCTTCAAGTAGAAGATGGTGGCCTTATCTTTCGCGCCAATCAGGTCTTGCAAAGTGGTAATCGGGACAAATTTGCGAGCGCCCTTGCCTCGTTCCACAATCCCGCAGATGCGAAATTTGTTGTTTAGGATGTCGATTGTGTCGCCCACCCTGGCATGCTTGGACTTGGCAAACAGATCGTCGACCAGGACATCATATGGTCCTTGAAAAGGACCGCCCTCCAAATAATGGAATCCGGTCGACAGACTCTCATAACTGTGCAGATCAATACCGGCGATGATCTCAAGAGTGCCCGCCGAACTGATGAACGTGACGACGGGTGCGACCTTCTCTACATGGGGCAACTTCGCGAGTATCTCGTTTCCAATCTTGATTGGTACGGGCGCGCCGGTGAGCCCGGCGAGGAACGATGATCCCGGCGGCAGCACGATTACATCCGCTCCGATGCCCGCATTTCGAGTGCGTTGATCCTCCAGCATCCCGAGAGAGAGCCCCACAATCAGCAGAATCAGCGTGACTTCGAGTGCTACCGCCACAACACTGATGAGCGAGCGCAGCGGCCGATGCACTAGGTTCCCGACGATCATGCGGTTCATCATTTATTTTTTCCTGGTTTTTCCCGGGCTTTTCTTATGGCTACTTGTGTTGATTGCTCGACATTTTGGCCGCGCTGGGAGCCGGCTGACCGAGGTGTACGACGTCCGCACCGGCCGGTTGCTCCAGCACAAACTGATCGTCGGTTAGCGGCTTATTGATTTCCAGTTTCACCATGTTCAGCGTGATGTCGTAATTCTCCCGTGGCCGCTCGATCTCAATCGTATTCGGGAACGTCGTCCCTTCGAAGTCTTTGTAATCATGGTAGTGGGCATCGGTCGCTATGTTTCCTTGCTGGTCATAGATCGTTTGCCGGTATGGCAGCAGGTCGATCCGGCTGAAATCGATCTTACGGGACAGATAGGCGCCCTGAGGACCCTTGCGAATAACCAGCAAACTGTAATTCGGCTGCTCGACCCGATGCTTTTTCGCGTCTAGGACAGTTTCATAACCGTTATCCAGCACCGCAATCTCGTCCTGAGCGATTTCTGGCAGCAACAGCGCGTCGTAAATGTACTGCGGCCGCATGTTCTCCAACCGCTTGTCGGGCTGGTAGTTGTCGGCATTGTTCGAGCCCATGACGAACTTATTCTGGGGAGGAATCCAAAGCTTGAACTGCTGGCCGTCGCTCACCATATCGAAAGCCGTATTGCGCACCAGCGGCAGCAGGCCCTTCATGCGCAGCATGGACGGCTTACGCACAAGTACGTAGCCTCGAATCTCTTTGTAATCGGTGACACGGCCGTTTTTCTGATCCTCCGCCGAGGCGTCGATATCAACCGTCGCCTGCATGGATTGAATCTTGGCTGCCTGGGTGTTGACGTATTCGATCAACAGCTGCTGGGTCGCGGTCTGCAGCGGCCGGTTGGAAAACTGACGGTCCAGCGGACGCGTCCGAAAAAGGCATCCGCTCAGTGAAAAGGTGGCTGCCGACAGAAGTAAAAGTAAAAATACGCGCAAATGAGGACGATACATTCCTAAGCCAATACCCCGGAAGACTCTTGCCGCATAAATATCTGATTAGTATAAGGCAGCGAAGGGTTCAGTGCTTTAGCGCGGGCCGAGCGAATGGTTGAGGGATCTACGATAAGCGGCTACGTTACGATTATGCTCTTCGAGGCTGCGGGCGAAGCGGTGGTGCCCATTGCCATCGCTAACGAAATAAAGGAAATCTGTGCTGTCGGGGTGTAGAGCGGCTTCTAACGAGCTTCTCCCAGGATTGCCGATTGGCCCCGGTGGCAAGCCTGGGAAACGATAGGTGTTGTAGGGCGAATTTATAGCCAAGTCGGAGTGATGGAGGCTTCCCTGATACGTGCCATCCAGCAGTTCGGCATAGATCACGCTGGGATCGGCATCAAGCGCCATTTTTTGCGCCAGCCGATTGTAGTACACGCCGGCCACGCGCGGGCGTTCCTCGGGAGAGGCAGTCTCCTTTTCCACGATCGAGGCCATGGTCACGATCCTGGGGACATCTGAGTTCGGACCGGAGTTCGGGCCGGGGGTCAGCCCGATCTGCTCTGCCACCTGCCGGAATTGACGGACCATCATCGCCGCCATTTCTTCCAGGCTCTGGGTCCGGGTGAACTGGTAGGTGTTAGGGAAGAGATAGCCTTCGAGCGACGTGGCTTGTGGCGCCAGATCGGAGATCAGCTGCGTCTGAGTTTGGGCAACGTGCAGGAAGTCAGCGGCTGATCCGAGCCCAGCGTCTTCCATTGCCTTAGCGACGTCGAACATTGTGTAGCCTTCGGGAATGGTGACCATGTGGAAGTAAATATCGCCGTGCGCGATCCGCTCATAAACTTGTGGAAAACTCGCCGCGTGATCGAAACGATACTCGCCCGCCTTCAGCGATGGTTTAGGATGCAGCCAATGCCAAAGCCGGAAGGCGTCCGCACTGCGGATCACCCCCGCCTTCTTCAATTCCGCCGCGATCCTACGCGTCGAATATCCAGGACGCAGCAGCAAAGAAGTATTGGCAGGCGGCGTGACGGGGGCATGGATCAGCCAAGCTACCCCGCCGCCTACGGCCAAAACGATAATCAGGAACAGTGTGATCAGAGTGCGCAAGGTTCCAGTGTAGTGGCCTTTTCAGATGCTACAAAGTGGCCATAGTACAGGGCCTGGAGAACCGAATTCTTGTTGGGAGAATCCTAGAAGACGAATTTTGCTCCTAGCTGAACAATTCGGGCAGGCTGTGCACTCAGGACTTCTCCGAAGGTGGAACTGCTGATATTGCCGTCGACAGACTGCGGTCCGAAGAACTGGGTGTGGTTGAAAACGTTGAAACCCTCGACTCTAAACTGTAGCGACTTCGATTCTGTCAGGCGCACATTCTTCAGGAGCGCCATATCGAAGTTTGACATCCCAGACCCGTAGAAAAACCGCCGCCTCGCCGTGCCCGGCGTGCCTAGAGCGTTTTCGCTGAACTGCGAGGTATCGAAGTACGAACCTCCATTGCGGGGATCGTGATTCAGATTGAGATGGCCTCCCGCATAGTCGGGCTCATCAACGCCGAAGTTGTTGATGCCATTCGGTTCGGATCCGAGCAGCGAATTGTCGCCATAGTTAATGAGTGTCACCGGCAGACCCGAGCTGAAATGAGTGATGCCGGAGAGTTCCCAGCCCAGCGTCCAGCGATTCGAGGCGCGGAAGAGATTCTCGAATGGAATTTGGTAACTGTAGCTGACGACAAAATTGTGCTTTACATCAAAGGAAGACAACCCTTTGCTGAGTGAGGGATTGAGCGGATTGACTGCTTCCCCAAGGTTTGAAGATTGATCTTGCGACTTGCCATAGGTATATCCGGCGAGAACATTCAAACGCCGGCTGCTGTGGCGCAAAGTAACCTGCAAGGAGTTGTAATTGGAATTGCCGATCGTAGTCTGATTGGCATTGCTACCGAAACTGGAACCGAGCGGTCCGCGGGTGCCTTGAAATGTTTTTTCCCCGAAAGGCGAGCTAGAGGACGTGATGTACTGACTGTCTTCGCCAAAAGGACCGCATGGGGTCTGTGCTGGAGTTTCCGACTTGAGGTTGTTGGGATTACTAAGGGCGAGGCACAGCGCCGGATTGCCGGGATTGGCCTCCTCCAGCACCAGGAGCCGATGACCCTGATTGCCTATGTAATTCACACTGAGTACTGTGTTGGCTCCAAACCCGCGTTCGAGAGAAAGCATGTATTCCTCGGTATAGGGAATACGATTGGTGGTGGCGTAGTTTGGCAGCCCCGTAATCGGCTCGAACTGCGTAAAGTCGATGGGGTCAGGATGACTCGCACTTGAGTTCAGAGGAGCCAATGTGACCGGAAAATATTGGCCGAGGTCTTGGCCGTTCGACGCAGTTTTAAATGGAGTAGCGAAGAGTGGCGGCGCCGGACTCGTATAAGTTGTGCCGTAGGGTGCATTAGCGGACATCACTCCGATGGTGAGGCCCTCGATCGCGGTGTAGAACATTCCATAACTCGCTCTTATGCTGGTTTTGCCGGGGCCACCCAATATTCTTGAGAACAAGCCATCGCCGGAAGCGCTGGGTGAGTAGGCCAAGCCGATGCGTGGAGCGAAATCGCGATTTCCCGGCGGCGCCAGCGTGCGAGACACTCCCGGGTCGGTGGGATAGAGGATGCCCGCGAGAGCATTTGGGAATACGACCGACTGCTTTCCTGGTTCGAAGGTCGCGATCTGATTGTACTTTTCATACCAGGGCTCAATCCGATCCCAGCGCAGACCATAATTCAGTGTGAGGCTGTGAGTAAGACGCCAGCTGTCCTGCCCATAGAGGCCGACATATTTGTTCCGGCCGTAAAAAGGCTGAAGCTGACTCTGGTTATATTGGCTCGGTGTGCCCAATAGGAAATCTGCGAAGTCAGAGCCGGTCTCGGTTCCGAAAAACAGGAAGCTGCCATTGAACTGCGCGATGGCATTGACATTGACCTGATCGTAGTGGAACTCGCCACCCATCTTGAGGGTGTGGGTTCCGATTACCTTGGAGAAATTGTCTAGCCACTGGAAGGTGTTTCCAATCTGCTTCAGTTCATTCGTGTTAGTTCCGATCGTGTAGCTGTTGAAGCCGACGCTTTCCACTCCTTCGGTACCCGGAGATAGTGGCACAATTCCCGGAGTACTCAGACCCACCTGAAACCCCTGGGATTCCAGACTGACACCGACGCCTCCGACTGGCTTGCCAAGGTCATTTGCGTTGCGCAGATAGCTGAAGCGGAATTCGTTCACAGCCGTCGCGCTGACTGTTTTCGTATTGCCCAGGCCAAATAATTGCGCCCGGCCTGTGTAAAGCGCATTAAAACCTGGAACGTTCGCTCCGCCTTGAGCGATCGGGTAAGGATTGTTCTGCGACCAGTCATCGAGAAAATAGTAAGCGGACATCAATCCCCAGCGAGTGTTGCCGTCGAGGCGATAAGCTCCCTTGTCGTCGCGCAGAGTTTGATTGAAGGCCGAGGTGGCGAAGGTGTTAGTCCCAACATTTGGACTTGGAATGTACTGCAACAGATTTGTGCCCGGCGCGATCCACGCGCTAGGTGAGACGGCGGCATTCGGGAAAACGCATGCCGTGGGCGTCGTACAAGTCCCGGTACTTTCCGCTTGTGTGATGGGATCGATGTAATTTCCTCTATAGAAATATGACTCGCCGCTCGTCACCGGGTAACCCAATTTGCTCGAAAGCATCGAGGCGACATTGGCCCCACTGACGACGCAAGGGAGTTCAAACACTTTCAGTGAACTCGGGTCGGTTTGCGCGCCGCAGAAGCCCAACGGGTTGAAACCACTTGAATTCTCCGGTAGATCGGAGAAGTTGCCGGTGGTGCGGTCCTGGACCGACGGCACCGGAATCTGCCCTGTGTCCACTCCCTGCGTCGATCGCGTGCCCTGATAATCGCCGAAGAAAAACAGCTTTGTCTTTCGGATCGGCCCGCCGAATGTCCCACCAAATTGGTTTTGATTGAATACTCCGCGCGCCGGAGAAAAATAATTACGGGCATCGAAATTGGTGTTGCGCAGGAACTCGAAAAGGTCGCCGTGAAATGCATTGGTGCCGGATTTTGTAATGACGTTAATCTGGCCCCCGCTGAACTCGCCATATTCCGCGTCGAAGCTATTGGTGAGGATCCGGAATTCGGCAATGGAATCGAGGTTGGGAATAATCGCCGCTCCCATATTCACGTCTTCTTCTACGTCGCTTCCGTTCACAATGAAACTGTTGGCAAATTCCCGTTGGCCATTGATTGAGATCGTGCCCGGATTCAAATCTCCAGAGGGAGAAAGTGCGCTTGCGCCTACATCCTGCACCGTGTCGGAGGTGATGGAAGTGACCGGCGCAACACCCGGCTGAAGCGAAAGCAAATCCGTAAAGCTTCGTCCGTTGAGCGGGACCGCTGTCATTCGCGCGCCGGTGATGACTTCGCCGATCTGCGTGCTCATCGTTTCAACCTGAGTCTGGTTCTCCACGACGGTAATCACGTCCGACGTTTCGCCAATATTGAGGATCGCGTCCACCGTCAAGGCACTGTTTGCATCGATGGTGATGCCGGTTCGCTGGTAAGGCTTGAAACCCTTCTTTTCAATTGCGATGTTGTAGTGCCCGACATTGAGTTGAGGAAAGGAATAAAAGCCGCTTCCGTTCGTCGAGAGCGCTGCATGAACTCCCGTATCGATGTTGGTTGCACTTACGGTTGCGTTCGTAACCACTGCACCGGAAGAGTCCTTTACCGTTCCGGACACGCTTCCCCCGACGCCCGCCCACGAATTACTGGCGACGAACATCAGGATTACAAAAGATAGACCTACGGCAAGACGCTTCAACATTTCCCTCATTGGTGTAAATTTGTTTATATGCGACTGAGTCGCAACTGACTTTTAAAAAAAAGAGGCGCTAACTGGCTGCCCTTTGGCAGCGTTTGCAAAATCCGCCTACTTCCAGCCGGACTACCCGAATCTGAAAACCGCTTTGCTTGACCATCTCTTTTTTTAATTTCTCGAAAGAGGAGCTCGTATATTCCATGATGGCGCCACATCGGAAACAAGCCATATGGCAGTGGTCACGACTCGTCTTGGCCTCGTAATAGTGTTTCTCCCCCTGAATGTGCATAAGGTCCAACTCATCGATCAAACCGCGATCTTTGAGCAAACCAAGCGTTCGATAGACGGTAGCGCGATCGATGTCCGGATCCTGTTTCCTGGCAAGATCGAGCAGTGTTGCCGCGTCCAAATGCCGAGGTGAGTCCTGAATAATACCGACCAGCAGGCGCCTTTGAGAGGTCATGCGTACCCCCCGCGCCGCCAACTCTTTCATCAGGGAAGGCCGAGTGATTGTGGTGTCGTTTTTCTCTCTTCCCAAATGCGACTCAGTCGCAACTAAGACGCCAGTGCTCACAGCCATGAAAACATCTCCACTCTCTAAAGAATTATTGCTGGGTTTCTAGTTGCGACTGTGTAGCTACTAACTATTGGACTTCATTCGTCATTTTCTGTCAAGGCGAGCCTTATGAATTCTTCAAGAATTTCGCTACTCACCCAGCCAATCCGCATACGACTTTATCGACTCGACGTGATCAAACACAATCTTGATCGCATCGCTGATGGGAAGAAAGGACAACCGGAATCACGTGGTCCCGAGTGAGCGGGGCTAAGCGGAGATCCGTCGGCTGGCGAGGATCGAGCCATGCCAGCTCCTCAATTTCAGCTCCTAGTTTCATTGCGCCTTCGATTCGAACGCGATAGAGTGCGGCTTCCACGATTTGGCCCGGTTCATTCGCGGCGTTAGCCGAAAAGATTCCACAAAAATCGGCATCGACGAGGATGCACCCTAGCTCTTCTTTTAGCTCTCGTGCAAGTGTCTCAAGAGGTGTTTCGTCAGCTTCCAGCTTGCCGCCCGGCTGCATAAAATGTGCGGTGTCGCGCTTGCGCACGACCAGCATACGGCCGCCCTCATCGATAATAATCGCCGCCGAAATCCTGATTCGCGCTGGCTCAGAGGGGCACGATTCCATCACGCCTCCACGGCAAGCGTTCCCCGTCCCAGCCACTTGCGCGTTGGAGGACGGTAAGCTGCAAACTGAGCAAGCAATCGCTCTGGTTCAGTTTCTACTACTAGCATTGAGGCATATTCTGGCCGCATGAATTGCTGGGCTGTCATCCGGCGGATCATTTCAAGCAATGGATCGAAGTAGCCTTTCACATTAAGGAAGCCACATGGTTTGTTGTGGACTCCCAACTGCGCCCACGTCCATTGCTCGAAGATTTCCTCAAGCGTTCCCGCGCCACCAGGTAAAGCGATAAAAGCGTCCGCCAGTTGGGCCATGCGCGCCTTGCGCTCGTGCATGGTCTCAACCAGGTGTAGTTCGCTCAAACCTTGGTGACTGATCTCAGACTCAGCGAGCGCACGCGGTATTACCCCTACGACCTGGCCTCCCGCCGCTAGAGCAGCGTCTGCTAGTGAACCCATCAGGCCTACTCTCCCGCCTCCGTAGATAAGTCGCAGGCCAGCTCGCGCAAGAGTGGAGCCCGTTGCCTGCGCTGCTTCGGAGTACGCAGGATCGATCCCCGAGCTAGATCCACAAAAGACACAGACAGCTTTCATTCAATCAAGCCTCATTCACCAATTAAATCCGTATACGGATTTCTACAGTGAACCCTGTAGATAAGAAATAAATTTTTTACAAAAAAACGCGCTTCCGACTCGGGTTCGACGTTCTATGATAAGAGAATACTTTCCCCTAGGGGGACAACCTTAACCAGCAACTCTATTAGGAGACTGAGGAGGTCCCCATGAAGTTGAACGATAGCATCACGACCTATGACATTGCCGAGGCTCTGCAGGGCGAGCAAGGCAAGTTCGAAGTAACCAGCCCGACTGGAGAACGCTATTTCGTCATCTGCCAACCCGGACACTCAATCAGCAGCATCGAGTGGGCTGGCGGTGAGCAGAATCTTCAGCCCTTCCTGGTGCGCAAGGTAGCGCAACCTGTGACTACCGGAGAGGGACGCAACAAGAGATCCGTGGCCGCCTAGACGTAGGTGACCTCAAACACCGAAGCCCGGCTGCTCTGGCCGGGCTTTTGACTTCTCACAGGGTTTTTACTCGCCCAGCCAATCCGCATAAGGCTTCATCGACTCGACGTGATCAAACACAATCTTGATTGCACCTGTTATCGGGATAGCGAGCACCAGTCCGACCGCTCCCCAGACCGCTCCCCAGAACAGCAGCGCGATCGTGACCGCCAGCGGATTGATTCTCAGCCGGCTCCCCAGCAGTTTCGGATAGAGAACATTCAGCGCGAAAAGATGCAGCCCGATCACGCAAAACACGACGATCACCAGGTCTCCGGGCTCTAACTGTCCGATGCCTACGATAATCGGAGGAACCATCGCCAGCACAATTCCCAGGTATGGGACCAGGCTCAGAAAGCCGCTTAGAAAACCGATGAAGTAGAAAAATGGAACGTGCAGCAGCCCGAAAATTGCGACGCTCACGGCCGAAATCAGCAGTCCGATCAGCAGGTTCCCGACAATAAAACTCTGCAACATTTTCCCGATCAGCCCCAGCGTCACGAATGCCGTGTTCCGGTGATGCAAAGGAAACAGCATCACAGTGGCCGAACGCGCGTGGCTGTGCCATGTCAGCAAAAAGTAGGCCAGGAAGGGGACGAACGATGCCGCCAGTAAGATGTCGGTCAAAGTCCCGGCTCCGTGTGTGAGCACCTCCGGCCAGCTCTGCACCTGCCGCACCGGCACAACATTCGTATCTTCTGGTTGGCTGACAGCTTCGCCCGTCTTCTCGAGTTTCTCCGCGTCCTGCTGAAATGGCTGCACAATAGAGCGGATCTTCTGCGAATATTTCGGAACGTTGTCCGCGAAAATGATGGCTTGGTTGTACGAAGCAATAGTGATGCCATAGAGCAGAGCCAGCAGCACAACCATGCTGATCAGCGCCGCCGTGGCTCGCGGAATGTGCAAGTACTCCAGCGCCTGCACCACTGGAGACAGCATAAAGCTCAGCAAAATAGCAAAGAACAGCACTGCCAGCACAGATTCGCCGTAGTACGCGAACATAACTACCAGGGCCATGCCTAGCAGCGTCAGCGACCAGTGATGTCGGCCTTGTGTGTCCGTGGTTTCCATACTTTGTTGTTCCACCAAAGCATTCTTTGCCCGGGCTTACGACTGGCCAATAATTCTGCCTTACTGCCGCCGGAATTGCACCATTGGAATAGCAGGTTAGAACCTTTTCTGCACTGCCATCTACAATTGACAGATGGATGCACCCGCTTCCCGGGTTCTTGGCCGCATCATGGCCCTCGATGTCGGCTCCAAAAGAATTGGAGTGGCCGTCACCGACCCGCTCGGCATCACTGCTCAGGGATTAGACACGATCCAGCGGCAGAACAAACGCCGCGATCTGGAAGCCCTGGGACAAGTGCTGGCGAAATACGAAGTCCGGGAGATTGTCATTGGCCTGCCTTTGCGCTTGAGCGGTGCGGAGGGAACGCAATCGGGAAAAATGCGCCGTTTCGCCGACGATCTCCACACTCACTTTGGATTGACCGTCCATCTGTGGGACGAGCGTTGGACATCAACCCAAGCCAATCGCCTGCTGCGCGAAACCGATCTTTCCATCAAAAAGCGGGGGCAAGCGGTCGATCGTATGGCGGCAATCTTGATTCTTCAATCCTGGATGGAAGCGCATCCAGATCGGTGAGCGAAGTTAAGAGGCGAGTTCAGAAATTTCAGGGAAGCGCAGATTACACTTCGTCAAAGCCTTGGTGAGCGCCTGTTCGATCAAGCCTTCGTCGCAGTTGCGCGAGATGGCGATCTCGCTGACCAGCAAATACCGAGCGCGTTCCAGCATCTTCTTTTCGCGGAAGGAAAGCGATTTGCCTTGTCCGAGGATCAGCAGGCTTTTCAGCACCGCGGCAACATCTGTGAGCGACCCGGTGCGCATGCGATCGGAATTCTCTTTAAACCGGTCTTTCCAGTCGGCCGCGTTAATGCATTCGCCAGTGGAGAGATAATCCACTATTTTCTCCACCTCGCCATTACGCACCACCGGCCGCATCCCTACGCTGCCGACGTTGTGGAAAGGGACCCTAACCTTTAAATTGCTCGCTGCGATGCTTAGCACGTAAAACTTTTGTATTTGGGTTCCAATGGTCAGGCTGGCAATCTGTTCTACAGTTCCGACGCCGTGGTTGGGGTAGACGACCTTATCGCCGATGTGGAAAACGCTGTTTCCGTTCATGGAGGGGGCCCTCGCCCGAGGGTGCGGAGAACTTCATCTAGTCTAGCTTAGCGCCGCTTTTAAGGCAATCGAGAAGCTGTGTGATGGCGAGGTTCAGCCCCACCGGACGGGAGCAAGGCCCCGTCTCCACACGTGCAAGTCATTGCGGGTTAGCAGGTTGGAGATTGGCATAGTTATCTAACTCAAGCGGCAGGTGAGTCCCAGTTCCTCGGGTCCGAGGGTTATAATGCTCGGAGCGATGACGGAAGAGATTAAAAAGAAGCTTCGAGACGAACTGAATACGCTCGAGCACGAACTGGCCTTCGAGATCCCCAGGGAGCTCAAGAAAGCTGTAGCTCTGGGCGACCTCAGCGAAAACGCCGAGTATCACACCGCCAAGCAGCGTCAGGAGTACCTGAAGGCGCGCGTTCGCCAACTTGGTCAGCGGCTGGCCGATCTGTCGCTCGTTAACATGAACAATATCCCCAAGGATAAAGTTGGCCTCGGTTCGACAGTGACGATTTTCGACAGTACCAAGAATGAAGAAATGCATTATGAGTTAGTGGCCAGCGAACAGTCCGATGTGGCCGCCGGTAAAATCTCCACCACTTCGCCCATCGGCCGCGCCCTACTGAATAAGAAAGTTGGCGACACGGCGACCGTGGTCACACCCGGGGGAAGTCGCGAGATGGAAATCCTTAAGCTCTCGACCATGCACGATCTTGCCGAAGCCAAACTCGAAGCGGACGCAGAACGAAAATCGAAATAAGTGGCAACGCCGAGTTACGCGAACCGAGTTATGCGATTATGAGTTACGTGATATGAGGGTGGCATGGGCATAAGTTGGACCAGTGGAGTTGGACGCGCCTGCGGTGTGCTGCTCGACGCCATTGTGCGCCTACTCGCGCTCTCGCGCATCAATCCCAACGTGCTGACCCTGATGGGACTGGTAGTCAACACCTATGCCGCATTCTTATTTGGATACGCCAGCGGTGACAACCAGCGCCGCATGTTTTTCTACGCCGGACTGGTCATCATCGGCTCGGGATTCTTCGATTTGGTGGACGGCCGCGTTGCCCGTGCCTCGAACCGCGTCACCCGCTTCGGAGGATTTTTCGATTCCATCGTAGACCGCTATAGTGATGCGTCACTCTTCCTGGGATTGCTGGTTTTTTACGGTCGCGGCAACCGCTTCTTCTATGTTGTGCTGGCCGCGCTGGCCATGATCAGCGCCATCATGGTGAGTTACGCCCGCGCCCGCGCCGAGTCGCTCATCGGCACCTGCCGCGTCGGTTTCATGGAACGCCCCGAGCGCCTCGTGCTCCTGATCATAGGCGCCCTGTTCAACGTCATGGCCCCCGCGCTGTGGGTGATCGCCGTGCTTTCGACCATCACTGTAATTCACCGGATCATTTTCACCTGGCAGCGGACTACGGAGATGGATACTTCCGCCAGGGCCGCCTGAATTCCATGATGGAGCGACGGGCGTCCTCGCCCGTCCAAACACTTGTCATACAGCATTCGTTACAGTGAGTCTGATATATGGGCTTGGCAGATGATCCGGAGGAAACGAAGACCGATTCACTCGTTGCTGCGGGTGCGCTATTTGCCCTGCACGTTTTTGTGGCAATGGTTATCAGCTCGCTGTTCATCGTCGTTGCAGGGGCAATCACCGGCCCTTTGCTTGAGGATGCACCTTCTCGGCTAAAGTCAGTCGTCGAGGGCGGCGGTTTGCTCAACCCAGTGGTTTGGATTCCCGGAGTCGTGCTGGGCCTTTTTGTGAATCGACTTCTAAATCGGGTCACAAGGAGTCGCGCTGCAGGCTGCTGGGTTTGGATCGTTGGAGTTGTCTGGCTGAGTCTCGGCATCCTGGGAGCGGTTCGCTCGTACGAAGCTCATTACGCTCAGGGCTGTTCCGTTCTTCAAGGCGTATTCAATGCTTTCGTCATATTAAATGCTCGACGGTGCGAAGGTGGGGAATCGACTTTGGCGGGGATTTTCTTCACAATACCTGCCATCAACTCTATAGGTTACGCTGTTGGAGCAGCGCTCGCGCTGCGATTAAGACAAAAAGGACCAGAGCAACAGTAGCGGGCGGTACAAACGATGCCCCTGATACAAATCGCACATCTGGGATTGTATTTCCCGCAGCCTGCTAAACTATTCCCCGCAACTTGCCGCGGAGTCTAAGAGTGCCAACCAATCCCATTCTAGTAGTACACGGCGGAGCCTGGGCCATTCCCGATGACATGGTCGAGGCGCACCTCAACGGCGTGCGCAACGCCGCAGCCGCCGGATGGCGCACATTCGAACGCGGCGGCTCGGCTCTCGACGCGGTCGAAGAAGCAGTCGTCGTCCTCGAAGATGACGAAACCTTCGACGCTGGCCGCGGCAGCTTCCTGAATCGCGATGGCAAAGTTCAACTCGACGCCTTCATCATGGACGGCTCAACCCTCCGCGGCGGCGGCGTCGGTTGTGTCGAGCGTCTGCGCAACCCGGTTCGTGCCGCCCGCAAAATTCTCAGCGATAGTCCGCATGTCTATTTCGTTGCCGAAGGCGCCGAACGTTTTGCTGCCGAGCACGGCATCGCTCTTTACCGCAATGAAGATCTCGTTATCCCAAGAGAGGTCGAGCGCCTACGCGCTTATCAGGCGCAGGCCTCCAAGGATGGTAATGATCTCTTCGCGCCCGCCATTGCAAACGACATGCTTTCCCACGATACTGTCGGAGCCGTCGCCCTCGACCGCGATGGCAATATCGCCGCTTCAACCTCCACCGGAGGCACGCTCAACAAAGCTCCCGGCCGCCTCGGTGACTCGTCGCTGATCGGCTGCGGTTGCTACGCCGACAATCTGAGCGCGGCCGCTTCCACCACTGGATGGGGCGAGCCCATCATGAAGCTCGTGCTGGCAAAATGGGCGGCGGATCGTGTCGAATCCGGCAGTTTGCCCGAATGGGTCGCGAAGGAAGCGATAAATTATCTGGAGCAGCGTCTCAACGGTCACGGTGGAATCATTCTGCTCGATGCTCAAGGCAGGTTCGGAATCGCCCACAACACTCCACGCATGGCGTGGGCGATGCATACGACCCAAAAACAAGAGGCCGGAATTAAGCGCAGCAGTTGAAGCGTAAGCTTTTTGGGGATTAGCTGGAGTACACCGGTGGGAGTATCTTTGTTTCCTAATTTTTGGCAGGCTGCGGAGATTTGGAATGTGCGCGAGAATAGCTCTCCGGGAAGCTGGTCAATTCTTATGCGGTATTAGCATCATCCTGTGTATGGTGTCTTCATCGCCAGCACAGGTCGACCGTGCGGGATTGAATGGCACGGTGACCGAAGCCTCGGGGCGTGTTTTGCCGCAGACGCATATCACAGCGGTGCAGAATGCCACTGGACTCCGACGGGAAACCGCATCCTCCCCCAGGGAACCTATGACATTCCCGAGCTGCCGGTCGGGATTTACACCGTCACCTTTAGTCACGAGGGCTTCAAAACCATCAGCTTCGAGAATGTGGTCCAGGCGGTGGAGTCGATAACCCTGTCTCTACTCGGAAGTTTTCTAAAACTCCACATGAGCTCGCAGGGTGGGCACTACGACCGGCCCACGGTCTCGATTGTAGCCGGGGTTGTTAATGTGCTGCACTCCGGGAGCGATGTAAATTCCCCGCCAAACGTGCGCCGTGTAATAAGACTCGAAAATATTCTCTCGCCCATAATTTAGCCCGTCATCGCCCAGCAGGAAACCCTCACCGCCGTCGGCTAGGTACACCTGATGATCCTTCTTGATCCCGTTCGACACGAAGGCAACGCCCGCACGGTCTTGCTTGCGATGCCACAGCGCGCCATTCACTCCTATGCCTTGGTTAAACGTCGAATCGATTTCGGTGTAGGCGAATGACTCAGTTTTCCCGTTGTCCCATCCCCAGCGTGCAAACGCTGTCACGTACCGAGTGAGATTCTGTTCCAGGTTCACGCCGAAGCCATATTTGCGCGTGATGTGCCAGGGGTGGTTGGTGATGTCCGGGACCGTCTCGGGCGCCGGGGACGAGTGATCTAGAAACTGCGTAACAGCATCGCGGTAGATGCCCATATTGGCATAATTCGTATAAGCCAACAGTCGGACGACGCCCGATTTTTTCGGTATGACGCCATGGCGCAGCTCATATTCCCAATTCTCCGCGTGAACTTGCCATGGCCGCCACACTAGATCGATACCGTTCGCGACCTTCGGCATGAGTGCTTCAGCGAAGCGGAAACCCCAATTGCGATCCTCAAAGTCCGCTACCACGCCGACCGTGTAGCCGCGCGTATCGGCGGCGTAGTCGTAGGCACCGTTGTTGTCTACCGACCAGTTGTTGAATTGAAAATGCGTATCGGAGCCGACCGAATTCTGATCGAAGAAATCTGGCATGCTGAACTTGCCAAAGCGAATTTCGAGACGTCGCCGGGGCAGTTCATCGAACAGCGATAGAAAAGTACGATCGTTCTCAACCTTATCCTTACTCAACGCGAATACCTTGTGGATCATCCCGCGCCCCAGATACGGCTCCTTGCTCAACAGCGGATTGCGCACAATGTCCAGATCCGTATTGCCCGCGAGGCCAAAGCCCTCGCTGAGCGCCGCGCCGCCAGCTTCTTCGATGTCCACAAGAAGCTCGGTGGAATTGTTGAGCCGCACGCCAGTGTAGAGCGTCATCACTCGCGACGTGGCTTTCTCATAGTCCGGACTAAGGCTGTGGGGCCCGCTGTAGTCGGCGTGAAAGTCGGGATGAACCTGGAAGATGAAATTCGTCTGTCCGGAAAGCCAGAACCGCGTGCTCTTGAAATGTGGGAGCATCGATTCGGGATCGGCAACGGCACTGAGGTCGGCATTGCTGGATGCGCCGGTGGGGATGTTCGCATTCGGTACGGCAGGTGGAGCAGCCGGCGTGGAGACTTGGGTGGAATCCGATGGGGTTTGCGATTGTGCACATGCTGTAGAAGCAGTCTCGCTCAGCATCAGCATCAAAGTTAGCACCTGGAGCAGGGCCATCATGGCCGGAGTAGCCCGAAGAAGGCGGCTTGTGCCGGTCGGGTGGTTTGTAAGAAAACGGGGCATAATAAAATTCAATTTCATGCGAACAAATTAACGGTTAGCTCTGGAGGCAGCTCATCACCCTTGCCTACAAATAATCTGGCATTGTAGAACTCACCAGTATGCACTTCATCGGTTAATGGAAAGTTACAGTTACGCCCCGATTTGGAGCGCCAATCCTCCAGGGCTCAAGGAATATTGCTGCGCGTTTTATGGGTTCCATGCCGCACGACTTGTGCCCCAAGCCGAATAATTAACACAAGCATATCATAAATAGTTAACTATAGTTAATACAACAGTTAAAGGCTAAACAAGTGTCACGTTCGTAAGTGGCCGCCTAATCGTTTGCAAATCGACAAGTGGGCGATGGGCCTATACGGATCATCACTGCTCCCCATCTATATACCATAGGGGGGTATACTAATGTCAAACAAACTTATTCAATATTGTGCGCTTGTACTTGAAGTGCTCGTTCAGTCGCCGCGCGCGTGGGGTGAGAGGCTGTGCCCGTGGAGTCGTGCTTCGATCAGGCGCCGAAAACCGTCCACAAAATAAAAAGGACAGCCCGGAGCCCCCCAAGGCCGTCCTGATAAACCCTCCCGGTTAGAAGGGCAACTGTGCTTAAGATAGCTGCGGGAGATTGCAGGAATATTGCAGTTTTATGAAAGTCCGATGAATTCGATGCGGGCTCGGCGGCGCAGAATGAAGGTCCGCCGCACAAATGCTTGCGATACTGTAATGTGAAATCCCTCAACGGTGTGAAATTTCAAGCCCCTTTACTCGATCTGCAGAATATCCGCGTGATGCGCGGAGACAAAATCGTCCTCGACGACCTTAGTCTCCGCATAAATGCGGACGAACGCGTGGCTGTGCTGGGGCCTAACGGCTGCGGCAAATCCACCCTGATCAAAACCATTACCCGCGAGTGTTATCCGATGGTCCGCGAAGGTTCGAGCATGACCATCCTCGGCCAAAAGAGCTGGAACGTCTTTGAACTGCGCTCGCTACTTGGTATCGTGTCCAACGATCTGATGTCTTCGTGTACCGGTGATGCCAGTGGCCTGGATGTGGTGCTGTCGGGCTTCTTTAGCAGTATGCGCATCTTTCCTAATCACACTGTAGATCCCAACCATCGAGAACTGGCCGAAGCCACGTTGGCCCAACTTGGAGTCGCGCATCTAGCCGAACGTGCAGTGCAGGAAATGTCGTCGGGCGAAGCCAAACGCGTCTTGATCGCTCGGGCGCTGGTGCACAAGCCGCGTGCACTGTTGTTCGACGAGCCTAGTAATTCTTTGGATATTCTGGCGCAGCGCAGTTTGCGAGAAACGATGCGTTCCTTGGCCAATTCAGGAATTGGAATCTTTCTCGTCACACATGAACTGCCCGACATCGTTCCCGAGATCGAACGGGTGGTGCTCATGTCGAACGGCCGCATTGTGGTCGATGGATGTAAAGAGGAAGTGCTGCAACCCGAAACCCTGAGCAAGCTCTTTGGGCTTAAAGTCGAACTTGGCCGCCGCGATGGTCATTACCATATCTGGTGACGTGAACTCTCGCTGTTATATTGGAATGATGGCCCGCAAGACAGAACAATCCCGCAGGCTGCAGAAGCGCGCCGAACGATTGATTCCGGGAGGAGTGAATTCGCCGGTGCGCGCGTTTGGCAGCGTTGGAGGCGATCCACTCTACATCGTGCGCGGTCAGGGGTCGCACATTTGGGATGCGGATGGCAACGAGTATGTGGATTACATCAGCTCTTGGGGTCCGCTTATTCTCGGACACGCTGCGCCGACAGTTGTTGAGGCGGTGATTGCGGCAGCTCGAAATGGCACGAGCTTTGGAGCTTCCACTCCTACTGAAGCGGATCTTGCCGAGCTGGTCATTTCCGCGTTTCAGCACATGCAAAAAATTCGCTTCGTCAGTTCAGGCACCGAAGCGACCATGTCAGCCATCCGACTGGCGCGTGCGTATACCAAGCGCAAATATATTGTAAAATTCGAAGGCTGCTATCACGGACACGCCGATGCGCTGCTGGTAAAAGCAGGATCGGGTGTGGCAACGCTCGGGATTCCGGGCTCGGCGGGCGTTCCCGAAGAATTCACACAGTTCACGCTCGCGCTTCCATTCAATGACATCTGCGCGCTCGATCAGGCGTTCGAAGAATTCAAGCACCAGATTGCCTGCGTCATTGTTGAACCGGTCATCGGGAATATGGGATGTGTGCTTCCGGAACGTGGATACCTCGAAGCTCTGCGCGCGATTACTTTGCACGACAAGACACTGTTAATTTTCGATGAGGTCATGACGGGATTTCGTCTGGCCTTCGGCGGAGCGCAGGAGCTTTATGGGATTCAGCCCGATCTGACAACGATGGGAAAAATCATTGGCGGAGGGTTGCCAGTGGGCGCTTACGGCGGTCCCAGCGAAATCATGGATCTGGTTGCGCCGCTCGGACCGGTGTATCAAGCTGGAACGCTTTCCGGGAATCCTCTGGCGATGGCTGCGGGTTTCGCCACTGTGAGTTACTTGCGCGATCACAAAGATATTTACTCCAAGCTCGACAAGTTGGCTGGCGAAGTCGTCGCGGGAGTTGCATCCGCGGCCAAAGATGCTGGCATTACTATGTGCCACAACCGCATCGGGTCGATGTTTACGTGGTTCTTCACCGAGGGACCGATTACTGACTGGACTTCCGCTGCCAAGTGCGACACTGAAGCCTTCGGGCGTTTTTTCCGAGCGATGATTGAAAACGGAGTCTACTTGCCTCCGTCGCAATTCGAAGCAGCATTCATGGGTGCGGCTCACAGCGAACTCGATGTGCAACAAACCATCGCGGCCGCGAAGCAAGCGTTCGCAATGGTGCATGCATAAAAAGCTGTCTCAGTCGCTCTAACTGACGGCTGATAGCTGTGAGCTGAAAGCCTGCATCTCTTCCACCGTCACAAACTCATACCCTTCATCCTTGTACCGCCGAATTAGATTGTCGGTCGCAATTACTGTCTGCGCGCGATCGGCGGCCATTGCGCGATGTCCGCCATCGTGCAGCAGGATCACGTCTCCGCCGCGCATCTGGCGCGCGACTTTCTTTTCGATTACTGCTGCTGGAGGAGCATTCCAGTCGTATCCGGTCACGTTCCACAGTATTGTTTGCAGTCCTAATTCGCGGGCGATTCTGAGCGTTGCTGGCCGTCTTCCTCCGAATGGAGGACGAAACAGATTTGAATGCTTGCCGATCGCGTCGTCCAAGGCCTTATGGCAGTCGAGCAGTTCCTTGCGCATCTGCGCTTCGGATTTGAAGATCAGCAATGGATGCGTGAACGTGTGATTGCTGATGACGTGTCCTGCTTGCGCCACTGCGCGCGCAATATCGGGGCGTTGCTGCGCGTAGCGTCCGATCATGAAGAATGTCGCTTGCACATTGTTTTTTGCCAGCACTTCGAGCAACTTCAAAGTGTGCGGATCGTTTGGCCCGTCGTCATATGTCAAAGCGATTTGCTTGCTTCCACGGATCCCCCCGGTAAACGTGCGTCCGTACCATTGTCCTGTCGGTGCCATGGACTGGTAGCTTGCGGCAGATGCAGCGGCTGCGGCCGTTAGTCCTATCAGAGCGGGGAGCATGGTCGAATTGTAAATGGAGGGCAGAGAGGTCAGATTGCAGAGGTAAGAAACTCTGACCTGTCCACAATCCACAATTGCGTTGGGAGGCGAAGCGATATATTCTGCTTTCCTGTTCTCCACTACAATCGATAACTCATGGCCAAGCTTTTCGAGCTTCCCCGTTATATTGCAGTTGAAGGTCCCATACGCGTTGGGAAGAGCACATTGGCGCGGGTTCTTGGCGAGCGCCTGGCGGCACAGCGCGTTATTGAACCGGAAGACAATCCCTTTCTGAAGGCGTTTTACGACGGCGAGCCCGGTGCTGCTTTCCAGGCTCAGTTAGCGTTTTTGATCCGCCGCTTCGAGCAATTGCGCTCGCTCGACTTGGGTCCGAGTTCTAATAAGACGATTGTCTCCGATTACATTTTTGAGAAAGACAAACTCTTCGCCTGCCTCAATCTCAACGATCAGGAGCTCGATACCTACAATCGCTACTTCAATTATTTTCGTGAACAAATTCCTACGCCTGATCTTGTGATCTATCTGCAAGCCACCCCGGAAGTGCTGAAGAAGCGGCTGAAGAAAAAGAATGCGACCAGCGAAAAGGCCATCAGCGAGGACTATCTAATGGAAGTAGTAAAGGCCTACGAACACTTTTTCTTTCACTACACGCAGTCCGATTTGCTGATCGTGAATACTTCGGAGATTGATTTTGTCGACCGCAATGAGGATTTGCAGGAGCTGCTGAAAAAAGTTTCCGCACCGATCAAGGGCACGCAATATTTTCTGCCACTGGGCAGCGAGGAAGCGGCCAACGCTTGAGAGCAGGTCTTAGGTGTCAGGAGAACTCAAGGTTTGGTACCCCCCTTCGCGTAATTCTGTGCGAAATGGCGTCAACTGCATATCCCAATCGCGAGTTGAAATCTTGGGCCTTGTGTCCTAGCCTACTCGACGGTCTGTGTAGTCGCACCTGAACTTTTCTCGGACTGTGCGTCCCCGCTGTAGTACGCGGTGATGGTTAAAGTTCCAACTGGCAAGTTCGACTTGATTAGAGTGGCCGTCCCTCCGCTTAACTTGGCTTGTCCCAGGCCGGTGGTGCCATTCTTGAACACCACAGAACCGGTTGGTCCGCCGGGAGCGCCGGAACTTACGGTTGCGGTCAGCGTCACAGGCTGCCCAATAGTCGAAGGGTTGGGGCTCGAACTTAAAGCAGTCGTGCTTGGGAAGCGATTCACTACCTGCAAGATGTGTTTACTACTCGGTTCAAACGTGTCGTCTCCCACATAGGCTGCAGTTATGGTTTGCTTCTTAGCCGAAAGAGTTGAGGTAGTGAATGCCGCCGTACCGCTAGCCAGCGGCGCCGAACCTAACGTTGTGGATCCGTCGGAAAACGTCACCAATTCGCCGTCGGGAATTGTGCCGTTCCTCGGATTGGTCGTCACCGTCGCCGTAAACGTGACCGGCTGCCCGACCAAAGAAGGCGACCCCGACGTGGTTAGCGCCGTTTTGGTGATGGCGCTACGAACAAACTCTGTCAACGGAGCGGACTGGCTGCCTTCGGCAACGTGAAGGACGCCGGAATACAGGGCAGTGATGGCGGGCGCGCCCACTAGTTCAGAGGTGCTGAAAACCGCCTGATTATTTGCAAGCGGCACAGTCGCCTCAATCCCACCGCCAGTGAATTCCACCGTCCCACTTAGCGTCTCGCCGGATTGGCTCGCCACTGTGGCCGTGAAAGTGACCGTTTGACCAAGATTTGCCGGATTTATGTTTGAAACTAATGAAATGGTCGTCAGTGGCGCGGCGTTATTGTTGAGTAACACGCCTACCGAGCCATAGCAGTTGATGGTGCCGCAACCATTGGCGACCATCACATCTGGCTTGCCGTCGCCATTCAGGTCCCCGACCACGACCATGCTAGGAAGAGCGATGTTTCCACCCGTGCTGTAAAAAGTGACCGGTGGCTGGAAGGTGCCGTCACCGTTCCCCAACATCAGGATCACACTACTGAATCCACAATTTTCTTGGTCGCCGCTGCACTGGTTTTCCACGACCAGATCCTGTATGCCATCGCCATTCATGTCCGCGATTGCGACCGAAACGGGGTTATAACCTATGGTGTAATTCACGGGGGACTGGAAGGTACCGTTGCCGTTCCCCAGCAGCACACTCAACTCGCCGGTGACGCCAGTATTATCGAAAAAGTTGGGCACGACCAGATCGAGCTTGCCATCGCCATTCACGTCGGCGATCGCGACCGATTCGTCGGCTAATCCGCCAGAACTATAAATGACGGCTGGTTGAAAGGTGCCGTCGCCATTGCCCAGCAGTACGCCCACTTCGCCCGGGCCAACGGAACAGCCATAGCTGATCGAACAAGGGTTGACCACGACCAAATCCAGCTTGCCGTCGCCATTCAAGTCCGCGATTGCGACTGCAGTGGTATTCATCCCACCGGAGCTGTAACTGACGGCTGGTTGGAAGGTACCATCGCCATTCCCCAGCAGTATGCTCACCCCACCATTTGTGAGACACGTATCCAAGCTCTGACAATAGTTGGACACGACCAAATCCAGCTTGCCGTCACGGTTCACGTCCCCAATCGCGACGAAACTGGCATCGAATCCACCGGAGCTATAAGTGACGGCCGGTTGAAAAGTACCATCGCCATTGCCCAGCAGTACGCTCACCCCGCCAGTTGGGTCTTTGCTGCCGCAGGAATTGCTCTCGCAACCGACCGTCACGACCAGATCCGGCTTGCCGTCGCCATTCACGTCTCCGACCGCGACCGAGAAGGCAATCGTTCCGCCAGTGTTGTAACTGATGGCCGGCTGGAAGGTGCCGTCACCATTTCCCAGGAGCACGCCGACGCCACTAATGTTGCCGCTATTGCAGTTAATGACGCTGCTATTGCACTCGTTCGCTACGACCAGATCCAGTTTGCCATCGCCATTCAAATCGGCAAGTGCCAGGCCAAGGGGCACCTCACCGCCCGGGCCATAATTCACGGCTGGCAGGAAAATGAGGGGGATTGAACCGCTGTGCGGTGCGGCCAGAGTAGCTCGCTGCACCCCTGCCGTCGCATGACTCTTTTTCGCTTCGGGAAGCGAACCCGGTTGGTTGGCATGGGCCACAGGATTGGATTGGGCCACTGCTAATACCATCATAAGAGTAGCGAATAAGCAGACGAAGTGGAGAAACCTCGGGGGCTTGACCAGAAACGCTGCTTTTGCGAATTTTGCGTAGGTCATAATCTTGTCCTCCCGGAGAAGTTATTTTGCGTGGCCTTAGTTTCCTGGGCGACTAACTTACGGCGTGATTTCGAACGCCACTCCGCAGCCTTGTTCGTAGCAAGCGCCGTTGGGATTACCATCGCCATAAGGAGTCGTGCCGTAGAGGTTGCCTGAGCTGTCCACAATCAGGCCGTAATCGGGTTCTTCGCCGTCCGTGCCATTGAAGCTCCAGAGAACCTTCTCTTGATAGCTGCCCTTGCCCACTGGGGCCACCAGTTCGAAAACGGTTCCGTCTTTGTATGTGCCACCGCCGAACGTGGTGCCATAAATGTTCCCGGCCGCATCGAACACGATGCCTGCATAAGGATGGGCTCCATCGCCATCAGTGCCGCTAAAGGCGTAGAGGCTCTTCTCTGTCCATTTACCGTTCTTTCCCGGACTGAGCTCGAAGACCACCCCATTATTGTTGGCGCCACCGCCGGTTCTGGTTCCATAGAGGTTTCCGGCTTTGTCGAACACAAGCGTGCCGTTAGGAGCGGTGGCAAGTTTAAGACCTCTTTTATTGCTAGTGAAGGTGTGGATCACAATCGGATTCCAACCACCGTTGCCGTTCGGTGAGAGCTCGAATACGGACGATTGCGAGACGCCGAAAATGTTACCGCTGGCATCCATGGTCAATCCGGCATACCCACTGGTATCGACGTTGTAGATCGTTTGCTTCGCCCAGCCGCCACCGGACGGGCTCAGCTCGAAGACAGTTCCGTTTCCGGCGCTGCCACCATCCAAGGTTGTGCCGTAAAGATTGCCCGCCGGGTCCATGATTACGCCGCTCGTTGGAAAGAAGCCATCCGTCCCGCCAGCAAAACTGTACAGGATGGTTTCCGTCCAGCTTGCGCCTGCCGACCCGGGACTTAGTTCGAACACGACACCGTTTCCATTTGTGCCGTCAATGAGCGCCGTTCCGTAAAGGTTCCCCGCGCTGTCGAACATCAAAGGTCCGGTGGGCCACGCCCCGCCCCCCGCTTCGCCGGCGAAGCTGTAAAGCACGGTCTCGTTCCAGCCTCCGCTCCCATTCGGCGATAACTCAAATACTGTCCCACACCCGCAGAGCTGCCCGGCATCGCCACCAATAATGGTCGCTCCATAGAGGTTGCCTTTACCGTCAGAGGTAAGAGGAGAATTGGGAATGGCGCCATCCGCACAGCCGAATCCGCTGGGGCAGAAGGTGTAGAGGATGGTCTCAGTTTGGGCCTGGGCTGGGCGAGTTGCGATAAGCGCTGCCAAGCCTGCCACTAGAAGGAGTGATGATTGTGTAAATTTTGTGAGTGACATGATTTTTTCCTTCACGGTGAAGCGCTCATCTGAGTGGCGCGGCGTTATGGTTGACGTGTTAATGTTGACGAGCATTCTACTGAGTCACTTCGAACACAACGCCGCATCCGTCTCCTAAGCATCCGCCCTGCAAGGTTGATCCGCCGAAGTAGGTCGTGCCATAGAGGTTACCTGCGCTGTCCAGAATCAGGGTGCCATACGGAGACTGTCCGTCCGTGCCGTTGAAACTCCAGAGAACCTGCTCACTGTAGCTGCCTGCGCCAACTGGTGCCAATAACTCGTAAACAATTCCATCGCCCGACGCACCGCCGAAGCCCGTGGTCCCGTAAATGTTCCCAGCCGCATCGAACACAATCCCCCCGAATGGAGAGTAGCCATCGC
Organism: Terriglobales bacterium; assembly: GCA_049674665.1. Lineage (GTDB taxonomy): Bacteria > Acidobacteriota > Terriglobia > Terriglobales > Acidobacteriaceae > Acidiflorens. The sequence goes on from JBATZM010000089.1 coordinate 79,321, forward strand.
TGGTGCCGCCTTCAAAGGAGTAGAGAATCTTCTCTGTCCATTTTCCATGCTTTTCAGGGCTCACCTCATATACTGTTCCGTAGCCATCCAAACCGCCAGCTTCTGTTGTCCCGTAAATGTTCCCAGCCTGATCGAGTACGGGAATGCCCTCTGCAGCAGCACCGTCGTTCGGACTGCCGGCAAACTTGTGAAGCACATGCTTAAGCCACCCTCCTTTACCGTTCGGTGTCAGCTCGAATACGGTCGCCTGGGAATTTCCGAAGATGTTTCCAGCAGCATCCATGGTCAGCCCGGCAACGATATAGTCGTGAGCAGCAACCCCGCAGATCTTTCTCGCCGTCCAGCCGCCATCGGATGGGCTCAGCTCGAATACGTCGCCAAGTGTCGCGCCGTAAAGATTGCCCGCCGGGTCCATGATCAGACCGGTTTGCGGATAGGAACCGACTTGGCCCTTAGCAGGGCTGTACAAGACGGTTTCTGTCCAACTCGCTCCCATGGGACTCAGCTCGAACACAACGCCGCGTCCATAGGTGCCCCCGTTGAGCGTTGTCCCATAAAGGTTTCCCACGCTGTCGAATATCACGTTAGCGTATGGAAGTGCCCCATCCGCACCGGCGAAGCTGTAGAGCACGGTATAGTTCCAACCTCCGCTGCCGTTCGGCGAAAGCTCAAATACGGTCCCATCCCCAAAATCCCCCTCGAAGGGAGTCGTCCCATAGAAGTTACCTTTGCCGTCAGAGGTGAGGCCGGAGATGGGATTGTCGCCATCGGTGTTGTTGAAGTTGTAGAGCACAGTCTCGGTTTGGGAGTGGACAGGGCGAGCGACCAGGATCGCTGACATCCCCACGAATAAGAGAAGTAGTGGTTGTGTGAACTTTGCCAACGACATAATTCTTGCCCTCCGGCCAAGCTGGCGATGATTTTCGATTGCGAACACTTACGGCGTGATCTTGAAGACCACGCCGCAGCCATCTCCATCGCAATCGGCGAGGTTGCCGCCAGTGATGGTAGTGCCGTAAAGGTTCCCGGCCGAATCCAGGGTCAGACCCGCCCCCACGGGGTTATTGCCGTCAGTTCCCCCCGTGAATGTGTGGAGCACTGTCAGATCGCCCGCCGGATCTAACTTGAAGACGTTCCCGAAAATGTAGGTGGTGGTGCCGTACAAATTGCCTGCCGAATCCATGACCAAACCCGCGGCTGGAAGTCCACCGTCAGCTCCGCCAGTAAAGCGGTAGAGCACGGTCTCGTTACCATTCGTATCCACCTTAAAGACCACGCCACAGGGTCGTTCCTGGCAGTTCCCTTGCCCGCCAAAGATTGTTGTGCCATACAAATTTCCGGCAGAGTCCTTGATCAATCCTGCCCACGGCTCCGAGCCATCGGGTTTCCCCGTGAACGTATGGAGCACAGTTTCGTCGCCCGCAGGGTCCAACTTGAATACCGTTCCGGCGCCGCCGTGGCCGCCGCCCGTCGTTGTGCCGTATAAATTGCCCGCCGCATCCATTACCAAACCCTCTTCTGGATATTCGCCGTACTTCGGGCGTGAAAAAGCGTGGAGCACAGTCTCACTGCCGCTCGGATCCAGTTTGAAGACCACACCACAGGTGTTGTCGGGACCAGCCTGACACTTTCCGCTACCACCGCCCCATGCACCGTACAAATTGCCAGCCGAGTCGAGGAGTAAAGGCCCGCTGGGTCCATAGCTGTCACCCGGAAATTCCGAATTAAAGTTGTAGAGCACGCTAAAGTTCTTTTTCGTATCCAACTTGAAAACCGTTCCCGCGCTCGAGCTGCCGCCGTAGAGAGTGGTGCCGTACAAGTTGCCGGCAGAATCCCGCACCAAATTAAAGGGCTCGGCGCCGTCCGCGCCGCCCGTTCCGAAGCTGTGGAGCAGCGTGAACTTGCCCTTTGGATTCAGCTTGAACACCGATCCCTCCAGACCGCCTTGAGTGGCGCCTGTGCTCGTGCCGTAGAGATTGCCATGGGAATCCAAGACCACGCCTCCCTCGGGAAGCGCACCGTCGGTGCCACCGGTGAACGAATAGAGCACGGTGTAAGTCTGCGCCAAGCTGGAGGGGATGGCTGCCAATCCTGCGAAGATGAGAAGAGCTGCTAGTGTGAACTTTGTGAACGACATGATTTTGTCCTCGCTGCGAATGTTAGGGAGAAATGTTTTTTATTTGTCGATTAGGATGGCCGAGTAATTGACCATCCATCGCGATAAAGGAGTGTTCACCTTCGCCCATTGTTTGACGCTGTAAAAAATCTTGTACTCGAAGCGCGCTATCCGGACGACCGCGCTGCAAATGATTGCCTGGGTGCGAGAGTTCATATCCCAGATCCTCCAAATACCTTCCTACCAGCCTTTCGAACCACTCCAGTTGATGGG
>JBATZM010000090.1:0-4388 GCA_049674665.1 Terriglobales bacterium
TAAGATACGGGAATCGGACTGCGTATCTCCACTCTCCAACATTTCTTAGGACCCGTCCACGTTACGGAAGTCCATTAAGTACTACGTAAATGGCCATCACCAGGATTTCGGTGCGCGGCGCGCGCCAACACAATCTGAAGAATATTGACGTCGAGATTCCTCGCAATACCTTGACGGTCATTACCGGTCTGAGCGGATCCGGCAAATCTTCGCTCGCTTTCGATACGATTTACGCCGAAGGCCAGCGCCGCTACGTCGAAACGCTTTCCGCCTACGCCCGCCAGTTTCTCGACCAGATGGAGCGTCCCGACGTCGACTCCATCGACGGTCTCAGCCCATCAATTTCCATCGAGCAGAAAACCACCAGCCGCAGTCCTCGCTCGACGGTCGGCACCATTACCGAGATCTACGATTACCTACGTCTGCTCTATTCTTCGATCGGTGTGCCGCATTGCCCAAATTGCGGCAAGCCCATCACCCGGCAATCTGCCGAGCAGATCGTGCAACGCGTCATGGCGTTAACGCCAGATGATCGCGTCATGATCATGGCGCCCATCGTTCGTGGCCGCAAAGGTGAATTCAAAAAAGAAATGGAGAAGCTGATCCAGCACGGCTTTTCCCGTGCCCGCGTCGACGGCGAACTGGTGAATCTCGAGGACGATCTCGCCCTCGACAAGCGCAAGAATCACACGATTGAAGTCGTTGTTGATCGCTTGCTGGTAAAGCCCGGAATCGAAACTCGTCTCGAACAATCGGTCGGACTGGCGATGAAATTAGGCGGCGGTTTGGTCCTGGTCGCAGTAGTGAACGGAGACGAAACGCTCTATTCCTCGCGCCTTGCCTGCCCCGATTGTGGCATCAGCGTTCCGCAACTGGAACCGCGATCGTTTTCGTTTAACAGTTCCTATGGAGCCTGTCCCGAATGCCACGGTCTTGGAAGCCGTTACGATCTGGATCCGGCCAAAGTGATTGTCGATTGGTCGAAGCCGATACTCGATGGTGGTTTAGGCCCCGGTTCGGCATCGCACAACCTGATTCGCAGCATCCAGTTGGTTGTTCAAGCCTACGGTTTCAACCTGGCGACACCGTTCGAAAAATTTCCCGAGAAGATTCAGAACCTGCTGCTGAACGGCGAGCCGCAACGCGGCGGCAAAACAGGTTTCCTTGGGATTCTCGGCCATCTCAAGCAGAACCTCGAATCCTCTACTTCCGATACCTACCGCGAATACCTGCTCGATTTCATGTCAGCCACTGAATGTTCGGTGTGTCATGGCAAGCGCCTGCGTCCGGAAAGTCTGGCCGTCAAAGTGAACGGCATGTCCATTGCCGATTTCACCAGTCTTCCAATCGCGCGCTCGCTCGATGCGGCGCGCAAAATTAAACTGACCGGCAGGGAACAAACCATTGCCGGACGCATCGCCCACGAAATCACCCAACGCCTGGAATTTCTGCACGACGTAGGACTCGGCTACCTGTCGCTCGGCCGTTCCGCCGCCACGCTCTCGGGTGGGGAAGGCCAGCGCATTCGTCTCGCGACGCAAATCGGATCGAAGCTGCGCGGCGTCCTCTACGTACTCGATGAACCTTCCATTGGCCTGCACCACCGTGACAATGGGCGTCTTCTCGCCGCGCTCGAAAACTTGCGCGATCTAGGGAATACCGTGCTTGTCGTAGAGCACGATGAAGAAACGATTCGCCGCGCCGACTATGTGATCGACCTCGGTCCCGGCGCTGGCCGCCACGGAGGCGAGTTGGTTGCAAGTGGAACGCCCGTCGAAATCATGAACTCGTCCGCGTCTCTCACCGGGGCCTACATTTCTGGACGCCTGCAGATCGCCATGCTTCCCCAGCGCCGCAGCCCGAATGGCAAAGCCGTCACCGTGTTCGGCGCACGCGAGAATAATCTCAAGAATCTCGATGTGGTTTTTCCTCTCGGAGTGATGACGGTTGTGACCGGCGTTTCCGGCTCCGGCAAATCGACTCTGGTGAATGATATTCTGTACCGCGCACTCGCCAAGCAACTCTATCGATCACGCGAAGAAGCGGGTAGTCACAAAGCCATCACTGGAGCCGAGCTGATCGATAAAGTCATTCGTATCGACCAGTCACCCATTGGCCGTACGCCGCGCTCCAATCCCGCGACTTATACCGGCATCTTCTCGGCGGTTCGTGACCTCTACGCTATGCTGCCCGAATCACGCGAGCGTGGATACAAACCCGGACGCTTCTCCTTCAACGTCGCCGGTGGACGCTGCGAAGCGTGTCAGGGCGAAGGCCAGCGACGCATCGAAATGAATTTCCTGCCCGACGTTTACGTGCAGTGCGAAGTCTGCGGCGGACGCCGCTATAACCACGAAACGTTGTCGGTACACTACAACGGCCATTCCATCGCCGACCTGCTCGAAATGCCCGTATCGGACGTGCTCCAGATTCTCGAAAACATCCCGCAAGTCAAGCAAAAGCTGCAAACCCTGGTCGATGTTGGCCTCGGATACATTCACCTCGGTCAATCTGCCGTCACTCTTTCCGGCGGGGAAGCGCAGCGCATCAAACTGGCTCGCGAACTCAGCAAGCGCCAGACTGGCAAAACTCTTTATCTACTGGATGAGCCGACCACAGGGCTGCATTTCGACGATGTGCGCAAGCTGCTCGACGTTCTGCATCGTCTCACCGATCTCGGAAACACCGTCATCATCATCGAGCATAATCTCGATGTAATCCGCAACGCCGATTGGATTCTAGATCTTGGCCCTGAAGGCGGAGAAGAAGGTGGCCGCATCGTAGCCCAAGGCACTCCCGAACAAGTAGCGCGTGTCAAGAAGTCTTACACCGGGCAGGCACTGACGGCGTATTTCAATGGGTCAGCCAAACATGGCTCAGCGAAAAATGGCGCGGCAAAAAGCGTGCTCGCGCCCACCGGCACGGGAGACCGCGCGTGAACTTTTCTCCCGACGATCTCCCCGAGCATCAAACGCCCACTGATCCGGTGCCCGTGCGGGGACAGGCGTCGTCGCCCGTTCAAGCCGAGCAGGGGTCAGCAGACTCCTCAGGCCAGAGCAGCGGCTCTGAACTCGCCTTAGCTGTTGCAGACACCCAACCACTTGATCCGGCATGGAATGGTTGGGATCTCCTACGCCTTATATTCCTGACCCTCGTGGCACTCTTCGTTGGTGTGTTTGTCGTGTTGCTGGCCGCTCGCTTGATCTTGTACCCGCACACGCGTCTCGGCGAGATTGCTCGCGTCCCGCTAGTCGTCGTCGCAGGACAATGCCTGGCGTATCTTCTTATTCTGGCCTACATGTATGTTCTGGTTACGCGCGAGCGTCGGCGACCCGATTTTTTCGCAGCCATCCACTGGAATTGGCCGTCGAATATTGCCGGTTATGTAGTCGTAGGATTTGCGCTCTCGGTGGCGTTGCAGGGTCTGGCCCATTTCTTGCCGATTCCGAAAGAGCTGCCCATCGACAGCTTTTTTCAAACTCCTGCGGAAGCCTGGGCGCTCAGTATTCTCAGCATTACCCTCGCGCCCCTGATGGAAGAGCTTTTCTTTCGTGGCTTTCTTTATCCGGTATTGGCGCGCGCTATCGGTGTACGCATTGCCATCTTTCTGACAGCACTAGGCTTCGCGGCGTTACATGGCGCGCAACTCGGGTTCGCCTGGGGACCAGTGCTGGTAATCTTCATGGTCGGCCTGGTTTTGACCATAGTGCGAGCCAAAACAAATTCCGTTGCCGCGGGAGTACTTATTCACATAGCCTACAACGGAACCATTACCGTAGCCATGTTCGCCGCCAGTGACGGATTTCGGCATCTGGAGAAACTTAACCAATAGAGTTCCAAGTTCTCAATGTTTCCAGCGAGTCTGAGAATTGAGAACCGAGAACTACTTTTCTGCTATCGTAGAAATTCATGTCGACCGCACGCCAAGAGCTCCTGGAAATGCTGGCGCACAAATCATTTCGTCTTGGCGAGTTTCAGTTATCCTCCGGCGGCACCAGCGACTATTACATCGATTGCCGCACCACCACGCTCGACGCCCGTGGCGCGCAGCTTGTCGGTCAAGTTTTCCTCGATGAGATCCGAGAGCAAGGCTGGGAGGCCGATGCCATCGGTGGACTCACCATGGGAGCCGATCCCATAGTTGTAGCCGTTGCAGTAACCAGTGGCACCCTGAACGGATTCCTCGTTCGTAAGGCCGAGAAGCAGCACGGCACCGGCCAGCGCATCGAAGGCTTCCGCGAAAAAGGCGCAAGAGTTGTGATCGTGGATGATGTATGCACCACCGGCTCCTCCACTGTGCAAGCCATCGAAGCGGCACGCGAATACGGCTTCGAAGTGATCGGCGCGATGTGCCTGGTTGAACGTCAAGATGCCCATGGCCGTCCCAA
>JBATZM010000091.1:0-102500 GCA_049674665.1 Terriglobales bacterium
GTTCGGACGACCCGGCTTTCCCCGGCGCACTGTTGACACCGTACAGCCTGGCCGTGCTTCCGGAACTGGACAGGGTCGTCTCTACCAACTCCTCAATGGATGAGGTGAATGCTTTTAGCGGCGTGACTTATCAGGTGTGGCAGCTGTCGACCCTGAAGTTGCTAAAAACGGCCTATCTTGATGTGGACAAGAATCTCTATGGCCACATCAGTCCGGAAGAGGCGCGCGTTGGGCCTGACGGGGCGGTTTACATTCAAACACTCGGCTGCGGCATTGAGCGCATCACCGATGTGGATAGGGACCAGCCAAGATCGAAGCTCGTATATACGTTTCCTGGTTCATTCTGCGGCGTGCCGACGATTGTCGGACACTATCTGGTCCAGAGCGTGCCTGTTATGCACGGCTTGATCGTGCTGGATATTTCAAACGGAAACAAACCCGTGGAAGTTTCCCGGCTGAAGCTCAATGATGGATTTTTTTCCCATTGGACAGGATGGGACGCGAAGACTGGACGCTTGGTTGTCACTGGGGATCATGCACGCTTGTATCTGGTGAAACTGGACCAGTCCACCGGCGCTCTCACCATGGACAACGCGTTTCATGACGCGAACGGGAAACCTGGCTTTGACTTCGCCAATCGAAAGTGGCCCCAGGGGTGGACGGGCACCGGGCAGCCGCACGGAGTGGTCTTTTCGCGCTAGAAGCGTAGTTGGCATGGAGTTCGTACTTCGGATAGGTACCAAGAAATGCGCGAGCATCAAGGCATCCTCGTCCGGCACCGGTTTCCGGATTCCTGCCAAGCCGACTTGCCGCCACTGATCCACACTAACTCGAAAAAGAGTCTGCATTTTCCGCAGCCCATTGCGTGAGCGTGATTGGTTTGCGGCCTAAAATACGCTCTACTTCGTGCGTGACGCTTGCTAGACGACCCTCTCGAATGGCTCTCCACAAAGTGACATGAGCTTCGGTTTCCTCTTGAGAGCCACTGACCTTGGAGTAGTGCTCACGCGCTTCTTCGTCCGATATTGCCTGGTATTTCAGGCGTTCTCCTATTGCTTCCGCGATGGTGGCAGTGGCCTCTCCGAATGTCAGTGAGTCGGGGCCAGTGATCGGGAGAGATTGGCCCACGTAGTTTGTGCTGACCAATGCCTCGACGGACACCGCGGCGATATCTTCGGAATGAATAAATGGCCGGCGGCCGTCCGCGGTAGACGATCTGACAATCTTTTCAGTTTTGATGGAGTGCGCCCAAGCAAGCAGATTCGACATAAAACCAGTGGGACGAACAAATGTGAATGGGATTCCAACCGCCCGGATTGCGGCCTCACCCTTCTCATGCCAAGCTCCGATGGCAAGACCGTGCTCAACGTCCAGCGAGGAGAGCTTGACGATCCGATTTGCTCCCTCTTCCTTAGCGAGAACGGCAACTGACCCATCTCGCCGCGGAATCTCGGGGCCGACATTAACGAGATAAATCGCGTCCGCTCCCTTGAGGGCATCTCGCATGGAAGCTGGTTCGGCAAGGTCCCCCACAAAGACGTCGACGCGTTCGCCAAAGAGGGAACGAGCTTTAGCTTGGTTGCGCACCAGCACACGTGGGCGAATGTTGCGTTGCAGTAAGCGCTCTACGATGCGGGAGCCGATATCTCCTGTTGCGCCTGTAATCAGATATTTCATCGTTTCCTCAATTTCGTGAGTGGGTCCGTGAGCGCGTCCATGAGCGTGTTCTGTTTGTTGCGGCCGCTCATCTCATACAAACAGCCTAAAGGCGTATAAGGCTTTGTCTACTCGCATCCCAGGCGCCGGTTATCCTTATCACTGTTCAACGATTATGCGTGAACTTAAAAGAAAGCTCACATTTCCATCTATACTGCTCAGATGAAACCGAACGCAAAGAGAACTGCGGCTCGCCGAGCACCGGTCCAGGAACGGGCGCAGGGGACGGTGGAGGCGATACTCGACGCAGTCATCAAACTGCTCAAACGCGGGGGCGCTTCCTCTTCGTCTTCCTTGATCACAACGAACCAGATTGCCGAAACCGCTGGCGTCAGTATCGGGTCTCTGTATCAGTACTTCCCAAACAAGCGGGCGATTTTTACCGCTCTTCACGAGAGGCACATCGGCCAGGTGGATCGCATCATGCAGCGCAGAATGGCCGAAAGCGCAGAGGCGACGCTTGAGGAACTTATTGCGTCCTAAATCGACGGCATGATCGAGGCACACACCGTTGACCCGGAATTGTCACATTTGCTGCAAGCGGAAGTACCGCATCGCGCCGACGGAACGCGCGACTTCTCGGTGCGACTTCACGGGGCTTTTCGTACAGCACTTGCCTCACATGCGAGAGAGTTTGGCAGAAGAACCGATCTCGATATGCGTACCTTTTTCGTGAGCAACATGGTCGACGCTTTTGGCCATGCTGTCGTGCTTCGACGACCACCGGGCTCATCACTCTCAAGAGCGAGAGCAGAACTGCTGCCAGCTATTTTGGGCTATCTGCGGCACTGAGGACGGCCGTGTGAACCGCAAAGGATGGTCGGTAATCAGGAAACTATCCCGCACTCATTGTTACTATTTTTACTCGTTATTATTTTCGTTCTTTTCGACTCGTTTTTCACTCGGGGAGAGCCGTAAATTCACCGGGTTGTAACCTGCTGCGGGTCGCGGGGAATTATGCTTTTGCTGGGATTGTGTCACACTCTTGGTTAATACAGTTCGCGTCCTCCAGAGCGAATCCGGCATCCAAATGAGCAGGGCAGTTTTGCCTATGAGCACAGCCAGCGTAAAGACGCCTTGGCCCGAGCCCTCGCACTCTGGCTTGGTGCAGCGAACTGTGGAAGCTTGCGAGCTGGCTCGTGAGGCCGCAGCCATTGCGGCTGAAGGCATTGCCACCGGATCCATGTCTCGCCTGAACGCCATTCAGCAATGCGAAAAAGAACTCGATGCCATTGATCTGGAAGTGGACTCCGGTGTGACGTCGACCATTACCCGCGTCCCCGAGGCCGAGACCCGGCAACTGCTGGCGTGCATGAAAGTCATGATCGGACTTGAGCGCATTGGAGACCTGCTGTTGAGTTTTGCCACGAGCGCGCAAGCTACGGGAGGCCGTCTCGACACGCAGGATGCTCGCGATTTGACTCACATGGCTACTGTGCTGGAGAAAATGCTGGCCGATGTTGGGCAATCTTTCTCGCAAAAGGATGTCAAGAAAGCGATCGACGTGCTCCGCGCCGATGCTGAAATGGACCGCCTGCGCAATCTCATCTTTCTGCGCCATATTGAGAATCCTGAGAACCTCGCGCGTCACGCCAGCTTGCAGGTTATCTTCATGACGCAATCGCTTGAACGCGCCGGCGATCATGCGAAGAATCTGGCGGAAGAAGTATGTCATTTTGTCAGCGGTCGCAGCATCCGCCACGTACTCATGGCCTATGACAAGCCAAAAGAACAGATGTTTATCGAATGGCTGCGGCACAAAGAAGAAAAATCGCAGTAACTCTCAGATAACTTCAAACCTCCGCGTGGACGGGTATCTGCCTGCCGACAGTTTGGTGGCCGGGCGGGGACGCCCGGCTCTCCATTGGCACGCCCGTTTTCCTCTTAAGCTTAGACACCTTGCTCTTGACAGTCGGAGTCGTCGAGGCGAGACTCGGATCAGCCCTTTCGCTATGCACGGATCTGCCCAACCCGAATCTCAGTCCGAAGATCGGTTCCCGTCAGAGAGCGCCAAGGACACGATCATGGGAAATGACCTTTCCCCAGTCCGTGCGGTAGGAACAGTGGGCGATCGCTCCAACGGGAGTCACACACTCGCGGAAACGGAGCTCGACTTCGCGCTTCAGTTGCTAGTGGAACGCGCGCAGTACATTACGGGCGCAACCGGAACTGCTCTTGCTCTGCCGCAGGGTGAGGAGATGGTTTGCCGCGCCAGCGCTGGTTCTTCAGCGCCGCCAATCGGGGCGCGTTTGCAGGTTCGCTCCGGGTTGACAGGCGAAAGCATTACTCGAAGGCAGTTGTTGCGCTGCGACAATGCTGAGAATGACCCACGAGTGAATCTGGAAACGTGTCGAGCGCTCGGCATCGCGTCCATTGTGGTTTTACCATTGATGCGGCGCGATGGCGAGGTTCGCGGTTTGTTCGAATTATTTTCCGATCATCCGTATGCGTTCGAAGAGCGCGACCTGATCGCACTGGAACGCATGGCCGCTCTTACTTTGACGGCCCTTGATCTCGCTGAGCAGCGCCAGAACGCTGCAGCACCAGCGGCGCCGAGAGCAGAGCCGGAGAGGCCTGTCGAATCTTCTTTGGGAGATGGAGCGCGCCAAGTTTCCGCAATTCCGATTCAGCCGGAGTTAACGCAATCAGTGTTAACAGAGGCGGGGTTTGCAAAACCAGAGTTAGAGGAGTCGAAGTTAGTTGAGCCGGCAACTCTTCCTGCTGAGTTGCCGATAATTTCGTCTTTGTCGCCAGTAACGGCAACAGAACCGCCGCCAGCAGCGGCTTTTGCGGTGGCTTCAGTTCCTGAGGCAATGCTTCGGGTGCAAAAGTGCTCTTCTTGTGGATTTCCCGTTTCCGAGGGTCGAACGTTTTGCCTCGATTGTGAAAAAAGGAACGATAACGAGAAGAAGGATTTCGAGAAGCAGCACAAAAAGGAAGCTAGCGAGATCAAACAAAACAGTGAGGAGCAGGGCGCTCCGTCCGATTCAGCGTTGTCGACTGCGGAGGAATTCGTTCCCGCCTTTCTGGCCAACGCAGCGCCAGTGAATGAATCGTGGCTGGCGAACCATGTAAATCTGTTGGCGATCGCCGTCCTAATTTTGGGTATCCTGGTCGCTGTGGTGGTATTTCGATAACCTACTCGATAACCACTTGGATAATCACCGAGGATAACCATCCATGCACACGCGAGTGCCTGTTTTCCTTGACAAATCGAGGGTGGAACACATAGTCTGCGCTTAAATCACTTGTTCCACCGCAAAGGGTGCCCAAGCATGAAAAATGTGTATGAAGTTTTACGGCAGAAGGAACTTGAACTTACCAGGTTGGAAAAAGAAGTAGAGGCCTTGCGCGTCGCCGCCCCGCTGCTTTCGGAGGAAAAAGAGCCGCTCGCGGAAGCGCCCAAGCCGAGCTTAACTGCCAGCGCGCCGCCGCAGCCGGTCCGAATTCCGCCGGTGGTTGCCTCGCAGGCAGCAAATGCCCCGTCACGCGTTGCCGGCTGGGAAGAAGCAGCGAAGCGCTGGCCATAGGTCAAGATAGTTTTGTCGCTTAGAGACGGGGCTTGCCCTGTCTGGCCGATATTTTCTACGAAAAATCGAAAAGCCCAGGATCGAATGGCTCCCCAGCAACCATCCGAATTGGTAGAGGGGCCGTCTTATGTGACGGCCCCATTTCTTTTCCGAGTGGTCATGCGCCTTGTTAGTGGATGGATGGGAATCATCGTAAATTGAGATTGAGATAATGGACACACCCAAGGCACTAAACGAGATCGTTCTTCCGCAAACTGTGGTCGGTCCGCTTACACGCGCGGCGATTTTTCTGGTTATCTGCATTCGCCCGGAGCAGAACAACTATGCGACGCTACGATCATTCTGCGCGGATCTTTCAGGGCTCGTGCGCGCGGTTGACTTTCGAGACGCGGAAGCCGGTCTCACATGCGTAGTTGGATTCGGTTCAGACGCCTGGGATAAACTCTTTGGATCACCTCGCCCCGCCGAACTCCATCCGTTTCGAGAGATTCGCTCAGGCGGCCGCCACGCCGTCTCCACTCCGGGTGACATCCTGTTTCACATTCGAGCCAAACGCATCGACCTCTGTTTTGAATTGGCTGCACAGATCATGGACAACATCGGAGATGTAGTTTCGGTTGCCGACGAGGTTCACGGCTTCCGCTATTTCGACGATCGCGATGTCATCGGGTTCGTCGACGGCACAGAAAATCCGCGGGGCGGTGCAGCGCAAGAGGCTGCAATTGTTGGTGACGAAGATCCAGGTTTTGCGGGCGGCAGCTACGTCATCGTCCAGAAGTATCTTCACGACATGAAGGGATGGAATGCTCTTCCGGTTGAGACGCAGGAGCGCATGATTGGCCGCAAGAAACTCTCAGACATCGAACTGAAAGACGCCGAGAAGCCTCCATTCGCGCACAATGCGCTCACTACGATCGAAGAAAACGGAAAAGAAGTTAAGATTCTGAGAGACAACATGCCTTTCGGGCGGCCGGGCCACGGCGAGTTCGGTACCTACTTCATCGGGTATAGCCGCACTCCGCGCATCACTGAAACGATGCTTCAGAACATGTTCGTGGGCCGTCCCCCTGGTAATTACGACCGCCTGCTCGATTTCAGCAAGCCAGCTACAGGGAGTTTATTTTTTGCACCGTCATCAACTTTTCTCGACAACATCAGCTGAGACGCGTAGAACTCTACGCAATCGATATATGCCCACGGATGAGGCCAAAGGCGCGTCCGATCTCAGCGATGCATGCCAGGGCTTTATTTTTCCTTCGCCGTGTTTCAATCCTGCGGTTACAGTCCTAGATTTTCAGTCCTGAGTGGTGAACGCCAGCGCCAGAATTGTCTTCTGCTCGACTTCGTGTGCTTTTGCTGAACCAGTAGCGGGGCTTGCGCTCGCGGAACGTTTCACCGAAAGAACAGGCCGGTCATTTGCGATACGCTTCAGGCGCGGCAACATGTAGAAAAGCGCGCCCATGTTGGACGGTTCTTCCTGCACCCATACAATGTCTCGCGCGGTCGCATGACGCTCCAGTTCGGCAGTTAGTTCGGCCTCTGGAAATGGATACATCTGCTCCAAGAAGACGATGGCGGTGCTAAAGTCCTTGCGCTTCTGCCGCTCCGTACGAAGTTCGTGTCCGATCTTTCCGGTACAGATCAGAATCCGTTTGGCGTCTTGTGCTTCTGTATCTGGGATTACTGACAGAAATTTCTGATGAGTCAGATCTTCAAGCGGAGAGAGTGCGTCCGGATGCCGCAACATGCTCTTCGGGGTGAACACTACCAGCGGCTTCCTCCATTTACGGAGGGCCTGACGACGCAGCAGGTGGAAATACTGCCCCGCATTGGAGGGCTGACAAATCTGGATATTGTCGCGTGCCGCGAGCTGCAGAAATCGCTCGATGCGGGCGCTCGAATGCTCCGGCCCCTGGCCTTCGTAGCCGTGAGGCAGCAATAAGACAAGGCCTGACAGCAGTCCCCATTTGTCTTCGCCGGCACAAACAAATTGGTCGATCACGGCTTGGGCGACGTTGGCAAAATCGCCAAACTGCGCCTCCCACAAAACCAGCGCCTCGGGATAATCGCGGCTGTAGCCGTACTCAAATCCCATCACGCCCGCTTCTGAAAGGGTCGAGTTGTAGATGTCGCACGCGGCCTGGCCCGGCGCAATATTGCGCAACGGGACATATTCGGTTTCGTCCTCTATATCGAGGAGCGCCGAGTGGCGTTGATTGAAGGTGGCTCGGCGCGAATCTTGTCCGCTGAGGCGCACTGGAATCCCCAGCTTTACTAGGCTTGCGAAGGCGAGCGCCTCGGCCATGCCATAGTCAACTGGCTTCTTGCCGGTTCCCATCTCCTCGCGTTGCTCCAGCAACTTCTTTACCTTGGGATGGATGTGGAAACCTTCGGGATACGTGGTTAAACGTTCGGTGAGAGCTATTAATTCCTCGCGCGCAACGCCTGTGGGCTGCTCGTAACCGGGGTTGTAGCGGCCTCCGAAATAGCCGTCCCAATATTTTGGAAGACTGCGCATCGTCGGCTTTTTGGTGACCTTAGTTGCGCTCTTTTGCGCGGCCTCGTACTCGCTCTTGATCGCGCTCACCTGCTCAGCGATATTTTCGATGCCGAGTTGCTTAGCATAAATCCGATACAGCGGCGGATGCTCTTTGATGGCCTTATACATCAAAGGCTGCGTCACCGTGGGATCATCGACCTCGCTGTGGCCATGGCGGCGGTAACCGATCAAATCGACGATTACGTCTGTGCCGAATTTATAGCGGTACTCGGTTGCGATGCGCGCGATCCGCAGAACCGCGTCCACGTCTTCGCCATTCACATGAAAGATGGGAATCGATTGCCGCCGGCCCAGTTGCGCCGAGAAACGTGAGGTATGCTCTTCGCGGGCATTGGTGGTGAATCCAATCAGATTGTTTACGATGACGTGAACCGTTCCGCCCACGGTGTAGCCGGCCAGCCCTGCGTAATTCAGTGTCTCGGCGGTGATGCCTTGCCCCGCGAAGGCGGCATCGCCGTGGACCAGCAGCGGCAGGTACTTTGCTTGACCACCTTCACCGGCGCGATCCTGCTTGGCGCGAGTTCGTCCCACCGTGACCGGATTTACGGCTTCGAGATGGCTGGGGTTTGACACCAGGTGGATATGAATGTTCTTCCCGCTTCTGGTGGTATAGTCGCCGGTCGCACCGATGTGGTACTTCACGTCTCCCGAGCCCAATACGCTGCGTGGGTCCACATCCTCGAATTCCGCAAATACTTGCTCGGGCGGACGTTTGGCCACATGAATGATGACGTTCAGCCGTCCCCGGTGACTCATGCCCATGACCAGTTCAACGGTGCCGTGCTCGCCGGCTACATCCAGAACGGCGTCTAGCGCGGGCAGCAAGGATGTGTTGCCTTCGAGCGAAAAGCGTTTGTTGCCGAGATAGCGCTGCTGCAGCGTCTGCTCAAAAACATCGGCGCGCACGAGCATATCTAGCGCGCGTGCACGGTCTACAGCCGCTGGTTCCGCTTCGACGCGTTCCTGAATCCAGCGTCGCCGCTCCGGGTCGGCGATGTGCATGAATTCCACGCCTACGCTGCCGCAATAAATGCGACGGGCTTCCCGTGCCCATTCGTTGTCATTGTCGTCATTGTCACTAAACCGCAGGTCGGGATGTGGTTGCGGAGGCAGCAGACCGAGCGGGTTCAGTTCTGCTTCGAGATATCCAAATTGACGGAACAGCCCAAACACACGTTCCCGTTCATGATTCTTAGCGACGTTCTCAGAGATGTTCCCACCGATTGCAGGAGTCGCGCTCCCGCCAAGTTTGCGAGTAGAAGTTGCCATAAAGGTCTTCTATAGAATAACGGATGATGTGGTCTGTGTGGCCGCTTCCGGCGGAAGAAATGGAGTTACGGAGGTCCACGACGGGTACGCTGGACGAGTGGCGGTGGATCGATTTTCAGCGATGTCCAGCCCGGACGGGGCAGAGCCACACGAGCAGAAGGAATATTCTTATGACGATTCGTCACGACACGGTCAAGGCCGGAACCCCTGTGATTCTTGGCATTCCGTTCGACGCTAATTCTTCATGGCTGCGCGGTCCATCTGGAGCACCGGCCATCATCCGTAGCGCTTTTCATTCTGCTTCCTGGAATTCATGGACGGAAACCGGCGTCGAGCTCAGTGTCGAGGGCGCGTATTGCGATGCCGGTGATTTGAACTTCACGGGGGTAGAACCCTTTGCCGCGATCGACGCGAGAGTCGGAGAGCTACTCGATCAAGGGCTGCGCCCAGTTTGCCTGGGGGGCGATCACTCTATTACTTTTCCGATCGTTCGTGCTTTTTGGCGCGCTTTCGGCAAGCGCATTCCTGGGCTGACGATTATTCACTTCGATGCGCACACCGATCTCTATGATGAATTCCAAGGCAGCCGGATGTCTCATGCTTGTCCATTTGCGCGCATCATGGAGGAGGGCGCGGCGCAGCGGCTAATTCAGGTTGGTATCAGAACTATGAATGGGCACCAACGCGAGCAGGCTAAGAAATTCGGTGTCGAGGTCATTGAAATGCGCAACTTGCCGGCGCTTGATCGCATGAAAGTGGAGGGTCCGATCTATATTTCTTTCGATATAGACGCGCTCGATCCGGCTTTTGCTCCGGGTATTTCGCATCGGGAACCGGGTGGAATGTCGGTGAGAGAAGCGATTGCGCACCTGCATGCGATCACCGGTAAAATTGTTGGCGCCGACATTGTGGAATTCAATCCCCTGCAGGACAACACACAAATTACGACGATGGTTGCGGCGAAGTTGCTCAAAGAGATTCTGGGCAAGATGATTTTGAACTAGAATGCCGAATTACTGGTGGACCCTTCGACTGCGCTCAGGGCAGGCACATGATTTATGGTGAATGATGGCGAATGAAGAAGAAAAAGAAGCCGCCGGGCGCGCTGCTGCTCTGCTGGTGCATGACGGCGACGTGGTTGGATTAGGGACCGGCTCGACCGCTTATTTCACGGTGATTGCTCTCGGCGAACGCGTGAAAGCTGGTCTGAAAATCATCGGAATCCCGACTTCTGTGCAGACTGCCGATCTGGCGCGTGGGGTTGGCATTCGGCTGACCACGCTGGATGAAAATCCGGAAATCGACATTACCATTGACGGCGCCGATGAAGTCGATCCGCAATTGCGGTTGATCAAAGGCGGAGGCGGCGCGTTGACGCGTGAAAAGGTGATTGCTACGGCGTCGAAGAAGATGGTGGTAGTGGTGGATTCCAGCAAAGTTGTTACCGTGCTGGGAAAGTTTCCTTTGCCAATCGAGGTAATTGCGTTTGCGCGGACGGTGGTTGAGAGAAAAATTGCGTCGCTGGGCGGGACGCCTAAATTGCGCTTGAAATCGGATGGCAGTTCTTTTCTTACTGATAATGGGAATCAGATTCTTGATTGCAGCTTTGGAAAGATTGCGGATCCTCCGGCGCTGGCGCAGGTGCTGAGCGACACTCCGGGCATTGTTGAACATGGACTGTTTATTGGGCTGGCGAAGGTGGCGTTGGTTGGGAGAGGAAATTCGGTAGAGGAAATTCTTTGGAAGAATTGAAGCTTTCGTCGGTTCAGCCCGCAATCTCCCGCAGCGCCCCAATCAGTCTCTCCACTTCTTCCATCGTGTTGTAATGCACAAGGCCGATGCGCAGGAATCCTCCCAGTCGCTCCACGTCCAACTGCTCGGTTAGGTTCAGCGCATAGTAGTTTCCATCCCACGTGAAGAAGCCGCGCTCGCCTAACTTGGTTGCCAGCTCCAGCGGAGTGCGGCCTTCGATTCGGACTACGAAGGTGGCGCAACGATTGTCGAATTGTTGCGGGTCGCCGATGCCGTAGAGCGTCAGTCCGGGAATTGCTCGCAAGCCTGCGATCATCTCCGCTGTCATCTTTCGTTCGTGTTCGTGAATTGCTTCGTGCGCGGCCAGGATCGCTGCTCGGCGGGTTGTGACTTTGGGCTTCGCGTGGCGGCCCAGTTCTTCCCAGTAATCTATGCAGGCTTTAATTCCGGCTATGCATTCGTGGTTTAGCGTTCCCCACTCCCAGCAGTTCGGGACGTCGTTGGTATTGGGGCGCACTTTATAGGGATGCAGCCTCTTCAGATGCTCGTGCTTGCCGTAGAGAACGCCCATGTGCGGACCGAAAAATTTGTAAGTCGAGCAGGCCAGGAAATCGCAGTCTAGCTGGCGCACGTCGATGGGGCCGTGCGGAGCGTAGTGGACGGCATCGATGTAGCTGAGCGCTCCGGCTTGCCTTGCCAGTCGCACCACTTCGGCTACGTTGTTGATTGTGCCTACTGCATTCGAAGCATAGCCCACGGCCACGAGTCGGGTGCGGTCTCCAATTTTTGCGGCCAGGTCTTGCATGTTCAGGGTGCAGTCCTTTTCGTTGAATGCGACGGTGCGGATGACTACGCCTTTTTCTTCCAGCGCCTTCCACGGCGAGAAATTCGCGTCATGGTCGAGGAGGGTGACAACGATCTCGTCGCCGGGTCCGAGTTCGCGTCCAATTGCGCGGCTTATGGCGAAGGTCAGCGTCGTCATGTTTGCGCCGAAGACGATTTCATCGGCATCGCAATTCAGAAAATCGCCCATCGCCGACCGGGCCTCCGCGATCATGCGATCGGTGTTGCGGCTGGTGTGGTAGGCGCCGCCAGTGTTGGCGTTGTTGTGCGACAAGTAGTCGGCGATGGCGTCAATTACTTGCTGCGGCACCTGTGTGCCACCGGGGCCATCCATAAAAACCGCGGGGTGACCATTGATATTTTGCGCTAGGGCGGGGAACTGCGAGCGAACCCAGGTTAGGTCGAGCGCAATGGATGACGAGGAAGGAGAAACCTGTTCGGCGGTCAGCATAGCAGACATTCTAATTCGGACCCCGTCCGGCGTCGCGTCGGGGGGAATAATAGGGCACGATTCAACTGGTCAGATTCCGGCGGCAGCCGCGCAGTTCATGCAGCGCGTTCGGGAGGAGTGGGCTGCCGACCTTTTCCTTTGTTGGCCGCATCCAGGCGTATGCGTGTGGCTCGTGTTGTTTCCTGGACTAGATCGTCGGTGGCGCGGGGTCCGTCCCCTGCCATAACCGAACCTGCGGCTAGAGCAAAGCGCAAGGCGTCTGCCTGGTCTTCAAAGTACAAAATAACTTGTCCCGACATAATTACTTCTCCCTGAGTCTGAGTCCTCCGCCGGACCCTTATGGACAAGGGCGCAGCGGAGAACATCAAAAATAGAGACGCAGGTGGCGCTGTAACAGACGAGTGCCGGTGATACCTGCAATGATTGTCGGAGAATGCCGGCGCGACTGATAGTGTTTTTGTTGGTTCTCGCCCAACCTATTTAAGACTGACCGAAATAAGCCGAGACGAGATTCGGGCGAAGGCACGCATTTCTGGATAATTATTTGATAGATGGCGAAATAAATCCTTTATCGGTAGATCGTCTGGACGCCGCGGGGCATCTGAAGGTCATGGTCTAGAGGGGTGTGTAGGGTGGATCATTTCTTGCGTGCGGCATTTCCGCAGGTGACCATCTCACGTTAGAATCGTCTATAGCTAGTCTGTCTAAGGCGAATCTGCGGCTAGTCAGCCGAAAGTTAGTCTCTAACGGGAGTTTCATGAAAGTATCGGCAAATCGGGGCGTGTTCGTCAGAGCTTTGTGCGTGCTCTGCATCGCCTTGGTATGCGTAATCGGGTCGATACAGGCGACCCACTCGCACCTCGACGACTCGACAACCTCGCACCATACCTGCTCGATTTGTGCTACGGCTCACGCTGGAATCAATACTCAGACAGCTGCTTCTGCGCCGGTTTTGGTTGCGACAGTTCTGTCGAGTCCGGTTGCAGAAGTTTCCGCGATCTTCCGTCCCGCCATTACCCAGTTTATTCGTCCTCCGCCTGCGTTCTGATCCCGCGCTCTGTTCAATAAGTATTCCCAAAAGACGCGATCTGTGATCTTCGATCCTCATGTGATCGGACTCGCTCCAGAACCATATTTATTGGAGGAAATCATGTATTTGTCTTATAGAAGTTGGCTGGCTACGGCCATTGTGGCCGTTGCTATGGCGTTCAGTATTGTGGCTGCGCACGCGCAGTCGGGCGGAAGTTCAGGATCGATTAGCGGCACCGTGCTGGATCCTTCTGGCGCGGTGGTTCCGAATGCCGCTGTCGAGATTCATCAAGCGGTCAGCGGTTATGATCGAACCGCCACTACGGATAGTAAAGGAAATTTCAGTTTCCCAAATGTTCCGTTTAATCCGTATCACATGTCGGTGACGGTCGCGGGATTTGCTCCATACGCGCAGGATGTGGAGATCAGATCAGTAGTGGGCGCGAATGTGAAGGTTAGTTTGGCCGTGGCCGGGACCTCCGACACGGTTACAGTCGAGGCTGGGGGAGACCTGGTAGAGAACGATTCGACCTTCCACTCCGACATCGACAAGGCGGTGTTCGACAAGATGCCGTTGGAGAGTGCGTCCTCGTCACTGAGTTCGCTAGTTACGCTTTCAACGCCGGGAATCGCGGCTGATTCCAATGGCCTCTTTCACGGATTGGGCGACCATGCGGAGAATTCGTTCTCCGTCGACGGTCAGCCGATTACCGACCAGCAAAGCAAAGTCTTTTCGAACCAAGTCCCGCTCGATTCGATCCAATCCATGGAAGTCATATCCGGCGCGCCGCCTGCGGAATATGGAGGTAAGACCAGCGTTGTGATTGTCGCGACCACGCGTTCGGGTCAGGGCGTAACTACACCCCATGGCAGCGCAACCACCTCGTATGGGGCATTTGGAACGTCCAACGTGGCAGCGGAGCTTGCTTACGGTGGCAAGAACTGGGGAAACTTCATCTCCGTCGGCGGCTTGAACAGCGGCCGGTTTCTGGACCCACCGGAATTCGCGGTAAGCCACGACAAGGGCAACGAAGAGAACCTGTTCGACCGCGTGGATTACCAACTTTCAACCGCCGACTCGATTCACCTGAACTTCGGCTATAGCCGGAGCTGGTTCCAGACGCCGAATTCCTTCGATGCCCAGAATGCGACGGCGTGGAGTGGACTGGGCGGGGTTCTTCCCGCGGAGGAGAACTACGGAGGCATAGTACCAGGCACTAATATTGTCGTTGGAGCAGCAGACCAACGCTCCAAAATTGGGACATTTAACATCGCCCCTTCGTGGACACATGTGGTGAATACGAACGCTGTATTTACTTTTGGAGCATTCGTGCGCCGCGACGACTATAACTACTATCCCAGCAATGATCCTTTCGCCGACCTCGGGCCACCGAGTCTTCAGAGGCAGTCGGTGGGCCAGAACCGGACGCTCACCAACGCTGGACTTCGATCCGACATTTCCTACGTCAAAAGGATAAACAACGTCAAGGCCGGCGTCACCTACGAACAAACATTTCTCAATGAAAATGACATGATCGGCATTGTCGATCCAGCCTACAACGCACCCTGTATAACGTTATCAACAGCAGCGGACCCTAACGTTCCTGTGCCGGGATTCACCGATCCCTCGCAATGTGGTGTCGCGGGCTACGCGCCAAATGTTGCCGATCCTACAAACCCGTATTTCAATCCCAACGCACCCAACACTGCGTTTTATCCTGCTTTTAATCCCACCCTATTTCCCTACGACTTGACCCGCAACGGAGGGCTGTACACGTTCAACGGCCATACCGACGTGAAAGAGCTTGCTCTCTACATTCGAGACGCAATCACCAAAGGAAACTGGTCTTTGAATCTCGGGATACGCGGTGACTTGTACAACGGTCTCTCCATCGCGCGGCAGGCAGAGCCTCGTCTCGGGATCGCTTACAACGTCAAGAAGACTAATACGGTTCTCCGGGTTTCCTATGCACGCACATTGGAATCTCCCTTCAATGAAAACCTGATCCTTTCCAGCATCGGATGCAGCAACCCTGTATTGTCGCCGCTTCTTCTCTGTACTGGTCTTTCGAGCGGGGCGTTGAGTCCGGGCTTTCGCAACGAATTCCATGCTGGGCTTGAGCAAGCTTTCGGCCGGTACCTTGTCTTTTCGGGTGAGTGGATTACGAAGTATACGCACAACGGCTACGATTTCAGCGTACTCGGCAACACTCCGATCACTTTCCCCATTGAATGGCACAACTCCAAGATTCCCGGATATGCGGGCCGAGTAAGCGTCCCGAACCTGCATGGCTTTTCGGCGCTGATGGTCTTCTCCAGCGTGGCGGCGCGTTTTTTCCAGCCTCAGATTGGCGGAGCGGGCTCTACAGTGTCGACCAGTGCTGGACTACCGTTCCGCATTGACCACGACGAGAAGTTCAACCAGACAACCCACTTGCAATATCAGATTGGGAAACGTGGTCCGTGGCTGGGCTTCAATTGGCGATACGACAGCGGTCTAGTGGCCGGGAACGCACCGTGTTACGGAGTGAATCCTGACAATGATTGCCCGCAGACAACAACCATTGGCGGGCAACCAGCTGTTCTATTGCAGGATGTTTTCGGAAATCCGCTGAGCGCCGATCAGGAGTTCCAGGCCGGGTTCACTTGCAGTGGCGTTCGCGCCACCCCGACCGTAGCGCTGCCATCCAGCTGCCTGGCATCGCAGTTTGGATCTAATCTTATCCAGGTGCCAGGAACCAATGCCGAGAACGACGACCACAATCCGCCTCGCATTGAGTCGCGCAACTTGTTTGACGCTTCGATAGGTGACGACAACCTGTTCAAGGGCGACCATTACAAATGGAGTCTTACGCTTACCGCCATCAACATTGCCAATAAGCTGGCGCTGTATAACTTCCTTTCGACCTTCAGCGGGACGCACTATGTGACTCCGCGCGCGCTGACGGCGCAGATAGGATTCCACTTCTAACGGATCCTTCCCCGGATGGGGGCAGTATGGTTTCGACCATGCTGCCCTTGCTTTACCGTTTTTATGGCTTTCTTCCTACCAACTCGACCACGCCCCGATCGCGTACCGGCCGTTCCTTGTGGTGTAGAAGATCTAACCCTGCAACAAGTGACGGCAGTTCGTTTCTGTGCAAAGGACTTGCATCGCTAGTCGTTAGGGTGTCGCGCGAATCCCACCGCAGGCCCATCTTACAAATAAGCAAGCCGCCCGCTTTCAATGCGGAAATTATTTTGGGGAAGAGTTTACGGTCCAGGTGATAGAAGAGCACGATCAAATCAAACCGTGCTGGCTCAAATTTGTACTCGGAGGAGTCTCCTACAAGAACTTCGAGTTTGACGTTTCGTTCAAGAGCAGTCTGGCTGAGTTTTCCAATTGCCACATCGGAAAGATCTACCACGGTGACCTTCCAGTTCCTGTCGGCCAGCCACAAGGCATGTCTTCCTAGTCCACCGGCCAAATCCAATGCTGCACCCGCGTTCGGGAGCGATGGTTTCACAAATTTCTCGTAAGCTGAGATAAAGAAAGGATCTAGTTCTGTGAGGGAAGGCAAGCCTTGCTCGTATTTGAGATCCCAACGCGCCCGTTGTTCTTCGCTGTTCATGTTGTGCTATCCACATCTAACGGGAGTCGCCTATTGCAGTTTGGCGTATTCGGCTTTGGCTTCGTGGAGGAGCGGAAGATCGGGGTCGGCATCTTTCCAGTCGGCGAGAAAGTTTTGATAGGCGATGCGAGCCTTGGGTTTGTCGCCTTGTTTTTGAAACACTCGGCCTAACTCCATCTGGGCGAGGGGGAACGTGATGTCGGGGCCGCTACGGGCTTTCATCTCCATGACCTTCTGAAGATCCTGCTGTGCTTCGGCGTAGCGTCCTGCCTGTTCATACGCAAGGCCGCGGGCGTAAAGGACGCCGCTATCAGCGCGCGCATACACGGCAGCGGCATTCAGCAGGTCGATGGCTTTGGCCGGGTCGGCTTTGGCTGGATTTGCCGGCCACAGGGCGACAACGGCGCGGATCATGGGTACGCTCACATTGATTGCGATTGTGTCATTGGGATGAGTGCGCTGGATTTCATCAGCCAACTCTAGCGCTTTCTGATCCTGGCGCAAAATAGCGAACGTCGTGCCGGCGCGTCCCAAGATATCCAGCGTTCGGGATAGTTTGAGTGCATCGGTGGCATCGGCGGCGGCTTGGGCGTGATTTCCGACCATGGCCTCGAAGAGGGCAAGCTGCACCTCGACGCCGGCTCGGCCCTGTAGATGTAGGCGGTCCAATGCGTCTTCGTCTTGGCGACCGAGTTCGCGCGCCTGGATTACTTGTCCGCGAGTGCCAGCCATGCTGAAGCGGAACCCGAGAGCGTTCAACTCTCCTTGGGGAGTCGCGGAGGCGCTTGCGAGTTCTTTCTCTATGTCCGCGTTCTTGCCTTCGGCCCAGTCCAACGAAGCCAGGACCACGTGGAAGCTCGAAGTGGAGTCCTTGCGCTGGAGAACGGCGTTGACGGCGGCGCGGGCTTCCTCGATCCGGTTCAAGCCGGCGTAAGCCTGAACCTCATTCGAATAGCCAGCTACCCCATCAGGATCGAGTTCCACCGCGCGCTTTGCGTTCTCCAAAGCGTTGTCGAATTGTCCCAAATTGTTATAGATGCCGGCCAGGTTGGTGAACGGGATGGAATCCCGCGGGTAAGTCTGGCGATAAAGTTCGTAGGCGGTAATCCCTTTGTCGAGCTGGCCGCTATCGGTGTAATAGTGCGACATGATGTAGAGCTTCTCGCGCTCGCTGGCGCGGTCGCGAAGCTCGAAGGCTTTTTGGCGGTTTTGCTCGGACAACTCGGTTTGCTGGAGATTGCTGTAGATCACGCCGAGGCGGGCGTATGCCATGGCGAAATTGGGATCGATCTCGATAGCGCGCTGGTAGTTGGGAAGAGCTCCCAGTTCGTCGCCGATGTTGTGTTTGGCATCTCCCAGACTCAGCGCCTTCAGCGCGTCGAGGGATGAGGTGGTGGCCATGGAGAGAGACATGTCGTATTTCTGCACCATGGCCAACGACTCGCCCAGCTGACTGCGCAACTTGGTAGCGGCACCGTGCAGCGCATTCAGCACATCTTCTTTTCGGTCCGCTTGCCCCTGCTGACGTCCGAGCGAATCGCCTGAAGAAGCATTAGTTGCTTCCAGTGTGATGACGTATTGACCTCCAACGCTATCAATGCTGCCGTTGAGCATGGCCTTGATGCCATCGCGCTGGCAAATTTCGCGGCCGACGTCGGTGGTGATGCGGTCGTCAGGGCTGCGTCCCATGAATTGCAAGGTCTGGCGGATCTTTTGTTCGGGGAAGACGTTGAGGTACGGAGACTGCTCCAGATCGACAGCCAGTGCTTTTTTTAGAGTGCCATCGAAGACGGGATCGGCGGTGGTGTTCACGAAATCAGTAACCAGGATGGAATCTTTTTCGGTGAGCGCGTGACCACGCTTAAGAAACACGAAGCCCATGCCGGCAGCGACTACGGCGACGATTAGAGCAGGGATCAGCCACGTCGGCAGTTTATGGCTTGGCGTGGAAGTTTTATGAATAATGGGGACACTACGGATGGCAGAGCTGGAAGAAGTTGCGGCGAAGATGCTGCCCGATTCGGAATCGCGTTTGAGGCGTTTCAGATCCGACCGCACATCGGCCGCGCTCTGATAGCGCAGGTCGCGGTCTTTTTCCAGGAGCTTGTTGAGGATTTCTTCAAACTTCGGAGGTAAGTCTGGGTTCAGGCGAAGCGGTGGCGCCGGTGGACGATTCAGAATGGCGTCGAAGATCACAGCGGACGTGTCTCCGCGGAACGGAACTGCGCCGGTGGCCATCTCATAGAGCACGGCACCAAACGAGAACAGGTCGGTGCGCGCGTCGAGATCCTTGCCGCGCGCCTGTTCTGGAGACATGTACGCTACGGTGCCAACTGTCGATCCGGGGCTGGTCAGGAAAGGCTCGTCGACGGTCGCGGCAGAACTACTGATGGTGACGTCAGACAGGATGGAAGGCTTGGCGGTGCGCTTGGCCAAGCCGAAATCGAGAATCTTGGCCTGGCTGCGGTTGGTCACAAAAATATTGGCGGGTTTGATGTCACGGTGAATGATCCCCTTGGCGTGCGCGGCATCGAGCGCATCAGCGATTTGAGCCCCGAGGTCAAGCAATTGCTCGAGTTCCATCGGCTGGTTATGGTGCTGATCGTGGATCTTTTTCTTGAGCGTCTCGCCTTCTAACAACTCCATGGCGATGAAATGGCGTCCGCCGTCCTCGCCAATCTCGTAGATGGTGCAGATATTAGGGTGGTTCAGGGCGGTGGCGGCACGGGCTTCGCGCTGAAAACGTTCGAGCGCGAGCGGATCTTTTTCCGTCTCCGGAGGCAGGAACTTGAGCGCGACATGGCGACCCAAGTTGATGTCCTCAGCTTCGTATACGACACCCATCCCTCCGCCGCCCAACTGCGAGAGGACACGGTAGTGCGAGACGGTCTGGCCGATCATTCCTGAGAACACTCCTGGGAGAGAGTCATTCATGTTAGGCCGGGGGTTCTGGCAAGTCAAACCGGCGGGCTCTATGGTTTATACGAAGCAGCGCAGCGACAAGTTTCATGGTTTGGCAAAGTGATGGTTGCAGCCTTGTTTTCTATGGTTTAAGGGCTGTATTTCAGCGATTGGCGGGGCAAGGTAAGGCCAAAAGGTCACTCTCAACCATTACGTAAGTTTACCTCCAAATAGCCGAATGCTTCCCCGCCCGTTCGGTGCCTGTTATCAATGGGTGTTGGGGAGTGTTGCCGTTTATTTGCGCCTGGGAGTGGCAACCCTGGCTTCCCGGGCAGGAGTGCGTCCGAATGAAAACTCGCCCTCAATCCTGGAGGGACATGAGCGCAGCGCCACGCTTTTTTATCGGCGTGGTGGTCGTCTGCGGGACGGCAGTGCTCACCTATTCGGTGCTGCACGGCAAGAGCGAAAATCCGCTTAAATTTTTCTGTTATCTCGTGATCGCTTTGGCCGCCTCACGGCTCAAGGTGAACCTGCCCGGCATTACCGGAACGATGTCGGTAAATTTCCTGTTTCTGCTGTTGGGTGTGTTGGAACTCAGCTTTTCGGAAGCCATGGCGCTCGGTTGCGCCGCAGTAGTGGTGCAGTGCTTCGACCGCGACCGTCCGATCCCGATTCAAGTTGCTTTTAATGTCTGCTCGACAGCCTTGGCCATCGCCGTGACCTTCGCCGCGTATCGCTATTCGCTGGCGCATCGCGCGGTGAATAATCCATCAACATTGTTATTTCTTGCGGCCTGCGTTTACTTTGTGGCGAACACGCTTCCGGTGGCGGCCGTCATCTCGCTGACCGAGCGAAGATCGCTGCGAAAAATATGGGCGGACTGTTACTTCTGGAGCTTCCCGTACTATCTGGTGGGTGCGGGCGTGGCCGGCATGATGAGCTGGCTGCACGGCTTTACCGACTGGCAGACGTCGTTGTTGACGCTTCCTGTGGTGTACCTTATTTACCGTTCTTACCGGCTTTACCTGGGCAAACTGGAAGACGAGAAGCGGCACGTGGAAGAGATGGCGGACTTGCATATGCGTACCATTGAAGCGCTGGCACTCGCCATCGAAGCCAAGGACCAGACGACTCACGATCACTTGCAGCGAGTTCGCGTGTATGCCGTCGAGGTGGCGAAGGATCTAAAAGTTGACAACGATGGAATGGAGGCTTTGCAGGCAGCGGCCTTGCTGCATGACATTGGCAAGCTCGCGATTCCCGAGCACATCATTTCGAAGCCGGGACGTCTGACTCCGGAAGAATTCGAGAAAATGAAAATTCATCCGCTGGTGGGAGCGGAAATCCTAGAGCGGGTGCGCTTTCCATATCCAGTTGTGCCCATAGTCCGTGCCCATCACGAGAAATTTGACGGGACGGGCTACCCGCTGGGGTTACGCGGGACGCAAATTCCGATTGGCGCCAGAATCCTCGCAGCAGTGGATTTTCTGGATGCGTTGGCATCGGATCGCCAATATCGGCGGGCGCTGCCTCTACATGAAGCGATGGCGCGACTGTCGGATGAATCGGGAAAGTCGTTTGATCCGCAAGTGGTCAAGGTGCTCGAACGAAGATACGTGGAACTGGAGCAACTGGTCCATCAACGAACGGACAGCTTAGGCAAGCAGAAGCTATCGACGGAAGTCGAAGTAAAAGACCATAACGCGACTAAAGTTGAGCCCACCATAAAACCGGCAGCCGGGTTTGAGGCGGAAGGGCGGCGGCAAGTGCCGGAGCGCAGCTTTCTCGGTTCGATTGCGGCGGCGCGCCAGGAAGCTCAGACGCTATTCGAACTCAGCCAGGATCTGGGGGCTTCGCTCAGTTTGGGTGAAACACTCTCGGTGTTTGCCGTAAAACTGCGCCGGGCGATGCCGTATGACGCGATTGCGATCTACGTACGTCATGGCGATGAACTTGTGCCGGAATATGTGAACGGCGACAACTTCCGGCTGTTTGCTTCGCTGCGAATTCCGATTGGACAAGGACTCTCGGGGTGGGTAGCGCAGAATCTTAAACCGATTCTCAACGGCAATCCTTCGGTCGAGCCCGGTTATCTGAACGATTCTTCAAAGTACAGCACACTGAATTCAGCGCTTGCCGTTCCGCTCGAAGGCTTGCAGGGAGTGGTCGGTGTGGTCGCTTTGTATCATGCGGAAAAGGATTTCTTTACCTCTGATCATTTACGCATTTTGCTGGCGGTAAGTTCGAAAATGGCGCTCGCCATTGAGAATGCGATGAAGTATGAACAGGCGGAGAGTTCGGCGGTCACCGATTATCTTACCGGTCTTCCCAATGCGCGTTCGTTGTTTCTGCAACTCGATCGGGAACTGGCGCGCTGCAAACGCGACAACAAAACACTGACTGTGATGGTCGCTGACATGGACGGCTTCAAACAGATCAACGACCGCTTTGGACACCTGGAAGGGAACCGCGTACTGCGCCTGTTTGCCCACTCCCTGAAGGAAACCAGCCGTGAGTACGATTATGTCGCGCGCATGGGCGGCGACGAATTTGTGGTCATTGCTCCTGGACTCACAGGAGAAGCTACTGCACGCAAGGCGGAACAGATGCGAGACCTGGCAAAGCAAGCCGGAAAGGACATCTGCAACGAGGACATTTTATCGCTGAGCGTGGGCAAGTCCATGTTCCCTGAAGACGGGATGGACGCCGAAAAGCTCCTCTCGGAAGCTGACAAACGCATGTATCTGCAGAAGCAGAGTCAGGTGACGCAGAAGAATCGCCGCCTTTATCCGCGGGTGCGAGGCCGGCTGACCACAGAAATTTCTGGAGATGGCCAAGTGACAGGGCTTGGCATTGTGACCAACCTGAGCTTGGGCGGTTGCTATGTTGAAACCAGCGGACTGCTATTGCCTGGGTCGGAGCTAAAACTTACTTTCTCGCACGAGCACACGAATGTTTCGATTCTGAGCGAAGTGGTGCGCATGGACATGGGTCTGGGAGCGGCGCTGAAGTTCAATGAAGCGACTCACGAGGTTCGAGCCGCATTGCAGCGCATATTGGAGCAGCTGGCCAGCGCGGAGGCGATCATCGATCTAAAGCGCAGCCAAAACGCTGCTGCCGCGAGCAAGCTTTAGTACGTCTGGTGGAATGACGGCGTCGCGCCTGTCCGTATCGTGCTGGCCAGAGGAGGATGCCCGGCTCTCCATCGCGACTTCTTTATGCCGGAACGGCGACAGGACGAATCTGAACCAATGGCACGGTGGTGCGAGGTTTCGACAGCCCTTGCCGGAGCATGTTAGCCGTGGGCACACCGGTTCGGTAGAACGACTTCTCGCAATCGGCGGTGGATGGACCCCGCATACTGCCTTCCATATAGGCCAAGCCCGGGCAACGACTGCAAGTGCCGACGTGCGAACAAGACGAGCAGACGGTCAGGTCTTTGGCCTGAATGGAGCGAACCTCTTTCATCTGCGGGGAAAAATTCCAGATATCCAAGAACTTCTGTTGACGGACATTTCCCGTGGGAAGCGGAAACTGCACACAGGGAAAGACATCGCCGTATGGCGAAATGTAACAGAAAGAATGGCCCGCGCTGCACGAGTAACCCTCAAGATCCTCTGCTGACGGCGGCTTGGGAGGCGCACAGAACTCTTCCTGATTATCGACCAACGCCGAATTATGAAAAATTTCGGGCAGCTCTTCTCCGGGAATGCGTAACGAAAGAACTGAGGTATCGCCATCCATCATCGGTGTGATGGTGGGATCGAGCGTGTATTGCACGCCGAGTTCGGCGGCGAGTTGCTGCACGCCGTTATGATCTGCGGAATTCACAGTCATCAGGACATTAGCGATGGTCACGCGCAACCCTTGTTCATGCAAGAAGCGAATCGACTTGACGGTACGCTCAAACGAATGGGGCAGCTTGGTGATGGCATCGTGAACTTCGGCACGATGGGAATAGACGCTGATCTGAATCGTATCGACGCCAAGATCGCGGAGTCTTTGCGCTTCCTTCTCGTGGATCATGACCGCATTGGTCTTGATCTTGACGTTGAACATGAGGCGCCGGGCGTATTCGACAAGCTCAAAGAAGTCGCGGCGCATAAAAACCTCGCCGCCGCTGAACGTGATAAAGAAAACGCCGGCTTCGGCAAGCTGATCAAGTGTGTCTTTGATTTCAGCGGTCGTCATCTCGCCGTGGTCGTCGTGATCGAGATAACAATGCACGCAGCGCTCGTTGCAGCGATACGTGACATCCATGTGCACCGCGAGGGGTACGCCCAGATTGAAGGCTTTCTGGCCCACTTCACTCATCAGGCTCATCAGGGCGTCTCCGATGCCAGCGGTTGATTTGAAACAAGAAGAATTCCATGCCCGGAAAGCTCGTTGACGAACTGTTCGGCATCCGCCTGGGCTTGTTCGGGGTCGACGTCAAATTGCTCGCAGATCCAGTCGCGGACAATTTCCCGCAGAGGAGTGCGACCGTCGGCAGCCTGAAAAATTGCGGTTGCGACCGGGTTCAGCGTGAAAAACGTCGAATCGGCCGAGTTCATGACCATCATTTCGCCGGCCAGCGCGCGGGCGGCAATGGCGGAACTACGCGCGATATAAATGCAATTCTCAGACATGCTCGGCCACCCCCTGGAAGTTTCGGATTTCATCCCAAACCCTGGAATCAGGATAGAACGTCAGGCGGCGAATTGGAACCCTGGCGACGAAATCGCAGGCGGTGGCGAGAAGTTTTTCCACTAACCACGGGTCTTCGGCG
Organism: Terriglobales bacterium; assembly: GCA_049674665.1. Lineage (GTDB taxonomy): Bacteria > Acidobacteriota > Terriglobia > Terriglobales > Acidobacteriaceae > Acidiflorens. Next base: position 24,431 of record JBATZM010000091.1, read on the forward strand.
AAGAAAAGAATATTGCGCATCAGGCGGCGCACGGCTTCCGCAGACGGCAATTCATCGATGCGGTTCTCCGGACCCTGCTCCAAGAAAAACAGAGCAGCGACCGGGGCTGAGCAGTTCTCACCGGGCTTGGCCAATTCTCCGGCGAAAGGAGTGCCGAAGGCCGAATACCCGTCGGCACGCGGTCGCAGGTACGAAATTTCGTCGGTAAGCAGGGTGATGTCCGGCGGGGCCAGCCGCGTCATCGTAGTTTTACCGGCGCCAGAAATACCGGAGAACAGATACGCCCGGCCACCGCAGATCGCGCTGGCGGCGTGCAGCAGAAATCCGCTGCGCGGAGCCAGAATCAGGCTGTGCAGAATGCGCATCACCGAATCGAGAGAATACGGGTTGGCATTTTGACGCACGCGGCCTCGACCGGTGCGCGGATCCCAACGGGCTTGGAAGTCTCCGCGCTGCAGCAGCCACTCGTCGCCATCGAGGTGGACATGAACGTCGTCATCGGAGGCCGGTGCAGTGCTGATGAGATCAAACTCAAGCTCAAACTCGGGAGGCGAAGAACTCAGGAAGCCTTCGTAGCGCTGGCGCAGTAGATCGAGGAAGCTGTCGTCATCAGTGGACAGAGCAATCGAAATTCCGCCAATTTCGACACACGCGACTTTTCTGGCCGCGGGCATCATCAGGCTCCCAACTCCGACGAACTCATATCCGCGGTCTGTTCCAGGTTTCGAAATTTGTGTGCTGACGCATTCCGGCGGAGGTGAAGTCTCAGCGCAACACGGCGCGCCAAGCTGAAATGGCAGAACAACATTCCCAAGGCACGAAACCAAGCCATGCTCAACCACGCCACGCCAAAGCAGGTTGTGCCACGAGCCGAGCGCACAGCACGGTTGCCCACTAATCGGCCCACCAGGGCTTCGGGAGGAAATAAAGGATCGGGGCCGGGCATGGAATCGCCGCGCAACAGGAAACCATTCGACGTGCAGGGGGCGACGAGACGATGGAGGAAGAAGCGGCCTTCACGCATGGCGAGCAGGATCTCGCCAGTTCGGAGTTCTTCGGGTGAACAGTTTGCGATCTCGACTAAATCTCCAGGCCAAAGAGTGGGCAGCATGCTTTCACCGTGAACCCGCAGACGCACTCGCAGAGGCGAACTGCCCCCGCGACGCAGAGCGTCTGCAACTAAAGCTGAGCGCTCCGCGCTCCCACTTGAACGCACCGCACTCGTGGTATTTTCGAGCATCAGGAAGTTTTTTGCGATACCGAACAATTAGGGATGATGCCGGACACAGTCTTGCCGCAAGACAGAGCTTGCGTCTCAAAAACCCGCTCGTAGCGGAATGCCGGCTTCTGGTAGAGCTTCTTTTCTTTACCCGCGTTGCGCTGCACCGGCTGTTTATCGCGAGGGGCCACATTGTCGTTCATAGTTGGTAAAGCCAGTTTGTCACCCGCTGACTTATTCCCCCAGTTTTGATAAGAGTAAGGGCAGTGTACTACAGGGCTTTCTCATGCGCCAATGTAACTTGGACAAAATCTGAAGAAAACGAATCAACATCCTCAATAAAATGAAAGAGTTCCATCCCGCCGCGCCCGGCGCAGACTTAGCGACAGGCCGGCGAGCGCCAAGGGCAATAGGAGCAGGCCGAACCCAGCCAAGGCAGCCACCGTGGGAGCCATCTCTCTGATGGACTGTCCCTCCAGCAACGCGTTACGCATTCCATTGATGGCATAAGTCAGGGGAACGGCGCGAGCGAGTAACTCGAGCGGCCGGGGCAAACTCTGGACCGGGAACATGGTTCCGCTCAGAAACCAGAGTCCAGAACCGAGCAGCCAGAGTAGAGCTGAGCCTTTCTGGAACGCAACCTGCAGCGTGGCGGCGGCGATTCCGAGAGCCAAGGCGATGGCCAGAGAAAGAACCAATACCATGAGGCACGAAAGAAAGTTGGCATGGATGGATGCACGGAAAACCGCCACGCCCGCAAAAATATAGACCAGCAGATTGATCAGGTTCCCGGCAAAGGCGGAAATAGAACTAAGGATGACGAGTTCAGCCGGCGCAGTCGAGGTGGTCATGAGGACTTCGAGCGTTCCCGTCTGCTGCGCCTCCTGCACCGAACTGAGGAAAGCTTGCGCACTCATTACGAAAAACGTGTAGACGCCGGTGCCCACCAGTAGAAACGGAAAGTACTCCACGCCACCGGGTCGAAAGCCAGGACCGATGGCACGCGAAAGAAAATAAAACGCCGCCAATTCAGTGAACACGCCAACCAGAGTCACGACGAAACCGCTGCGATGACGAACGGCGGTCAGCAGATCGCGCCGAAGGATGGCATGGAGTTTGTCGAGAGTCGAAGTCATTGTGGCCGAAGTCATGGCGCCGCTCCCGCCCGATGAATCGCGTCGAGGGCCTCATCGATCTCGCCCGTCATGCGAAAGTAAAAAGAGCGCAAAGCGTCCGCGCTTTCACCGTCACCGACGCGGCGATCGGTCAGCAATTCGCCGCGATGCATCAGGAGCAGCCGATTCGCGACTGCTACCGCTTCCGCGAAGTTGTGAGTCGCTAATAAAACGGTGGTCTGCTGCTGCGCCAAGGTGCGGATCGTGGTCCAGAAGTGTGCCGTAGTGGCGGCGTCGAGACTGCGCGTCGGCTCGTCAAGCAAGAGCACACCGGGACGCTTGACCAGCGCGCGCGCGATTCCCAGCCGCTGGTACATACCGCTGGAAAACTTCATGACCAGCGTGTTGGCTTGTTCTTCAAGTCCGGTATCGCCCAGAACCTTCTCGATTCTCTGTGCACGCTCAATGCGCGAGACTTCATCCAGCGAGGCAAAGAATTCAAGATTTTCACGGGCGGAGAGACGAGGGAAGAATGAGCGTTCGGAGGCAACAGCGATGCCGACTTGCCGCCGCACTTCACCAGCATCGCGCTGGGTATCGAAGCCATCCACGCGTACCGATCCAGCATCAGGCAAGAGCATGGTTGAAATCAGCTTGAGGATGGTGGTCTTTCCGCTGCCATTCGGGCCGAGCAGGACTAAGACCTCGGCGCGGCTGGCCGAAAAAGAAACGTCTTTCAAAGCAATGGTTTCGCCGCCACGCTCCTTTCCCAGCCAGTTGAACAGAGCTGGATGATGGCGAAATATCTTGCGGACGGATTCGAATACGATTCGGTCCATGAAAGCGCGAACTAAGAAAACTGAAACTAGAAGCTAAAACTTAAAGCAAGCGTAAACGACGAAACGAACCGGAAATTCGGACCCCGCCCAAGACTCTGTATTATAGTGGCGATTCGCGTTCCTATAGATTCCCGTTTGCGGCCACTTGCCTCTCCAGCGGAAGCCATTTTCCATGACCGAACTCTTGCCCCCGTCTCCGGCGTCAAGTAAATCGCAGAGGAAAGGAGAAGGCGAATTCGATCTCCTGTGTGCGGTCACCTGCGCGGAGCTGGCTCCGGAGTGGCGCAATCGCCTTGCGGATTGGAATCTTTCCACGCTCGACTGGGCTGAATTTCTTCGCATGGCGGAGCACCATGGCGTCATGCCGCTTGCGGCGCGCAACCTGATTGAGCATGCGCGTAGACTACTGCCTGAAATCAATCGTGCATTGCGATTGGCATATGAAGCGAATTTGCGGCGCAGCTTGTGGTTCGCAGCTGAACTGGTGCGAATCATGAAGCACTTAGAGTGCAGTCAGTTGCGTGCGGTACCGTACAAAGGGCCGCTGCTGGCGCAATCGCTTTATGGAGATCCAGGGCTGCGAAGCTTTTCGGATCTCGACTTGCTAATTTCTCCCGCGGAATTCGAGCGAGCGAAGCAGGCGCTTGCTGAAATCGGATATCGCCCTTCTGCGGATTTCACGCGGGCTGTCGAGCGATTCTTGCTGCGCAAGGGCTATGAACGCTCGTTTGACAGCGCGGCGGGGAAGAACCTGGTTGAACTGCAGTGGGCATTGTTGCCGTATTTCTATGCGGTTGACCTGCGCGTGGAGGACTTGTTGGCGCGCGCCGGAAGCACCGTTGTTAGCGGGTGTGAAGTGCCATGCCTGACTCCAGAAGATTCGCTGGTAGTGTTGTGTCTGCACGCCGCCAAGCATCTTTGGACGCGGCTGATCTGGCTTGCGGACATCGCCGAGACTTTGCGAACCCAGACCATCGATTACTCGGTGGTGTTTTCTCAAGCGCGCGCTTTGGGACTAGCTCGTATTCTCGGCGTGAGTTTCTGGCTGGTGAAGAACGTGCTTCGGACGGGGATTCCAAAACCCGCAGAGGAAATGATCGCGGCCGATCCCCGAGTGCCGGTTCTCGGCAGAGAATTTGCCGAGCGTCTTGCTCGCGGTGCGTCCTATGATTTCGAATCCACCGAATACTTTCGTCTGATTATGAAATTGCGCGAGCGACGGCGCGATCGGTGGCGATATTTTTGGAGACTTATCTGGACGCCGGGAACTGGAGATATTGCCGCTATGCGGCTTCCGGAAGTGTTGTTTCCTCTTTATCGGATCTTGCGGATTGGTCGACTGTTACGGCGACTGGCGTAACGAATCGAAACTCAATTCTCTTGAATGCGGGACGGCGTCTCGCCTGTTCAACTTTCGAGATGGCCGGGCGGGGACGCCCGCTCTCCACCAACAACACATCATTCGGTCACGGTTCTAATGCAATTCGCCATCGCCCGGAGCTACGTCTGGCGTGTCGACTTTCCGCGCGACGGCCGTCCCCTGGCTCGGCGGCGGTTGAAATTCGCCGGGATCTTTGCCGGCCAGCGCAACGTTCATGAATTGCATCCAGATAGGCAATGCGGCGCGGCTTCCAGTTTCTTTGTCGCCTAAGGATTTCTTTTCGTCGTAGCCGATCCACACGCCGCAGGTGAGCGATGGCGAAAAGCCTACGAACCATGCGTCGGTGAAGTCGTTGGTCGTTCCTGTCTTGCCGGCCAGCGGATATGGCATTTTGGCGGCGGCGACCGCAGTGCCGTGAAGCACAACTTCTCGCAACATGGATGTCATGATGCGCGCGGTGCGTGAACTGACCACGTCTTTGATATCGGAGTAATCCTCTTCCAGAACGCGGCCCTCGTAGTCGGTCACCTTGGTGATGTAACGCGGAGCGACGCGCACTCCATCGTTGGGAAACACGCTGAAGGCTGAGGTCTGCTCGAGTGGAGTGATTTCCGCAGAGCCGAGCGCGACCGGAAGATATGCGGGAATGTTTGCGGTGATGCCGAAGCGGTGTGCATAGTCGATCACGGTCTTGATGCCGACGCGGTCGGCAAGTTTGAGGGCGGGAATGTTTCTAGACTGGGCGAGCGCACGCCGCAGCGTGATCGTGCCTTCAAATTTGTCGTCGTAATTGTGCGGCGTGTAGGGTCCGGATGCGGTTTGAAAAGTCACCGGCGCGTCCAGAATGGTGTCGTCGGGACTGCCTCCCTGGTCGATCACGGCGGTATAAACATAGGGTTTGAAAGACGATCCGACCTGTCGCATAGCCTGGGTGGCGCGGTTGAACTTTGAGAGATTGAAATCACGGCCGCCTACCATGGCCTTGATCTCTCCGGTGGCGTTATCGATGGCGACGAGCGCTCCTTCAGCGCCTGAATCCTGCTCCAGGCTGACGTGCGCTTTTGCGCCCGGATCCAGCGAAAGAACTTTGACATAGACGATATCGCCGACGTGGAGAATATCGGGAAGTTTGAGTTTGAGCTTCGTCCATGCTATATCGGCCGGCGAGAGTGTGGCGATACGCTGACCGAAGCGGATTTCGGCGGCGGTTGGCGAGACTCGAATCACGAGCGCGTGTACGTATCCGTTTATCTCGGGCTCCTCATCCCAATCGGGATCTTCGTATTTGCCGAGCGTTTGACCCTGGGCAATTACGTTTAGAAGTTTGCCGTGCCAACCATGCCTGCGCTCGTAGGCGGCGAGGCCGTCGAGCAGCGCCTGGCGCGCGGATTTCTGTAAATCCATATCGAGCGATGTGTATACGCGCAGGCCGCCTTCGAGTACCTGGTCGCTGCCGTACCTTGCCTCGAGGTAGCGTCGGATCTCTTCCACATAGTGCGGAGCCAGCGAATTCTGGTCTTTCTGCACGTTGAGCGCGATCGGCTTGCGCTTTGCTTCCTCAGCTTGTGCCGCGGTGATCTTACCGTCCTCAAGCATGGCGTTGAGCACGAGATTGCGGCGTTTGATGGCACGTTCCGGGTGAGTGATGGGCGAATAATATTGCGGCGCCTTGGGAAGTCCGGCCAGGAGCGCAGCTTCATCTAGGTTGAGTTTTTTGGCAGGTTTGCTGAAATAGTATTCCGAGGCGGCCTCATAGCCGTAGGCTCCGTGGCCGAGAAAAATCTGGTTGGCGTAGAGCGTGAAAATCTGCGGTTTGGTGAAGCGGCGTTCGATTTGTATCGCTAGCAGCGCCTCCTGCATCTTGCGATAATACGAGCGGTCCGGAGAAAGAAATAAATTGCGCGCGAGTTGCATGGTGAGCGTGGATGCTCCCTGCACTTTTCCGCCGGATTCGATATCGCGATAAGCAGCGCCCACGATGCGCCAGATGTTAATGCCCGAGTGCCGGTAGAAATCTTTATCTTCGATTGAGACCAGCGCATTGCGGAGGACTTCAGGATAATCGTCATAGGTGGCGATAACGCGGCGCTGTAGCGCAAAGGTGCCGATGACTCTGCCCTGTCCGTCATAAAGTTCTGTGACAGAGCTGGGACGATAACGTTCGAGCTCTTCGACTTGGGGTAGGTCCGTGGAATAGACAAGCAGCAGACCAGCAGCGGCGCCCACGGCGGCGGAAAGCAGAACGAGCAATCCGAAGAGGACGCGTCCAACTAATTTGCGTCCGCCAATCTCTATCGTCGGGATGTGTTGATAGATGATTTTCATCGAAGAACTAATTCAGGATAGCCTCAAGTCTTCCGAGTGCCAAAAAAATCGCCCGCCGAAGCGAGCGAATGGTAATCAAAACTTTGAAACCGCAAAACCCGGAAACCGGAAAGCTGATTTCTAGCCTTTTGATTCCCTATTCTTTAATACCTCCAAGGCTTTGTTCAGTTGGTCATCGGTCTGGTTCTTTGGTTTCACGTCTTTCTTGTCGTCGGCAGCGGGCTGCTCATCTTCGTCGGGCAATCCACCGTCGTCTTCGGTGCTGTCAGCGACCAGAACGTTCGGTGTGACGGCAACATCCTGAATGGCTTTTCCGCTGGGCGAGTAGTACTTCGCGACTGAAAGAATCAGGGCTGAGTTGTCGGGCATTTCAATCAGTTTTTGCACCGAGCCGTCGCCGAAGGTCTTGTCTCCTACAACGTCGCCACGAGCGTTTTCGAGGATTGCCGCAGCCACGATCTCGGCTGGGCCGGCCGAGCCACGATTTACCAGCACTACCACGGGAAGCTTGGTGATGTCCTTGCCAGGGTCCGCATTAAAAGCTTGCCGGGGATACTTCTGTCCCTGCAGATAGGTGATGGTGCCATGGTCGAGGAAAAGATTGGCCGTGGCGACGCCCTCAGATTCTTCGCCACCGGCGGAGTTTCGCAGATCGAGAACGAGCTTCTTCGCTCCCTGCTTTTGCAGGTCACGAATCTTGTCGGCGATCTCCTGCGACTTGCCTTCAGGGAAGGCGTCGACCTGGATGTATCCGACGTTATCCGCCAGCAGTTTGTCGCTCACTGGCGGAATCGTTACCACGTCCCGCGTGATCACAATCTTCTGCGGCTCAGCTCGCCGCGGCCGAACCACAGCCACGGTGATGGTCGATCCGGTTTCGCCCGACAGGAGGCTGCGAATTTCAGCCAGCGACATGTCGTGCGTGCTCTTGCCCTCAATGGACTCGATGATGTCGGAGTTTTCGATCCCGGCTTTGTCCGCCGGGCCTCCGGGGATAATCGCGACCACAGCCGCGTATCCGAAGCGCTTGGAGACGTCGGCGCCGATATCGGCTTTGCCGCCGGACTTCATCGACTTGTAGTGTTTGTATTCCTCCGCCGAGAGGTAGCTGGAATTGGCGTCGAGCGACTCCAGCAGACCGTGCAGCGCGCCGTCGGTGACGCCGGCGATATTGGGCTCTTCCACGTATTCCAGGCGAATGCGGGACAGCACCTCGCTGTAAACCGACAGCTGGCGATAAGCGCCATCATTGGACGATGCGCGAACATTCACAAAACCGCCAACCACGGTGAACAGCAGAATAGCCAGGGAGCAGGTAATGATTGTGACCTTCAACTTTGTCGACATAAGGTTAATCTTCACTCTTTTGATCGTGCTTTTTTAATCGTCGCTTTTTTTATCGTTTTCTTTTGGATCAGGGTGATCGGGCTTCCCTACGAACTTATGCCCCATTATAGACGGTTTGATGCATGGATCGGAGAGCAAGCTTGCTCCGCAGTGTCGTGAGTAATGTAATAAAAAACGAAGGCGGCATGGTTGCGGAGTTCCCAGAGTTCCGACTCGCGTAATTTGGCCTGTATGGTCCATTGGAATCATAGACTTAGGGTTTATGAGTGAGCTTGCGAGCCGAACATCATTCGGTTTGACGGACGAGGGCGTCAGTCTCCTCCCGAACGCCTTATTTTTCGAGCAGGACGGCTATTTCTTTGTGGCCTTTTTCTCTAGCCACAGTAGCTGGAGTCTTGCCTTCGTCGTTGACTAACTTGAGGTCGGCGTGGTGCTGGAGCAATAGTTCCACCATCGGACGATCTCCGTTCTGCGCGGCGGCGTGAATGGGAACCCACCCTCCTTGTTGACGGGCGTTGACGGGGGCTCCGTGTTCGAGCAGCAGGCGAGCAGCCTCCAGGTTGCGGGCCGAGGCAGCGGAGTGCAGGGGCATGACCCGCATGGGATTCGCGGCTACGGCGTCGACCGCGGCTCCGCTTTCGAGCAGTAGACGGGCGGCTTCGGGCTGTCCGAAAAAACAGGCGAAGTGCAGGGCGGTGAAACCGTCTTTTGAATGAGAATCAATTGAGCGAGAGTCGAGGAGGGAAGTGTCGTCTAGATACGTTTTGAGGAGATCGAGACGGCCGAGCGAAGTGGCCTCAAAAATATCGAGCGTCTTTTTCTTGCTCGCAATCAGTTCCGCCAAATCGCGGCGGCCACGATAGAGAGAGTTCATGAGCAGGCTCACGCCGGCCTTGTCGCGCGTTTCGGAAACGGAGGGATCTTGTTCCAGAATTCGCCGGAGGCCGTCCGCATCGCCTGCCTGCAAGAATTCGATACCGCGCTGAGAGTTGCCCATCGGATCCACCCTCTTGATTACTTAGCACTGCTAACTAATTATAGAATCGGTGGTTCGCTTGTCAAGAAAAATGTTAGCTATGCTAAGCGATCGCAATGCTAAGCTGTGTCGTATGCCGCGTTCCCGAGTTACGCGCCCCGAGATTACCTCCCTCCAGGAGCCATTCCATTTGGAGGTAGCGAACCGCCTGCACTCGGCTGCTATTCATCTTCTGCGCCATGCCCGCAAGCAGGATGTTCTTGCCCGCCAGGGTCCGGCGCGGTTGTCTGCACTGTCCGTCCTGGTATTCGGCGGTCCCATTGCGCTTGGGCAACTGGCCGCCGCCGAGCAAGTAAAGGCTCCAACCATGAGTCGCATCGTGGCGGGATTGAAGCGCTCGGGGCTGGCCAAGATTGAGACCGACTCGAAAGATGCGCGGCGCATTCGTGTTACGGCGACGGCTAAAGGGAAGCGGTTGCTACAGCAGGCAAGGGGGCGGAGAGTCCGGCTTGTTGCGGAGACGCTCAGCTGGCTACGGGAGTCAGAAATGGAAGCGCTGCTCCGTGCAGCGGATCTGATGGAGAGAGCCGTGCGCCAGGCCACAGAAAGAAAGTAGGTTGAAGCATCTCGCGGGGAAATAAGGCACAAGGCGGAAATGTCGCGAAATGCGAGGAACAGCGGTGCGTATAAGGTGCACGGGCATGGAAGAATTTTCCGAGAATTTTGTGCGTGAGAGATTGCTGGCTGGAAAAGTTGAACGGAGTCAGTCACTTGGGGAAAGGCAGAGAACGGAAAGGGCATTGCAGTCATACGGAACCCAAAGGAACAAATTCACCAGCAGGAGGAATGCATGACCACTGACCCGGTTTGTGAAATGAAAGTCGATGAGAGGGAATCTGAATTTCAGACCCAGTTTGCGGGGAAGAAATACTTTTTCTGTTCGGAAGAGTGCAAGAAGGAATTCGAGGATCGTCCGGATGAATATCTGGAGATAGCGGCGTAGAAGCGATCTAGGTAATCACGAGGCAGAAACCAGAAAGAAGGGGGCCCTTGCGTGGGCATGGCGCGGGGCTTTTCTTCTTCCTTTTTGAAAACCGGGAATTCAAGCGCAAATGCAGCAGTGTGTCTAAAAATAGGGAATCCAAGAATAGGCAATGCGTGGTCCGCCGCGGTGTTCGACCATGTTGATGTTCGCGATGTTTATGTCTGGTCAGCTACGGGATTGCGTAACTGGCCAATGCCTTCGATCGATACTTCGATGGCATCGCCGGCGACTACCGATCCGACGCCTTGGGGAGTGCCGGTTGCGATCAGGTCACCCGGTTCGAGCGTCATGATCTGTGAGATGTAACGGATGAGGACGTCGAGCGAGAAAATGAAATCGCGCGTGTTGCCGGATTGCCGCACCTCGCCATTGACGCGGGTTTCGACCTGGACACCGGCCCAAGGATCGAGGCCATCGGTGACCAAGGGTCCAACCGGGCAGAAGGTATCGAAACCTTTGCCGCGAACCCATTGCGGTTCTTTTTTCTGCAGATCGCGGGCGGTGAAATCATTGACGCAGGTGTAACCGAGAATGTAGGGACGAACGTCGTCGCTGTCGGCAAGTTGGTGGCAGCGCCGGGCGACTACGACTCCCAATTCGCCCTCGTAGTCGGTGCGCTCGGAAACTTTTGGGCGAAGAATCGTTCCGCCCGTCGGCAGCAGGGAAGAGGGTGGCTTGAAAAATAAGAGCGGCTTGGTCGGCACTTCGTTGCCGAGTTCGGCAGCGTGCTCGCGATAGTTGCGACCGACGCAGACAATTTTCGAAGGTTGCACGGGCGGGAGCAGAGAGGCCTGTGCTAGCGGAATGCGGTCCATGCGACGGCTGGGAAGGCCTTCGACGTCGCCATCGCTTTCTTGCGGAGATTGGAGGAGCAGGCGCGTGATTTCAGCTTCGTTGTTGCCCGCTACGGACTCGACCAAGCCGTAGTGAGCGGAACCGTTGAGATTAAATCTGCAATATTTCATTTGAGCAATATTCAAACACAATATCTAGAAACAATGGGCAGAAACATCACTGGAGAAAAATCTAAGGGACAGGCTCGCTAGTTTGCTCGGAAGGCTGACTTTCGTTCCCACGCACGTCCACGGCAGAGACTTTATAAGTGTAAGTCTTGCCGGAGGTGACCGCGAAGTCGCGATACGAGGGCGTTTTCACCAGTTCGGAATTTAGCTTGACCGCGGCTCCATCTGTTTCAGAGCGGTAGATGTTGTATCCCGCGAGATCGGCATTTGTTACTGGCGCCCAGATGAGATCAATAAATGTTTTCTGCCCCTCGCCTGAGTAGGCGGCCTGTAACCCGGTGGGTATGGAGGGCGGGAAAACGTCATGGGCAACTACGCGCACGGGCGGTGTGTCGTCTCCCTCAACCTGTACCTCGCTGTCGGGCTGCTTGATGATGCTCACGGCGGTGATTCGGTAGAGGTAGGTCTTTTCCCATTCGAAACCGGAGTCGGTGAAATGCGTGGGGCCAGGCTCGCCAATAGGGACTTCACCTGCAATTGCGTCTTTGCCGGAGCTTTCGTCGTGCCGGTAAACTCGATAGCGAAATTGAAGGCTGGGAGAGCTGGCGGCAGAGTTAGCTGAAACGCCTGCAGGAACGTTCTGTGATTCGCCGGTGCTCGTCCAGGTGAGGACGACGCCGTCGCCGGTAAGTTCGGCGGCTAAATCATTCGGTGGAGGCAGAGTCACGACGGCGGGTACGTGAACGCGATTCGATAATCCCGCTCCGCGGGCATCGCGGTTCAAGACCTCGACGGCATAGGTGATTTCGGCGGACGGGTTCTGTTGCTGCATGGCCGCAGGCAGTGTGTCGGTGCAGGTCTGGGGAGCGGGCCGCGGGGAGTCGGACTTCTGCGGCGCGGGATGCTGGGATACGGGCTTCTGCGTGGGAGCAGTTGGTGCGGGTAAGGTCGCAGCGGGATTTCCGCACATCGTGATCTCAGATTCGGAACTGCGGCAGACGAGGGTCGTGCCGAGATAACGCACGCTCCGGCGGTCGGTGGTGAGCGTGGGCTCGCTCCAACTCAGTGTGACGCGATTGCCTTTGCGGCTGGCGCGCAAATCGCTCGGGGGCTTGGGAAGTTCGAGCGAAGGCGGCAGCGGCTGTCCGGTTTGAGCGCAACTGGCCAGCAGCAGGCAGAGCGCCGTCGTTGCGAACAACTTTCCAAGATTGAGGTTCATGCGGAAAAGGAAAGAGTATCAGAGGCTGCGCGGGTAATAGCCCACACTCCCACCTCCACATTTACAGAATGTAGCGCGACAAATCCTGATCTTTCACGATCTCGCTTAGCATCTTTTGCACGTAGGCTGCGTCGACCACGAACTGCTGGCCTTTTTTTTCAGGCGCCTCGAAGCTGATTTCGTCGAGCACGCGCTCCATGATTGTATGCAGACGGCGAGCACCTATATTTTCCGTACCTTCATTTACTCGGAATGCAAAGCGGGCCACTTCTTCCAGAGCGTCGGGCGTGAATTCGAGCTTGACGCCTTCGGTTTCGAGCAGTGCGATGTACTGCCGGGTCAGTGAGGACTTTGGTTCGGTTAGGATCCGGACGAAGTCTTCCATGGTGAGGGACTGGAGTTCTACGCGGATGGGGAAGCGGCCTTGCAGTTCGGGGATCAGGTCGCTCGGCTTCGAGACGTGGAACGCGCCTGCGGCCACGAACAGGATGTGATCGGTGCGGACCATGCCGTAGCGTGTGTTGACGGTGGTGCCTTCGACTATGGGAAGAATGTCGCGCTGCACGCCTTCGCGCGAAACGTCCGGTCCGTGACCGCTTTCACGGCCGGCGATCTTGTCGATTTCGTCTAGGAAAATGATGCCGGTATTTTCTACGCGGTCGATGGCGGAGCGGGTGACCTGCTCCATGTCGATCAGGCGTTGCTCTTCTTCCTGGATCAGGTATTCGAAGGCCTCGTTGACCTTCATCTTCCGCTTCTTGGTGCGCTGGCCGAAGATGTTGGGCAACATGTCTTTGAGATTGACATCCATCTCCTCGACGCCCTGATTGGAGATGATTTCGAAAGATGGAAAATTGCGCTCGCGGGTTTCGATTTCTACGGTGCGGTCGTCGAGCTTGCCTTCACGCAACTGCTGGCGAAGTTTTTCGCGAGTGCGGCTGGAGGATTCGGTCAAGGTGGTGCTGGCGTCGATGACAACGCCTCCGGCGGAACTGGCGGTAGAGGTGGAATCGGAGGGACGCGGCGTGATCGGGGGCAGAAGAATATCGAGCAGGCGCTCTTCAGCGTTGAGTTCCGCTTTATCGGAGACGTCTTCGAGTTTTTCCTCGCGGATCATTTCGATGGCGATCTCGACCAGGTCGCGGATCATGGATTCCACATCGCGGCCTACGTAGCCAACTTCGGTGAACTTGGACGCTTCCACTTTGAGGAACGGCGAGTTCGCTAGCTTGGCTAAGCGGCGGGCGATTTCAGTTTTTCCTACGCCGGTGGGGCCGATCATGAGAATATTTTTCGGCATGACCTCTTCGGCCATTTCGGGCTGAAGCTTCTGGCGGCGCATGCGGTTGCGCAGGGCGATGGCGACGGCGCGCTTCGCGTCTTTTTGTCCGACAACGTATTTGTCGAGCTCGGTGACGATTTCGCGCGGCGTTAGTTCGTCGAGTGTTACTTGCTCTTCTTCGGCGGTTCCGGGTAAGTAAATGGCCATATAAAGTTCTCAGTTCTCAGTTCTCGGTTCTCAGTAAAACCTGAGAACCAGCCCGACTCTCACTGGGAAATGAGAACCGGGAACTGAGAACTATCTACAACTCCTCAATCGTAATCTTGTCATTGGTATAGATGCACATGCGGCTGGCAATCTTCATTGATTCTTCGGCGATTTCTCGCGGGGAAAGTTTGGTGTGATCGGCCAAGGCTTGCGCTGCGGCCTGGGCAAATGGCCCACCGGAGCCGATTGCGGCTATGCCGGTATCGGGCTCGATCACATCTCCCTGACCGCTAAGCAGGAACGTGGCCTCTTTGTCGGAAACCAGCAGCAGAGCTTCCAGATGGCGCAGGAATTTGTCGGTGCGCCAGTCTTTTGCCAGCTCGACGGCGGCTCGGCCAACATTGCCGTGATACTGCTCCAACTTGGCCTCGAAACGGCTGAATAGAGTGAAAGCGTCGGCGGTCGAGCCAGCAAATCCGGCAAGAATTTTGTCCTGATAGAGGCGGCGAATCTTCTTCGCTCCGTGCTTGATGACGGATTCGCCTAGCGTGACCTGTCCGTCGCCGGCCATGACCACCTTGTCATCGCGGCGCACGCAGAGGACGGTAGTGGAACGGATTAAGCGGCGAGTGGGAGCTTCGGCGGCGCTGTTTTCGGGCGCGGCTACTGATGGTTTCTTTTTCATGAGCGCAATTTTTTATTATACAGCGGGGATCTATCGCATATTCCGGTCCATGAAGATAAGAAGATAAAAAGAGCCGTTCCTTCTCGTGTGGGGCGGGCATTCCTGCCCGCCCTCAACTCCTTTCAACCCACAGCCACTCATATTCTTCCGGCCTCGTTGCGAGTCCCCTGCGAACCGGATTCTGGCGAATGTATTCGAGCTTTTCGTCAAAGCTTTCATTCGAGCGCAGAACATGATCAAAAGACTCGTCTTGCCATAACGCCCCACAAGTTCTGGTGAGCCTGTTGACGCTGCGAGCCGCCGGACCCTTTATGAGCTTGAGAATATCCTTCAGAGGAAACGGCCATCCCTCTGCGTTCAAGATCGGAGTCAACAAGAGGTGGGTATGGTCTGGCATGATCACCACGGCATGAAGGTGCATCGTGCGATTATTTCCCTGAAGACAATGTTGGAGCACTAGTGAGCGAGCCGGAGGCGAGAGTGGTTCGTGGGTACGCTTACAAAACGTCACGAAAATCACACGATCAAACTTCTGATAGTGTGGCAGCTTGCGGCGATAGTTGTACGAGTTCGACTTGAACCGAATCATAGCTTCGTCATCATGGCCGGTTTCGCCGAAGGTTGCCGTGACAGTGGCACATCGGTTTTGTGAGGTATTTCTGGGCGGGCAGGAATGCCCGCCCCACACAGGTGTCAAACGGCTTTCTTGTAAAATCCAATCAACGCATTTTGGAGCCATTCTCTTTTGTCGTTTCTGGACGAGTTAAATCCGCAACAACGCGAAGCGGTCGAGACTACTGACGGTCCGGTGCTGATTCTGGCTGGCGCGGGCAGTGGGAAGACTCGCGTCATTACGTTTCGCATCGCTTATTTGATCGAGAAGATGGGGGTGATGCCGGAGTCGATACTGGCCATGACCTTCACCAATAAGGCTGCGGCAGAGATGGCGGAGCGCGTGGAAAAGCTGGTCGGCGGCCTCAGCATTGCCAAGCCGGTGATTTCTACATTTCATTCGTTTTGTGTGCGTGTGCTGCGGCGCGATATTGAGGCTTTGCGGATTCCTTCCACTGTGCCCGGACAGCCTCCGATCGGGCTCACCAAAAATTTCGTCATCTACGACGAAAGCGATCAGCAGCAGGTGGTCAAGGGCATCATGCGGCGGCTGGGGCTAGACGATAAGCAACTGACTCCTCGCAACGTTCTTTCACGGATTTCCTGGGCCAAGAACCACATGCTCGATCCGCAGGAAATTTATCTGCAATCGGCGGATCCTAAATCGGAAAAGATCGCGCACATTTTCGAGGAGTATCGCAAAGAACTGCTTAAGGCGAATGCGATGGACTTCGACGATCTGTTGCTCGAAGCCATGCGCCTGCTGAAGTCGGTGGCGGCCGTGCGCGAATATTATAACCGGCGCTTTCAGTATTTATTAATTGATGAATATCAGGACACGAATCGTCCGCAATACGAGTTGATGCGGTTGCTGGCGGGCGATCGGCACAATGTTTGCGCGGTCGGTGATGAGGATCAGTCGATCTACTCCTGGCGTGGGGCTGACATTCGCAACATTCTGGAATTTGAACGCGATTTTCCGGAAGCGAAGATTGTGCGGCTGGAGCAGAACTATCGCTCGACACAGAACATTCTGGAAGCGGCGTCGGTGGTGGTGGCGAATAACGTTCGGCGCAAAGGCAAGAATCTTTGGACAGCGCGGCAGGGTGGGGCAAAGATCGGATATTACGCGGCTCCGGATGGTGAAAATGAAGCGCTGTTTGCTGCCGATACGATTAATAAATATGTGCGGCAGGCGGGGGAGAGTGGCGAGACGGCTCGGGCGGCAGTGCTCTATCGGACGAATTCGCAGTCGCGACTGTTTGAAGAGGCAATGCGGCGCTATGGGTTGAAGTATCACGTGGTGGGCGGGTTTTCATTCTATGAGCGGGCTGAGATCAAGGATCTGATTTCTTATTTGAAGGTGGTGCTGAATCCGGATGATTCGGTGTCGTTGTTGCGGGTGATTAATACGCCTGTGCGCGGGATTGGCAAGACGACGATTGAGATGATGGAACGGCTCGCGCTTGAGACAGGATTGTCGATGTGGGGTGCGGTTGGCGAAGCGATTTCGCGGCAGTTGTTGCCGGCGCGGGCGTTGGCCGCGTTGAAGAGCTTTCGCGATCTGATTGAAGACGGGCGCGCGATGCTGATGGGGACTTTTGTGGAGCGGGTCGAGGAGACGGCTGAGGCGAAGTTGGAAGCAGGGGTGACTGCCGAGCTGCGCTCGGCTTGGACGGGCGAGGCGCCCGTCCCCACACAACATCTTCCCACACCGACCGATTTGGGCACGGACTTTGATCCTGGGAATTTTAGTTTTGATTTTGGCGGTCCGGTTGAGAATCATTCGGGAGACGATTCGGAGACGGGCGATGGCGCCCGTCTTTCCACTGACGACGTGATCGATGCCGAAGTGATGGGTGAGACGATCGAGGGAGCCGATACTGCTTTTCGCACTCCTGGGGCGGCGGCTAATACTGGGGAGATTCTTAAATTCCTGATTGATCGCACTGGATATATCAAGCAACTGGAAGAAGAAGACACGCCGGAAGCTTACTCACGCATTGAGAACTTGCGCGAGTTGGTGAATGCGGCGATGGACTCACGCGATCGCGGGGAGACGCTGGATCAGTTCCTGGATCATGCGGCGCTGGTTAGCGACGCCGATCAGTATGACGAGCACGCGCAGATTACTTTGATGACGCTTCATGCGGCCAAGGGGTTGGAGTTTCCGCTGGTGGTACTGGCGGGAATGGAAGAAGGATTGTTTCCGCATTCGCGGACGATGCTGGAGCCGGATGCAATCGAAGAAGAGCGGCGGCTTTGCTATGTTGGCATGACGCGGGCGATGGATACGCTGGTTTTGTCGCGAGCTGTCTATCGGCGTCGTTATGGGACGGACATGCCCGAGGCTAGCGTGCCTTCGCGGTTTTTGGAGGAAGTGCCGCCGCAGTTGGTGGAGGAGATGGGTGGATCGCGGCGGCGGGGATCTGCTGATGCCGGTGGAGCGCGGGCGAGTCGCCCGCGGCCACACGAGCAGCGGGTCGGGGCCGCGCACTATTCTTACGAGGACGAAGATCAGAGTGCTGCTTGGAATCCGGAGCGGGTGAAGGCTAAGATGCAGACTCCGCTGCGAAACTACAACTCCATTGACAATATTGCCGAATTCTTTGCGTCGCGCGGCAAGAAGTTTAGCGTTCCGAAGCTGGTGCCTGAAGAGCCTACGAGTAGGCGTGGATTTCGTCCGGGGCAGAAGGTCAAGCACCCAAAATATGGGGAAGGGACGGTTTA
The DNA here is from genome assembly GCA_049674665.1 of Terriglobales bacterium. GTDB lineage: Bacteria > Acidobacteriota > Terriglobia > Terriglobales > Acidobacteriaceae > Acidiflorens. The sequence continues at coordinate 42,375 of JBATZM010000091.1, forward strand.
TCAGCGCGAAGGGGATGGGGAAGACGCCAAGATTACGGTACAATTCCCTCGCTTCGGTTTGAAGAAGCTGGTGGAGCGGTACGCCCAGCTGGAAAAAGCTTGAGCCGAAGCGACTACGAACCCAGGGGAAAGTGAATGAAGAGAACGGGCTGGTTGGTTTTGCTGTCGGTGGCGATAGTAATGATGTTCACGACAGTTTTTGGGCAAAGCGCGCCGATGCGGGTGGAACGGCGTCCGGCGGCGGATGCTCCCGCTTCAAGCGTGGCGCCAGCGGACCCACAGGTCGGCGGCGAAGCCTTTCATATACTCGACGGACTTCCGACACTGATTGAATTGCATCATGACACCGAAGTGGGCACGAACAAACCGATCGATGTGTATGCGCTTGTGATTGAAATGCAGGTAATGAACTCCGATGGAGACCGCGAGCCGATAGGGCTACAGCTTTTTAACTTCTTTACTAAGTGGCCAGTGGAACCGGCGAAGGCCAACAATCCGCACAATGCACGCGATTGCAGGATTTGGGCCGGTTTGCAGACACGGGCGATGAAGAACCGCGATCCAAAGAGCAAGACGTGGCCCTACATCGAGTTTACGAGCAGAGTTGGCGCGCGCGTGATTCAGACGAACGAAGACGGCGCGGTATATTGGAGCGACGACATCGAATGCTGGGGGTCGTCCGATCGTTTTCCGCCGTTCTGAGGGGACGGCTTGGTTGTCATTAACGCAGCCCCTAAAGGGCAGATTTCTAACAATTTTGGCATCGCTGAAGCGATGCCCTGATACGAACTGTTAAACACTAAAGGAAACCAACCGCAATTATGGCAAACACAGAGAAGCTAACCAAAGAAGAACGTAAGAAGAGCAAGCGAGCCGCCCGCAAGAAGAGCAAAGCGGAAAAGCCGAAGAAGCCCCGCGACTACGCGCGCGGATCGAAGAAACGCAAGGTGAAAAAGCTGGCACGCGGCCAAGCGAAACGGTAAGCCGTTAGCCTGAGCCGTGAGCAGTGCCGGGCATGGGGTGCGCCCATGCCCGACTCCCGCTGTGAGGAGACACCGACTCTTGTCGCAATCATCCCCTGAGCCAGCAGATGCCGTCGTCCGTACTTCCAACAGCCAGGCCTTCTGTTGCAAGTCCATCGACAAACTAATCTCGGAGTCGGAAAACCCGGAACACCGGCTCAGTAAAACACTCGGGCCGTGGTCGCTGACGGCGCTCGGCATCGGCGCGATTATTGGTTCGGGAATCTTCGTACTTACGGGAACGGCCGCCGCCGGAGAATATTTTCAGGCGCCTTCCATCCTGCATGCGCAGGCGCTCGATCTGATTGTGAATTTCCTGCGCACCGGCAGCACTGCCGGTGCGCTCATGCATGGCCGTCCGCCGGCCGGGCCTTCCATTGCCATTTCATTTTTACTGGTGGCCGTCGCCTGCAGTTTTGCGGGACTCTGTTATGCCGAGCTAGCGTCGATGATTCCGATTGCCGGCAGCGCCTACACCTATTCGTATGCGACGCTCGGCGAGATCTTTGCCTGGATCATCGGCTGGGACCTGATTCTCGAGTATGTGGTCAGCAACGTAGCAGTCGCGGTAGGCTTTGCCGGTTATACGAAAGCGCAACTGGCGGCATTCGGTCTTAACTTGCCGGATAAGTGGGCGAGTCCTGTCTGGGCTGGTGGACAGTGGACCGGCGCATACTTCAATCTTCCCGGCTTCCTCATCGTCTTCATTCTTACGCTGTTGCTGGTGCGCGGGGTGAAGGAGTCGGCGGAGACGAACAATGTCATGGTCGCGATTAAGATTGGCGCAATCCTGACCTTTCTGGTGGTTGGTGGAATGCTGGTGAAGCCCGCCAACTGGACGCCCTTTGCGCCATCTGGCTTTGCTGGAATCGTGACCGGAGGCGCGATCGTTTTCTTCACCTACATTGGATTCGATTCCGTTTCGACCGCCGCGGAGGAGTCGCGCAATCCGCAAAAAGATCTGCCCTTCGGCATTATCATGTCGCTGATTGTCTGCACGCTGCTGTATGTCGGCGTTGCCGTCGTGCTGCTCGGCATGATGAAGTACACGACCTTCGTTTCCGGAGCAGCTGCCGAAGCCCCCGTCGCCTACGCCATGAAATATCTGGGAGTGCACCCAATCTTCCAGTCAGTGATCGTAATTGGGGCGTTGATGGGGATGATTTCTTCGCTGCTGGTGTTTCAGTACGGGCAGGCGCGTATCTGGTATGCAATGTCGCGCGACGGCCTCTTGCCGAAATTGTTCTCTGCCGTGCACCCGAAATATAAGACGCCGTACTGGTCTACCTGGATCGCTTGTTTCGCGGTGGGAATTCCCGCAGGGCTCGTCGATATTGGAGACGCCGCCGACCTCGCCAACATTGGAACGTTATTTGCTTTCGTGCTAGTTTCTCTGGGTGTCATTTTTCTTCGACGCAATCAGCCTGATCGCAAGCGTGCGTTTCGAGTACCATTTGTGCCGTGGTTCCCGATCATCTCAGTGGTTCTTTGCGGTGGACTAATGTTTGGACTGACGCTGATTACCTGGCTGCGATTTGTGATCTGGCTGGCGTTGGGGCTGCTGATTTATGTCTTCTACAGCAGGCATCATAGCGAGTTCTGCAAGGACAAAAAAATCAGTTAGTCCAATCGGCGGATTGCCGATCCTTTAGAATCGCAGTATGCCTTCGGAGCCTTCCAGCTTTATTCTCTCGCTGCCCAAGGCCGAGCTCCATCTGCATCTCGAGGGATCGATTGAGCCGTCTACGTTGCTCGAGTTGCGTCAGCGTCACTCGATAGATGGCACATCGCTCGCCGGAGTGGAACAACTCTATAACTATAAGGACTTCGCCGGTTTCCTGACGGCTTTCAAAGACGTGACCGGACATTTGCGTACTCCCGAAGACTACGAGTTGGTTATTTACCGGCTAATGGAGCGCCTGAAAGCGCAGAACATTCTGCATGCTGAGGTCATCGTTTCGGTTGGCGTCTGCCTCTGGCGCAAGCAGGATTTTGCTGCAATTTTCGAGGGACTGGAACGCGGCCGCGAGCGCGGGGAGAAAGATTTCGGTATTTCCCTGTTGTGGATATTCGATGCTATCCGTCAGTTTGGCGCCGAGAAAGCGCAGAACGTACTCGATCTCGCCATCCAGTTTCATGATCGCAACGTAGTTGCCTTCGGCATCGGCGGCGACGAGCGCGCCGGGCCTCCAGAGTGGTTCGCGGGAGTTTACGCGCGCGGCGCGGAACACGGTCTCCATCTCACGGCTCACGCTGGTGAAAGCGCCGGGCCGGAATCCATTTGGGGCGCGCTGAACCTTAAGACGGAACGCATTGGGCATGGGCTGACTGCTGAGCAGGATCCGGAATTGATCGAAGAGTTGGCCGAGCGCCAGGTTCCGATTGAAATCTGCGTGACCAGCAATCTGCGCACGGGCTGCTGCGCCGAACTTACGCAACATCCGGTGCGGCGCTACTTCGACCAGGGTTTGATGCTCACTCTTAACAGCGACGATCCTGCCATGTTTCGTACCTCGCTGGTTGAGGAATATGCGATGGTGCAGGAGGCGTTCGGCTTCACCGATGAGCACCTGCGCGAATTGGCGCGTAATTCGTTTGAGGCGTCGTTTCTGCCGGCAGAAAAGAAAATAGAATTTCTGAATTTGTTGGATTCCGCGGCCACGCGGGCGTAAGAGTCTCTGTTCGCTGATCTCCGCTCACCTATAATGTCTCCCTATGAAACTCGAAGAGAAGATTGCCGAGCTTAAAAAACGTGACCAGATGGCGCTGGAAGGCGGTGGGGCCAAGCGGCGCGAGCGCCAGCATAAAGAGGGCAAGATGTCGGCGCGCGAGCGCATCGACTTTCTGCTGGATGAGGGCAGCTTTGAGGAGACCGACAAACTGGTCACGCACCGCTGCAACGACTTTGGCATGGCTGAACAGAAGTATTACGGTGACGGTTTTATCACTGGTTATGGTCGCGTCGAGGGACGTCTGGTTTTTGTATTTGCCCAGGATTTCACTGTGTTTGGCGGCTCGCTCTCCGAGGCTAATGCTGGGAAGATCGTCAAGATCATGGATCTGGCGGCCAAGATGGGCGCTCCTGTGATTGGGCTGAATGATTCGGGCGGCGCGCGCATTCAGGAAGGTGTGATGTCTTTGGCAGGATACGCCGACATTTTTTTGCGTAACACACTTTATAGCGGAGTGGTGCCGCAGATCTCGGCCATCATGGGACCATGCGCTGGTGGCGCTGTGTATTCTCCGGCTATTACCGATTTTATTTTGATGGTCGACCAGACTTCTTACATGTTTATTACTGGTCCGGACGTGATTAAAACGGTTACGCATGAAGAGGTCACCAAAGATCAGCTGGGTGGCGCGCATACTCACAACGAGACTTCTGGAGTTGCGCATTTCATGTGCCACGATGATGCCGAATGCTTGTCGATGGTCCGCGAGCTGTTGAGTTTTATTCCTTCGAATAATCTGGACGATCCTCCGCGCAAGGCTTGCACCGATCCGATCGATCGCCTGGACGAGAAGCTCGACACGCTGATTCCCGATCAATCGAACATGCCGTATGACATGAAAGATGTGATTCACACGGTCGTGGACGACGGCTACTTTTTCGAAATCCACGAGCACTATGCGAAGAACATCGTCGTGGGATTTGCTCGGCTCAACGGAAAGCCGGTTGGGATTGTCGCCAATCAGCCTGCGATGCTTGCCGGGACGCTTGATATCAATGCTTCGGTGAAGGGCGCGCGCTTTGTGCGATTTTGCGATTGCTTCAATATTCCGCTGGTTACGTTTGAAGACGTGCCTGGCTTCCTGCCCGGTACGCAGCAGGAATATGGTGGAATAATCCGGCATGGCGCGAAGTTGCTGTTTGCATTTGCGGAAGCGACTGTGCCGAAAGTGACGGTGATTACACGCAAAGCCTATGGCGGAGCGTATTGCGTCATGGCTTCAAAGCATATCCGCACCGACGTTAACTACGCCTGGCCTAGCGCCGAAATTGCCGTGATGGGACCGGAAGGCGCTGTGGATATCGTCTACAAGCGCGAATTGGATGGCGCTGAAAATCGCTCGGCTGTTCGCCAAGAGAAGATTGAAGAATTTCGCGAGCGATTCGCGAATCCCTACGTGGCCGCTGATCGCGGATTCGTCGATGCCGTGATTCAGCCGCGGGAGACTCGCAAGAAACTAATTCAGGCGCTGGCTATGCTGGAGAATAAGCGGGATAAGAATCCTCCTAAGAAGCATGGGAATATTCCGCTCTGAGGAGCTGTCAGGAAAATCGGCTTGAGGTGAGCGATTGGGGCATCCCCGGTTTTTTCTTTATTCCTGCGCCGGAGATGTTGGCCACCCGTTGCTAAAAGTGTAACCTGCGTTATGGAAAATTCGGGGGGGGTACCCCCCCCCTCCCCCAAAATTGAGTTAAGTTGTTAATTGTAAAGAAGTTATTGGCAAAATATTCAAAAATATTCAAAAGATTGAACTTAGCTGCGAATTCTTCAGTTTGGCGTGCACTTGAGAGTGCTCGGACTGTGGCTCATTTTGCTAAAAACGTCCCCCACGAAGGGCACTAAGTTTTACGAAGGAACGGCGAAAGAAGAAAGCTTTGTGGCAATTTGTGGCGTTCGTTTTCGAGCGAGCATTGTCAAACTGAGCCACCGCTCACTACTTCCCATATAGTTGTCAAAGAGCCGATGGTTTGAGGCGGATGATGCGTTCGTCTCTGGAGACGGAGCGCACTTCTCAAGGGTACACTCTCGATGATCATCGCACCGATTTTGGTGCGTGTCTGTGATGGCGGTACGAGAAAAATGTGATGAATATCTCTGCCCCTCATTGGCTCAGGAAGGTCAAAACCACATCCCTTCGGCTTCGCTCAAGGCAGGCTCTGTCGCAGAAAACGCGACACGGACGGAGCTCCCTCGGGAGTTGAAATTGGGGAAGGGGGTGGGCAAGGCACCGCGCCCCCAAAAGCGAGAATGCGTGGGGCACCCAGCAGGTGCAAATCAGCGATGATGAGACTAACGGGCCCGCCCAAGCGGAGCTTGGACGGGGCACCATCGAGATGCGACAAGGCCGCACGGCTCAGAGTGGGTCACCCGCCCTACTTCGCTTAGGATGACATTTTTGAAACTTGCGGACGGACGGTGGAAGTACCGGCTGCGTTTCTTGCAGGAATGAGGGCTGACTGTGAGGAAGCATGAGGTCCTTCGCTTCGCTCAGGATGACAACCTAATACAGGATGACAACCTATAGGTGGCGATGGTTGTGAATAGGGAATAAGGAGGTTGTGATGATCAGAGGAGTTGCGAGATTCTTCTGTAGAACGAGATTTGTCTGTAGAAATAGAGAGTCCCGAGGTGATGTTGGATTCATTCGTCTCGGCCAGTAGCTCGCGTTTAGACCCTTGCTGACCTTTTTCTACAACTCCCTTGCGGGTTCATTGTAAACCGATCTTTGCTCGGGCTCCGGGCTCACCGCCAACCGGATAAATCAGTCCAACGCCTCGGGACTCTATCCTGCCTTTAACAGAGGCTCTTGTTCTCCTCGACCAGCGCTTAGCTATAGACCCTTGCTTGCCCTCCCAAACTCACCTCGCGGTTGTCTGAGTGACTTCGCTTGAGCCCCGGACGCTGCACCAACCGGAAAAACTTCAGAACGTGTCAAAGAACGATTATGGTTTTAACATTCTTATTTTTTACGTCAATGAAATTTATGCATCTGTAACTGCTTATTCATCAATGGAGTGCAGCCCGTGCACAGGCGGGTGGTGCGAAAATTGTGCAACCGGCTGCGTGGCGATCTGGAATCTCCAGCATCCATGCGGTTTTTCGCGGGTTCCTCGCGGCTAACCGGCGCTTTTGCTGGGAGCGCATATAGGAGTGGCGCTGTGCAAATTTATGGTTTATTCGCATGAATCCTGCCTTCTCGCGGTTCTCATACTGCGGATACTACGCGGATACTTACGTCCTCCAATGTGCTTTGTCTACAATCTTAATGTGAATAGAACGCGCGACAGAGAGTCATTTTTATTGATCCGGAGCCTGCCTTTGGCTGTGATCGTTTGTCTGTTGGCATGTTTTCCTCTGGTGCAGGTCTGTCGTGCACAAAGTCCTGAAGAGAAGGCGGCAAAGTATCTGGAATCGGTGCGGCATCAGCCGGGGTTGCTGCAGGCATTTTTGCAGGCGATGCCTAAGGGCGGCGATCTGCATGTCCACTTGTATGGGGCGATCTATGCGGAGAGCATGGTTGATTGGGCGTCGGAGAATGCTTTGTGCGTGGACCGCAGCACTTCGAAGCTGTTTCACGCGGCGTGCGATTCGTGCGAGCCTTACAACAACAAGCCGTCGGTGCGCTGCGCCTATAAGGACCAGATTCTTTACGATCAACTGGTGGATGCCTGGTCGATGCGGAACTGGCATCCGGCTGAGGAATCGGGTCACGACCATTTCTTCGCTACTTTCGATAAGTTTGGTCCAGCGTTTGACAAGCATATCGGCGACGCTTTGGCGGAAGTGGCGTCGCGGGCGGCGGCTGATCATCTGCAATATGTGGAACTGATGCACACGGCCGATGGAGCGCGGGCGGCGATTCTGGGATCGAAGATTGGATGGGATGACGATTTTGGAAAGCTCCGCGAAAAGCTTCTGGCAGGCGGGATGGCGGATGTGGTGGCGTCGGTCCGCAGTCAGCTCGACTCCGATGAAGCGCGCAAGAAAGAGTTGCTGCATTGCGGGACGGAGCAGGCCGCTCCGGGATGCGAAGTTACGATCCGTTATTTATATCAAGTTCTGCGGGGTTTGCAGCGCGAGCAGGTTTTCGCGCAGATCCTGCTTGGCTTCGAGTTGACGAAGGCCGATCCGCGCTTTGTGGGATTCAACCTGGTGATGCCGGAAGATTATTACGTTCCGATGCATGATTTTGATTTGCACATGCGGATCATTGAAGCCTTGCACAAGTTCTATCCGGCGACGCATGTGTCGTTGCATGCCGATGAATTGTGGATGGGGCTGGTTCCTCCGGAAGGATTACGTTTTCATATTCGCGAATCGATCGAGCGTGCGGGCGCGGAGCGGATCGGGCATGGTGTGGCTGTGATGAGCGAAGACGATCCGAATGGGCTGCTGCGGGAGATGGCTAAGAAGAATGTGCTGGTTGAGATTTGTCTGACGTCGAATGATGTGATCCTCGGAGTTAGCGGCGACCGGCATCCACTGCCGGTTTACATGAAATACGGAGTGCCGGTAACGCTAGCTACGGACGACGAGGGCGTTTCGCGCAGCGATATGACGCATGAATATCTGCGGGCGGTCGAGACTTATGGTCTGTCGTATAGCGATTTGAAGCGGATGGCGCGTGCGAGCCTGGAACATAGTTTTATTCCTGGTGATAGTCTTTGGAGCGGTGGACGGGAGTTGCATCGTGTGGAAGCTTGTGCGGATGAAAACACTTCAGGCGACCACATTTCTGGAAGATGTCAGAAATTGATTGGGGCGAATGAACGCGCTCGCATGCAGTGGCAACTGGAAAAAACTTTCGCGGAGTTTGAGAAGAAGTTCTGAAGTCGAGTCCCGTATGGCCCCAGACCTGTTTACTCGTGCTGAATCCGCCGCTGCTTTTGTGCTTTCGCAGACCCCGCTGCGGCCGCAGATTGGGCTTGTGCTTGGCTCGGGGCTAGGATCTTTTGCCGACGATCTTACCGATGCGGTTCGGATTCCTTACGCTCACATTCCTACATTTCCGCGTTCGACGGCGGTGGGTCATGCTGGACAACTTGTAATTGGGAAGTCGGGCGACGTTCCCGTTGCCGTGATGCAGGGACGTGTGCATCTTTATGAAGGCTATTCGGCGGCCGAGGTGGCTTTTCCTGCGCGCGTGCTTGGGCGCGCCGGCATATGTGCTTTGATTCTTACTAATGCTGCTGGTGGGATTAACGTCGAGTACGGGCAGGGCGCGCTGGTTATTCTTCGCGATCACATCAATCTGCAGGGACAGAATCCGCTGACGGGTGCGAATGACGAACGATTTGGGCCGCGCTTTCCTGACATGACTTTTACGTATGCCAAGCGCTATCGCGAGATTGCGCTGGAGGAGGCGAAGAAGCTCTCGATTCCTCCGCGCGAGGGTGTCTACGCGGCGCTGGCTGGGCCTAGTTATGAGACTCCGGCGGAGATTCGATATTTGCGCGTGATTGGCGCCGATCTGGTGGGAATGTCGACTGTACCGGAGGCGATTGCGGCTCGGCACATGGGGATGAATGTTCTGGCCATTTCGTGTGTGACGAATATGGCGGCGGGAATTCTGGATAAGGCGCTGGTTCATGAGGAAGTCCTCGAAGTGGGACGACGCGTGATGGGACAGTTTATTGCGTTGCTGCGGGCAGTGCTGCCTCGGATCGCAGAGGAGTTGCGGACAGCGGGGTAGGGGCCGAGCTTTGCTCGGCTGGATCCTCTGACTTCGCTCAGGGCAGGCTCATGAGGGCGCCCGTCCCCACAGGAACATTTCCCATGCGAGCAAATGCCAATCAGTGGACTTTGCGGGCGATGAATATTGGTTGGGGCGGGTCTACTCCGTAGACTGCGGCGAAGCTGGCTTGGTTGAGCGCAAAACTGGCTCGTCCTCGCGAATCGATGTAGAGTAAGGGCTGTTTGAGCGGCACATCGCTGAAGGTTCTGACGAAGGGCATCTCGACTTCACGTCCGGCAATCGTGATCTTAACTTTATCGCCGTGTTGATAGCCGAGCTTCATAAAATCTTCAGCGCTGATGTTTGTGACGATATTGCCAAACGGGCCATCGAGCGCGATCACTTCTCCCGTGAGACCTTTGTCGTCCACGGTTGCGGGCTTTAGATCGAGCCTAATTAGCTGCTTGACTACAGGGCCGACTTGCGTCCAATCGTCGCCGCGCGCGACGTGGGCGCCGACGGGAGAGAAGATATCCCGGCCATGAAAGGTGGAGGAAATTTTGGCTCCGACCATCCAGTCGGGGTTCGTGATCTCGCGAACGCTTTCGATGCCATCGCGATCTTCGACTAGGGTCATCAGGCCGTTATCGGGCAGGACGAAAAATTGTCCGCGTTTTGATTTCACTACAACGGCCTTGCGCGAACTGCCTACACCGGGATCGACCACTACGACGAATACCGTTCCGGCAGGGAAGTAGGGCGTGGCGCCGAACAGGAAGCGCGCGCCGTCTGCGATCGAAAAAGCATTTACCTGATGAGTGAGATCGACAATGCGGAGGTTGGGCGTTATGCCGTACATGACACCCTTGCAGAGGGCGACCGAATCGTCGATCACGCCGAAATCGGTCATGAAAACGACGGTTGGTGGAGGTTGCTGGGCGGATTGCTGCGCTCGAAGAGGGTTCGGGGCTAGAAGTAAAAGGGCGGCTGCAATCAGCGACAAATAAAATGTTCGTGCCGAATTTCTCGCTAAGGATAATGTCGTCCGCATAGGATTTAAACCTTTCCGAAAGACTGCTAGTTTACTAGGGATTAAGAAAAGAACAAACCGTGCTGTGTTGCGAGCCCAATTCCACCGGTTGAGAGCTGGAGCTCAAAGCTCGCTTCTGGCATCTATAATCGGTGCGGCAATAAATCGGCCATCATTTTCGATTCAACATTCGATTTAGCATTTCGATTCGATATTTCAATTCAACCAAGGAGAGCCAGCGATGTCCAATGTGATTCCAGAAAAATACCTCGACCTTTTCCAGAAGCGCGCTTTCGCCAGTCTGGGCACCATCATGCCTGACGGAGGGCCTCAGGTCACTCCGGTCTGGTGCGACTTCGACGGACAGCATGTCATTTTCAACTCGGCACGCGGCCGCCAAAAAGATCGCAATGTGCGCCGCGATCCGAAAGTTGCGCTGGCCATCATAGATCCCGACAATCCCTATCGTTATATGGAAATCCGCGGCACTGTGGTTGAGATTACCGAAGACGGCGCCGACCACCACATCGACAAGATGGCGAAGAAGTACATGGGAGTGGATAAATATCCGTACGCGAAGCCGGGAGAAGTGCGCGTGATGTACAAGATTCGGCCGGAGCATACGACGGTAATGGGCTGAGGCCTCATGTGTAGCGTGGACACTCTTGTCTCAGCAGATACAACTCTTGGGGACAAGTGCGTCAAGGATTGAGGAAGAGCGAAGTAAGAGCAACGGCGACACCAACTACAAGGGCCGCGGACAGGAGTGTCCGCGCCACACGAACCTTTCCCTTTTCTCCGGTGACCTTTCTTGTCCTGACGAGTCCAACTCTCAACGGAACTTCGGGGGATCGTTTTCCGTATTAGAAGGCGAGTCGAAGATTCTCGGTCGTCTGTTTGCTGGGGGAGAGATTTATGGAAGTTGGGAAGAATGGCCACGACGGCTTGCACGCGATTGACGCTCAAGCCAATAGCATTTCAGCGCAACAGGTGGTGAAGGCGGCGCACGAAGAACTCCTTCAGCTTATGCGGCAGCGGGCCGAGATCATGAAGCGGATCGGGACGGTGAAGCAGACCATTGCCGGATTAGCGAATCTTTTTGGCGATCAGGTGCTGGGCGACGACTTGCTGGAGCTGATTGATCGCAAGCCCAACGGGCGACAGCCTGGCTTTACCAAGGCGTGCCGAAGGGTGCTGATGGAGATCCGGCGTCCACTGGGAGCGCGGGAGGTTTGCGTGGAACTGGAACGATACGCACCCGAAATTCTGGCGCGACACAAGGATCCGCTAGCTTCGGTCACAACCGTTTTGAATCGTCTGGTGGATTACGGCGAGGCTCGCAGCCTGAACAACGACCGCGGACGGCGCGTCTGGGAGTGGATCAGCGAGAGCGAGATCGCGGTGGATTCGATTGCTCCTCGAAGAACGGCCTGAGCGACTATTGATCGCAGGTAAACTGCAGATCCCTTCGGCTTCGCTCAGGGTCGGGATGACAATTTTTTGAGAGCTTCCCTACGCAGGCAACAACCTTCCTTTTTCCAGATGCCGTGTCACGTGCGCATACTGGGCTGCGTGCGGATCGTGCGTCACCATCACAATCGTCTTGTGAAAACTTTCATTCAGCCGCTTCAGAATCTCCAGGATGTCGGTTGCTGAAGTGCTATCGAGATCGCCGGTTGGTTCGTCGGCGAGAATCAGCGTAGGGTCGCCTACGATGGCGCGAGCGATGGCTACGCGCTGTTCCTGTCCGCCGGATAGCTGTTTGGGGAGGTGATGGACGCGGTCTTCGAGTCCGACGAGTTTGAGCGCGGTCATCACGTGGTCGCGGCGTTGCTGCTGCGTCATTTTGGTCAGTAGCAATGGCAACTCGACATTCTCAAATGCGGTGAGCACGGGGATCAGATTGAAAGTCTGAAAAACGTAACCGACGTGGGTGTTGCGCCACTGCGCGGACTGCCCATCATTCAGGCTAAAAATGTTTTTGCCCATGACCAGCAATTCGCCGGAAGTGGGACGATCAATGGCCGCGATCATGTTGAGCAGGGTCGTCTTGCCAGATCCTGAAGGTCCCATCAGCGCCAGAAACTCGCCTTCGGCGATGTCGATGGAGACGTTATCGAGCGCGGTCACCTGGAACGCGTCGCGCTTGAAAATCTTACTTACGCTACGGGCCTGGACTACCTTGCTGCCTACGGCGGGTTGCGTGGGTGTTTGCGTCGTTATTGCACTCATGATTGCCCCTTGATACGAATCTTTTGCCCGTCCTGTAAATCCGCGGGCCCTGCCGTGATTACATTTTCGCCACCTACAAGCGAGTCCACCAGATAGCCTCCCGAACGCTGGCCCTGCACGTGAACTTCGCGGCGGAGAGCTTTGCCGTTGAAAGCGAGCAGCACGAACTTCGCCCCATCTTTATCGCGCAATGCGGCGGTGGGCACAAAGACATAATTCTGTTTCGCGCTGGTGTTCTTGTCTTCATTGGCTTTCGCCTTGAACTGGACAGTCGCATTCATTTCCGGGCGCAGGTAGGAATCGGGTTGCAGAATCTGAACCTTGACCTGAACGGTTGCTTTCTGCCGGTTCGCTTCGGGCGACATTTCGGCGATCACGCCTTTGTAGGAGCGATCCTTGAACGCATCCAGAGTGACGATGCCTTCCTGTTTGGGAGACAGTTTTGCGAAGTCATCCTGCGCGATATCGAGTTCGACTTGAATATCGTTCAAGTCCGCGAGCGACACCACGGAACCGCGTGGACCGCCTTCGGCGCCGCTGGCGAATTGAGCAGTCACCAGTTCACCTTTCTCGGCGGTGCGATCGAGAATCGTCCCACTAACGGGGGCTCGGATCACGGTCGCGTCGAGTTGGGACTTGGCGTATTCCATCTGGCCTTCAGCCTGCAAGAGATCGCCCTTTGCCCGATCAATTTCTTCGGAGCGCGGGCCAAGCTGCATCAGCCTGAAAGACTGCTCCAATGAATTCATGTGTTGCTGCGAAGCGTCGTTCTTGGCGATGGCGTCGTCCAGATTTTGCTTGGACATTACTCCCTGCGCAACCAACTCGCGGGTGCGGTCCAGATTGATTTTGTCATTTGCCGCCGTTGCTCGCGCCTCGGAAAGATTGTGCTCCGCCTGCTGGATTTCCTCGGGGCGCGATCCGTGCTCATTTTCGAGCAGCCGAGCTTTGGCACTCTCCACTGCGCCTCGCGCCTGTTCGTACTGGGCGCGGTATTCCTCGTCTTCCAAGCGCACCAGAACTTGTCCTTCTTTTACTTTGTCGCCTTTTTCCACGCCAATCCAGGCAACGCGGCCGGTGACTTTTGAATTCACGCTGATTTTGTGATGAGCGACGATGTATCCGCTGGCCGAAAGCACGGTGCTGCCGGCAACGTCACTGCCCTCCGCTGTTGCCCGCGCGACTTCCACTTCAGGGGTTTCCGAGGCGAGCGCGCGGTACGCCAGTGCGGCAATTCCCAGTAGGACGACTACTCCGATTCCGCCCAGAATGAAGCGCCGTGACCATGCAGGTGACTCTCCACCGCCATCGCGCAGCGAATGATCGATGCGCAGACTCCGCAGGTCGTCGTGCTTAGTATCGGATGGTCCTAGGTCCGTGGGCATTGGTGTGATTACGCTTTCAGCTGTTTACTCGCTCAAGTCAATTGTACGAAAATATGCGCCGCGCAGCCCCTAAAGGCGCGTTCAATTTTGAACGACTTACGGCATCGCTAAAGCGATGCCCTGACACGAATCTGGTGTCCAATACAAATCCGCCGATATGAATCTCGGGTACCGGCGGTGAGACGGGGCAAGCCCCGTCTCTACTACGGACTCGTTACGCTCGCAACGAGGTCAAAATGTCCTGCCTTGCGGCGTGCCAGGCGGGCGCGAAGCCTCCTAGCAAACCCATGATTAAGGCAAAGCCGACCGCTGCTAATGCCACTGCCCACGTCAGGTGCAGACTGAAAACCGTTTCGCTGAAGGTTAGGGAGTTGCCGATGCCGGTGCTCATGCCATTGAACGGCAATATCAGAACAATCCCAACAATTGCTCCAAGCAGCGAGAGCAATAATGCTTCCAGCACGAACGACGTGAGAATACTGGGGCGGGAAAATCCTATGATCCTCAGAGTTGCAATTTCGCGCGAGCGATAAGCCACCGCGGCATACATCGTATTCATGGCGGCAAAGCTTGAGCCGATGGCCATGATGATGGCTACAAACATTCCGATAAATTTGATTGGTCCACCGGAACTGGTTTGCTTCTCGTAATATTCGGTTTCTAGCGTTCCCTCAAGCTTCAGACGCTGATCATCACTGACGCGGTGTTTCAGGGCATCGGCCGCTACTGGATCGGTGGCGCGCAGATAAGCGGAGGCATAGGCTCCCTGGCGGTCGAAATCGGCTGCGATCTGATTAACGTCGCCCCAGATTTCCGAGTCATAGGCAGTGCCGCCGGAGTCGAAGATGCCGACCACTTTCCATTGTCCCTTGGCGAAGTCGAGAGTGTCGCCCACGTTTGTGCCAGAAAAACGATTGTGGATGGAGTTCCCAATGACTACTTCGCGCTGGCCTGGGGTGAACCAGCGGCCTTGAATCAGTTTCGCGCCGGGACGCAGCGTGAGACCCGCAGGCATGAGACCGCGGACCGAAACGTTAACCTCACCGGTGCCATCTTTGCGGGGTAGCACTACTACCACCACCCATTCGCCGGAGGCGATCGGTTCTCCCTGGACGTCTTTGGCGATGCCGGGCAGCGTTTTCAATGTCGGAAAGAGACTGGCATCGAAGCCTCCAGAAAGCTCGGCTGTGGAACCTTTGCGCATGACGAGCACGTTGATTGGATCGCCGCTCGACTTGAAGGCCTTGTTTAGACCAGCCAGCAGCGCCATCAGAAAGACCGCGGTGGTTACGGTGAGTGCAATGCCAAGAGCTGTCATGATGGTGAGGCCTTTGCGCAGCTTCAGGTTGCGAATGTTATAGCTGATTGGAATCGCCATGTTTTTTCTTCACTACTCGTTATCCGGTGTAGCGCAAGCCCTCCACGATATCCAACTTGGCCGCATGATAGGAGGGTAAGATCGCGCTTAGAAATCCAACCATGCCCGCGACGAACATCGCGAGGAGGAAGGTGGGGATGGTCACTTTCATCCCGAGGAAGAAGAATCCCATGCCGGGCGCATTCTTCATAACCGTCACCAGCAAAACGGCCAGCACACAGCCGAGGACGCCGCCGACCAGAGAGACAGTGATGGACTCGCTTACATAAAGACGAAGAATCGACTGCCGCGTAAATCCCAGCGTTTTTAGGACAGCAACTTCGCGGGTGCGTTCGCGGATGGACATGGCCATGGTGTTTGCGGAAACGAGCAGGGTCGCGAACACTACTGCGAAGCAGATGCTTAGAATAAACGCCTTCACATTGCCGAGGCTGTTGATAAAGCTGAGTTGAAATGCTTTCTCGCTCTCCGTTTTTGTGGGCTCGGGAGAGTTGCGGAACATATCATCGACAGCGGCTGCGACCTTGGGAACGTCGTCCGGGGAGTCGGCCAGGATATTAAAAGTGCCGGCGCGGCCCTTGGCGAAGGCAACCGCTTCCTCGACATATTTCTGATTGAAGTAAACCGTAATGGTGGGCTGTGGCGCAACGAAGATGCCGCGAATGGTGAGTTCCAGATCTACCGGGAAAATGGTTCCTTTGATGACGATGCGATCGCCGATTTTCCAGCCATACTTTTTTGCCAGCTCACTGTCAACAACGCAGCCGGCTTGATCGCGTTGCCAGGCGGCGAGTTGATCGTCGGGGATCTTGAAGTCGGTCATGACTTTGAAAATTTCCGTGGGATCGGTGCCAAACTGGGCGAAGAAGTTCTCGGGCTTGTCGTCTTTGTACAAGCCGCCAAACCACTGCGTGGGAGCGACCGCGACTACTCCGGGGACGGTGCGCATTTTTTCCCGGTAATAAATCGGCATATTCTCGGTCAACGAAACGCGATGGCGGGTAATCAACCGCTGGGCCGACTGGGCGTCGCCCTTGTCGACGTAGAAGCTATGCCAGACAGTCATCATCAGAGTCAGCAGCAGGAGCGAGAACGCGATGCTTAGCACAGTCAGGATGCTGCGGCGTTTGTTGCGGAACGCGCTCTTTCTGACGAAACTGGTTAAGGTCATGCGAGGTAGACTCCAAGATGGCTCACACGGTTACAAGAAATTTCTTGGGAGGGAGCCAGTCCCAATTGGGCTTAACACTGAGGATAAAGCAGTGCGGGCAGACGGACAACTGGTTGGGGGGATTTCTGTCTTATCCTTGCCCTGTTTTACGTTTACGAGCGCGCTGGGCTAGACATTATCTATGCATTTGTTGTTGTGAATGGTTGTTAGGTGTAATAGAGATGTTAAGTCCACGACCGAGCAGCAGTTCACGGAGAGCAAACTCATTACGACCCAACCGGGTCGTCGTCCTTTGGCCATTCCCAATCGTTCAAGCGACCAATATAGTCATGATGAAGGCCTCCTTCGAAGCCCACTGGCATCGGTTCGCCCCGAAAGGTGAAACCGACACCACGAGCTACAACCCACCACGACAGAACTGCTAGTACGTCATGGATTCCTGCAATTCGTTCATCATGCAGCATCTGCGCGAGCTGCAGTCGCTGTTCAGTTGAGAGCGATTTAAGGAATGGATTGAAAACCTGGCCATCCGACGTCTCTAAGAAACCACCTTCTCGCACAACAAGCTTCTCGGTGACGCCGTGACTGGTCTCGGTCACGAGTTGATCAATGATCTCTTTGTAGGCATCGATGGGGCGAGACGGTTGTCGCTCTCCGGGCATAGCGATTGACCTCTGTTGCACTAGCGTGGGACACGCACAGCTGGGTCAATATACCAATATTCCGCGAAACTCGCAGACTTGCCCGTTCGTTGTCGAAAACAGCCACAGGCGTTAGGACTAACGATTGCCTTGCTGACAAAGTGTTTGTCCACACGCTACCCTAATCTCCATGGATGAATTGAAGCTTTCGCATCTGCTGGTCAGCCAGTATCGGGCTTCGCTTGCCATGCTCAAACAAGCCATTGAGATTTGTCCTGAGGATCTCTGGTTGTCTGCCGAGTATCGCAATAAGTCTTGGCATATTGCCTACCACGCGGTCTTCTACACGTATTTCTACGTTCAAGCTGGCGAGAAGGATTTACCGACTTGGGCGAAACATCAACCGGATTTGCAATATCTTGGACCGCGTCCGTGGGCGCCGAATGATGCTCCTGCGGTGGTGAAACCCTATTCTCGGGCGGACGTATTGGAATATCACAAACTCTGTTGCACAGAGGTAGAGGCTCGCGTGCCGAAGCTTGATCTCTCGGCGGCTTCCGGCTTCTACTGGCTGCCGTTTAATAAGATGGAGCTTCAGCTCTATAACATTCGCCACTTACAACATCACACGGGGCAACTGGCGGATCGGCTCAGGACGGTTGCTGACGTTGGCGTGGATTGGGTTCGAGCGGGTTGAAACATTTCGGATAGTTGGTTTCCTCAAACCAAATTGGAGTGGTTGCGAAACCGTTAACCACGGAGGCTGCACAAGGCCTTTCGCGGCTATTTTTCGGGGTACTTTCGTAACTCTCAGTTGGGCCGTCGATGGCGGTATTCTAAGTTCGATTCTCCCCCGTTTTTAGCTAAATCAGTGTTAGCTAAATCCATATTCAGGGTGTTGTGCGGCTTATCCCCGCGAGGCGACGGTAATGGCGACGATGTTTGGCCGGTTTGAAATTCAGAGTGAGCTTTCCAAGTCTGAGACCGCCTTGATTTATAAGGCGATGGACACGGAAACCAATCAGGTTGTGGCGCTCAAGACGCAGGGTCTGGAGCCGCTGGGCGACCGCGCAGAAGCGTTTGTCGAGACGCTGATCGCTGAAGGCGAGAGTACGCGCAATCTCGCCGGGCAAAATATTGTGCTGCTCTATGGCGCGGGCGAGATGGACGGCCAATTCTGCGCGGCGATGGAGTACATCCAGGGCAATAGCGTGGCCACGATGTTGGCGCGCAAAGAAGGTTTTTCTATCTGGGACTTACTCGACATTACTCGCCAGCTTTGCGCTGGTCTGGAGCATGCTGCCTCGAGTGATGTTGTCCATCATTCGCTTGAACCAGCCAAGATCATGGTGCAGTGGGATGGGATGGTCAAAATACTTGGCTATGGCATCTCGAATATGAGCTTGATTGAAGCGGAATTGGGAAAAGGTTTAGGCCGGCTCATGCCTTACTGTTCTCCTGAACAGATTCGAGGAGAAGCCATCGACCTGCGTTCGAACCTGTTTACGGTGGGCGCGATTCTGTATGAGATGGTGGTTAGCCGGAAGGCTTTCGATGCGGAGGATCCGGTTGCACTGGTAAGTCAGATCGAGAATGAGATGCCGGCGGCTCCGGCTTCAGTGAATGCCAAGATTCATCCGGCGGTGAGCGCACTGATTATGAAGGCGCTCGCAAAAACTCCAGCGGAGCGTTATCAAAGCGCGCACGAACTGGTAGAGGATTTGGAGAAGTGCAAGGAAAATAGCAAGAAAGCTGGTACAGATTCCAAGAGACCGACCACAGCGCCGAAGGTTGCCGTGGATTCTGCAGCCCGCGCGGCGGCCGCCAGCAAGTTTGTTTCGGCAGGCTCAAGTGCAGCCAAGCCGGCACCTCCTGCTCAGTCGGTTGCGCCACGAGCTGTCGCGCCAGCCTTGTCGCAGACCAATCCTGCAATGGCCGAAAACAGAGTTGCTGCGGCGGCTGCGGGTGCAGGGACCGGAGCCCGCGCCGTAGGTGTATCCAGCGGGAATTTTGATACGAAATCTGATCCGGGCTTTGATCCAAAATCTGGCGCGCGGTTTGGGAACGAGGTTGCAGCCGAATTTGAAGTGAGTGCTCCCGAATCTCAGACTTTGCCCGAGTCGGTTTTATCGGCAGCGGCGGTCGAGCCAGAAGCACCAGAAGCCGACGAGCCTATGCCCCGCGTGGCGGTGGATCCGATGATGTCCCAGCCGGCGGCGAGTTCGTCTGGCACGAGTGCCACGAGCTTTTCGGACATGGCAGAGATGCCTCCGCTCAAAGAGCCGGTATTCACACCTCCTCCGCCTCCAGAGCCGGCTGAGGCATCGCGCTCGGTGGATCAGGTATATCCAGGCAAATCTGCCAGCAAATCTTTACGGAAAGACGAGAAGCCAAAAATCCAGCCGCGCGAAGTCGCGCAAAAGGCGTTCACGGAAATCGCCACTGTTCCTCCCCGGCTGATGCTCTATTCGATTTTGGGCGCGGTTGCACTGATCTTGCTGGTTTCGATCGTAATTTTCTTTCATGTTCGTTCGGAAGACGATGGTTCGACAGCAGCTCCGCAGCCGACAAAAGCGGCAACAGCGCGCCCAGCCCAGCCCGTTGCCCAGGCTCCAGTGGCGGCACCAATCCAGACACAAGCTCCGCCGGTTCCGCCCATTGTGGAAGCTCAACCGGATCTGACGGTCCGGCAAGTCGAAAGACGCAGTCCGAAGAGTTCTCGACGAGCGCCTGCTCCTGCTCCGATGCCAGTTGTTATCCCGGGTCAGGCCCTGGTCGATTCCAGCCCGCAGGGCGCACAGTTTCAGGTCGATGGAAAGAGCGATCCGTCGTGGGTTACACCGTTCAGTTTGATGGGCCTCAGTCCCGGTAAGCACATTATCTCTGCGAGCAAGACGGGCTATTCGTCGGAGATACGATCGGTCGATGTTGCGGGCGGCAGCAAGTTATCTCTGGTGCTTCATTTGACACCAATGAATGCGCTGGTGGTGGCGAACAGCACGCCACCTGGCGCCGAAATCATTATCGACGGCAAGCCCACGGGACGAGTAACGCCGGCTCAGTTTGCCATCGAAAAGGGAAACCATACAGTTCTGCTGCGCAAGCAGGGGTTCCTCGACGAGACCGTTACTGCCGATCTTGGCCCCGCTCAGAATTTTCAGTACTCGCCTGCGCTCAGGGCGCTGGGCAACACTGAGGATATGAAGACCGTCGGCAAGTTCAACAAGCTCTTCGGACACGGCGGAGACAGCACGGCAGGCATGGGGTCGATCAGCATCCACACCCAGCCTAAAGGCGCACAGGTCGCCATCAACCAGCGCATCCTGGATAAGTTAGCACCACTCGACGTTATGTTGGGACCGGGGAACTACATCGTGGATATTACGCTTACCGGTTTCAAGCCGGTCCACAAAGTCGTCAGCGTCGATAAGGGTGGCAAAGTCGCAATCGACGAAATTCTGGAGCGGCAATAAACGAAAGAATTCAGGGTATCGCTGAAGCGATACCCTGATACGAAACCCCTGCCCACGACCTGAAGGGTTCTCGGCGTTCCTAGACGGGGCAAAGCCCCGTCACCACCCTAATCAGCGGCTCTCCGCAGGAAGTTAGGGGTTAAGCTGGACCTCGCCCGATCAGATCTAATAAGTCAACCGGCGCCTGCCAAATAAGCCGACGGCCGAAGCTCATTGGGTGTAGGCTGTAACCAACACCTCTCGCTAGCTTGTTACTTAGAGCTCGAAATCAGATTGTGAAGTAAATCACAAGTCCGCGATTCAGGCGCACGCAAAAATAGGCAAGCAAGAAGGGTTGACATCGTGCCATCGCAGCCTACGCCGCGTAAGTTGAGTCCAGATCTCTTGCAGGGTCTTCGTGCAATAAAATCAGTTCAACAATTTCCCAAGGGCGGAACGCTGTTTCGGCAGGGCTCCACGGCAACCGGGCTTTACCTGGTAGAGCGCGGCGAAGTTCGTGTCCTGCTGCCGACGGGTCCGAGCCAAAAGCAACTTCTCGAAGTCCTCGGTCCGGGAACCGTGCTTGGGTTGAGTGAAAGCATGACCGGGGAGAATTATCGCATCACGGCGGAAGCGGGCGAGCAAACGTCGCTGGCTTTCATTCCGCGCGAGGCGTTTCTGGAATTCCTGCGGGAACACGCCGATTTTTGCATGCAGGTGGTCCGGCTCTTGAGCGAAGACTTGCACGGCCTTTACCACAAGTTCCGCAGTATCAGTGCTCATCCGGGGCGTCCGCGGCACCGGCCTTTGGACGAGCAACTGAACTAGAGCAGTTCTCAGTTCCCAGTTCTCAGTTGCTCAACCTCAAACGCGGATTTCTTGCTACGGGTCATCGTTGGCGGCATGTGTTCTGTAGTCTTAAGAACAATCCAAAAGAGTGGGAACTGGGAACCGAGAACTGCTTTTCCTAGTTTGCCTTGAAGTTGATGGTGATCTGTGTCTGGATTTCAACTGGTTGGCCATCGAGGTAGTAGGGCTTGTATCTCCATTGGCGGACAGCTTCGAGCGCGGCGCGCCCAAGAATCGGGTCTCCACTGAGCACCTTGGGGTTGATGACGCTGCCCTCTTTATTGACCGTGGCTTCGATCTGGACCGTGCCCTGGGCATGAACCGCTAGCGCGGCTTGTGGATAGTTCGGTTGTACCTTCTTAATCAGGAGGCCCTGCGACACACCTTGCGAAATTTTTAGTGTGGCCAGCGAAGGCTTCGGAAGGTTCGGCGCCACGGAAGACATCAGGCCGTTCAAGCTGCTGTCGTTGGCGGGTACAACGGCGAGTGCAGGCGCAGATTCCTCAGCCAGGGTTTGACTCCGAGGCTTGGCATTTACAGGGTTCGTCTTCACTAGTATGGGTGCCGCGTCAGGTTTTTTCGCGGCTGGCTCAGCATCGTCAGCGATGTGAATTACCGGAGGGTTGCCAGCATCGGTGGTTGATTTATTTAACAGCTTATTTAGCAGTGCTGATGCGGGTGTTTTGGTAGCTGCGGGTTGAGTTGTTGCGCTCGCCCGATCGACAGTAATGGTCGAAGACGAAGATGCCGGAGAGGACATGGGCGCCAAAGTGGGAGGGGGCTGCTGCTCCGAGGGCGCGCTTACAGACTGTGGAACTGGGGCCGGGCTCGAATGGTCGAGCTTCCCGTAGGTGAGGTAGCCGAGCACAGCCAGAGCCAGGATGGCTGCCGCCGCGATCACGATTTTTTTGTTGCCGCTGGATCCTCCGGAATCTTCGTCACCCAATGCGCCAAAAGTGGGGGCATTGGAAGTGCCCAGCGAACCGAACATGGGAGCGGCCCCGTAAGAGGCATCTTGCGATGGCTTGGAGAATGATGGATTAGCGGGCTCAAGTTCAAGACTCTTGTTGTCTTTTTCTTTTACTGGCTCTTTTACTGGCTGAATCGTTGCTGGTAGCGCCGTCACTTCTTTGGCCGGAGCTGTTGCCGCGGCTGATCCCGAGAACGACGTCACAGCGGCAGCGATATTTTGAGTTGGTACGGACGCGGAGATGATATTTGCAGTGTCAGCTGTGAATGAGTCTTTCTTGACTGTATCGTTCCTGGTAACGCTGTGAGTAACGCTCGGAGTAGCGGGTTGCTGAGCCTGGAGCACCGGTTCGGGAGCGCTTGTAATCTGGGCTTGGGCAGTTGGTGCCTGGGATGCGGGTGTAAAGGCAATCGCAGACTTCTCCTCGACTTCTGACGAAAAATCCGGCAAAGGTTCTGCCGACGCTGCCATTGCCGGCAGCGGAGCGTCAGGTTCAGGCAGTTCGATAGGGCTTGATGGTGGAGCAATCGCTGCTGTGTTTCGACTAGGCGGTTGGAATGAATTGCGATCGGATACGGGCGCCGTTTTTGCCGGCATTGCGGTGGCAGGCGCGCTGGTTGCAGCTGCGCTGGCGGCATCGGAATTTTTTCGCAAGAGGCCACGCGCAACCCGAAGCGTTCCCTTCGCCTGCTCAACATTGATCGGTTTGGTGAGCACCAGGTTGGCGCCGATGCGATAGGCTTTGGCGACGCCCGCTTGTCCTTCGACCAGAGCGATCGCAAGCGAGCTCTGATTGGAGCTGGAATTTCTGGCGCTCTTGAAGAGCAGGGAAGCGTTCTGTTCGTTCTCGCAATCCACAACGATGGCGTCGTAACGCTGGGTCATCAATTTCTTGACCGCGGCAAAAGGCTCATGAACCGGTTCTATGGTGAAGTCCAGTTCGCTGAAGACCTGGCTGACGACGCGGGCCAGTTTTTCCTCAGGGCAGAAGAGTAAAGCTTGGTAACCCATAATGAGGCAATCCTAGGTAATGCCGTGGGTACCAGCAAGTTACGGGGGTAATTGAGCTACGGTCGATTGGGCGATGGTCTTGTAAGTCTGACGGTCTGACTCGTCCGCGTTTACGGGTGTTGAAAGTCCAGGATTTTGAAAATCAAGGTATTGAAAATCAAGGGTATTGAAAATCAGGGGTGTTGAAAATCAATGATTACGACAGTCTGAAAGGCCTGAACCTTTCCGTCGCGTACGTAGGGCCGATAGCGCCATTGCTTTACCGCCTTGATGGCGGCAGCGGCCAAGGTAGCGTCTCCCTCCACTAGTCGCACGCCGTCAACTTTGCCCATTTCATCGACAACTTCCTTGAGGACAATCGTTCCTTCTGCTCCAGAGCGCGCTTCGGCGGGGTACTTCGGTGGAACGCTATGGAACAGCCGTTTTTCCGCACCCTTGGAAGAAAGAATGATGGCGTTGTTCTCACCGGGCAGTGGTGCGCTGGATAGCGCCGCAGCGATGGCGTCTTTCTTGCTGTCGTTCAGCTTGCTGTCGTTAATCTTGCTATCGGTGGGTTTGGGGACAACCGGCGCGGCCGCGGTTGTCGCTGGGGACGTAAGCGCAGCAGTTGTTTTGCCCAGGGTTCCTGCCGGCTGTGTTGAAGCGTTCGCAGCGTTTGCAACCGCTGGCGCTGCGGTAGAACTTGTGGCCGAAGCTGTTGGTGAACTGGCTGCGGAATCCGGTGTGGTCGATGGTGTCTGATTCGGATCAGTGGGTGATTCTGAAGCCGTCGCCGGGGTTGTGGCCGGAGCCGGTTGAGCCGACGGCTTCGGAGCATTTGATGCTGGTGGCGGGCTCTGCTGCGGATGTTCTATTCCGGCTAGGACGAGCCCACGATCAATGAGCACGAGCACGCGATCAATCTGTGGCTGGGCAATCTCGCGGAATCCGGGTTGATACGTCCATGCGGCATAGAATCCAGCACATGCGAGCATGAGCACGAATAATGCGACCAGTGTGCCGCGTGGCTTCTGTCGGTTTTGCTGGTAAGAGAAGACAGGAGCGAAGGCCTGGGGTTCCGGTTGCGCCGGCTTTGCTTTCGGTTCCGAATTTCTAATTTGCGCTTCTTTGACCTCCGAGAGATCCGATGCTTCCTGTTCAGTTCTCTCCAACTCCGCGAGAACCGGGTCGTCGGAAGGTATGGTTGGGGGCACGAGTTTCGACTTTACCGAAACAGCGGCAGCCGAAGATGGCTCGGATAACGACAAAGACGATACGGATTTCGGATTCAATTTTGGTGCAACCGGCGCAGTGGTTTCCTCTACAGTGGAACTCATTTTCATTGCCGTAGCTGCCGCGGATGTCGCCGCGCTTGACGCAGAGGGTGTACTAGATGGTGCGAAACTTGGAGCGGGCTCGGCAAAGTTTGTGAGTTGAGCTGAAGAGCCTCCTGCTGCCGCTCCGTATGCGTGTGCTTCACTGTCGACTGCGCCAGCAGCCGCGCTTGCTGAGTGCACGGGAACATTCTCGTTTGCCGGGACATCTTTTCGCACACGGCTTACAGCGGTGCGGATCGTGGTCCGGGCCTGATCTTTCGCGACTGGTTTGGTGAGAATCAGTTCTGCGCCCAGGCGAAAAGCAGTGGGCAGACCGGCGCGGCCATCGACTATGGCGATGGGGACAGGGTTGTTGCCGTTTTTTCCGCGACGGCAAACGTCAAAAATCAGCTTAGCGGCGGGCAGATTTTCGCAATCGACCAATACCAGGTCGAAACTTTGCGTGTTGAGTTTTTGAGCAGCGGACGTACCGTCCAGAGGGCGCTCGCAAGTTACTGACATTTCTTCTAGAACGCCAGTAATTGCACTAACGGCCTGGTCGTCCGGCGACAACAGCAGAGCATGGGGCATGGCTCTCCCATGCTAGGAACCGGCGTCGAAAGCCGCAAGTTACGTGGGTAAGCGAGGTGGCTCCCTATAGTTTCAGGGAAGCTACGGTTTGCGCCCGGTCGCAGACTCAGGCGGAGGGTAGACAATCGAACCGCGAAAGCCTGATTTCTCGGCGGGCGCAAAGTCGGGGAAGGGCAACTGATGCTGATCCCGCCATCGCTGCACCTGCTGCTCGGCTGCTGCGACCTTCTCCTTGTCGAGGCCGGAATCGCGCGAGAAATACAGGGTTTGCGAGGGGAAGGCGAAACCGGTGCCCGATTTTTCGACGATATCCATGATGCGCAGCAAGAGGTCTTCACGGATGGCCGTGAACTCGGCGAAGTCGCGAGTGAGCACATAGCTGAAGATATCAAGGTTCAAAGCGCTGCTGTCGAAACTGGCGAAGCGGATTCGCGCGGTGTCGCTCTCAACTTTGGGATGTTCATATAACATGCGGCGGACCTCAGCCAACAGATAACGCAGCTGGTCTGCCGAGGTTTCACACCGGATCCCGAGTGTGGGATTGAAAAGAATCTTGTCGCGCCGGGTCAAATTTTCGATGTTCATGGTGGCGAGCGCGCCGTTGGGGATGGAAAGCTCAGTACGTTCGTTAGTGCGAATGCGAGTGGAGCGCAGGCTGATGTCTTCCACCGTTCCAATTCGATCGCCGAAGCGGCAGCTATCGCCGACACGGACGACTTCGTCAGCCAGAACGGATATTCCGCCGAAAAGATTCTCCAGTGTTTTTTGCGCCGCGAATGCGATGGCAATGCCGCCGATGCCGAGGCCAGCGAGAACGGTGGTTAAGTTGAAGCCAACGATGTCTAGTATGGCCAGGAGTGCGACGATCACTACCAGCGCTTTAAGCAGACGTTCACCGAGCACCATCAAGGTTCCGGTGCCGATGCGGCCGGCGCTGATGGCGTGAATCCGCAAGCGCTGCATCGTGAGAGTAGTAACGCGAAGCAGAAACCAGAAGAAGCCAATGCTGATTAAAACTGCGATGATTCGGTGGTAATAAAGACGTGTGAGCAGGGGCAGGCCTAGATAGCCGCTAATTATGCGGTGAGCCAACGCGCTAAATGACACCAGCAGCGGAGTGGACATGCGGCTGTAAGAGTGCAAGTTGGGACGATTTCTAAACTTGAGCCAAAGGCGGCGTGGGATTGCCAGTAACAGAACTACAGCCCAACCGATCACGATCGCCAGTGGAATCGCGGCGAAAAGCGCCAACCATTGCCAGAGCGGCATCCCGAGAAACACGTTTCGCACCAGGCTCTCCGGAAGTTTGCTTTCGACCTGGTGAGCTTCAAGGTTGTCATACAGCTCAGGGACTTTGCTGAGCGTGTCGGAAGAGAAAAGCCAGATTTTTCCGGAATTTGGATCAGCGGTCCGGATGAGGACGACGGGAATATCCGTGTCGCCGTTGGAAAAAACTCCGATGGTCTGCTGATCCGTGGTGCCGAACTCCGGAGCGCCTTCGGGCCGCGTGCTGAGCCGCCCGAGCCTGCCAACGAAGGAACGGTCCATGAGGACCTTCAGCTTTTCGGCTAGCTCAGGGCCCTGCGACTGGCGGTGCGCGGCGCTCATTTGCAGGAAATCGGCGGCGCCCTTGTAATTGCCGTTTTGTGCGGCTTGCAGAAATCCGAGTACGGTTCCTGAAGGTGTGTCACGTCCTAACTGATCGCTGGATGCTGGAGCTGATTGCTGAGTCTGCCCTCCACCCTTTAGCAAGGTGCTTACGGACTGGGCCGTCAGTCCGGGAGTGAAGAGGGAAGCGACGAGAATAAACAGCGCCAGTTTTTTCATTGAGGTTCCATAAGCTGAGTGTCAAACCGAGCGAAGTAGAGCATGTATGTTTTACTGACGGCGTTGAAATACATGAGATCCTTCGCTTCGCTCAGGATGACAGCGTGACGCAGGCCGCCGACTACCTCTTGGGACGATAGATGTCGGTGGCTTGTCCGTAAAAAACTTCTGCCGATTCCATCATTGTCTCCGATAGTGTGGGGTGCGGATGGATGGTCATGCCGATATCGGCCGCCAGCGCGCACATTTCGATGGCCAGCACACCTTCAGAGATCAGTTCGCCTGCGCCTGCGCCGACTATGCCGACTCCGAGCACGCGTTCGGTCTTCGGATCGATAATCAGTTTGGTAAGACCTTCGGGCCGGTCGAGGGTGACGGCTCGGCCCGAAGCTGCCCATGGGAACTTGGCTACGGCGATCTCGCGTCCTTGTTCTTTGGCCTGGGTTTCGGTGAGTCCAGCCCACGCGATTTCTGGATCGGTGAAGACTACGGCGGGAATCGCATTTGGTTCGAAGGCAACTTTATGGCCGGCAATGGCTTCGACGGCGGTGCGGCCCTCATGCATTGCTTTGTGCGCCAGCATTGGTTCGCCGGCTACGTCTCCGATGGCGTAGATGGTGGGATCGGCGGTCTGACGTTGCCCGTTGATTTCTATGAATCCCTTGGCGTTGACTTTGACTTTTGTTTGGTCGAGGCCGGGGATTTCGGAATTTGGCCGGCGTCCTACGGACATCAGCACGCGATCGAAGACCTGCTCTTTTTCTTTTACGTTTGCGCCATCGAGAGTTACGCGGATGCCAGTCTTTTCGTCCTTGAGCGATTTCACTGTGGTGTTCAGCAAGATCGCGGAGAAAAGTTTTTCCAGGCGCTTGTGCAGCGGGAGGACGAGATCGCGGTCGGCTCCGGGGAGCAAGCCGGACATCATTTCTACGCAGGTCACTTTGGTGCCGAGCGTGGCGTAGACCGATCCCAGTTCTAGTCCGATGTAGCCGCCGCCGATAACGAGCAGTGTTTTCGGGACATCGGGGAGGTCGAGAGCGCTGGTGGAATCCATGAGGCGCGGGCTGTCGAGTTTAAGGCTGGGGACGACCGTCGGACGTGATCCGGTGGCGATGATGATGCGGTCGAAGGTTAGGTTCTCGTCGTTATTGTTGCCGGTGCCAGCGGTCTTCGTGACTTTCAGCGTGGTGGAATTCAGGAAGGTGGCTTTGCCACGCACAAACTCGACTTTGCGTTGTTTCGAGAGTTGTCCTAGTCCGCCGGTCAGTTTGTTGACTACGCCTTCTTTCCAGGTACGGAGTTTGTTAAGGTCAATTTTCGGCTCGGCGAATTCGATGCCCCAGTTTTTCGCCTGCTCGGCCTCTTCGAGCAACTTGGCTACGTGCAGCAGGGCCTTGGAGGGGATGCAGCCGCGATAGAGGCAGACGCCGCCGGGGTTTACTTCCGGATCGATCAGCGTAACTTTCATGCCTAGGTCGGCAGCTAGAAATGCCGCGGCGTAGCCGCCAGGACCACCGCCGATTACTGCAATACGGAGATTCGAGTTGTTCGACATTTTGTTATTTGTCCTTTAAGGTTCTCTAGCTAAGATCATCTGCATCACAACCGGCGCGCATAGGGGGCCGACGTTTACCCGGATTCGACGCTCGATACAATAGCCGCAATCGACCCAGGGAGTAAATGCTAGAGATAATGAGCATATATAGCGACGCCAACCGGGCTCCCCAATAAGAGTAGTGCACAACTGAGAACAGACTGCGCCAAACGCTGAGAACTGCTGATAGTTCACCATCGAAAAACGGCCAACGATAGGATGCAGGCAGCGAACGCACATGCAATTCCTATTCGTAGGTTAAAGAGAGAGAGCACCGATGCCACTGCGAATAGAACTGCCCCAATAATCGCCACATAGATCAACCCAAGGTGGCGAGTAACGGGCCCTGCTCCATACAAACTATCAAAGAAACTCGCAAAATCTAAAGCCGTCAATGAATATACAACCGCCGAGACAATTTTCTGTTTCATCTTTTCTACGGAAATCAGTTGTTTCCGGAATCGACCGTTACCGTGATACCTATCCCTGAACCGAAAGCAGGAACGGCTGCTCAAACGCTTCCGCGATCCAGCGTAGAAAACGCGCGGCGTCGGCTCCATCGATCAACCGGTGATCGTACGAGAGGGAGAGGGGCAGAATCAAGCGCGGCTCGAATTTGTTGTTCACCCACTCCGGCTCCATGCGCGAACGCGAAAGGCCTAGAATCGCGACTTCGGGATGATTCACTATGGGAGAAAATCCGGTGCCGCCGATTCCACCTAGATTAGTGATGGTGAAGGTGCCGCCTCCCATTTCGTCGGGAGTGAGTTTCTTGTCGCGCGCTTTCTTGGAGAGCTGCGTCATTTCCGCTGCCAGTTCGACGATATTTTTCTTGTCCACGTCGCGAATGACTGGCACCAGCAAGCCGCGATCGGTGTCTACCGCGACTCCAATGTTGATGTACTGCTTGTAGATAATTTCTTCCTTCCCCATATCGATGGAGGCATTGAATTGGGGAAACACTTTCAGGGCCGAGGCGCAAACTTTCAGCGCGATCGCGGTGACCGTCATCTTGCCGCCAGCTTCTTCGGCTCGTGGCGCAAAGCGGGCACGCAACTGTTCAAGTTCGGTGATGTCGGCGCGGTCTTGTTGCGTTACATGTGGAATCGTGTTCCAGGCTTCACGCAGATGCTCGGCGGTTTTGCGCCGCACGCCGCGCATCGAAACACACTCGATTTTCCCCCACTTCGAGAAGTCGGGAAGTTCAGGTTCGGCGAAACTTCCGCGCGGAGTTTGTGCTGTCGCTGCCAACAGAGCATTCTTGGCGCACAACTTCACATCGCTTTCACTGATGCGTCCGCCCGGGCCGCTGCCTTGCACGCCGTGAATATCCACTCCAATTTCGCGCGCCAGGCGACGTACGTGCGGCGCTGCTGGCACTGGATCGCGGTGTTCCGTACCCGCGACCTTACCTAGTTGTTCGGGCATGCTGAACGACGGTATCGCAGGTTGCGGCTGATCGGGCGGCAGAGCCTGTTCTTCTGTTTTGCCTTCGGCGCGCATCGCCAGTTGGAAACCTAGCCGCGCCGCTTGCTGTCCCGAGACGTGTTCCACCGGTTCGTGTTTGCGCGCAGGCTCCGCCGGCGCGACAGCACCGCCCTCAAGCGTGAAAATGACCTCACCAACCTTGACCTTCTGACCTTCTTTGACCTTGATCTCGCGCACTACTCCGCTGACCGAGGAAGGAACCTCGACGACTGCTTTGTCGGTTTCAAGTTCCATGACGGGCTGGCCTTCAGAAACGGTCACACCCGGCGAGATCATCAGCCGCACCAGATCGCCGGAGTCGATGTTCTCTCCCAACTCAGGCATTTTGAACTCGGTGGGCACGGCCACGGCGGGCCTCGCTCGCCTGTCGACTTGAGGGGTGGTGGGCGCGGGTTGTGCTGGCGTTTTCGAAACTGGTGGCGCGGAAACTGCTGTGGCAGAAATTGGTGCTGAGGGATCTGGAGTTGCAGGAGTCGGTGCCGCAGGAACGGGAGCGGCCTGCGTAGATGGCTTTTCTTTTTTCGTGGCAGTTGTGTTGGCAGCTCCACTTCCGTTTTCTACGGTGAAGATAACTTGTCCTACGCGTAGCTTGTCGCCTTCTTTTACGCGGACTTCTCCAATCGTACCTGTTACCGAGGAAGGCACTTCAACGACGGCTTTGTCGGTTTCGAGCTCCATCACGGGCTCGCCCTCGGCGATGTTGCCGCCGGGCTTGATCATCAAGCGGACCAGATCGCCGCTCTCGATATTCTCGCCCAGCTCGGGCAGCTTAAATTCCGTTGCCATTCTTTCCTTATCCTCAATCCTTAATCTTTGCGCTGTTGGGGACGGGCGAGGACGCCTGTCGCTCCACTAACTGATTGCCGGGTTGCGTTTTTCTGAATCGATGCCGAGATCGCGGATTGCTTTTTCCAGGAGTTTCGCGTTGACGGCTTCGCTGCCGTCCTTCTTGGCGTTCTTATCGTTGTCGTTGTTATTGGACTTCTCTGCCGCCAATGCATGCAACGTGGCGAGTACGATGTGCTTTGCGTCCACTTCGAAAAAGTCTCGAAGGGATGCACGATTCTCGCTGCGTCCGAAACCGTCTGTGCCGAGCGATACCAGCTTGCCTGGAACCCACTGCGAGATGCTTTCCGGAAGTACTTTCATGTAATCCGATGCCGCGATGAATGGACCGGACGCGCCCTGTAGCGTCTGAGTAACATACGGCACTTTTGCTTTCTGTGTGGGATGCAGCATGTTCCAGCGCGCGCAGTCGTTTGCTTCGCGATAGAGTTCCTTGTAACTGGTGACGCTCCACACGTCGACTGCGACGCCATAATCTTTTTCAAGAATTGCCTGCGCCTTGAGCACCTCGAACATGATGGCGCCGCTGCCCAGCAGTTGCGCTCGCAGCTTGGCATCTTTCTTTTCAGAAGTCTGATAGCGGTACAAGCCTTTGAGGATGCCTTCGCGGATGCCCGGTTGGTTGGGCATTTCGGGCATGGGCAGCGGCTCATTGCCGACGGTCAAGTAATAGAAGATGGATTCGCCGTCGACGTACATGCGCTTGATGCCATCCTGGATAATGATGGCGATTTCATACGCGAAGGCAGGATCATAAGCCAGCAGATTGGGCACAGGCAGCGCCAGCACGTGGCTGTGTCCATCCTGATGTTGCAATCCTTCGCCCGCCAGAGTCGTTCTTCCAGCCGTGCCTCCGACTAGGAAACCGCGACAGCGCATGTCCGCTGCGGCCCAGATCAGGTCACCGATTCGTTGAAATCCAAACATCGAGTAATAAATAAAGAAGGGAATTGTGTTGATGCCGTGATTGGCGTAGGCAGTACCGGCGGCGATGAAGGAGCACATCGATCCGGCTTCGGTGATGCCTTCTTCGAGAATCTGTCCGTTTTTCGCCTCTTTATAGTAGAGGAGGGTATCCATATCGACCGGCTCGTAAAGTTGGCCGACGCTCGAATAGATACCGACCTGGCGGAAGAGCGCTTCCATACCAAAAGTGCGGGCTTCATCGGGAACCACGGGTACGATAAATTTTCCAACCTCGGGGTCGCGCAGCAATTTAGAAAGTATGCGCACGAAGACCATGGTGGTGGAAGCTTCGCGGCCTTCGGTGCCTTTGTAGAATTCTTCAAACAGCGCTTCAGAAACCGGCTTCAGCGGAGTGGCGCGCACCTTCCGCACCGGCATGTAGCCGCCCAGCTGTTTCCGGCGTTCCTGCATGTACTTAATTTCGGCACTGTCGTCGGCGGGACGATAGAAAGGAGCATTGTGAATCTCGCCGTCTGGAATCGGAATGCCAAAGCGGGAGCGGAAAATTTGCAATTCGTCGTCGTTGAGTTTTTTCTGCTGGTGGGTGATGTTCTTGCCTTCGCCCGCTTCGCCGAGCCCATAGCCTTTGATGGTCTTGGCCAGAATGATGGTGGGAGACCCGGTGTGATCGACGGCTGCGCGGTAGGCGGCGTGCACTTTGATCGGGTCGTGACCGCCGAGTCGCAGACGGGAGAGTTGCTCGTCCGAAAGATGCTCCACCATCTTCAGCAGCCGGGGATCGGTTCCAAAAAAATTCTGCCGGAAATATGCGCCGCTCTCGACAAAATATTTCTGATACTGTCCGTCGGTGATCTCGCCCATGCGGCGGACGAGCAGGCCATCGCGATCAGACTGAATCAGCGAATCCCAATCGCCGCCCCAGATGACCTTGATGACATTCCACCCCGCGCCGCGGAAAATCGCTTCCAGCTCCTGAATAATTTTGCCGTTGCCGCGAACTGGTCCGTCGAGACGCTGCAGGTTACAGTTGACGACGAAAATCAGGTTATCGAGCTTTTCTCGCGAACCGAGAGTGATCGAGCCGAGTGATTCAGGCTCGTCCATTTCGCCATCGCCGAGGAAGGCCCAGACTTTGCCACCGGTCGATGTTTTCAAGCCGCGATTTTCGAGATACTTGATGAAGCGCGCGTGATAGATGGCCTGAATTGGACCTAATCCCATCGAGACGGTCGGAAATTCCCAGAAGTTAGGCATCAGCCAGGGGTGCGGATAGGACGAAAGTCCACCGCCCGGTTTCAACTCGCGCCGGAAGTTCTCCAGCTGCTCTTTGGAAATGCGGCCTTCGAGATAGGCGCGGGAGTAAATTCCGGGCGCGGCGTGTCCCTGAAAATAGACCACGTCGCGGTCGCCCGATTCGGTGGCGGCGTGAAAAAAGTGATTGAATGCGACTTCATAGAGTGTGGCCGCCGAGGCAAACGTGGAAATGTGTCCGCCGATGCCCTCTTGAAGTTTGTTGGCGCGAACCACCATCGCCATGGCGTTCCAACGCACCAGACTCTTGATGCGGCGCTCCATGTCCTGACTGCCAGGGAACGGCGGCTGTGTTCTTGAGGAGATCGTATTCTGGTAGGGTGTTGTCGCCGTGAATGGAAAATTCACCCCGGCGGAGCGGCGTGCGTGCAACGCGAGTTGTTGCAGCAGCCGGCCGGCACGCTCCGGTCCGCCTTGGGAAAGTACGTAGTCGAGAGAGTCCAGCCACTCCCGCGTTTCAAGAACTTCAATTCCGTTCGTCTGTTGCGTCTCAGCCACTATAACCTCACAAATAAGATTGAACTCTTTATCATAAGCAATCGGCGGGAATTTTGCTGGTGCGGATTTGGTAGATGATCTAAACCGGCGTTAAACGGCAACCCCTGCCTGCATGCCCCAGCGATTCACTTGGGTCGGCGAGGGTACGTCTAGGTGTTGCAAGCGGAAAGTTGACTTGAAACGGCAATACTATAAGGGATGGGTAGCTTGGCTTATGGCTGGGCTGACGGATTTCTTCTGCTCTTGGGGTGGTTTTCTCGGAGGCGCCGGAGTCTTCTCTTCAGCGAAGAGTGCCGTGGCTAGACCCTGCAGCAAGTACGCCTTAAGTGGGATATTGCGGATCTGATCGACTTTAGAGGTAACCATCGCCGGCTCGTGCGATGCGCCAGATTTAACTATCTCGTCAAGTATGTTATAGGCAGAAACTGTATAAGTTGCCTTGCTTGGGTGCGTATCCACGTCCTCCTCGAACAATTCTTCGCCTAAGGCAAAGCACTTATTCAAGTTTTCGTGAAAGGCTGCCGTGTCGCCTGCTGCCGCTGCCGCTCTCACCAACGCTGACAGCGCTAACAGTCGATCCTCACCGTCCTTGAGGGTGGACACTGAGTCGCCGATTGCTTTTTCGATTTCCATCGCTTGACTTGGTGCTGATGGTCCGACGGCATTCGCAATGTTAGATAAGGCAAGAGCCCTTATAGACGGGTCAGCAATATTCTGGGCTAACTGCAATGCACCTTCTGGGTTAGTTCGAGCTAATTCGCCAGCAGCCTGGGCGCGGGCCTGCTGAAGTCCATTGCTTTGCTCTGTAGGGGGGGCCGTCCCTCCGGGGATAATGACTCCTTCGGAGGAGATCTCCTTGCCGCTATTTCCCTCGGCCTGTCCCATCGCCGCATCGCGGCGAACAATTTGTGCCGCCCAATCAGGATCAATCTCACGCACTAAGGGAAGAAGATTGAATAGAAGCATTTCTTGCCGCCGATGAAAGGTCGCCGTACCCTTTTCCGTCTGAACGTGCGCCAAGTAAGTCTGCTTGTCCAGTGGCCTATCTGTGTCGAGTAGGCGTTGCACCGCCAACTCTAGTCCCTGTCTAAGTAGACTTGATGGCAATATTGGGTGGAGAATTTGGAGAAAGTCTACGAAATCGTCGTCCTCGAGCTGAAATTTTGACCCACGCTGGTAGAAAGAGTAGGCGTCGAATACAAGGGACTGCGCCGCGGGTGGGAGTTGCGGTGATTCTTTCGATAGCGTACCCACAAGATCGGCAACGATGCTTCGGATTGCCCGATAAGGATATTGCCCAGTCTGACCAAGGTATATCGCTTCTGTCCGAAGCTCTGGCACACCTTTCGGTTGGCGAGCGTGCCAATAATTGCGGAAGATAATCGTAGCGCCGTCCGAGCGAACGTCTTCGGGAAATCCAACTCCATCCGAAACGGGCAAATCCATCGAACGCAGCAATGTCATGGCGCGGGCTGGCTTTACAGATGACAATGCCACGAGTGCATTTTTCTCGATGGCCAAACGATTCCAGTCCATGGGCAATTGCCGGGCGAGTAAGAGGTTTTCCTCCGCCCATGCGGATGTGCACGCGAGATGGTGTTCGGCGGCAGTTCGCGAGAGAAAGTTGAGCAGGATTGCCCGTTCGGGAGGATCAAGACCCTTACTGAGCAGATAGCTCTCGACCAAAATGGAACTAGGCGTACCACTGGCCTTGTCTCGCGAAGAAGAAGATGCCTCTCGGGATTCTGGTCTTACGTTGGCGCACAAAATTCCCAGAAGAACGGGCACGATTAGTGATCCACGCAAATCCATTCCGCCTACTTTAAAGCTGAAGGAACAGGAATCCCGTTCAGGCTGGCTCTCTCTGTTTGCGGCGCAAGCTTCCTCTGATCGGGCGAAGCAAGTATTTCAGAGATTCCGCGCGAATACAGGGTTAGCTGCCTCCTACCCCCACCGTCTGCTGTTTCGATATCTACTCGTGTGGGCAGATCGCCGTCCCGCAGTCGAGAAACGTCGACTGCGTACGTTGTTCCGAGCGAGACGCTGTCCAAAGAGACGATTCTGTCGCCTACTCTCAACCCGGCACCCTCCGCCGGTGAACCCGCTAGAAGCTGCGAAATTTCAAGGTAACCGGGATGCTCTTTCCATCGCAACCCGAACGTGAAGGGAGCGTCGAGCTGAAACGAAGGACGATCCTCATCAGAGGAACGGACGAGGCTCTGTGACCGGACCATTGAAACGAGAGCAACTGTGGGTACTTGTAGGTTTATCACCTCGGCCCCGCGTCGCAACACAATCGCTGAAGTGTGTCGATACCTGACCATCCGGCACGGCACGCGTACGCACCTACCTTTCGATCATTGATCGATAAAATTTCGTCACCAACCTGGATACCCGCATGCTGCGCTGGCGAATTGGAGATTACCTTCCGAACCTGAAGCTTGCCCCCACGTTGCTCTAGCAAAATGCCAGGATTCTCAGACTGCAAAACGCCGCAATCGGAGGTGGGCCATTACCACAGCGTTGGGCTGGTATGCAGAGTGTCGAGCCGTAGAAACCAACTGGCGACACAAAATCTGCATAACAAGTTTTGCATGAGTCTTGGGCAAATGCGAAAACACTAAAAAATACGACGATAAGCGGGGCTAGCTTCGACATAACAGACCTCTCGAAATTTTAAAGTTTTGTTTCCCGGCCCGAAAACTGCTAAACAATATACACCCTTCGGCAAGCTTATTCCAGTGTTACCGCCTTCACCAGGTTACGTGGACGATCCACATCGAGGCCGCGCTTGGCGGCGACATAATAGGCAAATAACTGTAGTGGAACAATCTCGAGAATTGGAGATAGCAACTCTGGCGCCGCGGGAATAAAAATGGTGTCGTTTGCCAGCTTCGGCACAGTTGTATCCCCCTCCGTCGCCAGCGCGATCACCGTCCCACCTTGTTTCTTGAAGCCTTCCATGTTGCTGACGTTTTTTTCGTAACGCATCACGGAACCTGCATCGTTGCGGTCGCAAGTTGCAATCATGACCAGCGGCAAGCGGAAATCAATCAGCGCATTCGGTCCGTGCTTGGCTTCTCCAGTGGGATAACCTTCAGCGTGAATGTAGGAGACTTCTTTCAGCTTGAGAGCTCCATCCATTGCGATCGGATAGTGGATAGCGCGGCCGAGAAACATGAAATCATCCACACGATAGTAGAGCTCGGCCAGTTTCTCGACTTGCTCGGCGCCCGCCAGGATTGTTTCTGTCTTTTGCGGCAGCGCGAGAAGTTCACCGATATAATGCTGGGCCAGCGCCTTTGCAACCCTTTCCTTAATTTCGCCGAGATACAGCGCGAACAAAAACAAACACGCCATCTGCCCGGTGAACGCCTTGGTTGACGCGATGCTGATCTCGGGGCCTGCATGTATGTAGATAAAACCGTCAGCTTCGCGCGCAATTGTTGAGCCCTCTACATTCGAAATTGCAATGGTGCGCGATCCCTTCTGGCGGGCTTCGCGCTGCGCGGCGGTTGTGTCGGCGGTTTCTCCCGACTGAGTAATAAAGATGCTGAGTTCGCCCCGCCCAATCATCGGATTGCGGTATTCAAACTCGCTCGCATAGTCCACATCAACCGGCACAGCCGCCAGCTCCTGCATCATGTATTGCCCCGTCATACCCGCATGACGACTGGTTCCCGAAGCCACGATGTTGATCCGGCGCAACGCGCGCAGTTCCTCGCGCGAGATATGAATTTCATCCAGACAAACCTGTCCATCGGCTAGCGAGACACGAGGCTCAATGGTTCGCCGCAAGGCGTCGGGCTGTTCAAAAATTTCTCGAATCAGGTGATGTGGAAATTTACGCGTCTCAGCCATTACTCTCCTTCAGTCATTTTGCACTCAATGCGTAACTCAGGAAATTACTTGGAGCATTCCATGCTGCCGATGAAAGTCCGAAGTACTTCCCCTTCGTGGTTCAGGACGACGAAGTCTGCATCGGCTCCCACCGCGAGTACACCTTTATTCTCTATTCGCGCGACCCGCGCCGGATTTCGGCTGGCGGCCGCGACCGCATCGGTCAAGTTCCATTCCGCGAATCGAGCCAGATTTCGTACGGCACGATCCATGGTCAAAACGCTTCCAGCCAACTTGCCATCCATGGTGCACTTGCCATCGCGCACCTCCACTTCGAAAGATCCGAGATGGTAACGGCCATCGGGCATTCCAGTTGCGGACGTAGCATCCGAGATGAGGACGGTTTGCTCTGGACCTTTGGCCTCGGCAACGAGCTTCACGATTGCCGGTTCGAGATGCACACCGTCGACGATGATGTCGGTGGTCACGCGATCATCCGTAAGCACAGCACCTAAAATACCGGGACTGCGATGATCCAATGGACGCATGGCATTGAAAGTATGCGTGGCGTGCCTTGCTCCCGCCGCGATTCCGCGTACCGTTGTGTCAAAATCGGCGTCGGAATGTCCCAGGCTTACGCAAACGCCACGTCGCACTGCTTCGGCAATGACCTCGATCGCGGACCCAAGTTCAGGAGCAATCGTCATCATGCGAATTCGGCCGCGCGCAGCCTGCCAGAACCGCTCGAACAAAGGCACCGTCGGAGCCAGTAAATTCTCCGGCGGATGAACTCCGCGCCGAGCATGGCTGATAAATGGCCCCTCGATATGAATTCCGAGCGGGAGCGCGCGAGCCTTGCCATCACCGTTTTTTTGTTCGCGATTTTCGACGGCATCCGCCAGCCGTTCGAGTGCGCGCAAAGTTGTATCCATGGGAGCGGTGACGGTGGTTGGAAAATAACTTGTGACCCCGTGCCGCGCCAGCAGTTGTTCGATCGCCGGCAGGGCCTCGGCGGTGTCGTCCATGACGTCATATCCGGCGTTACCGTGAATGTGAAGATCGATGTAACCCGGCGCCATCACGCCATCGCCAAAATCTGAAATGGAAACTCCGGGCGGAACCTGGCAACGGTTCCGATCGGAAATTTCGAGGACGCGCCCCTGCTCCACGAGCACGACAGGATGCTCGATAGTGTCAGTCGGAGTGAACAGCCTTCCAGCAGTAAAAGCCAGCATAGAAACGTTTTAATAGCGGCAAAAAGATAACTATGGACGACTATGACCAAGACGACTACGACCAAGATTGTAGCAGCCTTCGCGCACTCGCCGGAGCGTGAAAAAGAGGTAGGTAGCCAAACCATCTTCACCACTTTCACCACGGTGGAAATATCCAAAGGAAGGTTACACCAGGGGCGTTATCGCGGACACAGAAACCCGATTACGCATCGGAAGTGAATATCTAAAATGTCTGCAACCCAAAAGACCAAGAATTAGATCCCGTTTGCGGCACAAACATACTACCAAGGCCAGCAAATCGCCAGACCACAGAATGCTATACTGTGTAAGTTCGAGCTGCTACGTTGTTCCCGTGGTGGCCATCAAGCAGTCGTCAGTCGGGGAGTGGCTCAGCCTGGTAGAGCACCTGGTTCGGGACCAGGGGGTCGGAGGTTCAAATCCTCTCTCCCCGACCAATCTTTTTGGAGTCAATCCGTTGCGAGCACCGATAGTCTGATTTCTGCGGTTCATCCGGCGTTCTCCACGCTAGATTTCCTGGAAAGTTTCCATTTGTGATCAATGAGTTACAAGCCACACAGATCCCCTGGTAGAAAACTGGGTAGTCAGGCTGAAGTACGGTCCAAAGTAAACGCGGCCCCCTTTGAATCAGAACCTCAAACACGGCGTTCGCAAGGGACTTCACGCCACTACTCGCGAAACACTCGAAGTCGTTTTTGCTCATTCGACCGCATCTCGGTGAGCGTTGACGGATGCAACGAAACTTTGAGCCTACGTCCAAGCAGGTCGAAGCCTGGCAGAGAAGCGAGTTGACGGACGTCCCCGCCAAGGTGGTCATCTACGAGGCGTTCGTCGAATTTTAAAGAAGCCACCCTCAGCAGCAGGATCCCTAGCAAGACACGCAACAATGCGTGAGGCTCCACGAAGTGCTTGAGTTCAACCGTCCTTCTTGATCTGTTCAGTGGCAATCTGAAATCCAGTATTCGCAGCCGGCACTCCTGCATAGATGGCTGTTTGCAGTAGCACTTCTTTCAGATCGCATAACTCTAACTCATTCGCCAGGCCAGCGCGCACATGGAGCGCGAACTCTTCCCATCTGCCGAGAGCCCCCGTTACTGCCAGTGCCAGCAGTCGCCGGGTACGCCAGTCCAGTTCAGGACGAGACCAGATTGTCCCCCATGCGTAACGAGTGATTAATTCTTGAAATTCGCGCGTGAACTCCGTGGTGGCGGCAATGGCCTTATCGACGTGAACTTCGCCAAGGACTGCGCGACGTATGGCGAATCCACTTCGCAGCGGGTCGACGGCCACGTCGGGCGGCGCTTGCAAGAACTCAAGCAGCGCGGTTGTAAACGAACGGGGCCGCTCGATATTCGAGAGATGTGCCGCTGCTAAATGAAGCGCTTTTGCCCCCGCGATCTCACGCGCCAGAATCTCTCCGTAGCCGCTCCATGGAGTCGAAACATCGCGGTCGCCGGCGATCACCAGCGTTGGCGATTGGATCTTTCTAAGGAGGTCCGTTTGATCTGCATCGCGAAGCGCCGCACAACA
Organism: Terriglobales bacterium; assembly: GCA_049674665.1. Classification (GTDB taxonomy): domain Bacteria; phylum Acidobacteriota; class Terriglobia; order Terriglobales; family Acidobacteriaceae; genus Acidiflorens. The sequence continues at coordinate 82,922 of JBATZM010000091.1, forward strand.
ACTTGCGTACCCAATGGGATCGGTGCCCAAGAAGACCGAGCGTATGGATGCGACATGCGGATTTCCTTTGGCTAACGTATCGGGCGAGAAGAATCGCTGCATCGCCAGATCAACTACCGCCGTCATCCCACTCTTGAGCACTGTCGCAATGCGCGTCTCCCAATTGGCGCGCGGTGTGAACTGGGGCGAGGTGTTGGCTAGCACAAGGTGTGTGACGCGCTGGGGGGCCTGCGCCGCAACCCATTGGCCGATGGCTCCGCCGAGGGATAATCCGCAGAAGGCAAATTGCGAAATCCCTAACGCGTCGGCTAGGCCGAGAATGTCCCGTCCTAACAGCTCAACTGAATATTCTCCGCGAGGTGCGTCTGATGCGCCGTGGCCGCGCGTATCGTAACGCAGCACCTGGAAGTGGGGAAGCAGGTCCGCTACCTGGAGATCCCACATTGCCTGGTCGGTGCCAATCGAGTGCGACAAGATCAGGACGGGGCGTTCCGGGTTTCCCTGTAGACGATAAAATATTCGCGCATTGTGAATGGTTGCGAAGGGCAAATCGTGCTCCTTGAGTCAATGCTCCTTGTCGGAGTGGGTATTCTTCTCAACAGATTCCGCGACTAGAGTTTCTCGAAAAGCCTCTGCGGAACCTAAATATTGCTCAGGATTTTCCAATCGCCTGAGCTCGCCGGGATCAAGATGAGCGGTGACTTCCGGCATTTCGGCTAAGACAGTTTCGAGATGCCTGCCCTCGATAGCACTTCTCTTCGTTGCGGTCTCGAGGATTTTATGAGCTACATCGCGCCCGACTTTCGGTCCAAGCTTCATCATCGCGCGCTCGGCAAAGATCACTCCATTCGTATGCTCGATGTTTGCGCGCATGCGCGCAGCATCAACGGAGAGCCCTTCTGCTGCTTCTGTCATTGAAGCAGTCGCCAAACCGGTTGACTGAATCACTGCCGCGACGATTGGCCATTCCGCTTGCCATCCGCCGACTCCGCGCTCGTGTTCCTGCACCATCGCCGAAAGAAATGATGCGACCATGCCGGGAACGCGATGCGCCGCCGCAAGTGCAAGCGAGCAGGCCGTCGGATTGTGCTTGTGCGGCATGGTTGACGATCCACCGCGGCCCTCGCCTACGGGCTCGGCTGCTTCACCAACCTCGCTCTGCATCAGCAGGCTGATGTCTCGCGCCATCTTGCCCAGCGAACCCGTCAGCACACCGCAAGCGCAGATTAGAGTTGCCAGTCGATCACGTTGGGCGTGCCACGGTACCGGTGGAAGATTTCTAAACCCAAGCTCTTTATTGAGAGCTTCAGCCACAGCAATTCCACGATCGCCAAGCGATGCCAACGTGCCGCTTGCTCCGCCGAACTGCAGGATTGTCGCAGCATGGAATCCACGCTGCAAATCCTGCCTTCCGCGGCGAATCGCTCCAAGCCAACCGGCAGCCTTCAGACCAAACGTCACCGGTGGAGCCGGCTGCAACAGAGTTCGCGCCAGCATGATGGTCTTTTTATGCTGCTGCGACAGGCGGGTGAGTGCCTGTTCGAGTTTCGCGAGATCGTCCGTCACAATTTTCTCGGCGCGCACTAGCAGCAGCGACATTGCTGTGTCGGCGACATCCTGGCTCGTCGCTCCAGTCCTGACCACTCAAGTCGCAACACGTTTTGGCTGGCGGGGCGCATTCTTCGTGACCGGCATTCCAGGATTCCTGCTTGGCATCCTCTTATGGAAATACGTTCGGGAGCCGCAAGGAGGTCGCGCCGCAGTTTCCCACGGTGAAGTAAGTTGGGCGGGATATCTGTCCTTACTTCGCTACCGCAACATGTGGTTATGCTGCGCGGCAAGCGCCGGTTTTATGACGTGGCTATGGGTGATGAGCGCGTTTGCTCCCCTTTACATTACCGAAGTCTCCAAACATTCGCCGACATTTGCGGGCCTCGTGCTCGGCGCGAGTGGTCTCGGCGCATTTGTATGGGGATGGATTTTCCCCTGGATCTCTGATTCATGGGGCCGCAAGCCATCGCTTCTCTTGATGGCGCTTATTTCCGCCGTAGTACCCCTGACTTATCAAGTGCCATTTCTCGTCAGACATCCTTGGCTGATGGCCGCAACTGGTTTTGTGGCAAATGGAGGCCAGGGAATCGCGGCGCTGGTTCTGGTTTTGATTCCAACCGAAAGCGTCCCCAACCAATTCGCCGGCACTGCCATTGGCTTGTCCACTCTTGTAGGAGAAGTTGTCGGAGGCACGCTCGCACCAGCCATCTCGGGCGCCGTTGCCGATCGGCACGGACTCGCATCCCCACTCTGGATTGCAGCCGGAGGCGCTGTAGCCGTTTTTTTGGCAGGTATGTTCATGCGCGAAACTGCGCCTTCAAAGATTCGCTAACCACGCTGCCGCAGGGCGTCGTGATCTTCAATGAATGCAATTACGATTACTGTACGGTTGCCCGCACTAATCACGTTGAAAGAACAACTTCACTTGGCCGAGACACTTTCCAAACAGTATATGCACTTATGCGAACTCCCTTGTGAAGAGCCTTATAGCCGGATTAAACCGCGCTGCAATGCCATTACCACGGCCTGGGTGCGATCGTTCACGTTTAGCCGCATAAGAATCGAGCTGACATGACTTTTCACTGTGGCTTCCGTGGTGCCCAGTGAATGCGCTATGTCCTTGATTGCTCTTGCCAGCGACTAGCAGACCAAGCACCTCCAGTTCGCGCGCGCTCAGGTCTGAATCCGGCATGCGCGAGGCCAGAGTATCAACCACTGTGGCGGCAGGAAACGTCTCCCTGAATGGACTCATTGCAGCGCCTGCACCAGCACCTGATACGGTATTCCCAGTATCTACTAGAAGGTGTTTATCGACGGTTTTCAGTGGGGATTTGTAGATTTCTGCGGGCTGTTTTTCACGTTGAAGGATCGCTCCAGGGTGTCCTTCGGATCGCTTGAGAACTCGTGATCGCGCCAGAGCCAGCGCATCATTTCCGGCAAGATTGCACCGCCCATCTTCTGGCCGTGCTTGTTGATGCCCCAAGCGTAGTTCAGGTCGTAGCCTTTGGCGGTAAGCGCCTGCATCATGCGTACGTTTTGATAGAACCAGTCGCGTGCCTCGTTGTACGGTTCCGCGGGGCGTTCGCCGCGGTTGTCGTTCCGCCCGTCGCAAAGAAATACGCGAATCGGTTTTTTGTCGCTCTTGTGGATGATATCGGGGTAGGCATTGCCTCCGCGGAGATCCACAAAGCTCCCGACGTTGCTCAGGACCTTGCGGAATTCGTTTGGACGCTGCCACGCGACGGTGAAAGCGGCAATGGCGCCCGAACTCGAGCCGCCAATACCGTGGCGTTCGGGGTCTTTGGAGATGTTGTATTCCTTGTAGAGCGCTGGCATGAGTTCGTCCACAACTACGCGAGCGTATTTGTCGTCAAGCGAATTGTATTCCGTGGGCCGATTCGTCGTATGGTCGCCCCATTCGGTCGCGTTGGGCTCAGGCTGATCGGGACGGCGGCCGGGATTGATGAAGACTCCGATCATGACTGGCAACTCACGCCGGAAGATGAGATTGTCCATCACATTTTGCGCGCGTATATCGCCGTCGGTGCTCATGAAGGCCTGCCCATCGTTGTAGATCATGAGGCTGACAGGAAAGGCGGGATCGTACTGCTCGGGAACGTAAACCCAATAGGTGTGCTGGGTGCCCGGATAGGCGTTGCTAATCAGGGTAAACGGTCCACGGATTTCGCCTTTGGGCACGCCATCCTGCGGCAGTGAATCGGGACCGAGGCGGTAGAACGCGTCGGGGTCTGGAATCGAGGACGAAGCGGACTTAGCTGCGGGAGGCCCAGCACTGGCACCAGGCTCGGACTGACCAATACTGGTGATCGGGGCGGCCAGCACGGCGAGGAGAATGAGTACTATCGGCAGCGATTTCATTGAGGCGCACAAGATACCACATCGAAGCACCTCAGATGATGATGATTCGTGTGGTTGTTTCCAGCCCTAAATTTCCGGTTTATCGGCAACTCGAAAGCCATCCGATTGTTGGTGTAGCACCACGATCAATCTGACAATCAGGCCGTACAGAGGTGGCTTTTCGGCCTGTCGACCAACAGTAAAGTTCGAAAATGGTCCGCTAGGGCCGACCGATTCTCCCGCTACTTGCCGGACCCGACCGGCTTTAGAACTGCCGTATTTCGCTCGTCACTAGCAATCATGCGGTAGAACTTTTTCAGCTCGTCCATTTGGCTGACGGGGACGCTCAGTTCCTTAATTTCCATGCTGCGCGTGTAATGCAGCATTTGCCCGCTCGCTTCAGTCTTACTGTGATAGCTGCCAAAACTGTAATTCACATCCGTAGGAGGAGGTAACTCATCCACTTCGTAACCCGGTGGCAGTGCGATGTCGAAACTGTCGGTGTCGCGCGATGGGCCTTGGAATTCGAGCGGGAACTTTCTCGGTTCTTTCGTCTCCAGTATTCCCGATGATTTGCTTCCCAGAACCCGCGGACGCACGAGAAGCAGATTGCCGGCCAGTTTTGCGTAGTTGTCGGATTTGAAAGTGTAGTTGAAACCGAAAGGCTGGTCCGTCTGTTCGTAGTTGAGTACGCTGGCGCGCATAATTTGAAAATTCGAAAGCGATCCCGCCAGCAGGCTTTCGATCGGCTTGATCCGATCTGTCTCCTTCGTTGTCGCTCTCAATCGTCGGCGTTCTGAGGAGGCTCGATCTCCTAGCCGTATTTCTTCGACATCGCCCCTTAACGCTCCGTTGGCCTCGAGCGTCAGCTTACCCACGCGCTGAATGCTGTTCATCGCCGGCGGTTGTTGCGGTAACTCAACCAACTCGCCGCCTTCTGGCGCTATCAGCAAGCCGTAATTCGCTTGCAGATACCCTCCAATCTGGCCGAAGGGCGTCACGTCGTTGGTCGGATCGAAGAACAGAATCCTTCCCAGCTTGGGATCCTGCATTACGGCGACCAGCGATGGATCCTTCATGTCATCCGGCAATTTGACCGCAAGAATCGCGTGGTTAAATCCGTTGTGAGCTGGCCCCTCACGCGTAACTACACCCCGTTCGATATTAATGAGCACATGGTAGGAGTCCACGCCAATCTCGCTCAGCATTGTGCGCATCAGCGTTGCTTTGTCTTTACAATCTCCGTAGCGGTGCGAGAAAACATCAGACGCAGCGTGCGGCTGATACCCACCGATGCCCAACTCGATCGCGACATAGCGAATGTCGTGCTGGACGAACCCAGCAATGGCTTGCATCTTCTGTAGCTGGGTGGTATTCCCCGCAGTTAAAGCGCTGACCTCATGTTTGATCGCTTCGGATGCATCCATCTGTCCGCTAATCAGATTTTGGTACCAACTCCCCATGCTTTGCCAGTTTACGAACTCGTTCTTCCGCGTTGTTCCACCAACTGGAAAAAATGACACGACCATCTGACCAGCCACACCCCTGCGCGGCGGCATGTCCGGCTCATGCTGAATCCCTTTCACGTCGCTGACTGTCCATTGCGATAGATTGTTGCTTTCTGTTGGCTGCGCCTCCGGATAGGAAAGCCAAGATGCCTTGTACTCCCATCCCGGAGGAAGTTGCAGCGAAAAATGGCTTTCCCGCACAGGATCGGTTTCCTGGAAGTACCAAATGTCCTGCAAAAAGAAGGGTTGCTCCTCTACTTCATATTCGTATCCAACGATGTTGCCCGGATCGGGCGCTGGAATATGCAGCGTTTTGTACTTTACATCCGACGCCAATTCGAATCCTGCCGCCGCGGAGGTCTCGATCGCATCTTTCTCCTTTACCTCGTAATCCTTGCCTTGCGCCGGGATACACCACGCATGCAGATTGGTGATTTTTCGACTCGGATTGAAGTAAACATTTACCGTGCCATGCGATCGTCCTTCGGGCCGCAGAATCTTGTACGCCTCGCGCACGTGTCTCCTGATTTTATCGGCTGCCAAAACTGCCACGTCGGTTTCGGAATATAGCAGCACTGCATCGGTCTTCTCATCATAGGAAGGCAGCGGGACCCCGACCAGGGCATGCATCCATTGCGGAGCATCTCCGCCAGCTATGGCCTGCGGCACAATGGTCATTACGCATACCACAACCCAAAAGAAAAAGGGCAGCGCTCGCCGATTAGTTACTCGCATGGATTTCCCCTGGCTGTAGGACAATCTGCTCCCCATCGCCGGTCCGAACTACTTCAAAGAAATTCCGCAATGGCCCGTAGTACTTCTGATCCAGCAGCATAAGGTTAATCGTTAACTTTCGCGTAAGCCGTATAGTTCCTGGGATTGTTTCCGCTTTTAGAATATAGCGGACGACATGTCCGTCCTTATCCTGCGCCATTGGCATACCGCTTACTTGCCACCCTTGCGGAAGCTCGATAGTTATGTCATCCGCTTTTTCGTACGGATATTCAAAATACACAGGATGTACCCGGTTGGCATGTTCAAAGAGTCCCTTCTCGCCAGCGCTAAAAATTACGGCAGGAATCAGCACTCGCTTGCCGGCATTCGAGGCCCAACCCGGAATCTTAAGATTGAATTCCGCAACTAGCGGTGTTTCCGAACTCGTCCAGTCCGGCTTGTTGGTCAGTTCCGCCTCAGCAGCGCCCCCGATTTGCGACGTCACTCGCTCCTCCAAGAACTTCTTGCGCGCTACTTCATCCGCATGTCGCTCTCCCAGGCGGTGGTACATGGCTTCCAGTCCGGTGTAGGTAAGGGTCAGCTTTCCTTCGAGATCGCCTGTGTCGGAGAGCTTTAGTTTTCCCACGTGCTCGATCCGCGATTCCGAAGCTTGCGGAAGCGTGGTCTGAATCCAGCTTCCACCGTCCTTATCCAGTCGCAAGCCCTGCACCCCTGTTTCTGACCATTCCAGTAACCCAAACGGTGTGAAGGCTCCTCCTGGATCGAAATAGAGATCCTTTCCATTCAGCTTGACGAGGACAACATTGGCGTTCAATTTCGAGCTTTGCAAAGTAGCCGGAGTGAAAAAATATTCCCTGCGACCCGAAACCCAGCACCCGTAAGCCTCAAAACCCGCCGCTCGCACCATGCCCAAGAACAACCAGGTCAACTGGACGCCGCTGCCATAGCCTCGCTTCCAAACTTCCTCCACGTTTTCTACCGGTTTTTCATTTTCGCGCTTTTCTTCCTGCTCGGTTTTCTGCTGTTCGTACGTCGTGTTCCGGATTTGCTGCACCCGTTCATAGATTTTTCGCAGTTTCACGTCTTGTGAGTCGTTCGGGGAGACAATTTGCGCCACCGCCTGCTCCATTGCGTTCGGCTTTCCAAGAAAGCTCTCCAATAGATTGTTCCTCGTCTTCCCGACCTGTCTCCAGTAGCTGGCCTGATCTGTCCCGACGGAGCCCTGTTCATAGATAAAATCTACTCGGAACTTCAAATCGTTGGGCGGCGGCATGTAATCTTCAGTCTGAAATGCCGGTATATTGTTTGCTTCCATCCGGTAGATGTGATCGTGCCCCTCTTTAGGAGGATCGGCGCCAGGAGGCAGGCCCGGCCAACTGCAGCGCAACGAAATAACCGAGGGGTAGTTGCGGGTGTAGGGTTTCAACGAGAATTGCGCTTTCCTCGTGAACAGCTCATTGCTCAGGATCCAATGAGAGTCGAAGAGCATGTTCTCACCGAGGTCCAACGTGAAGGAGTACTCGATGATGCTCCCAACCTGCACGTCCGGAAGAGTAAAAGTTTTGGCCAGATACTTGAACTCTCTTCCCTGGACCCTCCCTTGGACCAATTCTTTTTCGTAAATCTTGCCATCGAAGTCTGCGATTGACCCGTCCGGTTTGATGGTGCGCCCCATCACCTTCACGACGTCTTGGGTTTTCTTTAAGAATGGAATCTCGATGTTGGCATACTTCCGGCCCTCCTCGGTTAGGATCTTGATGCGAAGGTAATTGTCCTCGTGTGAAGTGTGGATATTGTCGTCGCGGTCCACCTGCCGGTACAGGATGATTGCGGGTGCTCCCGGAGCCAGCGGTTCACTAGCCATCTTGAGTTCATCTGGCGAAATCGGCTGAAATCCCACACCCGCACCTGCTTTCGCCTGCGGTACTGCCAACATCCAGACCGCAAGCGCTACCAGTACACACTTGGCTAACCGGAACATAGTCGTCTCTCCCAAAGTAACTGCACGTTCAAAGGGGGGGTGTTGACAAGCAGGATTCGCTGTAGGGGGGAACCACGAACTCTCGGGGGGAACAAGAGGCTCTCTTCGCAGCGACGGCTACTCCACCTCCTCCGAATTTCCGGGCCCCTCAGGCCAGAATTCGGTACCTAAAGTAAACGCCTGAGTATAGCCGGAAGTGGCCGTACGTCAAGGTGGAAATTAGCGCTGTATGTAAGAAGCGTTGGCGGTCGAGGAACTGGTTAGAACAGGTCTAAGCGTTGGATAACTCCAGCTGCATTGGCGATAACAGAGGTCCTATAGCTCGTACTTCTTCATTAAGTGACGAAACGAGCGGTAGGAGATACCGAGAACGTCGGCGGCTCGGACTTGGACTCCGTTGGTTTGTCCTAGAGCGGATTGCAGCAAGGCGCGCTCGATTTGCGCTACATAGTTTTCCATGTTCACGCCTTCGGGCAGAACTGAGCCGGCGGCTACGGTCATATTCAGGGTGCTTAGGGAGCTTGTCGTGCTTTCCGCTCCGACGGCTACGGCGCGAGCTTTGGGACGCTCGGCGGGTAACTCGACGTGTAACTCGCTGGTGGCTTCGAGCGCTACCGCGCGTTCGATGGTGTTCTCCAGTTGGCGAACGTTGCCGGGCCAGTCGTATCCGGTTAGGGCTTCTAGCGATGCGGCGGCCACGCCGTGAATGCTTTTGCCGGCTCCGGGAGCGTATTTTTTCAGGAAGTGATTGGCGAGGAGCGGAACATCTTCGCGGCGTTCGCGTAATCCGGGGACACGAATGGGAATGACGTTGAGGCGATAGTAGAGGTCTTCGCGAAAGGTGCCCTCGGTGACTTGGCGGTCGAGATCGCGGTTGGTGGCGGCGATGACACGGACATCGACGGGAATCTCGCTGGTGCCGCCGACGGGACGGACGGTGCGCTCCTGCAGCACGCGCAGAAGTTTGACCTGCATGGGCATGGTCATCTCGCCGATTTCATCGAGAAAGACTGTGCCCTGGTCGGCGACTTCGAAGAGTCCGCGGCGATTCTGGTTGGCTCCGGTGAAGGCGCCCTTGACGTAGCCGAAGAGCTCGCTCTCTAAGAGAGTTTCAGGAAACGCACCACAATTGACGGACACAAATGCTTCGGATGCCCGCGGCGAACAGGTGTGGATGGCGCGGGCGACCAGTTCTTTACCGGTTCCGCTTTCGCCGTAGACGAGGATGGTGCTGCTGGTGGTGGCGACGGTGCGGATGGTCTGCTTCAGCTTTTCTAGCGGGGAACTGGCTCCGATGATGTTGTCGAGCGAGTTGCGCGTAGCGGCATCGCGGCGCAGGGCAAAATTCTGGCGGCTGAGTGAAACTTTTGTGAGCGCGCGGGCGATGGCGAGTTTGACTTCATCGACCAGTCCGGGACTTTTGCGGATGTAATCGGTCGCGCCTCCGGCTTTGACGGCCTGGACGGCGGCTTCGTAATCGTCGACCGCAGTCATTAGGATGACGGCGGATTCGGGCGAGATCTGGTGGGCGTGGCGCAGGACTTCGACGCCATCGACGCCGGGCATCTTGATGTCGGTAACGATGACGTCGAAGAGCGCGCTGTCGATCTTGCGCTTGGCCAGGTCTCCGCTGGTGACGGTTTCGACTTTATGGCCATCACGGCGCAGGGCGATGTCGAGCAGTTCGCAGATGGAGCGCTCGTCGTCACAGACGAGAATGTTACCCACGCTTGCCTCCTGCGGCGGTGGTTAGCGCTGCGGCGGAAGTTTGCGCGCCGACAGTTTTCACCTCGGAGGATTCGGATGCGGAGGATGTTTGACGGGCGGCGAGCTGCTTATATTTATTTTCGCTCTCACGGTCATTTTCGAGGTCGTTTTCGTGACCCATGCGCCGCAAACGCAGTACAAAGCTGGTGCCTTTGCCGACCTCGGAGCGTGCCCAGACTTTGCCTTCATGCGCCTGCACGATCTGGTAGACAATGGCCAGGCCGAGACCGGTTCCACCTTCAAAGTTCGATTGGAAAGGCTCGAAGATTTTTTCCGTCTGCTGCGGGTTGATGCCGGGGCCAGTGTCGGCAAAGCTCATCTCCCAGTCAGAACCGCGCTCGGCGAGAGCGACGGTGAGGCATCCACCCTTTTTCTTCATGGCTCGCACGGCATTCTCTGAAAAGTTCCAGAACACCTGTTTGAGCTTGTCGCCATCGGCCAGTACCCAGGCTTCGGACTTCGCAAAGTTGCGCTGGAGCGTAATGCCGGCATTCTCGGCGGTGAGGCGGTGTTCGAGTAGAGTGAGTGTGTCCTGCAGCAACGGAATCAGGTTCACGCGCTCAAACCGATACTGCTTGCCGCGGGAGTACGCCAGAAAATCGGTGATGATGTTGTTAAGACGATCGGATTCTCGAGTCACGATCTGCAAGAGGTGGTGTTCCTCGGAACTCAAGGCCGGCGAATCCGACAACATGCTGACCGAACCGGCGATGGAGGTCAGAGGATTGCGAATTTCGTGAGCGATGGCAGCGGCTAGCCGTCCTACGGCAGCCAGACGATCCTGCATGCGGACTTCTCTTTCCAGGCGGCGGATCTCGGTGAGATCGTCGAAGGAATAGACAAAGCCGAGGTCACCGCGCGCGTTTACGTTGAGCGCGGACACCATTACGCGAAAAGTTTTGCGAAAACCATTGACCGCGAGGTAGCGGACTTCGGCATCGGCGCGGGCGACTCCGAAGTGGGGCAAGGGATCCTGAAAAAGATCGCCGACGGAGCGGCCGCGCAATTCGGCTTCGGAGATTTCGAGCAGTTGCTGAGCGGCTCGATTGACCAAGGTGATGCGTCCGTCGAGGCCGGTGGTGATGACGCCGCCGGACATTGACTGGACGATATTTTCGTGAAGGGCTTGCAGATTTTCGAGCGCGCCGCTCGCGTCTTTCAGTTGCACATCCACCTGGCGAAGTTTGCTCATGAGCAAGCCGGCCAGGTAAGCGATGGCGAAGTAGGCAAACAGGTTGACGAAAATCACGACCTGCAACGCTTTTAGCTTGGGGTGCGAGTTCGCGTACGAGGGAATGACCAGATAGTAGTCGAGTTCGAGGATGGTTCCGAAGAGAATGAATGCGAGGGCGGCGCTCAGATATCCCCAGACCCGCGGCAAGAGCATGCAGGCGACAACGATGACGAGGGGATAGAGGAAATTGAGCGAGCTATCGATGCCTCCGGTTACATCGACGACCAGGGTGACCATGACTAGATCGGCGAGCACCTGCAGAATGGCTTGCAGCCGGTGTTCGTTCCAGACCGAAACCAGAAAAAGAAAAAATAACGAGAGCACGAACCACAGCACCATCACGGTGAGAAAAGGCGCGATGGGCAACGGGCTGGGAGTAAGGCGAATGACGGCGAGTTCGATGGCGAGCAGGACCATCAGAATCAGGATGCGAACCTTCACCAGCCAGGTCAGCCAATTTCGCTCATCGGAGATGGAGTGCATGAAATTCAGCGATCAGCTTTCAGTCATCAGCCTTCAGTCGTTCGTCGGCGCAAGATGTTTAGCTGACGGCTGAAGGCTGAGGGCTAGTTTTCTATCCTGCGAGTTTTCCGATCATGGTGAACAACGGCATGTACAGAGAAATAACGATGCCGCCGATGCTGATGCCCAGCATGCCGATGATGACCGGCTCCAGCATGGCCAGCATATCTTTGGTGGCGGAGTCGACTTCATCTTCGTAGAAGTCCGCGATCTTCTGCAGCATGGAGTCCATGGCACCGGTGGCTTCGCCAACGCCGATCATCTGGGTCACCATGTTGGGGAAGACGCCGCATTCGCGCAGGGGATCGACGATGGTGCGGCCTTCTTCGATCGCCTTGCGGACTTTCATCAGCGCTTCTTCGAGCACGGCGTTGCCCGAGGTACGCGCGGTGATGGCCAAGCCTTCGAGAATTGGAACGCCTGAGGTAATGAGCGTGCCCAGGGTTCGGGTGAAACGCGCGACAGCGATCTTGCGCAGCAGCACGCCAATGATGGGCAGCTTGAGCAACATGGCATCGAAGAGATAGCGACCCCGTGGATGCTTGCGAATCTGCTTGACGCCGTAGACGAGGCCTCCGCCGCCCAGAAGAAAGAACCACCAGAAACTACCAACGAAGTTACTGAGGCCGATTACGATGCGAGTGGGCAGCGGCAGCGCAACTCCCAATCCCACAAAAAGGTTGGCGAAGATCGGCACCACCCACTTGAGCAGCGCGGCCACGATCAAGCCAGCCAGGGAGACGACGGCGACCGGGTAAATCAACGCCGACTTGACGGCAGCGCGCAGCTTGACGGCCTTTTCCACGTAAATCGCCAGGCGCTGGAGGATGACGTCGAGAATACCGCCGGTCTCACCGGCCTCGATCATGTTGGTAGTCAGATCGTCGAAGATGACTGGGAATCCGCGCATGGCATTGGCCAGCGTGGAGCCGCCTTCGACGGTGGTCCGGACACCGAGCAGCGTTTTCTGAAAAGCGGGGTTCTCCTGGTTGGCGCCGAGAATCTCCAGACACTGCACCAGCGGCAGGCCGGCATCAATCATGACGGAGAACTGGCGGAAGAAAATCGCGACTTCCTTTACTTTGACCTTGCCGCTGCCAAAAGTGGGCAGGGAAAATTCCTTGCCCTTCTCCCGGATGGAGCCTGGCGTGATGCGCTCCTTCCGGAGTATTGCGGCCAGTCCGTCCTTGGTGGCGGCGGCGCGCTCTCCTTGAATTTTCTCGCCCGAAGCGGTCTTCCCTGAAAACGTAAAAACCGGCATGGTTCACTTCTCCTTATCGCTCTTACTTCAGTGTGAGCCGCCCATCTGAAATGGCCGCTCGTGTTGTGGTCTTAGTTATTTGTCTGGTTACTTGTTTCTATGCTCGACCATTCATATTTGTTTCTTACCCTGTTTCTCACTCTGTCTCTTACTTTGGTTCTCAGTTTGTTTCTTACCCCATCGTCTCTTTACTCATCTTGCGTCTCGATGTCAGCGCTTCATCATCGCTTCGCAGGCGCAGCACCCTTGGCCAGCGGAGTGGAATTGCCCCGGCTGGTGAGGGTGGCGCCGCGCGCGATCATTTCCGTCAATTCATCCTGGTTACTGGAGCGCGACATCGCCATTTCTATCGTGATCTGCTTCTGGGCATAGGCGGTGGCGAGCGACTGGTTGAATGTCTGCATGCCGTACTTCTCCTGGCCGGACTGCATGGAGGAGTAAATCTGGTGGATTTTGTCTTCGCGGATCAAGTTGCGCACGGCCGCATTGGGCACCAGGATTTCCATGCACATGGCGCGTCCCTTGCCGTCGCCCCGCGGCAGTAGGCTTTGACACATGATGCCTTCGAGCACCAGAGAAAGCTGGGCTCGGATCTGCGATTGCTGGTGCGACGGAAACACGTCAATGACACGGTTGATGGTGGAAGATGCCGAATTGGTATGCAACGTACCGAAAGTGAGGTGGCCAGTTTCCGCGATACGCAGCGCGGATTCGATGGTTTCGAGGTCGCGCATTTCACCGATCAGCACAACGTCCGGGTCTTCACGAAGAGCGGCGCGTAGTGCGTCGGTAAAGCTTTTCGTGTCCGAGTGCAATTCGCGCTGGTTAACCACACAGTTCTTGTTCATATGCACGAATTCGATGGGGTCCTCGATGGTGAGGATGTGGTCGTGGCGCTCGGTATTGATCTTGTCGATCATGGCCGCGAGCGTGGTGGACTTGCCCGAACCAGTTGGTCCCGTGACCAGCACCAACCCGCGCGGCTTGTCGCACATCTGGCTGACGACGGGAGGCAGGCCGAGCTGATGGAACGATTTGATCTCAAACGGAATCAGACGGAAGACGCAAGCCGTAGCGCCGCGCTGGTTAAAAACGTTGGCGCGGAAACGAGCTAGGCCTTTCAAGCCGAAGGAGAAGTCGAGCTCGAGGCTTTCTTCAAAACGGTGCTTCTGCGAATCGGTCATCACGCTGTAGGCCAGTTGCTTGGTCTCAGCCGGGGTCAACTGCGGCAGATCGAGCGGCACCAGGTGGCCATGGACACGGATTTGGGGCGGCGAGTTGGTGGTGATGTGAAGATCGCTTCCATTCATCTCCAACATGCGGCGGAGCAGATCACTTAATGAGAGGGCCATAGTTTTCTTTCTTTCCTTCTTCGTTCTTCGTTCCGTGGTTTCTAGTGGATCGTTTCGCGAGCCACTTCTTCGAGCGTGGTCCAGCCCAGCGCGACCTTGGTCAACCCGCTGCGACGCAGGGTGATCATGCCGCGTTCAATCGCTTTCTTTTTGAGTTCGAGCGACGAGGCGCCGACCAGAATCAATTCCCTGATCTCGTCATCCACTTCCATGACCTCGTACAAACCGGTGCGGCCCTTATATCCAGTTTTGTTGCAGGTGGCGCAGCCTTTGCCTTTCATGATCTTGACCGTCTTGGCTTCTTCGGGCGTGAAGCCTTCATCGATGAGAGCCTGTGGCGGCATGTCGACGGGCTCGGCGCAGTCTTTGCAAACCCGCCGGATCAGGCGTTGGGCGCAGATCAGGTGAACCGAGGTCGCCACCATGAAGGGCTCGATGCCCATGTTCATGAGACGGGTAATAGTTTCCGGCGCGCCGTTAGTGTGCAGCGTGGATAAAACGAGATGGCCGGTGAGCGCGGCTTTGATGGCGATTTCCGCGGTTTCAAAGTCACGGATTTCGCCGACCAGGATGATGTTGGGATCTTGCCGCAGAAAGGCGCGCAAGGCTGCGGCAAAATTCAGGCCGATCTGCTCCTTCATCTGCACCTGGTTCACGCCGCCGAGTTGGAACTCAACCGGATCTTCGGCGGTCATGATGTTGGTATCGGGCTGATTGAGCTGTGAGATCGAAGAATATAGAGTGTTGGTCTTGCCCGATCCGGTCGGCCCTGTAACCAGCACCATGCCGTAGGGCTTGAGGATCGCCTTCTGGAACTTGTCCAGCGACTCCTGCTCGAAGCCGAGCTTGGTCATGTCGAGGCGGAGATTCTCCTTATCGAGCAGGCGGAGCACGATCTTCTCTCCCCAAAGTGTGGGCAGCGTGGAGACGCGGAAGTCAAGCTGTTTTTTCTTGCCGCCAATTTGCATCTTCAGCATGATGCGGCCGTCCTGCGGCAACCGCTTTTCGCTGATGTCGAGCTTGGCCATGATCTTGAGGCGCGAAGTGATGGCGTCCTTCAATTTCAACGGCGGATTCATGATCAGCTGCAGAATTCCGTCAATGCGGAAACGGACGCGAAATTCTTTTTCGTAGGGCTCCATGTGAATGTCGCTGGCACCGCGCTTCACGGCATCGGTGAGCACCAGGTTCACGAGCTTGACGATAGGAGCCTCGTCGGCTGCTTTCTCCAGTTCCTTGAGTTCGAGTTCCTGCTCTTCGCCTTGCACCTCGACGTCGGCAGCTTCGCCGGCGTCGTTCATCGACTGCATGACCTGCTCAAGCTCTTCTTCTTTGGAAGTGCCGTAGGCCTTGTCGATACCCTCGATGATGGAGCTTTCCGAGGCGACGACCGGTTCGATGTTGAAGCCGGTCATGAATTTGATATCGTCCATCGCAAAGACGTTGGTGGGATCCACCATGGCGATGGTGAGCGAAGCGCCGACGCGGCTGAGCGGCAAAATCTGATAGCGTTTCGCGGTTTCGTACGGAATCAGCTTGACGACAGCGGGATCGATTTCAAAATAAGAAAGATTAATGGCGGGCACGCCATACTGACGCGAGAGGAAGTTAGTTACATCTTCATCCGAGAGGAAACCCAACTTCACCAGCGCAGAGGCGAGCCGGGTGTGAGATTCTTTCTGGAGCTTGGTCGCCTGCTCCAACTGCTCTGTGGTGATGACCTTTTCCTTGACGAGCAGGTCACCTAGCCGCTGAGACATATCTCTCCTGTATTCCCGCGAAGTCGGGGGTCAGTGCGAAGCCGCTGATTCAGGGGATCAGCTGAGCATGCTTTCGCACTGACACAAATTGTCAACCCAATGGGAATTCCGAAAAAGTAACTTAGGTACTTGTACTTCGCGTAAAGCATTGTTTCCGCCGTTGTTGGCGGCATTTCCGCCAGAAACACCGGATATTGCGAAGATCGCACCCCGGCAGACCATGTTCTTCGGTGCGCGGACACAGGTTTCTAAGGGGGCCTCACTCATTCGCAAGGAGGCGATGAGTTGACACAATCGGAGTGAATCCGAATGGGGCGCTATTATTTGTGGTGTTATCGGCGATGTAACTCGCTTTCCAAGAGGCAAAGCAAGTGGTGAGTTACTTGGGACTGATTCCAGGCGAAGAAGTGTTTGGCGCGATGGGTGCCTCGCTGCTCTTCGCTCGCACCATCTTTTGAATAGGCCGGGTGGGGACGCCCGGCGCTCCACAAATAAAAAAAAGCCCCGCATTTCTGCGGGGCTAGCTTGAAGCAGACGAGCTTAGTTCTTTGGGGCTTTGCCGGTGCCTGTCAGACTTGAAGTCTGCGGGCTGTTGGTCGCGGTGTCGCTCACGCTCAACGTTCCCGTCGTCGTCCCTGTTGCGGTTGGAGTGAACACCACGTTAATGGTACAGGTAGCGGAAGAGGTTAATTGCGCCTGGCAAGTCGTCGAGGAAACACTGAAGTTTCCGGTCGTCGAGATTGCGATGTTTCTAAGGATTACGCTCTGGTAGTTATGAAGCGTAAACGTCTTTGCTACGCTGGTAGTCCCGACCGTGGTTGCCGCAAACGTTGCGGTCGCAGGCGTTATTGCGGCCTGCGCTCTGCCGGTGCCGGACAGCGACACTGTCTGTGGACTATTCGAAGCGTTGTCGGAAACCGAAAGCGTCCCCGTCAGAGCTCCAACTTGGGTCGGATTAAAGGTAACGCCGATCTGGCAAGTCTTTCCCGCAGCCAATGTGGCGCCGCAGGGCGTCTTGCCTGTCGCGGTCTTCGTCCCGAAATTAGCGCTGGTTGTGAAGCCAGCGATGACGAGAGTTACGCTACCAGCGTTGGTAAGTGTGACATTCTTCGCCGTGCTCGTCGCCCCTACCACGGTAGTGGCAAATGCGAGAGAAGTCGGCGAGATACTGACACCGGTGGCAAGCGGGTTCACGGTAACGCTCAACGATGTCTCACTCGTCAAGCTGCCCGACTTGCCGCTGATGGTCACGGGGAATGTTCCCGTAGCAGCGGAGCCGCTGGCCGTCAGGGTAAGCGTGCTGATGGAGGTTGCAGGATTCGGGCTGAACGCCGCCGTCACGCCACTAGGCAGACCGGAAGCGGACAGTGTTACGCTGCCATTGAAACCGCCGCCGTCAGTAACCGTGATTGTGCTGGTGGCGGAGCCACCCTGAGCGAGCCCTACACTGCCCGGTGAGGCTGCGAGCGAGAAGCCCGGGGCCTGAGGTCCAGTCAGCGCGTCGATCAGGCCAGCCCCGTTCGGACTGCCCCATCCAGTTGCCAAATCGTAGCCGACGGTTGTGGGAAGGCCGTCACTGCCACTGACGATGTCGTGGAAAGCGGCGTCATAGCCCGAGCTTACGCCGAGGTTATAGACAGCCGGGTTAATGAATCCGAGCAGAGGAACGCCGTTGGCAGCGCCCTGCTGATTCGCCAACGCAATGTAGGCCGCCCACATGGGCGATGCAAAACTAGTTCCACCGTAGTCGTTAGCGGTGCAACCGCTTAGGCCGGATTGGTCGGCACAGACGTAGAAGGTAAAATTCGCGTTGGCCGAGACATCTGGGACATCCCTATAAACAGTAGACCCCTCGTTAGCCGCAGTGATCACGCCCGGGAGTTGCTGCCAGGAGGGGATATCGACGTTCGTCCCCCAGCCGCCGCCACCGTCAACCCAAGCGGTTTCCGAAGCCCATGGGCCAGCCGCACCGCTTGTCTCCAAGTCCGTTCCGCCGACTGCCTGAACATATTGAGAATTCGGTGGCCATGGAGCATCTCCTTTATATGCACCACTGTCGCCGGACGCATTAAAGTAGGTTTGACCCTGCGATGCCATCTTCTGGAAGTAAATGTCGTCAGCGCCGGGGTTCGGGTTCCAGGTCCATGAAGCGCTCAATTGCGCGGGGAGCGGGGTGTCCGAGGACATGGCACCTAAAAGGGCGGTGTCGGATGATCCCACGTAGACATAAATGGTGTTCAAGTTCGGGGCCATGCCGGCTGCCTGCGTGATGTCAAGGGTCTGTTCCGTATCATCACAACCACCGGCCTCGGTGCAGAGGATGGGGGTTCCGTCGGTTGAAATGCCAACGATGGGGACATTGAGGGTTTGATTAGCACCTTCGTAGTAGGTATTCACGTCGACGATATCGTATCCGGCATACTCCAGCAGACCGAGATTTTGACCGGAGCCGTTGAGAGAGCCGTTTCCATAGTAGGCCGCGCGCATGTCGCTGCCGCAGAAGGACTGATCAGGGCAGGAGCCCGTAGTTGCTTGGGACTTCGCTTGCGATTCTGGTCTACGCACCAGAGCGGGGCGTGGGATGGAATAGTTGTCCAAGCCCGTGATGTGCCAGAGCTGGAACGGCAGGTTCACCGTGGGCTCGCGATCGGGAGCAAAGAAGGTGCGGTTTTCAGTGGGGTGCTGGTAGACGCCGAGACTTACATGGAAGGCTTTCTCAACGCTTGCCACCGTGCCCTTGAGCTGAATGTCAAAAGCATCGCGGGAGGCGCGAGTCACTTTGAAGCCGTTCGCCTTCGCGAAACGAATGACGGCGTCATAGTCTTTTTGACTGGGACCAAAGCGCTCGGTAAATTCTGGCACCGTCACGAAGTGACGATAGGAGGGACTGGAAGGATCGTAGACTTCTTGCAGAAAACTTTTCAACTCTGCCGGATGGCTCAAAGCCATAACGATGTCGAAATGTATGGTCTGGGTGGCGGGGAGCTGGCCAACAAGCGGGGCCTTCCCATTTAGAGTTACTTCACGCACATGAGACGTCAACAGGGTTTGCGACTGCGCTTGGCAGAGGACATTCAGGCCCGACACCAGCGCGACGACGGTGAGCAAGAATACACTTAATCTTCGAATCACGATTTCTCCTTTTAAGGTACCAACACTCCTGGAAGATCCTCCTGGTGCGTAGCACGGCACCAGAACCTACATTTTGAATCTGGCAAACATGACTGATTGAAACACCCGGAACCCGCACCTGGGGCAGGCGAGGGAACTTTCTATCGGGCCGAAGTATATACCCGGTTTTGCGGGAACAACAACGAAAATATGTGTCGCACAGCTATTCATTTGCACTAGAGAATTTTCTTATCCACGAATGCAAACTTATGTGCAACTTATGTGCAACAATCAGACAAAAATTGACTCAATGGCGGATAGGCCGGGCGGGGACGACTGGCGCTCCACTAACAAAAAAACCCCGCATTTCTGCGGGGCTGGTTAGATTACAACTGATGTTCTGACTGATGTGCTTACTTGCCGGTGCCTTTCAGACTTG
>JBATZM010000092.1:0-5517 GCA_049674665.1 Terriglobales bacterium
CCGGTGCCCCGTCGATCTTCACTCCCATCTCCGATACAGCTCCAGCTACTACACCCACAAACGGCAATGGCGCGGAAGTCCCGTTCACGGTAGAAAAAGCCTACTTCGAACAAATTATCGAGAACGCACCGGAAGCGATCAGCATTATCGACCAAGACGTGCGCATTTTGCGCATCAATGGGGAGTTCACCCGCCTGTTCGGTTTTAGCGCAGAGGAGGTCGCAGGGAAACGGCTCGACCATTTAATTGTGCCGCCCGATCGCTATGCGGAAACTGCGTGGATCGCAGAGACAATCAGGACCCAAAGCAAAATTTCGCTGGAAACCCGACGCCAGCGAAAAGATGGCTCGCTGGTCGAGGTATTGCTCTCGACCTCGCCGGTGATGATGAACGGCAAAAAAGTTGGAGCCTACGCCTCTTATCGCGACATCACCGAACAAAAACGTGCCGAGGAGTTGAACGCGGCCTTATATGCCATCGCGGCACGCAGCCAGTCCGCCGAAGATCTGCAACAGTTTTTCGCCGCGATTCACAATATCGTCGGTCAGTTGATGAATGCGCGCAACTTTTATATTGCGCTCTACGATCCGCAGAGTCAGTTGTTGAGCTTTCCCTACTTCGTCGATGAAGAGGACCCAACCCCTGTCCCGAAGCCTCTGGGCCGTGGGTTGACGGAATAT
Source organism: Terriglobales bacterium (assembly GCA_049674665.1). Taxonomy (GTDB): domain Bacteria; phylum Acidobacteriota; class Terriglobia; order Terriglobales; family Acidobacteriaceae; genus Acidiflorens. The sequence goes on from JBATZM010000092.1 coordinate 681, forward strand.
GTTCTACGATCCGGCGAGCCCATACTGGCAACACCAGCAGTCTTTGAGGAACTGGTGCAACGTGGCGAAGTCGAATTGATCGGCGCTGCCTCACTCGACTGGCTGGGTGTTCCACTAAAGAGCGGCACGACCTGCATCGGAGCTCTGGTCTTGCAGAGCTACAACGAAAATAGCCGCTTCTCGGAGCGCGATCGCGAAATTCTGAAATTCGTCTCGCAGCAACTGGCCGCCGCCATCGAGCATAAGCGTTACGAAGAGGCGCTCCGGCGCTCGGAATCCCGCTCTCGTTCGCTGATTTTAAGCGCGGCCTTCGGGATTTGCCGCTGCACGCTCAATGGAAGATTCCTCGATGTGAATCCGGCGCTCATCAACATGCTGGGGCATGGTTCGGTCGAAGATCTTCTCAAGCTGGATGCAAGACGCGAAGTTTTCGTTAATCCCCGCGAATTGGACAAGCTCGCTGAAGACTATGGCCGCACTGGAAGTCTGAATGGCGTCGAAGTGCAGTGGAAACGAAAAGATGGCCGCGTCATTATCGTGCGGCTCAGCGGCTGCGCCGCCATCAGCACCGAAGAGCCCGAAGAGGTATTGGAACTGATCGCCGAAGATATCACTGACCGGCGTCAGCTCGAAGAGCAGCTTCGCCAGGCGCAAAAAATGGATGCCGTCGGCCGCCTCGCTGGCGGCGTCGCCCACGACTTCAACAACCTGCTGATGGTGATCAATGGATACACAGAGGTGCTGCTGGAACAGTTGGAAAAAGGCGGCGCCATGCATGACAAGGTGCAGTCGATCCAGCAAGCGGCAGACCGCGCCGCAACCCTTACCCGTCAGTTATTGGCGTTCAGCCGAAAGCAACTCCTCGAATTAAAGGTAGTTGACGTGAACACCGTCGTCGGGGACATGGAGCGCCTGCTGCGACCCTTGATTGGTGAAAACATCGAATTGGTCACGCGCCTCTCCACTCAAACTGGACGCACTCGCGCCGACGCCGGCCAGCTTGAGCAAGTCATCATGAACCTGGTGGTCAATGCGAAAGACTCCATGCCCGAAGGCGGCAAGCTCACTTTGCAGACCGCCGACGTAGCTGTCGGCCAAAATTACAGCCACCACCGTTTTATCCAGCCCGGACGCTACGCTGTGATCTCGGTGGCCGACACCGGCCACGGTATGGACAAAGAAACTCAGTCCCGTATCTTCGAGCCGTTTTTTACCACCAAGGAAAAAGGGAAAGGCACGGGCCTCGGCCTCTCGACCGTCTATGGCATCGTCAAGCAGAGCAGTGGATACGTCTTTGCCCAAAGCGAGGTCGGAGCGGGCACAATTTTCTACGTGTATCTGCCGCGTGTGGAGGATTCTGCCGAAGAACTAAGCCCTGTCAAAGCTCCCCAGAAGGAAGTGGGTGGCTGCGAAACTGTTTTACTGGTCGAAGACGAAGAATCCGTCCGCGAACTGGTGCGCGTAACCCTCGCCTCCCGCGGCTACAAAGTGCTCGAGGCCGAGAACGGCGAGTGCGGTCTGCGTATCGCGGACGACTTCAAGGAGCGCATCGACATCCTGATCACAGACGTCGTCATGCCCGGCATGGGTGGCCGCGAACTGGCGAAGAGGTTGGTTTCTCTGCGTCCCGGCATCAACGTGCTCTATCTTTCGGGCTATACCGAAGATGCCGTCGTTACCCAAGGCACACTCGGTCCCGGCACCGCATTCCTGCAGAAACCTTTTACTTTGCAGAATCTTGCCAAGAAAGTCCGCGAGGTCCTGCTCTCGAATTCCCTGGCGGCCGTCCCCAAGTCAATCGCGAAATCAGCCTCGAACTAGCCAGATCCCTTCATGCAACGCCGTGTGGTTGCGACTGTTTGCATTCTTTACGGAACTTTACATTGCTTGACTGAACAACTACGGTTTCTTGTAGAGAATGGTCGCTGTATCCGTGGTCTCTTCAAGAACCAACCGCGTTAATTTTTTTCACCGAAACTTTATTCTACAATTGGGGTTAGCGCATCCTAAGCATAGTAAAGACAGGAGTGTCTTATGAATCCCCTTACTTCGTTAAAGTGTGCTGGACGCTTGTTCATGGCTCTGGCGGCGGTATCAGGAATCTTTTTGACAGCGGGCTGCGGCACCAGCGGATCCACTGCGCCCAACAACAACGGATTCAGCAACAGCAGCCTGACTGGCACGTACGTCATTTCCATATCGGGCACCGACGTCAACAGTGCAGGCAATGAGGTCTTTTTTGCAATAGCTGGGTCGGTAACGGCCGACGGAAATGGCAATATCACGGGAGGCACGGTAGACATTAACGACGCAAACCTCCCTAGCCCCGGCGTGTTTCCAGGCCAGGCCCTCACCGCGAGCAAATACAGCATCACCTCAGATGGTCGTGGCACCGGCACGCTCATAACCCCACAGGGAACCTTTGGTCTTGATTTCATTTTGACCTCAAGCAGTCATGGGCTCATCAGCCGTTTCGACGGCAACGGGACCGGCAGTGGCACTCTCGACACGCAAGGCAGCGCGACTCAAAGCTCGCTCGGATCTCTGGCCTTCTCTCTTTCCGGTGCCGCGGGCGCAAACCCGTTTGGCACTGTAGGAGGATTCACGCTCAATCCCACTACAGGGGCCATTACCACTGGTGTTCAGGATTTCAACGAGAAAGGCAGTTCCATTTCGGGTCCCGGGGGCGCAGTACTCACTGGTTCACTGGTTGTGAACTCGGGCACAGGGACCGCCCAGTTTAACAGCAGCTTTGGCTCACTTCTGTTTGACGTCTGGGTGATCGACTCAACCCACCTGAAGCTAATCGAGACCGATACTTCGGGAATAGCTCTTTCCGGCGACGCCTTCACGCAGCAGACCTCCTTTACAGCCGGTGAACTGGCGTTCACGCTTGCTGGCGCAGACAATAACGCAGATCCCGTCGCAGCCGGAGGCTTGGTATCTACAGACGTCAACGGCAACCTCGGTATAGGCGGGGAAGATTACAACAACGCAGGGTCAGCCAACTCAGTCAGCTTTACCGGCTCCTGCACCACGTTTACGGCAGGACGATGCCAACTGTCATTGCCGGGCTTCACCAATGGTGCGGTTGGTAATCTGACGTTCGCCTCTTATCCCTCCAGCGGGGGTGTGCTGATGCTCGAAGACGATGGCAGCGGGATACTTCAGGGCACCGCTTTCGCCCAAGGTGCTACGGCATTTACCGCGCCGGGGGCTTACGGACTCAATCTCTCCGGCGAAAATACCGACGGTCAGGAGGATGTCGGCGAGGTCGATAATATTGCCCAATTCAATGCCACCACCGCCACTACCAACAACATGACCGGCAAGTTGGATGAAAATTCGATTTTGGGCGGTGAGCTGTCTACCAATCTTACCGGCGCCACCTACACTCCGGATTCTCCGGCGACCGGTCGCGGCTCAATCACTGTTCCGAACATCGGAACATTCACTGGCACGTTGAACTTGGAGTACTACGTAGTCGACGCCTCAACCGTAGTCTTTATCGAAGTCGATGCTGATCAGGTTTCGGTGGGAACATTCGAGGCGCAGACTACATCCGGCTCCGGCGCAATAGCGCAGTCGCACATGTCGATCATGCGCCCAGTATTCCGGCCACACGCAGCATTCCGAAAAAAATAGACTCCCGGCGGATTGGGGGTAAAAGCTAAGGGCGCGGCTTAGATGCCGCGCCCTTTTTAGTGCAACGGGAGATAGAGTCTGCGAAGTCCTGTGAATGTTCGGCTGACGATTACTCCTGGCCGGGCGAGGACGCGGGCGCTCCACAAACTACTTGATAGCTTCCGCCGCGATCCTCTCAGTTACAAATGCCTCGATTACGTCGCCAGCCTTGATATCGCCGTAGTTCGAGATGGAGATACCGCACTCCATGCCGCTGGTTACCTGCGAGGCATCGTCTTTGAAGCGGCGCAGCGATCCGATTTTGCCTTTGAATACGACCACGTTATCGCGCAGCAGGCGCACTTCGGAGTCGCGTTTGATGAGTCCATCGCTCACGCGGCAACCGGCAATCGTCCCCACTTTTGGAATGCGGAAGGTTTCGAGCACTTCGGCGCGTCCCTGATAGGTTTCTTTGATGGTTGGTTCGAGCAAGCCGGTCATGGCACGCTTGATCTCGTCCTGCAATTCATAAATGATCGAGTGCAGGCGTATGTCGACTTTTTCCTGATCGGCCAACTCTTGCGCTTTGCGCTCCGGACGGACGTTGAATCCGATAATGATGGCATTCGACGCCGATGCCAGCAGCACATCCGTCTCGGTGATCGCGCCAATGCCCGAGCGCAGCAATTTCAAGCGCACTTTCTCGTTCGATAGACGGCCAAGCAAATCGCCCAGCACTTCAACCGATCCCTGCACGTCGGCTTTTAGGATGACGTTCAATTCCTTCATACCCGCCGTCTTCAGTTGTTCGGCTAATCCTTCGAGCGAGACGCGTGAGCTCTTGGCCAGCGTGGCTTCGCGGAATTTCTGCTCGCGATATTCGGAAATGTCGCGCGCTTTTTCACGATCAGTGACCACTACAAATTGATCGCCCGCCTGTGGCAATCCTTCTAAGCCGATAATTTCTACCGGTGTCGAGGGCGCAGCTTCTTTCAGCGACTTTCCGCGATCGTCGAACATAGCGCGAACTTTTCCGTAGACGTTTCCGACTACGAAGTTATCGCCGGCGCGGAGCGTGCCGTTCTGCACCAGGATCGTCCCCACTGGACCGCGTCCCCGATCGAGTTTCGCTTCGAGCACAAGTCCACTAGCCGCGCGTCCCGGAGTCGCTTTCAATTCCTGCAAATCGGCGGTGAGGCAGATCATTTCCATC
>JBATZM010000093.1:0-88964 GCA_049674665.1 Terriglobales bacterium
GTTAACTCCAAAATATTCATAACATTGGAGTTACGGGCGTTTTCTGGAGCAGCTCGCCTGGTAGCGTTACAAACCTTCTACGAAAAAACTGGCGCACTTCGGGCTGCTCGCATACGAATATTGTCGCATCGGGCGGGTTCGGTGTCTGTGATGGTGATCACTGGTTGAATGTGATGAAAGGTATGTGGTGACTATCCCTTCTCGATGTCGCCGGATGGCGTCATGCCATACTTTTGTCCGGTCGCTCGAGACAAGTGCATCGCCAATCCATCGCCATAATAGCGATGATTGCCTCCGTTGAATCCGAAACTCCCGTGAAGCTCATTATTGCCGTTGAATGCTGCGCATAATCGACGAGCCTGATCTTCCATGATTCTATTTATATTCGGCAAGACCTTGGAAAGTATATTGCCTTGATCAAAGCTCGAACATACCTCCGCAGCCGCGATGTATGCATCGAGCATCCGCGCTTGATTGATGAGCAGGCCAACCAACCCGACGACCGCGTTGTCCCATGTGCAACTAAATGCCTGAAATTTGCCGATGAACCCGTAAGGGTCACGCCCAAGTTTCGCTGCAATGATGGGAACACCACGGCCAATTGCAAAGCCCACCTCTTGATCAGTCCAAAGACTGTCGTGGAAACCCTCGGTCATCAATGCAACGAATGCATCCGTCGATGCCAAAGCATTCTCGATTTCGTCCTGCCATTCTTTCGTCGGGACGATATCCTCATGCGCAACAAAGCTAGAAATCCCGAAGGAGCCTAGTCTTTTCTTCAGGTCAGCGGCTTCCTTTTTCACTTCTGATTTGTGGCTCAAAAATACCCGGTAGCCTTGCTCGCCCCAAATTCTTCTCGTGGCGTCGGGGGCAATTGTGCGCTCACCGGGATGAAGTACCCCGGACTCTCTACGCCAATCGCGATCCGCGAGGTTTTCCATTTCCAGGAAAACCTCGGCGATGAATTCGCCCTGAACATTATGGATATTGTTGATGTCGGATTGTATTCCTTTCTGGAGTTCGGCCCTGCGTTTGACACACCTGAGGTACAGAGCCTCGGGGACCGTCAAGAAGAGGGCATGCCCGTAGGTTCCCCCATCCCAGTTGTCGTAAGTCCAGCTTTCGCTTATTCGAACCTGCGAGTTGACAACTATCTCTAGTTTCTCCTCTTCTCCCTCTTGAGCATAGAACTTCGATAACGCAGCCAAATAGTGCTCTAGATTCGTTGAGAGTTCAAACTTTGAATTCTGATCACTCATCGTTGAGTGTACCCCCAGCCTGAGTTAAGTTTTGTCTCGTCTTGCTATCCACAATGTGTGCTCTCGTGAGATTGCATTCTCAGCATCGCCGACAAAGTCGGAAAACTCTTGATCCGTAGCAACGGATTGTGCCTGTTCTTGAATTAAACCTAACTCGAACTCGGCAACGGAGTATGCTTGGGCCAACTCCTTATGTTGTTTAATCTGAACCCACGTGAGCAATGCACCCGCCAAGGAGGTAAACAGCCCAGTTAGCTTGAGCTTTGACTCGGGATGAGTAATCAACGCAAAGGCTGCTACCAATGCGAGGATCTGGCTTATAGTTACTAAATAGAAGTATGTAACCGAGCTTTCACGATTTGACTTTGCCTGTCGTCCGTACCAATGTTTCTGGTCGACAATTCGGTCGGCCACGTATGCACTCCTTCGCTCCGCCAAAGTGAGGAGTCTCAACGTGCGCATTGTCGTCGATATTTGAGGTTGTTCAGCGAATTGCCCGCCAAGATTGAATGCTAGCCGTTGCCGCTCCTTAAAGATCGCCTTCAAATCTGCAACGAATTTTCTTTCCACCTCCGGTAGAGCTAAATCGACAAAGTACGGTTCGGCGCCCATCATGTAGCGCCATGCCATGCTCTTAACGGATTCAGCTATGGCCCGCCCCCCGTACCAGACGTGCTCCGGCGCCAAAATCTTAAGGTAAATGCTTATCAGTAAGCTGAGCGCCACGGAGATCGCACTTAGAATTGCGAAGAGGCCGCTAGTGGCCTGCCATGCGCTTGAAACAGCTGCAAAGGCAGCACCGGCCACAAGGAGCGCCAAATTTGTCCTAGATAATATTAGTGATGTTTTTTGCGCCGAGGCAGAAGCTTTACCGGCCGCGCAAAAAAGTCCGGGGTATGCGTCAGCGGTCAATCTTGTGACGGTCACAGTCCTAACCCGCGGTATACTTCGTCCGAATAATAGCGTGGGCCCGACGCGCCAGCTTCGATCCGCGGGTATTCATCAGGAAAATTGTCGAGTGCGTGTTGGATTATGCTCGCCTTGAATGCAATGTGCGCTGCAACCCAGTTCCGCAGCCCTGCCGGGCAACGGTCCGAGTCCATTTGCCGATTGCCGTTGAGATTTGCCGCAATGATTGGAATATCCAATTTTTGCGAGATCTCGATCTCCCATGGGACCCATTTCCGCAGATTCTTGGTTTGCTCTCCAACCAAAACGATTGCCTGCTTCGCGTTTGAGAACCTCTCCCTCAATCGCGCCTTTATGGTTTCGTCAGATGCTCGCTCGGTAATCGGACCGATGTCGTGGGCGTCGTGGAAATTGAAATCCATATTCGCATTGGACTTCCAGCCCTTCATGAACGCGTAAGCCCATCTGTCATTGTCTGCGTCGAAGATCACATACGTCTTGTTTCGATAGCTCATACACTACCTCCAAAATACAGAAAGGGGCCACGGCGTGCCGTGTCCCCCTTCACAGAACGTCTCTCTTTAGTTTCTCAAGTTCGATCTCAGCGGCTAAAGCCGTCCTAAGATAAGCCGGTTATCGCAGCAGCGAACCGCTGCGCCACCCAACGGCAAAAACAAAATCAAGAGCAGAATCAAAAACAACATCAACAACAAGAGCAGAATCAAAATCAAAGGCAGCGGGCAGGAGTGCCCGCTCCACACAAGCGAAAAACACACAACTAAAAACACTCGCTTAGCTGCAGCCGCTGGTGCTGCCGCAGCTCATGCATTTGTAGCAGCTTCCGTTGCGCACCATGATGCTGCCGCAGACGTGGCAACTGGGGGCGTCTCCCATGTCGATCAGGCTGGAGAGGGCGTCGGCGGCGTGGATGCTACCGGCTCGGGGGTCGGCGGTGGCGTTGAGATCGCTGATCGCGTCTCCGGCGGGCGAGGACGCCCGCCCTCCATCGGCTATCGGCTTGGGACGCAGGTTTTCGAATAAGAACTGCTGCTGTCCAGTCATGAAGCGCAACTGGAGCCAGCGGAAGATGTAATCCATGATCGACTTGGCGAAGCCGATGTCGGGATTGCTGGACCATCCGCTGGGCTCGAAGCGGGTGTGAGCGAATTTTTCGCAGAAGAGTTTCAGCGGCACGCCATGCTGGAGTGAGATGGAGACGGCGAGGGCGAAGCTATCCATGAGGCCGGAGACGGTGGAACCTTCTTTCGCCATTTTTATGAAGATCTCGCCGGGTTCACCGTTGGGATAGAGGCCTACTATGATGTAGCCCTCGTGGCCTCCTACATTGAACTTATGAGTTACTGACATGCGCTCTTCTTTCAACTTATGACGGAGAGCGCGTGGCGGAGCGTCGAGGTTGTCTTCTTCGTCGATGCGGGCATGAGCTGCGTTTCGGGCGGCGTCATCTTTGGTGGAGTTCGCGGTCTTGCTGCCGGCGGCGGATAGCGGTTGCGACTGCTTGCATCCATCACGATAGACGGCTACTGCTTTGAGGCCGAGCTTCCAAGCCTGGATGTAGGCTTCGGAAATGTCGTCTACGGTGGCTGCGTTGGGCAGGTTGACGGTTTTGGAGATAGCTCCGGAGATGAAGGGCTGCGCGGCGGCCATCATCTTTAAGTGGCCCATGTAATGGATGGAGCGCGTGCCTTTCGACGGCTTGAAGGAGCAATCGAAGACGGCTAAGTGCTCGTCTTTTACGTGCGGCGCACCTTCGATGGTTCCAGTGGCGTCGATGTAACTGACGATGGCGTCGGTCTGCTCGTGGGTGTATCCGAGTTTGAAGAGAGCTCCAGGGACGGTGTTGTTGACGATCTTGATCATGCCGCCGCCTACCAGCTTCTTATATTTGATCAGAGCTAGATCGGGCTCGATGCCGGTGGTGTCGCAATCCATCATGAAGCCGATGGTGCCGGTGGGAGCGAGGACGGTTACCTGACTGTTGCGGTAGCCATGCTTTTCTCCGTTGGAAAGAGCTTCGTCCCAGCATTGCTTTGAAGATTCGTAGAGAGCGGTGGGGACGTTATTTTTGTTGATATTGTTTACGCTGGCGCGGTGCATTCTGATCACGTCCAGGAATGGTTCGCGGTTGATGTACCAGCCGGGGCAGGCTGCTCCAGGCATGTCCTCGGACTTAGTAACTCCTAGCCGATTTTGTACGGTGTCGGTGATGGGAGTCAGCGGCTCACATAACTCGGCGATCCTGGAGGATTGGAGATAGGCTTGGCCGCACATGATGGCGGTTACGCAGGCGGCGTAGTCGCGTCCGGCATCGGAGTCGTAGGGCAGACCGGCGGCCATTAGCAGGGCGCCCAGATTTGCGTAGCCTAAGCCTAGCGGACGGTAGTCGTGCGAATTCCTGCCGATTAGCTCGGTGGGGTATCCGGCGTTATCTACCAGAATTTCTTGCGCAGTGATGGTGATGTCGACCGCGTGGCGATAGGCTTCCACGTCGAAGGTGCCGTTGGGCGCGAACTTCAGCAGATTCAGGCTGGCCAGGTTGCAGGCGGAGTCATCCAAGAACATGTACTCGCTGCAAGGATTGCTGGCGTTGATACGGGTTGTGTTCTTGCTCGTGTGCCAGCGATTGACGGTGGTGTCGTATTGCATTCCGGGATCGCCGCATTGCCAGGTGGCTTCGGAAATTTTTCCCATCAGATCCTTGGCTTTGAAAGTTTGGACTACGCGGCCGTCCACGATGGCTTTGGTGGAGAAATCGGTGTCGCGCATTACGGCGACCATGAAGTCGTCGGTTACGCGGACGGAGTTATTCGCGTTTTGGAAGAAGATGCTGCTGTATGCGTCGGAATCGGGATGCGATCCGTCATAGCCCTGGGCCACCAGGGCGTGGGCCTTGGCTTCTTCTTTGCTCTTGCAGTCGATGAAATCGACAATGTCGGGATGGTCGATGTTGAGGATGACCATCTTGGCGGCGCGGCGCGTCTTGCCTCCGGACTTGATTACTCCGGCGAAGGCGTCGAAGCCTTTCATGAAGCTTAGCGGGCCGCTGGCGGTGCCTCCGCCGCTTAGAACTTCGGTGGAGGAGCGCAACGGGGAGAGATTGGTGCCGGTGCCTGATCCCCACTTGAAGAGCATGCCTTCGGTTTTTGCCAGGGTGAGGATGGAGTCCAGCGAATCGTGCACAGAGTTGATGAAGCAGGCGGAGCATTGCGGGCGCGTGTATCCGGTGGCGCCGAATTCTACTTGCTGGGTGGTGAAATTCCAGTGCCAACTGGTGGCGTCGGATTTGGGCTCGATGCGATCGCAGCCTACATTGAACCAGACGGGCGAATTGAAGGCCACATGCTGGCGGATGAGCAGATGGACTAACTCGTCGTGGAAGGTGGCAGCGTCTTCGGCAGTGCGGAAGTATCCGTCTTTCATACCCCAGTCGCGGATGGTCTCGGCTACGCGGGCCACGAGTTGGCGGGCACCGGTTTCGCGCTCGTCGGTGCCGACCTGTCCGTGGAGATATTTCGAGGCTACGATGTTGGTCGCGGTCATCGACCAGTCTTTCGGGACTTCGACATTTTTCTGCTCGAAGATCATGCCTCCCTGAGAGTCGGTAATCTGAGCGGTGCGGAGCTCCCACTCTACTTCGTTATATGGGGAGACGCCGGGCTTGGTGAACAGGCGGCGGAAGGTCAGGCCTGGAGCCTTCGTCTTCTTGTTGACGGCGTTATTAGTGCTGTTCGCGGATTGGGGCTTAATCTGGTCTTTCATCTGCGTCTGTACTTCTGGCATTTCCTTCTCCTAAATTAGATGATGGCAAAGAGCAGTTGATCTTGCGCTGGACGCCCATATTTCTATCAATGCAAACGATAATGCGGCGAAACAGAGTCATCCTGCTTCTTGGCGTACAGCCCTCAAGGGCATGATTTCGATGAACTTACAGTATCGCTGACGCGATACCTGATATAAGGCCTAACTTTTACGGAGCTGGATCGCCCTGCAGGCGTTTTCGATAATTGTGCTCTGGGAGTGCGGTGGGCTCGACGGCATGGACCGCCTGGGCTGCTTTCGGCTGGGCGGGTCCGGCCAACGGGGAATCGCATTCTATGCCGTGACGGGCAAAATGGGCGGCAACGAGTTCCATCAAATCTTCCATCGAGGCTCCTAATGGCGCGACTGAAGCTGGGCCGGTCGGGGAGCAGCTTGATCCGCGAAATTCTTCGTTACTCTTTACTACTCTTCGCTAATGAATCCCCCGAGGGGATGCCTGGCTGAGCCAAACCGGGGGACGTCACCGCTTGTTTCCGACTGCTATTCCTGCTGCTTCTCCATCCACTTACGGAAGGATGGTCTCCCGTGACGGGGCAGACGCGAAGTCACCTCAACTTTGAGTCTCGCCCCGGTTGATTTACGGTCCTAGCCTCCTGTGAAGAGGTCTGTAAAAGTGCTCTGGGATGCTTAACGTACTCCCGTATATGGTGCCTGTCAAGAGAGAAACACAACATCTGGTGGCCCAAAAGTGGTAAGGGTATCGAGTGAAGCAAGATTCCAAAACTACCCCCGGACGCATGCCTGAAACTCCAAAACTCTAAAAGACTTTGAAACTTGGCCTTAGGCGCTTGCCCGGGCCCTGTCGGGTGGGGCGGCTCTGGATACGGGCCGGGCGAGGGCTAGCGCTCCATGATTTTTATTCTGAGACAGGGGAACGTAGATGTCTTCGAATAAGGCTTGGGTGGTGATCCTTCTTATGCCTTCAGAGGACTCGACGAGGTAGTCTCCGGGTTGGCCGGATTGTACGCGGCCGAGAGCGTCGGTGAAGACGAGTGGTGCGGTGAGTTGTTGAGCGCGCACCAGGAAACGAGTGCGGTAGACGGTCCATTGACTTTTTAAATTCTGATTTTCTAGATTCGGACTTTCTAGATTCATAAATGCTTCTTTCACCTTTTCGGCAAGGCTGGCGTTCGTATTTTCAGGTTTCAGATTTTGACCGAGCAGGGTCGCCACTCGGCGGAATTCTTGTTTCAGGTGGAGCGACTCTACGCGCAGACTGAAGACGGGTCAATTCCATAAGAATGGTGCAACCGTGGAATTTTGTTCCTGAAATGAGGGTGACGAATTCGGCTCAAGTTTGGGTCGAGGATAGTTGCGGTTGGCGCACGGGAGGCTGGGTTTGAGGGATTGATGGAAAACTGCACTCGGGACTTTTTGGTTGGGCGACCATATTTTGCACAACGCATACACAGGTTAAGAACAATTCGCGGTCTCGGTTACCAGTGGAGTCAATTGTGGAAGGAAAAGTTGCTTTTGGCCTGGAGGCATTGTAATTTCCCAGCAGGTTTCGGAAAAACCAGTTCCCGAGCATAGAGTGTTACCGTAGCGGTCAAAAACCGCATCCAAACACAATGTGGCTGCCGGGGCGCTGCGCCACCCAAAATCGGTGCGAGGGAACTTTAGGTGATTTCGCCAGAAAGTCCGGGAGAGGAGGAAGGAGCTTGTTCATGCCCCTCCCATTCAAGTCCGGACTCATAATTCTTGCTTTTGCCACCCTGAGTTGTACATCTCCCTGCTTTGGACAGACTCCTCGGCAAGCGTCTCCGGCTAGTCCGCAGCAGGACAGCCCAGAATCGCAGAGTATGTCCCCAGTTGGCGCGCCAGTGTCGGATCCGCCGCTCCTGGGACGCATCCATGGAACAGTTGGTGATCGAAGTGGAGCAGTAGTCGCCGGCGCGCGGGTGCGGCTTATACGGGAAGATCAAGTTTTAAGAGATCAGGCGTCAAAAGATCAGACCCAGAGCCAAGAGGTACTATCGGACGGCAACGGGCAATTTTCCTTTGCTAACGTCGGTCCCGGAGCCTTTCAGCTCACGATTACGGCGACGGGGTTTGCTACGCAAACATCTTCTGGAATCCTACATGCGGGGGAGATCCAAACCGTCCCGCAGATCGCGTTAGATGTTGCCACGGCTGTCACGGACGTGCAGGTCTCACTTACCCGGACTGAAGTGGCTGAAGAGGAAATCAAAGTTGAAGAGAAGCAGCGGGTGCTGGGCGTCATTCCAAATTTCTATGTCAGCTACATCGCCGATGCGGTTCCACTGACCTCGAAGCAGAAGTTTAACCTTGCCTGGAAGACAGTAATCGATCCCGTCACAATCGTATTGGTGGGGGGCGTTGCCGGAGTGGAGCAGGCGGAGAATCACTTCAGCGGATATGGACAAGGCGCGCAAGGTTATGGAAAGCGCTTCGGCGCCGGCTATGCCGACACTCTTACGGGCACATTTATTGGAGCCGCCATACTGCCATCGCTTTTGAAACAAGATCCGCGTTATTTCTACAAGGGAACGGGTAGCGTGGAATCACGGGCTATGTACGCAATTGCCAATTCGGTGATTTGCAAAGGCGACAATGGGCACTGGCAAACGAATTACTCGAACATCCTCGGTAGCCTGGCTGCGGGCGGTATTTCAAATCTCTACTATCCTGCGCAAGATCGCGATGGCGCGGGATTAACTTTTGCAAACGCGGCAATCGGATTAGGCGCGACTGCGATTGCTAATCTGTTTCAAGAATTTGTTGTCCGGAAGTTCACCCCGAGGATTCCTAACCGCAATCCGGCCAATCCTTAAGTTAACTCGTCACCTGGTTCTGAGCGTAAACGCTCCCAGTGGCATAATGTTTTCTTTCCAACATTTCTTCGCGGAGGTCTCTCATGGGCAGCGTGGCTCTTCTGCAATCTCTGAAGGAAGGCATTCTTGGGCAAGCGAGCGTGAAGACTATCTACGGCGAGCCTGTCTCGGCAAACGGAAAGACGATTATCCCGGTGGCAAAAGTAATGTATGGCTACGGCGCAGGGGCGGGCACGGGCGGAGTAGGCGATTCGAGTGCACGCGGCGAGGGCGGCGGGGGTGGCGGCGGAGTTCGGGTTGTTCCTCTGGGGGTGGTCGAGGTTAGCGAGCAGCAGACTCGGTTCGTTCCAATTAGCGACCGCAGGAAGCTGAGTGGGGCTCTGCTGGCTGGAATTGCATTGGGGATACTGTTGTGCTGGCGCAGACGTCGTTGACCTCAGCGAACTATGAAGCCGCATTCAAACTGACGGCAGTAACCGCAGCGCCGAAGCGCTGCGCCACCCAAAATCAAAATGTAACATCAAGTTTTTCTGCAATCTGTTGAAGACTTAAACCTTACTTGGCTATGGTGCTGGTTGCCGGGAGCCCACGTCTCGACTGCGAGACGTGGGGCACCCTAGGTTTTGCCTAACGGAACCTTCAGCTTATCCTTCCGTCAGCGATTCATTCGATACCTTCTTTTTCAGTTACAGCCTTTGCCGTTGGTGATGCTGGTTAGAACATTTGCAGCGGCCGTTATGTCGCGGCTGTAGCAGTATCCGGTGGAGTTGGAGCCGAAATAGTTTTGCGCGCTGGCCTGTCCGGAGTTTCCGGTGAAGTTGCCACTGGAATCGAAGTTTAGGGTGTCGGTGGTGGTGACGCGGTTTTGAACCAAGCTGAAGTTAATGGCCTGTCCGTTGTGCTTTGCCGCCTCATCCTCTTCGAAGTACTGGTTGCTGGTGGTGGTTTGAGTTTCGATGCCGTTGGGCGCTACGAGCACGGTGATGTTGAGCAGCAGTGGCCAGTCGTGATTGACGGTGTAGACGGTCTTGCCGTTTGAGTTCTGCGTGGTGACCACCGAATGGAGAGTGCTGGTCTGGTTGATGTTCTGCTCGTATTCGGTGTCAGTCAGCTTGAAATTCTGGAGGCTATTGAAGTTGATATCCTGGGCGACGGTGGTGGTGACCGGGCCGTGGGAGGTGTTGACGTATCCAGAGATCACGAAGTCGTGGCTCGCCTTGACGTCGACGCTTCCTTGAATATTGCCGATTTTCCCGGTGTTAATGTGTTCAGATACGACAGGGTTGGGGACGGCTAGTGTGTTCTCCGTCACGGCTCCGCTCACTTGAGTGGCGTTCTCATCGAGATAAAGCCGCAGCGTGGCAGTAGCAGAAAAATAGTCGTCTGAGTTGAAGACGCTGAGGGCTATAGTGTGCGGCTGGCCGTTGTTTAATACTCCCGCGAACGGCGTGAGATTGACTTGGTAAGGTTTAAAGTTCAAGGTCTGGACGCCCGGGATGGGGAACCAGAGATAGGGATCGATGCCACCGGTGTAGATCCATGGATAAACGGGAGCTACGCCGGCGGGCGTGCCGTCGATGGTAACTTCAGATTCGCGGAAGGCGGTGCCGGGGCAACTCTCGAGTTCGTTGGCAACATCGTTGGGGACGCAGGTGTACCAGAATTCGTCGTCGAACTGGCTCTGGGCGAAGACGTCCAGGAAAACGCTCTGGATGTTGGTGGGAAGGGTCAGCGTCTGCTCTAGCAAGCTGGTGGTACTTGTAAGGCCTACGGTGCCGCCAGTGGGTCCTCCGGAGAAAGCTATGACTTGATCCGCGCTGGCGGGCGGGGCCTGACCGGCGGCTACTGGATAGAAGAGGATGTCGGCTGTTCCGCGGAGAACGCCGGTGTCAGTTTTGTTTACTCCGTTCCCGAGATCGACGGTGCCAACCTGACTTTCGGTGAAGATAGAACTGTAGTCGGTGAGATCGCGCTCAACGTGCCAATTGCGGGGTTGGTGGGGCGCATCTTCTGAGGTTGTACCAAAGTAGACGTTGGTGGGTCCGATCCAGATATTGGCGGTGCGGTCGTATTGGATTCCGGCGCTGATCGAGAAGTTAGCTTCGAGAATGACAGCGGCCCAGGGACCGGGGCAGTCGGCGGGCGGCGCGTAATTGAAGCTCTGAGCATTGAAGTTGTCGAAGACGAATCCTGTGTACAGTGTGACCTTGCAGGGTGTCGTATGCGGACGCGGCACCGGCGGATCAGCGGTAGCGGTGTTGAAGGATCCGATCTTAAGTTCAGCGCTGGCGAAAGCGGACAGCAGGACTAAGAGTGAGACGAGCGTGGCGGCAAATTTCGAGAACTGGGAAGTGGTCACAGAAACCTCCAAATTGTAAGTGCAAATAGTTGCAGAGTCGGGAGAGCCTTGCGCAGCGAAAAGCCGCAGCGGTAGAGGAGTTTAGCCACGTATGGGAGTAGGTGTCAAGGATCGAATATCAGGGAGGTCGATGGATGTTTGATTGGGAAAACGATGGGGTGGAGTTGATGGCTCAGTGGACTGGTTGGTGGTTTCGTGTGACTCGCTTCTTTCTTATTATTATTGTGGTCGCGGTGACTGCTGGATCGAGCGGCTTCGCTGAGGATCATGCGGCTGTTCCTACTCGTGTGGTGGTATTGGGGACGGGAAATCCTAGTGCCGATCCGGAGCGATGGGGGCCGGCGGTCGCGGTGGTGGTGAATGATCGCGCTTATTTGATCGACTGCGGTCCGGGAGTGGTGCGGCGTGCGGCTGCGGCGGAGAAAAACGGAATTGTGGCTCTCAAGGCTAAGGAGTTGAAGATTGTTTTTATAACTCATCTGCATTCCGATCACACGCTGGGGTATCCGGACCTGATTTTTTCGCCTTGGGTATTAGGACGGACTGAGGCGCTAGAGGCTTATGGTCCGCATGGTTTGAAGAATATGACTTCGCATGTCGAGAAAGCATGGGCGGAGGATGTGCGGATTCGACGGCGGGGATTGGAGCAGGCTAACGCTACGGGATACAAAGTGAATGTGCATGAGATTCAGCCGGGAGTGATTTATCGCGACGCGAACGTTACGGTGACTGCGTTTCCGGTTAAGCATGGAATATGGAAAGAAGCTTATGGATATATCTTTCAGACTCGGGATCGGAAGATTGTGCTTTCTGGCGACACTTCGCCTACGGATGAAGTGGTGAAGGCTTGCGATGGATGCGATGTTTTGCTGCATGAAGTTTTTAATCCGCATGGCGAGGAGTTGAAGGACGCGCATTGGAAGGAATATTTCGCTACGTTTCATACTTCTCCCGCCGAGTTGGGAGAGATTGCGCGGCGGGCTCGGCCTAAGCTGCTGGTGCTTTATCACCAGTCGCTGGAGAAATTACCGGAGTCGGATTTGTTGGAGCAGATGGGCAAAGAGTATTCGGGAAATTGGATTTCGGCTCGGGATCTGGGAGTTTATTAGTGGGAGTGGGGGAACATGAGGTCCTTCGCTTCGCTCAGGATGACACAAATAGCAGGATGACAATTTAGCAATGGGGATTACATGGGCTTCATGTTCCGGACCCGATTTGCGGGCGATATTGTTACTGAATTCTTGCCTCCGGCTCGGGCTGGGAAAATTCAACGCGTGATTGTTCTTTGCGATGGGATGCCTTCGATTCCTCGCAAACAGCCTTTGGCTGAATTTCTCTCTTCGAAGGGATACTGGGTGTTTTATCCGCGGTATCGCGGCGCTTGGGAGAGTGGCGGGGAGTTCCTGGAAAGATCGCCGCACCTGGATATTCTGGATGTGATTAGCGGGCTATCTCGCGAGTTTCGGGAGTTGGCGTTTGGGCGGCGATTTCGCGTGGCCGTGGATGAAGTGTTTGTGATTGGAGGAAGTTTTGGCGGGGCGGCGGCTATTCTGGCTTCGCTTGATCCTCGGGTTAAGAAAGTGATTGCTAATTGTCCGGTGGTGGATTGGGCGATTCTTCCTCGCGAAGAGAAGAAAGAGACCTCAAATCCGAGCTACGCTGCTTATATTCGCGCGGCGTTTGGGAGTGGGTATCGGTTGTCTGACCGAAATTGGAAGAAGTTGCGTGCTGGGAAGTTTTATAACCCCGCTTATCATGCGCGGGAAATCACTGCCTCGAAGGTCATGATGTTTCATGCGCAGGATGATCCTTATGTGCCTTATCGATCGGTCTTAAAATTTGCGCGAAGTACGGGAGTACAGTTGAAGCTGTTCCGGCGTGGCGGGCATTTGAGCACGGACTTGATTGTGCGGAAGTATTGGAGAGAGATTCGGAAGTTTTTTGAGAGTGCGTAGGTGCTAAGAACAGAGCAAGCCGACCGAGCTGCGCTCGGTTAGGGCGGACGAATGAGTCCGCCCCTGCGCGAGCTTTGCTACTTCTTCAGTGACGCTTCGTAGCGCTTGTTGATTTCTTCCCAGTTGATTACGTTCCACCAGGCTTGCAGGTATTCCGGACGACGGTTGTTGTATTTGAGATAGTAGGCATGCTCCCAGACATCGTTACCGAAGATGGGATGGAGGCCTTGCGAGATGGGGTTGTCCTGATTCGGAGTGCTTAGAATTTTCACTTCGCCTTTTGCGTCTCCTGCGAGCCAGGCCCATCCGCTGCCGAATTGGCCTGCGCCGGCGGCGTTGAATTTTTCCTGGAAGGTTTTGAAGTCGCCGAAGGCTTTCTTGATGGCGTCGGCTATGGGGCCGTTGGGATCGCCTCCGCCGTGGGGCTTCATGATGTTCCAGAACATGGTGTGATTGACGTGGCCGCCGCCATTGTTGCGGACGGCGCCTCGGATATCTTCTGGAATTGTGTTCAGGTCGCGGAGCAGATCTTCCGCAGTTTTCTTGTGCAGCTCGGGATGCTTGTCCAGCGCCGCATTTAGGTTCTTGACGTAGGCGGCGTGATGCATGTCGTGATGCAAGTGCATCGTCTTTTCGTCGATGGTGGGTTCGAGGGCCGTGTAGTCATACGGCAGGGGGGGTAGTTCATGCGCCATTTTCACTTCCTCCAAAACTTGTGCCATTTTCTTTTTCCTCCAAAGTCTTAAAGATGACGGGGTGCGATTGAAAGATTCATGGAGGACGGGGTTGGTTGTCCCGGCAGCCCCATATATTTGTAACATTTGGTTGTGCTTGCTTGCATTTTCGAGACGGCGGGATGTGGGAATAAATCTCGGCAGGCTATGCGATGGACGGGCGAGGACGCCCGTCGCTCCACTCTTGCGGCGCGCCCTCTTTTAATCCGCCGTTATAATTCTCGCTCAGCGGTTGTGACGGAATTCCAGGAGGGTCTTTGAAGGTTTTATTGCTGGAAAATATCAGCGGGGTGGCGGTTTCTCAATTTGAGGAAGCTGGGTTTGCGGTCGAGGCGCTTAAGGGTGCGCTGGATGAGAGCGAGCTGATTGAGAAGGTGCGTGGAACCTCGATTTTGGGTGTCCGGTCTAAGACTCGCATTACGGCGGCGGTTTTGGATGCGGCTCCGGAGCTGGTTTCGGTGGGGGCGTTTTGTATTGGCGTGGACAAGATCGATCGGGCAGCTTCCAGTGAACGTGGTATTGCGGTGTTTAACGATCCGCATTCTAACAGCCGGTCGGTGGCTGAGCTGGCTATGGGGGAGATCATCCTGCTGATGCGGCGGACTTTTGAATCGAGCACTCAGCTGCATGGCGGAGTTTGGAATAAATCTTCGGCGGGGTCGCATGAAGTTCGCGGACTGACTTTAGGGATTGTGGGCTATGGAAAGATTGGGTCGCAGGTGTCGGATCTGGCCGAGGCTTTGGGCATGCGCGTTGTGTTTCACGATGTGGCGCATGTGCTGGCTCGCGGAAATGCTCGTCCGGTCAGCTTTCGCGAATTGCTGGCTACTTCGGACGTGATCACTTTGCACGTCGATGGGAAGGTACAAAACCAGGATTTATTTGGTGAAGAAGAACTCCGCTTAATGAAGGATGGGGCTTGCCTGATTAATCTTAGCCGCGGGTTCGTGGTGGATCATGAGGCTTTGGCCAGGCATTTGAAGAGCGGCCGACTGGCTGGAGCGGCGGTGGATGTGTTTCCGCAGGAGCCGGAAAGTGGCGGCACGTTTGCCAGTCCGTTGCGTGGGTTGCCGAATGTGATTCTGACTCCTCATATTGGCGGCAGTACGGAGGAAGCGCAGCAGAATATCGGGCAGTTTGTTTCGGCTCGAATGATCGATTATTTCAGGAGCGGCAATTCTCAGCTGAGCGTGAACATGCCGCTTTGTCATCTGGACTTTGATCCGAACTCGGAGCCGCGATCGTACCGGCTAACCCATATGCACCATAATGTGCCGGGGATCTTGCGGGCGATTAACGACATTCTGGCGGATCGCGGGATCAACATTGAACGGCAAGTGCTGGATACTCGTGGCGCGCTGGGATATGCCATTTACGACATCAATCGGCCTTGCGATGAGGCGTTGCTGGCGAAGCTGCGTGCAGTTCCGCAGACGATTCGAGTGCGCGTGCCGGGCGAGGATCGAGGTTAGGCGGGAGTTTCGGCGCACCAAGCTTTCGGAAATTTAAAGCTTAATGCCGACTGCACGTGCATATTGATGGTGCAATATTTTGCAATGTAAATGAATAGCACTTCTGAGTTTGACCGCTCTACAACCCACCAGTATTCTTCTCCATTCGTAGGTCGCGCCTGTTTTGCTGCTGTCTGTCTCGTGCCGCAGTTCGAGCCTGCAGGCGTTTTCACGGATCGTTAGTGTCAATCTAAATTGTTGTGGGGGTTCGGAATGATTGCTGGGATTCTGCGTGCTCGTTTGGGTGGTCTTTGTCTTCTAATTTTTGTTCTTGCCGGAATGACGGTTGCCGGCGCGCAGGTACCGGTGACAACTTGGCATTACGACAACGGGCGTTCGGGGGCGAATCCGAATGAGACGATTCTGACTCCGCAAAATGTGACCAGCAAACAGTTTGGAAAGCTATTCACGCAGCCTGTGGATGGGTTGGTGATTGGGCAGGCGCTTTACGTGCCGGGAGTGGCGATTCCTGGAGCGGGGGTGCATAACGTCGTTTACGTGGCGACGATGCATGACAGTGTCTATGCGTTTGACGCGGACAGCGCAACGGGGAAGAACGCGAAGCCGCTGTGGTATACCACTTTCCTGATCAATGGCGCGACTACGGTTCCCATCAAGACACAGGGATGTGGAGGAACCACGGCCTGGACAGAAGTGGGAATTGTTTCCACACCGGTGATCGATCCAGTGGCAGGGATTCTCTATGTGGTGGCGAAGACTTATGAGAAATCGACATCTGTGTATCGACTGCACGCTCTGGATGTGACAACTGGCCTGGAGGAAACAGGCAGCCCTGTCGTGATTACTGCGAGCTACGAGTTTGGCGGTACGAATAATGTGTTCGCGCCCGCGATGCAGGTCAATCGCCCGGCGTTGCTGCTAGAGAGCGGCACGGTGTACATTGCGATTGGGTCGAATGGATGCCGCGGCGGCAAGGAACAGGGGTGGGTGGTAGCTTACGACGCTACGACGCTGCAACCGGAAGGCGCGTTTGACGACGAGCCGTCGGACTCGGCGGCTGCCATCTGGATGCGAGGTGGAGGACTTTCCGCCGACAGCGAAGGAAACATCTATGGTGCGACCGCGGATGGACCCTTCGCGGCGGGCACGAATTTCGGGCAGTCGGTATTCAAGCTGACACAGTCGGGCAACACGCTGCAACTGGCAGACTGGTTTACGCCTTTCAATGAGCTGCTTCTGGACGAGCAGGATCTGGATATGAGCGAACCTGTGCTGGTGTTGCCGGATCAGACGGGTAAGTATCCGCATCTGGCGGCCGCGGTTGGCAAGGAAGGCACCATTTACATTCTTAACCGCGACAATATGGGGCACTTCTGCGCTACCTGTACCAAGAAGGACACGCAGATCATACAAGAATTGCCAGGATTTGCGGTGGAGACCGGAGCGCTGATTTACTGGAACAATACGATCTATTCTTCCGGGGTATCGGCGCCGATCAGTGCGCTGGCGCTAACGAATGGACGCCTGGCAACAACGCCGTTCGCTCAAACCAAGAAGGTTTCTAACGGACACTCGCCCGTGATCTCGGCCAACGGGACTACGGCGGGTATTCTGTGGCAACTGAACGGTCCATATCTGGCTGCTTATAACGCAACGACTCTGGTGAGAATTTATGACAGTAGCCAGGCTCCCAATCATCGCGATGCTCTTACCCCACTGCCCCATTTTGCTAACCTGGTCGTGGCCAATGGCAAGGTGTATATCGGGACGAACACTAGTCTCATCGTTTACGGATCGTTGTAGTTTAACTGCTTTAGGCAATTGCTGTAGGCGGCAGGGGATAAGAAGTACAACTCCACCGTTCTACGTTTCTTCGCAGCGAAGAGTGGCGAGACTTCGCGTGGGGCGGCTGTCCGCAAGTTAGTTATTTTGTGGCTCCGCGCCTCAGGCGATCATGGATGGCTTCCCACTCGGGCGAACTTGGCGGAAGATCCACCGCAATCCAGGTGTAATTTCCGGCGTCTGCCTGATGGAGAACATCGTAGAGTGCCGCTGCGTAGTCAGTTGCCGATTGCGGCATCTGGTGGATCTCGATGTTGGTGCGGCTCGGCTGATGCTCGTGTTGTAGATAGATTCCTTTGCCCTCTTCGGGCAGTTTTCCATTCGTGGTTAAGAATAAGGTTGTGCGCGGGCTATAGTGGCGCGGATGCATTCCGGGAGCGGGATGAGATCCTGCTTGAACTTCCTGCGCAGAGGCAACAGGTCCGACTACTTCTTCCAGTTCTGCCCGCGAAATTCCACCGGGACGGAGCAGGATTGGCCTTTTTCCGGTTAACCCACAATCCGTTAGCGACAGCACAGTGGATTCGATGCCTATGCTGCAGGGACCTCCGTCGAGTATGTGGTCGACTTCGGCGCCAAGGCTGGTGCGGACGTGGTCGGCGATGGTTGGAGAAAGTTGCGTGAAGCGGTTGGCGCTGGGTGCGGCGAGTGGAACGCCAGCGGCGCGAATTAGAGCGAGCGCAATTGGATGCGCGGGCATTCTGAGGCCGACAGTTGGAAGGCTTGCGGTGACGATGGCGGGAATTGCCGGTTGCTTCTCCAATACCAGGGTCAGCGGACCGGGCCAGAATTGGCGGGCCAGGCGGTCTGCAATTTCGGGCCAGATTGCGACTAGCGACTGCGCCATTTCTATCGATGCAACATGGACGATGAGCGGACTGGTCGCTGGTCTGCGTTTGACGGCGTAGATGCGGGCTACGGCCTCGGCATCGAGGGCATTTGCTCCCAGACCATAAACGGTTTCGGTGGGGAAGGCTACGAGTCGGCCGGCTCGGAGGAGTTGGGCGGCGTGCTTGATTTCGCCGGGATCGACGGTTGGGGGCATAGAAGAATTGTAGATTGCGGAAGTCAGATAGCAGAAATCAGACTCCGGGTAATGCAGACTTAACTCGTATGCGAAGGACTGCTGCGAATAAAGAGCATTTGTGATCGCACGCATCCCGTCGATCTGCGCTCGGCTTGGATGGGCGAGGCGCCCGTCCCCACACGAACCTGCGATACGCCTGAAGATGCCGAGCGGCCGGGCGGGGACGCCCGGCGCTCCACGTTCCCTGCCAATACTTTTTAATTATTTTTTCTTGTCGTCTTTCTTTTCTGGTTCGTCAACTACAAGGTTGTTGGTTACTCCGAATACACCGGACACGCCGTTGGCCTTCATGCCGGCGACTTGCTTGTCCATGGTGCGGGCTACTGCGCCTTCGAGCGTGACTTGTCCATTCTTCACGATGATGTGGATGGGCGGAACGGCACGCAGCTGGTACGGGGACAGAACACTGTTGGTATAAATGGCGCGGTAGACGGCGCGGCGGATTCGATCGTCGCTGGGGGAGAGGGGCAGGACTTCGACGTTGTTGACGACGTTCGTGACGCCTTCAATACGTTTGACGACATTTCCGGCGTCGGACTTGAGCGTGGGGCGCGCGACTTGGCCGAGCAGGGTCACGGTTCCGTCGGGGTCGACCTTGTAGGCGAGGTTGTCGAACACGCCGTAGTACGGAAGCATGACAAGTTCGTGATGAACTTCCTTGACGATACGATCGATGCTCTTCTGAGGGAGCGCGCCAGCTGCCTGGTTATCCTGAGTGGTGGGACTGGCAATAGCCACCATCGAGAAAATCAGTGGGAGGGCAAGAACGAGCAGTATTTTTTTCATTTTTTTACCTCACGCAAGGCTTCTTATGACAACTCGGTCAGAACCGCGAAACGCATAGCACTCTTCAGACGCCGGCAAGGACAGAGTAGTTGCTTTTTTTGTGCCGGTAACTCGGCGATTGACAGCGTACTTCTAATTCGAAAGATTGGCAATAAGACACAGTCGACAAAATTCTGGGAGAAGCTGGCGAATACGGAGCACGACGACGCGGCTGCGAGAATAGACACGATGGTGGCGGGCGGGGGCGCTACGTGCTTAGGTGGTTTTGGGTTTGCGTCGGCGCTCTCTGAGACCTTCGATCAGCAGATAGAGCACGGGAATAAAGAACAGGTTGAGGATTGTGCTCATGATCATGCCACCGAAGACAGTAGTGCCTACGGAGTGACGGCCATTTTCTCCAGCGCCGGTAGCGAAGACTAGCGGCACAACACCCAAAATGAAAGCCAGCGAGGTCATGAGAATGGGACGAAGGCGGATGCGGGCAGCTTCTATAGCGGATTCTAAAATGGTCATGCCGCGTCCGCGCAACTGTTCGGCGAATTCAACGATCAGGATGGCATTCTTGGATGCCAGACCGATCAGCATAACCAAGCCTACCTGGCAGTAAACGTCGTTCTGCAAGCCGCGAATCCATTGCCCTCCGAGCGCGCCGAGCAGAGCCATGGGCACTGCGAGAAGAATAATGAAGGGCAGAACAAAGCTTTCATATAGCGCGGAGAGCGTGAGGTAGACGACGAGGGTGCCGAGGCCGAAAAGGATGAGCGTAGTTGAACCCGACGCCAGTTCTTCCAGCGAAATTCCCGACCATTCATAGTTGTAACCCTGCGGAAGAATTTTGGCGGAGAGTTGCTGCATGGCATCGATGGCTTGTCCAGAGCTAAAACCGGGTGCGGCGGAGCCATCGATTTCCGCCGAGCGGAACAGGTTGTAATGATTGATTACCTGAGGCGCGGAGCTTTGCGTGACACTGACCAGATTCTGGAGCGGAATCATTGCACCGGAATCGGAACGAACATAGTACTGGCCGATGTCCTTGGGATGGGAGCGGAATTGTTTGTCGGCCTGCACATAAACACGATACGAACGGTTATTGAAATCGAAATCGTTGACGTAGGACGAACCCATATATACGCCGAGCGTGTCGGTAATCTGGCCAAGCGGGATGTGGAGGCTCTTGGCTTTTTCGCGATCGATGGTGACAACGTATTGCGGGTCGTTTGAGGTGTAGGTAGTGAAGAGTCCGGTGAGATCTTTTTGCGGACGCTGGCCGGCGGCGCGAATGAGGTCGTGGGTGGTTTTATCGAGATCCTGGAGGGTATGCGCTCCCTGATCGAGGAGTTCATACTGGAAGCCGCCGAACTGGCCGAGGCCCTGGACGGCGGGCGGCTCGAAGGGAATGACGATGGCACCGGAGATTCCGAACAATGGTCCACGCAACCGCTTGATGATGGCGCTAGCAGTGTGGTCCTCGCCCTTACGCTTGCCATACGGCTGAAGGGGCAGGAATACGAGGCCGGCATTGGGCGTAGCGCCTCCGAAGCTGAAGCCGGCGATGGAGAAGGTCCCACGAACTTCTGGGATATTTTTGGTGATAGCAGACACTTGCTGGCCGATTTTTCTGGTGTAGTCGAGCGATGCTCCGGTGGGAGCTTGAATGGCAACGATGAGATATCCCTGATCTTCGGTCGGAACGAAGCCCTGTGGCACTCGCTTGAAGACGTAATACGCGAGACCGAGACCGAGAGCAAAGAGGATCAAGGCGACGACTTCGAAACGCAGGAAGCCACGGAGGGCGCGAACGTAGCCGTTGTTGACTGCTAGCAGAAAACGATCAACCTGCCTGAAAAACCAGCTTTTTTCTTTGTGTTCGAGACGGCCGAGCAGGATCGCCGCGAGCGCAGGCGCCAGGGTCAGAGCATTGAAGGCGGAGATGGTGATGGAAAAGGCGATGGTCAACGCGAACTGGCGGAACAGGATGCCAGTGGTGCCGGGGAAGAATGCAACCGGCACGAATACCGCAACGAGTACGAGCGAGGTGGCGACGACCGCGCCAGTGACTTCTCGCATGGCGGCGGAGGCGGCTTTGGCGGCGCTGGTCTCGCCCTCTTGCAAGTGGCGCTCGATGTTCTCAATTACGACAATCACGTCGTCGACAACCAGCCCCGTCGCTAAAGTGATGCCAAAAAGCGTGAGCGTGTTGATGGAGAAGCCGAGCAGCTTGACGAATGCGAAGGTGCCGATGAGTGAAACTGGAGTGGCGATGAAGTGAATGATCGTCGTCCTCCAGTCGCCGAGAAAAATGAAGATCACCAGGATGACCAGCAGGATCGCAGAACCCACCGTAAAAATCACATCGCGGATGGATTCGCCGACAGCGTCGGTTGTATCGAAGGCAATCTCGTACTTCATCCCGGGCGGAAATCGCTTGGAAAGGCGATCGAGTTCGGCCACGCACTTTTGATGGACGTCGAGAGCGTTGGCGGTGGAGAGTTGTGTGACGGCGATTCCAATGGCGTCGCGCCCATTGTAGTCGAGGTCAGTGCTGTAGTCTTCGGCGCCGAGCTCTGCGTGACCGACGTCTTTGAGGCGGACTAACGTGCCATCAGTATTGCTCTTAAGAATGATGTCATCGAACTGAGCGGTCTCAGAAAGACGGCCCACGACGCGGACGCTGATCTGGTACTGCTGGCCGGGCATCGCCGGCTGGGATCCGACTTGTCCGGCCGCGACTTCGACATTTTGCTCCTGCAGGGCATTCACCACATCGTCGGCGGTAAGAGAGCGTCCGGCCAAGCGCACGGGATCGAGCCATAGACGCATGGAATATTTTCGTTCGCCGAAGATCAGAACGTCGGCCACTCCGGGAATGCGCTTGAGATTGTCGCGGACATAAACATCGAGATAGTTACTGATGAAGAGCGGGGAAAGAGAGCCGTCGGTCGGAAAGACGGCACCACCGAAAACGAAGTTTTGCGAGGTCTTGGCGACGGTGATTCCGACTTGTTTGACGGCGGCGGGAAGCCTTCCCGAAGCAGTGTTAACACGGTTCTCAATGTCAACTGTGGCGAGATCTGGGTCACGGGTGATGTCGAAGGTCGCTGTAACCGTGCTGACGCCGTCGTTGGTGCTGGAGGAAGTGCTGTACTTCATACCCTCAGCGCCGTTGATCTGCTGCTCGAGAGGGGTGGTGACGGCAGACTCGACAGTCTGAGAACTGGCGCCCGTATAGACGGCGGTGACGCCGACTTGCGGCGGCGCAAGATTAGGGAATTGCGCAATGGGCAGCGTAGGAATACAGATGGCGCCCGCAAGAATGATCATCAGGGCGCAAACGGTGGAGAATACCGGGCGATGAATAAAAAAGTCGACCATAAGAAAAAAGGGCTGTCCCTTAGCCGCCTAATTTTCTGGGGCTCACACTCTTAACTAGCTGCTGCTTTCCTGCGGAATTACGGGTATGCCATCGATTAAATACTGGGTGCCGGAGACGACTACTTTGTCGCCAGGTTTTACGCCGTCGAGGACCACATAATTGTTGCCAACAATCTGGCCGATCTGGAGCGGCTTCTGGTGAACTACATATCCGCCCTTCTGGTCTGGCTCGGCTACAAACGCGAAGTAAACACCGCCGATTCGCGACACGGCTACGACTGGAACCACTGGTTTATCCTCTGTCCCCCAGATCACACGTGCGCGAATGAACTGGGCGGTGCGCAGGCTGTCGTTCGAGTTTGTGATCGTCGCTTTGACGAGCACGGTTTGAGTCGCGGTATCCACCTGCGGCGAGATGAACGTGATACGGCTGGTTGCGAGCGAATTTCCTGAATCGTCGACGATCTTGACAGGAAGATTCATCTTCAGCTGGGCAGATTTCTCGATGGGCACATAGATGTAAGCTTCGAGGCTACCCGGACGATCAACGGTCGTGAGCTGGGTTGTGGTCACCACGCGGTCGCCTACACGGACCGGAATATCTCCGACGATGCCAGCACGCGGCGCTACCACCTGGTAGTAGTGCAGCTGAACTTGCTGCTCATTGACTTGAGCGCCGAGCGATTGCAGTTGCGCCTTGGCGGCGTCAAGGGTCGCGCGCGCCTGATCGAGATCCTGCTTGCTCACTACTCCGGCGTCGGCCAGGCCGCTAACGCGATCATAATTCTGCTGCGCCCATTTGACCTGCGCTAGCTGAGCGGCGGTGGCACTCTCCTGGCTCTTGACCGTGGCCTGCTGCTTGGCGGGATCGATCTGCATCATGGGAGCGCCGTTGGCGACGCGCTCACCAGAGTGAACCAATATCTGGGTGATGATGCCTTCGACCTGCGGCATAACCACGGCGGAGTCACGGGATTTCAAAGTGGCGACGTAGTCGGTGGTGTCGTCGACTTTTTGATCCTTTGCCGTTTGGACCTTGACTAGCATGGCTTGCGGAGCGGCAGCTTTCGCTTCTTTGCCGCTGCCACAGGCGGTCGAGAAAAGAATCGCCCCCAGCAAGGCAAACAGCAGAATCAGAGATGGCGTTTTTGTGAAGAATCTAGACATAGTTGTTACTCTTAATCGTCGTTACTCTTAACCAAGCCTCTCAACCTTTAGAAGAATCGCACGGCGTCTCTGGGACTAGCCCAACATCGTCACCATGATTCAAGGCACTGTTCCGAGATGCTAGCCAGCAATACTAGAATAGTAATAGATTCACAGTACGGGCTGAAGGCTCTAAGAATTTTCGGTTCTGCTAAATTGTTTTGTCATGAAACCTAGCCGAAGTTTTGCCAGCGACAACAATGCAGTAGTGCATCCCGAGGTGCTGGAGGCCATACGGCGCGCTAATGAAGGGCATACGGTGGGATATGGGACTGATCCGTACACGGAATCGGCTATGGGGAAATTCCGAGAGCAGTTTGGGACCGACTTGGCCGTCTTCTTTGTTTTCAACGGTACAGCGGCGAATGTGCTGAGTTTGCAGGCGCTGACGCGACCTTATCATGCGGTGCTGTGTCCTGAGCTGTCTCATATTTATGTTGACGAATGTGGAGCGCCGGAAAAACTTACAGGCTGCAAGCTGGTACCTCTAGCGGCGCCGGACGGGAAGTTGACGGTGGAAACGGTGGCTGATGCTTATCACGGAATTGGGGATCAGCATCACGTACAGCCGCGAGTGATTTCGATTACGCAGTCGACGGAGATGGGAACCGTGTACAAGCCGGCGGAAGTTGAGGCGTTGGCGCGTTTTGCCCATGACCGGAAAATGTATTTGCACATGGATGGAGCGCGGATTTCAAACGCGGTCGCAGCACAGCAGCTAACCCTTCGGCAGGCCACGCGCGACCTGGGAGTGGATGTGCTTTCGTTTGGCGGGACAAAAAACGGTTTGATGGGCGTGGAGGCGGTGGTGTTCTTTCGTCCGGAACTGGCGGAGAATTTTTCGTTCGTGCGCAAGCAAGGGATGCAACTGGCATCGAAGATGCGCTTCCTGTCGGTACAGATGGAGGCGCTTCTAACCAACGACCTGTGGCGGCGGAATGCTGAACACGCGAACCGGATGGCGCGACTGCTGGAACAGGAAGTGAGGAAGCTTCCAGGAGTCAAGATTGTGTACCCGGTGGAGGCGAATGGAGTGTTTGCGCAGATTCCTCGGGAAGCAATCAAGAAGATACAAGAGCGGTACTTCTTCTATGTATGGAGCGAAGAGGAGTCAGTGGTGCGGTGGATGTGTTCGTTCGACACAACTGATGGGGATATCCGTGAGTTTGCCCAGTTTGTGGGAGCGGTGGTGAAGGACCTATCGAGCTGAAGTCCTCACGTTCATCACCATCTAAGCAGATGTTTTTGGATTTTTCGCCTCCGATTTCTGCTTAGTGGCGAAAGATCGGCAGATTTACTTCTTGCCTGTCTTCCCTGCCCTTACCTTTGCCCATCGTGCCCGCTGTGCGGCTGCGATTCTCTTGCGCCCCGCAGCTGAAATGGTTCGCTTCCTTGCAACTGGAACTGAAGCAGACCCACGTTTGCTTCCCTGCATGTAGACTCTTCCGAAAGTAGTTAGAGCGGCGGTTACGCGATGGAGTTCATCTTCGAGTCGCGCGCGTTCCTGTTGAAGTTGTTTGACGACGGATTGAATTAATGTTTTTGCCATGAATTTATTTTATCACCTGTAACTTGGATATCAAGGCAGCTTCAAACGAAGAGGATCGGCAACTTGCCAGCATTCCGGTTTCAAGCGGAATCCGTCTCTGGGAAGGGCTTTCGGTGCTACTTACTCCGCTTAGCGGAGCGAACGACATAGACAAGAACAATGCTAACTACGTAGATCTGGAAGAGTGGAAACCTTATAAGCACAAGTCAGTGCTACGGTCGGCCTGCGCTCGGAGTTACTTTCTTCGCCTAGAATATTGGCTCTTATTAAGGCATGACCATCAAGTTGATGCAGCAACGCGACTGGATGGCCTCTCGCAATTCCAGGTGGTAATATCGCCTATTGACGACATGGCAAAACTTCGTTTGTTCCAGCCATCACCTCGTACTGCAAGTCGCCCAGGGGAAATATTTTTCACGGCGGTCACCGCGGTTTGTCTGATATTGGCCTGCCTGCCTGGGAATTCTGAATTTGCGCAAGCTCAGACCGCAGCACCGGCGAAAAGACTCCGGCCACCGTCTACACTTCCGGTAACGAGCTTTTATGACACACCACATCCGCTGCCCCCGGGCAAGCCTGGAGAACTGATACGTTCGGAAACGATTTACGAATACAATCTTCCGTTTGAATTGTCTGCGTTACGGATTCTTTATCATTCCCGAACCGCGCATGGAGAGGACGTGGCTGTCTCCGCTGTCGTCCTGGTTCCGGATGGCAAACCACCTTCAGGCGGATGGCCGGTAATCGCATGGGCGCATGAGTTCAGAGGAGCGGCGCGACAGTGCGCTCCTTCACTGATGAAAAACCTTGGCGCTGGGCCGATTCTGGCGATGTATGCAAGTCTTGGCTATGCGGTGGTTGCGA
This sequence comes from Terriglobales bacterium, assembly GCA_049674665.1. Classification (GTDB taxonomy): domain Bacteria; phylum Acidobacteriota; class Terriglobia; order Terriglobales; family Acidobacteriaceae; genus Acidiflorens. The sequence continues at coordinate 26,030 of JBATZM010000093.1, forward strand.
CCGACTATTCCGGATTGGGCGCAGATTCTGGCAAGCCGGTGCTGGACATGCAGTCGAACGCATTGGATATCATGTATTCGATTCCAGCAGCGCGCGCGGCCGTACCGCAGATCGGGCCTAAGTGGATCGCAGTCGGACCTTTTCAAGGAAGCATGGCAGCGGTGGCCTTGGCCGAGAGCGACGTACGCGATCCCGGTTATTTGGGAAGCATCGCCACTTCTGGTGTGGCGGATGTACAGCCGGCCTACGAACGATTCTCTTTAGGCTCTTCCAATCGTTTGTTGCTCGTCCTAGCATCCACCATCAAAGCGATTCATCCGGAGTTCCAAGTGAGTGACATGCTGAAAGACAAAGCACTTCCTGCATACCAACATGTCGCGCAGGCCTGTGGGGGAGAAACAGAGCCGGAATTCAGTAGTGAAATGCTAAAGCCGGATTGGGAGAACAATCAGTTCGTGAAAGAATTTTTCAACGGGAATACTCCCGGTCAAAAGCCGACCCACAGCCCTCTGCTCGTGATCAGCGGCGAGGTGGACCCAACTATACCGTCGGACATGACGGAAAAAACCGTGGCTCGCATGTGCAAGCGGGGGGACAGAATTCTTTTTTTGAAGTATCCGGATCTCGATGCCAGCCGTGTGATGGGAGCGTCGGTCGCAGACCAGATTAGCTGGATCAAGGCACGGTTCGCTGGCTATGCCGCGCCGAGCAACTGCCGCTAAGTGACCTTAGCGACTTAAAGCCACAGTCCAAAAGAATCTAGTTACAGCATCGCTAAGTGCTACGCACTCAATATCAACTACCACTTGCGGTCAGAGTCAGGCGCATCATCGGCCTGCCTGAAATGATTGCGCTTGTGATACATGATAAAAATCATGCCAACCGACATGAACGTGGGAGGAAGGACAAGAATCAGAATCCCACTTTGCAATGCCTGAATCATTCGATTGCCCGCGGAAGCCGCTGAAGTATAGCAAAGGGCGCAGCTCTGGGAAAAAGCTGGAAGAGGGGCGGCGAGCATAGCGAGTCCGGCCAGCACGATAGCAATGAGCAGAAACGGTCTATCAACTCTCGTCTTTTCTCCGAACTTTTTCCTCAACTTTTCTCTTAACATAATTTTCTTAACATCTCTCATAACTCGCGCCTTTCTCGTCGGCGGTCGTTAGTCAGTTCATAGTTAGTCGTTAGTATTAGTATTTTGAAAATGGAGCGCCGATCACCATCCGGGTGCTGTCGGTCCAGCCATATTGCATCGCTAAAAGAACAGATATCGTGAAGACGAGGACAAATATAACAAAGCCGCGCTTCTCAGTCCAAAGATGCATGAAGAACATAACTGCCAGCCCGGCCTCGATAACGGCGACTGACAGCATTCGCCATAGCATTTGCGATGGGTCAAGATTCTGATAAGCAATCACGAATTGCAAGCCTGCCAAAACCAGCAGGCAGAAATAGATGACCAGATCCTTTCCGATTCCATTACTGTTGTGCGCTTGCGCTGTTGTCATATTATCTAGCTCCGTATTTTGCTCTAAAGTTTTCTGGTCTAATGGGCGAGATTCAAAAGGTAGACCAATGGCACAACGAACATCCAGACCAGATCCACGAAGTGCCAGTAAAGGCCCAAAATCTCGAGATCATCCGCGTTGTAGCGGCCGCCCTTGTAGCGTATACCTACAACGACCAGAGCGACTACGCCACACGTAACGTGCGTGAGGTGCAAGCCGGTGATGCTGAAAAATGACGCTCCGAACAGTGGAGTTCCCCAAGGATTCTTAAAGAGCGTCATACCTTCGCCGATGAGTCCCAGCCATTCGCGAATGTGCAGCAGGGCGAAAAGAACACCCGCAACTGCTGTAATCATGGTCCAACGAAAAGCACCAGCTTTGTCGCCGGCCTTTGCTGAGCGCAACCCGAGGATCATGGTCAAGCTACTGGTCAGAAGAATGAACGTCATCAGCGCGACGTTAGTGATGCTGTGGAACGGTCGGGGCCAGTCGGGGGCTCCATTGCGCACGAATCCATAGGCCACCAGGCACGCGGCAAATGTCATAGTGTCGGCGATAATAAACAGCCACATCGCCAGCTTTTTTGTAGGAATCGAAAATGCTGGTCCTATAGTCAGCCCTGTCGTGTGTCCTTCCATGGTCAAGTCCGCTTGGCTCACGGCGCCTCCTGTTATCGTTCTAACGATGAGTAGGTTACAGTTTCATCCACAGCAGTAAGAGCAGATACACCCAAAGAATACCCATGAAATGCCAGTACCGTGCTGTCGCCACTAACTGATTCCGGCGCAGGACCGACTTATTCAGCTTGCGAATGACATAGATCAATCCACCCAAGCCGCCCAGCACATGCAGCGCATGCACGGCCGTCAGCAAATAGAAAAACGAACTGCTTGGATTCGTGGCTAGATAAAGACCTTCGGATCTCAACTGCAACCACGCGACGTATTGACCGGCCACAAAAAGCAGGCCGAGAAACAAGGTTATGTACAGCCAGCGTGCCGGGCTCTCAACCGGACTCTTCAGACCGCCCATAAAAGTAGCTATGCGGCGACGCGCGACTTCCAGGGCAATGCTGCTGGCGACGAGCAGAAGGGTATTGAAGTAGAGGATCGAGGGCAAGGTGAAAGTCCGCCAATCCAGCGACGCACCTTTACGGACAAACAGTGCGCTAGTGAAAGCGGCAAACATCATCATGACGGCGAACATCACTACCCAGATTGCAGACGAAGACGGTGGTGGCGAGTGGTCCTGCGTTACACGCAGGTCGCCGTCCGCAGGAACAAGATTCCGCCAATCGCCGTTCCCCGAGTGCCCTTGATCCGGCAAACGGTCCGGGTCGATTTGCGGCGGTTCATGTACTGTAGTTGCCATAACCTACTAAATTCCCTTCCCGCATTACCTCTCGCTGCCCCATACCCTGAACCATGGTTATTCAGCTGCTGAGACGCGGCAAGCTCCGTCTCTACACGAGTTCTTTCCTAATTCTCGCTGAGCTTACTTCTCGCGAGTTACTTTTCGTCGTGCTCCGTCTTAACTTGCTCCGGCGAAGTTTGCATCACGTAATCACCCACCGAACTCTGCACGCCGTATTGATAGGGATCGTGATAGACCACGGGATGCTTACCACCAAAATTGTCCCAGGGTGGCGGCGTTGCCGTGCTCCACTCGAGCGAAGTAGCTTCCCACGGATTATCCGGCGCGGGCTTGCCCCAGAACCTGCTGTGAATCAGGTTGTAGATAAAAATAAGCTGGGCCGCACCTGTGATCAGGGCAGCAACCGTAATCCAACGATGCACAGGGATCAGCGGCTGCAGGTAGTCATCCACGAACGTCGCGTAGCGACGCACATTTCCGACGAGTCCCAGGTAGTGGAATGGCATAAAAATGCAATATGCACCCACAAAGCTGAGCCAGAAATGAATCTTCCCCAACGTTTCGTTCATCATTCGTCCGGCCATCTTGGGGAACCAGAAGTAAGTTCCAGCAAAGATGCCAAACATGGCCGCGACCGCCATCACCATGTGGAAATGACCCACCACAAAGTAAGTCCCATGGAGCATGATATCGATCGAGGGCTGAGCCAGGAAGAAACCACTTACACCACCGCTGACGAACATAGAAATAAAACCCAAGGCAAACAGAGATGCCGAGGTGATACGCAGCCTTGATCCATACAGACTGAAGGTCCAAATTAGCACCACGATGGTGGCCGGGATGGTGATGACCAGGGTGGGGAAAGAGAATGCCAGCGAGGAGTAGGGATTCATCCCGCTGACAAACATGTGATGCCCGTAAACCATGTAGCTAAGGACGGCTAGGGCTCCCATGCAATAGATGAGCACGCGCTGACTAAGCATCTGCTTGCGCATGCTGGTGATCAGGATATGGGAGACGATGCCAAGGCCGGGCACGATCGCGATGTAGACCTCGGGATGTCCGAAGAACCAGAATAGGTGCTGCCAAAGCAGAGTCGATCCACCGGAGTGCGGCTGGAGTTGATCACTTATCACCAGATTCGACGCGACAAAGAAGCTGGTTCCGGCGACGTGGTCGAGAATGACGAGGATGCATGCCGGCATTAGCACGGCAAAAGCGGTCAAACCCATGCACGATGTAATAAACCATGCCCATGCAGTCATTGGGAGGCGCATCAGGCTCATGCCTTTGGCGCGAAGATCGAGGGTGGTGGTTATAAAGTTCAACGAGCCCATCAACTGGCCAATACAAAACAGCGCAATGGAAACCATCCACAAAATCACACCCAGACCTTGGCCGGGACCCGAAATTGCACCCACAGCATTGAGCGGTGCATATTGAGTCCAACCACCGAGGGTCGGTCCGTCGCTTAGGACGAACGACGACATCAGGACGATGAAGGCGGTGCATGTAACCCAGAACGACATCATGTTGATGTGGGGGAAGGGCATATCCTCGGCACCGACCTGGATAGGCAGGAAAAAATTACCGAAGGCCGCGAAAGGCGCGGTGGTGAGCACAAAAAAGACCATGATGGTGCCATGCATGGTCATCAATTGCAGATAGAATTCCGGCGTCATCACGCCGCCGGGAGCGCCATTTTTCGAAAGCAACTGCAGGCCCGGGATCGCGGCGTTGTTCCAACCCAGGTGAATGCGCATCAGCCAGGAAAGTATCATTCCAACAATAGCGGCGACCAGGGCCAGCGCGTAGTACTGCTTGCCGATCACCTTATGGTCCAGGCTGAATACGTGCTTCCGAATGAAGCTGGTCGGAGGAGTGTGGTGTTGCACCGCGTGCGCTGACATGTCGTGCATTATGCTTACCTCAGGAGAGATGTCCCCATTCGCCCGCGCGCGTGAGTGCGGGCAGCAAGAGCTACTGCAATGCCGCTTCTTTCTTTAGCCAGTCGTCGTAGTCCGATTGAGACATTACCTCGAGGTATGCCTTCATGTTGTAATGCCCCAAGCCACAAAGCTGCGTGCAGACGATTTCGTACTTGCCGATCTTAGTTGCGGTGAAGTGCAGAGAAACATCTAACCCTGGAACAAAATCCTGTTGCACCCGCAACTCTCGCACAAAAAAAGAATGACCAAGATCTTTCGCATGCATGAGCAGGTGGATTTCTTTGTTTACAGGAATCGCCATCTCGGCGGTGACGATGTCGTCTTTGGAATCGGGGTCATGATCGGTATCGAGACCAAAGAAGTTTTGCTGTGCCTCATTAATGAGCTCCGGGTGAATGGGTCCGAATGTTCCATCGGGACCGGGATAGCGGAAATAGAAAGCGAACTGTCCGGCTTGGACCTGAACGGGCATGGCATTGGCCGACGGTGGGGTTAAGTATTGGTCGGCCCATGCCTTCACTCCGAAAACTCCAAGAGCCAGGACTTCTACGCCTACGACCAGGAAGGCAGCAATGACCAACCCGGTGGCACCGCCGGGAAACTTCTTGATTTTTGCTTCCGGGCCACGGTTTGAGAATTGCCAGATGAAAGCAGCCAAAACGAACTGTGCGGCGAGAAAGGCGATTCCAGCCTCCGCCATGGTTTCTGACATCTGTTCATCGATCAGATGCCCTTGAGTCGAGATGTCCGGGGGCGCCTCCCAGGTGTGCCGCAAGATGGGAATCGCCGAAAGGATCGCGATCACAATGATGGTGACTGCAAAGAATTTCGCCATAATGCCCCCGCCGGACCTGCCATCCGGCCTCGTTAGCTTGTTTCAAAGCCGCGTGATGGTCCTGCGGTGCTTTTCCGACTGATCCAATTCCTTTACTTTGCCTTAAAGGTAAAGTCAGCCGTTGCCGCCGCGCCCGCCGCTACCGTTACTTTTTGGTTCTGAGTACCATAGCTTTCCTGCCAAGCAGTCACCGTGTAACTTCCAGGAGGCACATTCTCGATAGTGTAGGAACCATCCTCGTTGGTGGTTGCGTATGGACCCTTTACCACAGCGAACCAGCCGTGCATCCAGGGATGGATATTGCACTTGACGGGTATCATTTCTGGGGCTTTCCAACTTTTAGTGATGGGCTGAGCGCCTGGCGGTTGCGACTGGTTCCACGGGATATTGCCAGTCAGTGGATTGGGTTCCGGATGGATATTGTGGGCCGTCTGATCGCTGGTCTCCACCTTGAAATCCTGGCCGACATCCATCGCCAGTACGTGTGGCGTGTACATACAGTTCTTCTGGTCGAATACAGGGACTTGAGAAGGTTTCGCATTGGCGGCATCGCCAGTCAGACCTTGAGAGACGTAGAGAACAACATTCTCCAAGCCCCCGTTCTTGCCGACAACGACAGTCTCCATTTCGGCCGGGTTGTTAGCGTGAGCCTTGGTGCAGTAAGGGTCCTTTGACATGTCAATACCCCGCTGATGCGGAGCTGTGCCATCGAGCTTGACGGTACCGGTAATTTTGCCTTCACCGGCGGCACTTGCCTTGTGGCTGATTACTAACGACCCAAGACCGACCAACACAAGACTGGCTAAGACCACGGCCAACCCACGTGTGCGCTGATGCTTCATTGCTTTTCTCCTAAGTTCGGCTGAGTTCGAATAAATTCGGAAGGGTTATCCTCCCAAATCACTGTGCTGGTGCAGTTGTATCAACCGGTTTCAACCCCAGTTGATTGGCAATCTGTCTTTCTTTAGCGTTGAAGGAGTTGCGCGGCTGCAGCGTGCGCAGATAAAACACCAGATCCCACGCCTCGTCCGGCTTAATGTTGTCTGAAAATGACGGCATCGGCGTGCCGTCCAAACCGGTCATAAAAATTTTGTAGAGATCATGGTCGGTGCTTCCGCACAGCGGTCGCGAGCCTTCGGTGAAATTGAACGGTAAGATCGGCCTTCCGAGATCATCGGTAAGAGTTGAGGCGGAAGGGCCATTGGCCATGCCCTGGACACCGTGACACTTCCAGCATTCCATCTTCTTGAACACTTCTTGCCCCGCCTTGATCCTTTCCGGCGTGATTTCCGGCTCCGCCGGGATGGTGATGGGCGTTCCCGGTTTCTCATTCTGCCAACGCGGCGAAAAGTGTTTGATCAAAGCCACCAAGTCGGCGCGCTCCTGCTTGGTAAATGTATTCCACGCTGGCATATTGGAGCGATCCAAGCCACGGGCGATGGTGTCAAACAAGTCCTCATCGGTAGGTAATGTTCCCGTGGGAGTGGAACGGCACTTGAAAATGGCGAGTTGGAAGTCACGCGGCTTCGGGCTGAGCCAGGGCGAGTTCTCCCCGTTACCATCCCCAAGATCGCCGTGGCACCCAACGCAGTACCGCCGATACGGTACAACGGCGGCATGGGCGTTTCCGGTTATGTTACCGATGTGGCTGGACGCCGCCGGCGAATTCAACCATTGCTGCTGCTGATTGGTAGTTATTTGAGCGAACGAGGCGGTAGACAAACAGAGAGTGACAACCACGCTCAACAGTAGAGACCATTTGAGTAAGTTTGTATGCACAGCCATCCCCCTCTTTAGAAGTCGAAGTCAATTCCAAACAACAGTTCACTGCTGGTCAGGTTGGAGGTGCCGTCAGGTGCTGTTCCATCCTGATGCCACCAGTTGTATTCACCATGGTAGGCGAAGCCCGCGCGACTGGTCATAAACGGGTTGTAGCGATAGCCGAGGGTGTAGGTCGAGATGTTACCGAGGTTTGAAGCCGTCCCCGGTGTCGACTGCTGAGACATTCGGATGGTTTCATAGCGCGCGAGCAAAATCATTTGCGGACTGACCACATAGTGAGGTTCGAAGAGGACGCCATTCCAAGTCGGGTTGCGCGCCCCGTTTGGCAACGGAGTGCCGGGCGTGTTGTTGAGGGTGGTGAGGCCGTCGATTAAGTCTCCGTAGCCTTGGCCAAACCAGGCGCTGTCCTCGCCATGCTGCGTAACCACCGTGACATCCGCGTGCGGGCCGAAATAGAACTGCCCGACGAAGCCTTCGCGGCTGAAACCCTTGTTTGCGGTTCCTGAACCGGCGATCGGCAATCCACCCGAGGTGAGCCAGCCGGTCGGGGCTTCTCCGGCCATTACGTAGAAGCCGAGGCGTTCCACGCCGAGTTTGCCAGCATCAAAAGCCTGACTGCCAGTAATGAATGTGGAATAGGATTCAGCACCATAGGGCAATTGCGTTGTTCCGTCGTTCGAGCTCAGCAGCGCAACCGAGTAGCGCGTGCGGTCGTTGGCCGAGTGGCCCATCACCTCAAGACCGAGTTGGTTGTCTCCCATTTGCCCGAAGACATTGGCGTCGCCCGCCGGTATGAAATGATAGAGCTGGTAAATGCCGCCATTCCCCGTGAGCGTGAGGATGCGTTTCTCAGAAAGCAGGTTATCAAGTTCGAATTTACCGAGCTTGACGTTCAGCCAAGGACTGTTACCGATGTTGTCGATCCGCGCCATAACGGTTTCAAAGTGGAAGGCACCGGTCGGATCGGAGGAAGGGAGCAGATAGAAGGAAAAATTCTTGTCCAGCGTGCCGCCGGTATGGAAGTCGAGACCGCTGAGGTCAAAGCCAGAAGAGGTAATCTTCTGCTCGCCTGTGGGGCTTTGATCGGTTGCCACCAGGTTAGTACTGACACGATGCCAGATCGGAGTCATGCGGAAGGTGACCGGCCAGTAGCCGTTATTCTGCCAGATCGGAGCGTCGCGATCATTCATGAGCTGGTAGCCGTTGTCTTTAAACTTTTGGCCGAAGAAATTCAACATCGGCCAATTTTCATGACAGGCTGAACACCGCAGGCCATACTTTCTGGCAAAGGCGGGAATCGCGTTCGCCTGCTGGCTGGCGCCAAGGATCAAAAAGAACAACGCGAAAGCAGCGGCGATGACAGGGGTGACGTGCCGCGGCTTCTGACAGAGATGAGATTGCGCCCACATACGCATGCTGCACTCCTCAGACAATCGTCAAGATTTTTGCAACATTTCTGCAACCACCAAAATTTTTGCAACTACCAAATTCCAAAACACGCGAACAGCAGGGCCAAGCGGCGATCCATTATCGCCGATCACATCATCGACGAACTATCGTGAAGACCATTGTCCAACTACTTCATTCAGAAAAATCAAAACTTTTATGGTGAAGTGGTCCAACCACTCACTCGCGGGTGGATACTACTACCGTGCGCGATGAAGTGCAATAGGGTTCTCAGAATTTTTTTACAATCTATTTACTTGACACCCCAAGTGTGACCAGGGGATTGAATTCGGAATACGCACACGCGAGTTGACAGCAATCAACAAGCGTATGAGACTCTTGCAACAGGAACAGCGGAGTAGGACGTGATCTGGGAACAGAGTTTTCGTGGTACGCGGCTCAATCGCCGCGTTGTGGTTGATCGATCTACGGCATATCTCCCATTTTATCTTCAGGTAACGGCAGCACTTCTTCTGCTGAGTGTGATGGCGACTGCCTTCCCTTTGCATGGCCGCAAAAAAAATGAGCATTTTGGCGAGGGCCTGATCGTCAACATTCCCCTACCAGAGCGAGAAGTCGAGGAGGTGGTAGCGGATGTGGTGCAGAACTCGATTATCCGGGGAACCAAGGAATACAACAAAGACGAGTACGTTGACAAAGCGGCTGCGGCCACATCGACGCCGGTGTTTCCAGCGTGGACTGGAGGTGGCAAGGTTTTCTATAAGGTACGAACGGAGGCGCTGGATCCGCGAAATTTCGAGAGCAGCGGCGATGTGGGAACGTTGGCGGTGCGTTATGTGTTGCAACCGCAAAGCGACAAAAATACCGTCTTGCGCATTAACGCTCTATTTGTTGAAGACTTTCGACGCACGGTACACCAATCGAACGGATCGGTGGAAAGCGCCGAGTACGAGGATATCCAAGTTCGCCTGCAAGCGGTTGAGCTGGTGAAAAGGGAAACAGAAGAGGCCTTGCAAGCGAAACAGGAACGCGCGACGAAGCAAAAATTGGGCACGCGCAATGACGCGATTTCAGAAAGCAATCCGTCATCGACTGCAAAGCCGGTGGAGAATGCGAACGGCGAGAGCGTGAATGCGGAGGGCACGAATATTCCTGCGGCATCGACAGCCGAATCACAGCCACCGGTGCCGTCAACATCCGCAATGACGCAACCGTCGGTGGCTTCGGCAGCTTATGACGAATCGGGTGAATCGTTGGAACAACATGTTGCGGGCCTGCGACGGCAAGTGGAGTGGCTCGTCAAACAGCCAGGAGCTCCGCTCAAGTCGTCTCCCTTCCACACCGCAAGTACTTTGAAATCGCTGGAGCCCGGCGTTGAAGTCCTGATAATGGTTCTAACGCCTTACTGGTACGGAGTTGAAACGCGCGATGGACAACATGGATGGATTCCTCGCGATCAGTTGGAGCAGAGACCATGACGCGCCGGAGTTTGCCCGCACCTCACCGATCGCTTTGCACCATCTTGTGGGCGGTGGTTCTGCTGATGGCTGGCATGGTGCAGAGCGCCAGTGCGCAGGCAAGCCCACAAGCTGGGCCGTACGAACGCACTTACCGTCAGTCGAAAAGCGCTGTGGAAAAAGCTCTAAAGGAATTGCACCCTGCCATGAGTGGACGGCTGCCGGTGCTGGATGGATTCGCCTTGCCTGACGATCATCCCTTGAACCGCTATGAGAGGGCATATTTTCAATCCGCAGTGCAGGTGACTTCGACTGCGTCGGGCGGATCGATAGTGCGAGTGAACACGAAGGTGACAGCCTGGTACACGGATTCAACTCCCTCTCACTCGGGATATCAACTGCTGACTTCAAATGGGCGGCTCGAATCCGACCTTCTCGACCAGTTGAGCGAACTGCTGACGACTAGGCCGGGTGCGACGAGTTCAGGCGGAAGTTCTGCGGAAAGTTCCGGCGAGGCTTTCCCGTCAGCTCCGACGGCAGTAGTTCCTCCAGCGCCGTCGCCTAATCGGTCGGCGGTTGCTGATCAAGGGAGTGCGGCCAAGAGCGCAGAAGAACCGACCATCTCGGCTCCGGTGCCCAGGTCGACGGATTCCGCACGCACGTTCTCGTCTTCGGAGCCAGGTCTGTCGAGTCAGCAACTGGCGGATTCTAAGAATGCTCAAAAGCCTCTTGATCAAGCAGCAACCGGCCTGCAGGCTGAGGCCGCGAGTTTGGAAGAAGTGCTCAAGAACCAGGCTCATCCGAAAAATCTGGTTGCAATAAAAAAATCGGGAACGCCGGTGGTCGCAACTCCCAGTTTGAATGGCAAGATTTTATTTCTGGCGGACGCGCACGATGAGTTTGAGATGCTGGATTTCAATGAGGATTGGGTTCACGTGCGAATTTCCGGCTTATCGCGGGGATGGATCTGGCGCACCAGTCTGGAGATGCCGGAGGGCATTTCGGACGTCCCGCTGGTGAACACGAAGGGCACGCAGATTGTCGCCGATTTGTTTCAGGTTACGCGCGAAGAAACTGCGCCGTTCCCGGGAGATTGGAATCCGCTTCGGGGCAAGAATGTGAAAATCATCTCGGTGCAAAAGATCACCGAGAACGAAGAGAACAGCGGCGCGCAAGCAAAGCTGGAATTCGCCAAGTCTTTGCTCGACAAGAATTATGCAGATCTAGCGGCAAGATCGCGGGAAATATCTGGCATCGTTATGATCTTCGATTCCGTCGATGGCGGCATGATTGCCGCAACGCTTGCGACAGTGCGGCAATGGAAGGCGGGCACGTTGAACGACGCAGCTCTTTGGCATCAGTGTTATTTTGATCCGCCCGAGACGTTCACGATTGCTGGACCTACGGGCGGTCACTAGTCGCTGTTAATTATTTTTAATTGTTGTCGCGAGTTTGCGTTTGCCGATCGAGGTTGCCAACGACCGGGGTTTGATGCGAGCATCGTAATTAGCGTTATCGCGCGTGCTGCCGTTTTGAGTTTTGGCTTGACATCGAATAGACGGCGCGGTACGAATGCTATCTTTTAGCGGATGTCGATTGCGATGTCCGTAGACATTATTTCTTTTGATTGTTGGTTTGAGCTGAGCCGTCGAGCGATGGCGGACAAGAGCAAGCCAGCTAACGTGGGGTTCATGTTGCAAAAGTTCGCTTCTCTGCTGCGCGATTACTCCGAACTTACTAAAGCGCGCATTACAGCTTTGATCGTCCTAACGGCGTGGTGCGGTTACTTTTTTGGCGCGCACCGTATGGGAGTGTCGTCGTGGTCAATGGGCTTGATCCATGCGCTGTTTGGGATTGCGCTGGTTTCTAGCGGAACGGCGGCATTGAACGAAGTGCTGGAATCGAAGGTGGATGCGCGGATGCGGCGAACCGCATTGCGCCCCCTGCCTTCTGGACGCATGACCAGAGCTCACGCGGCTGCGGTTGGATTGGCGCTAACTCTGGGCGGTTCCATTTATCTCGCGATTTATGCCAACTTACTAACTGGGTTACTAGTGTTCTTGACCTCAGCGGTGTATCTCGGGGCGTACACTCCACTGAAAAAAGTTTCTCCAGTTTGCACGTTTGTGGGCGCGTTTCCTGGAGCCATGCCGGTGGTACTGGGTTGGACGGCGGCGCGCGGAAGAATCGAACCCGAGACGCTGATCCTTTTTGCCATCATGTTTGTCTGGCAGTTTCCGCATTTCCTCTCCATCGCATGGCTTTATCGTGAGGACTATGCGCAAGGTGACATTCGTATGCTGCCGGTCGTCGATTCCGATGGAAAGTCCACGGTGTGGCGGATTTTGGCCTATTCTGCAGCCTTGATTCCCGTGAGCGTTTTGCCGGTCGCGCTGGGCATGGCTGGACGCATTTATCTGGTGGGAGCCGTCCTGATGGGTGCGGCACTGTTCCGCGTATCCATGGGAATGGCGTATCCGCAGTTGCCGGCAACGGCGCCAGCGTCCAAACCGTCGGCTCGGCGTTTGCTTCGGGCAACGATTATCTATCTACCCGCGCTGTTTGCGCTTATGATGGCTAACCCCGGCCGTTAGTTGTCAGTAACTTCACCCTTCGGCGATCATTACAAGAGTTATAATCCACACCTTTTGGAAGGGTCTTCGCTATTGCAGGCGGGAATTACTCCATCTCCAATTCAATTTTCTTTGTCGGCTGGTCGAGCTTTGCGATCCGAAACTTGCGGATTTGTCCGGCCCGCAAAGCTTCCGGCTTAGCCTCGTCGGCGACAGCGCCGCTCTTCCAACGAGCTTGTAACATCGACCCTAATGACGACAAATCGGGCTTGGATGAAGATGAAGGTGATGGCGCAGCTTCAGCGTTCTTATCTTCTTTTTTCGCTGAACCTTCATTGGGGATCCGGCACGTCGCTATTACGCCTTCGCCAAGTTCCACGCACGCGCGTCCTTCGGAGACTTCGACCATGCGGCCAGTCACGACATCGCCTTCTTTATGTTCGGCGAGATATTCATCCAGACCGGTTGGCACAAGCTGTTTCATGCTTAGGCGTATGAGCCGCTTTTCGGTGTCGAGTGCGAGCACTTGCGCCTTGATTAACTGCCCTACCCTCAGAACTTCTTGCGGGTGATTGATGCGCTTCTCCGCAGTGATTTCGCTGACGTGAATCATACCTTCGACGCCCTCGGTCAGTTGTACGAAGGCACCAAATTTCGTCAGACTCGTCACCGGTCCCTCGATCACCGTACCAGGCGCAAATTTTTGTGCAGCGCCGGCCCAGGGATCGCCCAGCGCCTGCTTCAGTCCGAGAGAGATGCGACGTTCTCCCGCATTCACGCCCAGAATCACAGCTTCAACCGTCTCGCCTGGCTTCACCACATCCGCTGGAGTTCTCACTCTTTTTGCCCATGACATTTCGGAAATATGAATCAGACCTTCGATGCCGGGATCGATTTCCACAAACGCACCAAAATCGGTGAGCCGGGTGACGGTGCCGCGCACGCGTTCGCCGGGCTTGTATTTTTCGGTGACAGCGTCCCACGGATGCGGCTGCAATTGCTTCATGCTGATCGCTATTCGCCGCTTCTCCGAATCGATCTTGATGATTACGGCTTCGATCTGCTGACCCGTCGACAGCACATCTGAAGGTTTGTTGACGCGACGCCATGAAATTTCGCCGACGTGAAGGAGCGCGTCCGCGCCTCCGATATCGACGAAGGCACCGTAATCGGTCAGGCTGCGAACCTCGCCGTGCACGGTGTCGCCTTCTTTCAACTCCGAATAACGACGTTCCTTGCCGGCACGTTCTTCGTCTTCAGCGATAGCGCGGCGATCGACTACAACGTCTTCATCGGCAACGTCGAGCTTGATGATGCGGCAGCGAATTTCCTGCTCGATCAGCTTCTCCATTTCGGATGCGTCGCGGGTTCCGCTGCGCGAAGCAGGCATAAATGCTCGCACTCCCACATCCACGCTCAATCCGCCCTTAACCACGCCGGTCACTGTGCCGATGATCGTCGACTTCTCCGCGAATGCTTTTTCCAGCGACTCCCAGTCTGTTACGCGCTCGATTTTGCCGCGCGTCAGTTCGTAATAACCTTCCGGATCGCGACCCTTGATGGTGACCTGCACTTTGTCACCAGGCTTCGGAGGCTTGTCTACCGGGAATGCGGTCAGCGGCAGGACACCTTCCGTCTTGAATCCTATATCGAGAATAATGGAATCGGCGGTCAGGGCAATCACCGTTCCATCGCGTCGCTGAGTACCGGATTCTTTCTTGCGGGAATGGCTCTGCTCGTATTCGGAAAAAATATCTTTAAAGGATTCTGTCGGCTCGCTCGCTGGCGCTGATTCCGGAGCGGACGGGTCAAATGTTTTTGGATCGGGCATGCTTGGATTCGACATGAATGAGGTTAAAACCCCTGCGGTGTAATCCCGCTTAGGATAACACCGGTGAGGGCTGATTCAGGGCGGCTGGGAAGTAAAGCAGTGAGGAAGGATTTTGAACCGTAGGTGTAAACTATTTTTTCCGTTTCATAGCGTTAGAACACTTAGACGATCCCGCGCTGACTCAACGTTTAACGCGCATGAGTTCCCAGAAATTTTGGCGGCTGATGAAATTTTCTCCAGTATCGGCGATCGTTATTCTTTTTCTCTGCTGCGTACTTAGTTGCGTTCCAGGTTGCTCTGCTCGCTCAAGTTCGCACGCGCAGGCGTCATCTCAGACCGAACCGGTGGAACTGGCACTGCAATTGAGCACGCCGTTCCACTTTGTGGCGTATGGAGATGCACGCTTCCATGATCCCAAGGACACCGAAGCGGCGAATCCAGCCGTACGCCAGGCGCTGGTACAGGCAGTTGCCCAGACTAATCCTGCATTTATTTCCTTCGGAGGCGATCTCGTCTACAACGGCTCTGATTTGAACGATTGGAAGGTTTGGGACAGCGAAACGGTGGTGTGGCGCGAGAACAATATTCCGGTTTATCCTGCGATCGGCAACCATGAACTCCACGGCGACGAAAAGATTGCGCTGGCCAATTATTTCCAGCACTTCCCCGACCTGAAAAACAGCCGCTACTATTCGGTGCGCGCCGCGAACACTCTAATGTTGGTTCTGGATAGCTCTCTCGACGAGACCACGGGACCACAGGGGCAATGGCTCACACAGAAGCTGGATCAACTTCCGGGTGACGTGGATTTCGTGTTCCTTGTTCTGCACCATCCTCTTTACACAAGTTCTTCAAATATGCAGATGCTGTCTGGAGGTGGGCACGCAGCCCGCTCCGAGGAGAAAGAACTGGCAAAAATTCTGGAAGCGCGGCAGCAGAACATGCGCGCCAGGATTGTCGTTTTCTCTGGACATGTGCATAACTACGAGCGCCATGAGCATGGAGGCATTACGTATTTCGTAACCGGCGGTGCGGGAGCCCACCCTTATATCGTTGAACGCAAGCCAGGCGATCCTTTTCAGGGTAAGGGCGTGAACTACCATTATCTTTTGGTGGAAGTCGATCGTGGCACTCTCAAGATCACCATGCATCGGATAGATATGACGAGTGGCAAGGCGGTTTGGACGGTGCCTGACTCGGTCACAATTTCGACGCCGGCAACGAAGGCAGCAACCGACGGTAAATAGTCGCAGCTTATAGTACGCGACACTCCACATCTCAGTAGAAACCCCGGTTTATCCTGTTCCGGCATAATCGTCATCTAATAAGTTTCCGCATGATCGAGATGCGTTTGAGGAGTCTGTACCTATGAATTTCTCAGCTTGCAGTTCGAAAAATCTATTCTGTTTTTTTGCTGCCGGTTTTTGCTGCCTGCTCATTGCAGCTGCGGCGCCAGGCTTTGGCCAACAAACAGTGCCGCAAACGCCAACCGTTGCTCATCCTGGTGCAACAGTGCAAGGCGCTGGAACGCCCGACGCGGCAACGTCTGATGCTGACAAAGCCAAAGCGATGGGAACCAAGCCTGCGGAACCACCACCGGTACTGCAACAACTCAATCTGGCAATCGAGCAGCTCACTGCCAGAATCTCGCCTGCCGTGGTTCAAATTCTGGTTACTGGCTATGGGCCGGTGGCAGAGAACGATCATGGTGACACAGCGCTGATATCGCGCGAGCATGCGATCGGCTCCGGAGTGATCGTGGACTCGAACGGCTACATCATGACGAATGCCCACGTGGTTGCGGGAGCACAGTCCATCCATGTGGCTCTGCCCATGCCTTCGGTAAGTCATCCCGAGCAGATTGCGCCTGTAGGCAAACAGCGGATAGTTGAGGCTCGGCTCATCGGTATTCACAAAGACACCGACCTCGCCTTGCTCAAAATCGATCAGACTGGGCTGCCTACACTTTCGCTTGGTATCCACAGGCCGGTGCATCAAGGACAATTAGTGTTTGCCATGGGCAGTCCCGAAGGACTGGAGAATTCGGTGACCATGGGCGTGGTGAGTTCAGTTGCGCGACAGGCAGATCCGACTCGTCCGATGGTTTACATTCAGACCGATGCTCCTATCAACCCGGGTAACAGCGGCGGCCCGTTGGTCGATTCGGAGGGCTACGTAGTGGGGATTAACACTTTTATTTTTTCCGAAGCGGGCGGGAGCGAAGGGCTGGGCTTTGCCATTCCAGCACGGATCGTGGGTTTCGTTTACCAGAGCCTGCGCAAGTATGGGCACGTGCATCGCATAGAGGTCGGAGCAGGTGCGCAGACTATTACTGCCAGCTTGGCGAAAGGCTTAGGGCTTGCCCGAAATTGGGGAGTCGTAATCGACGATGTGACACCGGGAGGTCCTGCCGAGGCTGGTGGGCTCAAGATCGGAGATATTGTAATCCGCGCCGATGACCGGCTTATCGGTACGCTGCCCGCCTTCACCTCTGCTCTTTATCTGCATCCTCTTGATGCATCGCTTAAGCTCGATGTACTCCGCGGCACCGAGCGAAAAACACTTTTCATCGCCGCGCTGGAGATGAAAGATCCGATGGATGCTCTGCCCGATCTCGCCAATTCCCGCGACAATCTGATCCCTCAGTTGGGCATATTGGGGCTCGATCTGGACGATCAACTGCGTTCTATGCTGGGCACACTGCGCAAACCTTCCGGTGTTGTCGTAGTCGCGAGAGTGGCGGATTTTATGAGTTCTGCGTCTGGTCTGGAAACCGGAGACGTGATTCACAGCGTGAACCAGGTACCAATCGATTCACTAAGTTCCCTTCGAGCAGCTCTGGCGCAGATCAAGCCCCACGATGCAGTCGTACTACAGCTAGAGCGACGAGGTGGATTGCAATGGCTGGCGTTCGATATGGAGTAGCGCTCGACAGAGAGAGATGAGGCCGGCCTACGCTGGGTTATGCCATCCGCCGACATTGGCGACGATGCGATCCGCTTCGACTGGTCCCCAGGTACCGGGTTTGTAAGTTTGTAGAGGGACGGCGTTATTCAGAATCGGATCGACAACTGACCACGCCGCTTCCACCACATCTTCACGAACAAACAGTAATTTGTCCCCGCGCATAGCGTCCGTCAAGAGACGCTCATACGGGCTCTCTTCTCTCTTATCTTTTTCCGCGACCGATAGTTCCACTGGCATGGACGCCATTTGCAATCCCGGACGCTTCACTTGCGCTCCAAGACTCAAAGAAAAATCCGGGCTTAGCCGAAATCGGAAAAAGTTGCTGTCCGAAACCTTTTCTCGCAACGGGGATTTCTTCAATCTCACCATTACTTCGGTAGCATCCAGCGGAAGGCATTTTCCCGCGCGAATGAAAAAGGGCACGCCTTTCCAGCGCGAGGAATCGATGTGAAGGCGAACCGCGGCATAGGTTTCAACCTGGGAATTCGGCGCCACACCCTTTTCATTGCGGTATCCGTCAAACTGTCCGCGAACGCAATCGCCGGTTGCAATGGGGTTCATTGCACGCAAAACCTTAAATTGTTCGTCTTGAAAAGTTCTAGGTGTTAACCCCGCGGGAGGTTCCATGGCGAGCAAGGCCACGACTTGAAGCAGATGATTCTGAATTACATCTCGAATTGCTCCGCTCTCATCGTAGACGTGGCCGCGTCCGGCAACGCCGAAGGATTCGGCCATTGTGATCTGGACGTGATCGATGTACTGACGATTCCAGATCGGTTCGAGGAAGGTATTCGCGAAGCGAAAAAAGTAAATATCCTCGACCGACTCTTTGCCAAGAAAATGATCGATTCGAAATATCGCCGATTCGGGGAAGGCAGTGTGCAGCGTCTCGTTCAGCTTTTGAGCCGACTCCAGATCTCGACCAAATGGTTTTTCAACAATGACGCGAGTGTTCTCTGAATAGCCGGATTTACCTAGCGACTGTACAACCGATCCGAATAGATCTGGAGGAATTGCCAGATAGTTCAAGGGAGTACGCGCTTCACCGAGAACTTTGCGCAGTGTCTCAAAAGTTTTAGGGTCTTGATAATCGCCGTCGATGTATTGCAACAATTGCACGAGCTTGGCGTATGCGCCTTCATCGATTCCTCCGTACTGCGTTAAACTGTCGCGCACTCTTGTTTTTAGTTGGTCGATGGTCCAGCCGGATTTAGCCACGCCCACAATTGGCAGATTGAAATTATCGCGAAGAATCATCTGCTGCAAAGCAGGAAAAATCTGCTTGTACGCCAAATCTCCTGTCGCACCGAAGAACACGAAAGCGTCAGCTGTGACAGCGTCAGGCGCTTGCAGATCGGACGCGGGTTGCTGTGAATCCATTTTCATCATCCCCAAGAGCCCCGGATCGTTGTGCTGCTTTTTATAGATGTAACTCCAGCGAAAAGAGTCTAGCGCGACATCAGAAATTCCACCTGTTGCTCAATTTCAGCGATGGCGATGGGCGCAAGATTCGCGTCTCGCAGTTGCTGGTTGAGTTGAGGCAATCTCGTTTGCTTGAATTGGACCCACTCTGCGACGCGTGGTTTGATCTGCTGGCTTGACTCCTTGTAAACCGCAATCGCCTGCGAAGGCACGGCACGATCTCCACTTTCGACAACTCGCAGTGCTGACGCCAGTCCGGTATAGGCGTCTTGCAGCCCGGGACCGTCATCCACTAGGTGTTCTTTGTTCGTCAGTATCATGTCGATACTGGATTGTGCCTCAGTCAGCGCTGACTTGAGCTGTCCGTTCTGTGCTCCCAACTTCTGTTGGATCACCTTCAATTGAATGTCAGTCAGCTGTTTTTGTACCGAGCCGATCTCGGCCAGCGCGCGGCGCGCTTCGATGGTTTCACCAAAGATTTGTTGGCCCAGTTGCAACTGCTGCGTGAGTTCTTCGGGAGTCGCGGATGCGCGCGGGTCCATGATAACTTTCAGCGATTGATTTTGCGTTTTTCCATCGACCGTCAGGCGGACCTGATAGATTCCAGGCACGGCTTTTGGTCCGCTGGGATTGTGGTATTCGGAGTCTTCGTCGGCCTCAGGGCCGCCGGAACTGGCCCAAGTGAGGTTCCACACGAAGCGATGCATTCCCGCAGTTTTCTCGAGAACTTCAGGCTTGGGGAACCACCGTTCGGCAACGGGAAGCGGCGGATGCTTCATCTTGCTCGCGTCCTCTGAAGAAAATTTTCGGACGAGATTTTGCTGCGCGTCAAAAACTTCCAGCCGAACGACGCTCGCCGAAGATGGCAGGTAATAATCAAACATGGCGCCATTGGGAGGATTCTCAGCCGTCGGTTCCTCGGGGGGAAGCGGTGTGCCAAGAAAAACGTCGTTATCAATGCGAATCGCCGGGGCTGGGCTGTAAAGCCACGGACCACTGGCTTTTTTCGCTTCAAACGCCTGTCGAAGGAGTGTGATGTTGTCAAGAATCCAGAAGGAGCGCCCGTGCGTGGCAATCACCAGGTCATCGCCGTGAATTGCGAGATCGCGAACTGAACTGACAGGCAGGTTCAATTGCAGGGACTGCCAATGGTCTCCATCGTCAAACGATACGTAAACTCCGAATTCTGTTCCGGCGAAGAGGAGCCCTCTGCTCTGTGGGTCTTCCCGAACGGCGCGCAAAAATGCTGGCGCGATAATGCCGTTCGTAATCAGCTGCCAGGTAGCTCCGTAGTCACGCGTGCGATAGATGTAGGGAGTCTGATCGTCGAGGCGTCCGCGATCGACGGCTGCATAGGCGACGGCGGGATCGAAATGCGATGCTTCGATCAGCGAGATCTTGCTCCAGTCGCTTAATTCTTGCGGAGAGACATCTTTCCAGTTCTTTCCCCCATCGCGAGTAAGGTGAATCAATCCCGTGTCGCTTCCGGCCCAGATAAGATCGCGGTTGAGGAGCGATGGCGCGATGGTGAACACAACTCCATAACCGGCGCGTTTAGCGATCTCAAGAGTGGGCGGCGCTTGAGTTGGTGGACTAGGCGCTTTCTTGCCTTGTGTACCACCAGCATTACGCACATCACGCGTTGATCCGGTGAGATCGGGAGAAATAACCTCCCAATGCAAACCACCGTCGACAGTCTTCATCACATATTGCGTCCCCAGATAAAGCGCGGTTGGGTCAGCTGGAGAAAAAACCAGCACCGGAGTCCAAGGATCGCGATATTTACGCTGATTAATCTCCGCATCAAATGCGGATGCTGGCCACGGAGTAATGTCCTGGCTGAAACCAGTTCGTTTGTTAAAGCGATCAATGGGACCGTAAGTCCCACTCAGATAAATAATGTTGGGGTCATTCGGATCGATTGCTAGATATCCGCTCTCGCTTCCACCCGGGAGAAACCAATCTCGCGACGTGATCTGACCATGATCTGTGCGACTCGGAACCGCAGCACTGCCGCTATCCTGCTGCGCGCCGTACACGACGTAGGGAAACTGGTTATCGGTAGTCACATGATAGAGCTGCGCCGTAGGCTGGTTATACCAGCTGCTCCAAGTCTGGCCACGGTTGAGGCTGATCGACGTCCCCTGATCCGTTCCGAGGACCATGCTGGCAGAATTTCTGGGATCAACCCAGAGTTGGTGATAGTCATCCCCGCCGGGCGCGCCGCGGAGAACCGAAATTGTTCTACCCCCATCCTCGGATCGGTAGAGAGCGACATTCGGAATATAGATCACATCGGGATTGCGTGGATCGATGGTGACGCTATTGAAGTACCATGCGCGGCTGGTGAGACGAGGATCGGCGTTGGCAAGCACCCAGGTATTGCCTCCATCGTCAGAGCGATAGAGACCGGATTTTTTGGCTTCGAATTTTTTTACCTCAGATTGTTTTACTTCGATGAGCGCATACACGCGCTTGCCGTCCGGCGCAACGTCGACACCGACACGTCCCCAATCGCCTTCGGGCAGCCCGTTTCCGTTGAGACGAGACCAGGTTTTGCCAGCATCCTGAGAACGGTAAAGGCCGCTGCCAGGCCCGTCGATGGGAGCATACGTGCTCCATGGAGGACGATGCGCATGCCATGCGCCCGCAAACAAAAGCTGCGGCGCAGCGGAACATATCGCTAGATCGGAAATGCCGATTTCAGAGCCCAGGTCGAGAGCCCGCGTCCAATGCGCGCCGCCATCGACAGATTTATAAACGCCACGCTGACCGTTGGGACCATAAGCATGTCCCAGCGCGCCAACATAAACAATGTTTGTATTCTGCGGATCAATCACAATGCGGCTGATCTGACGCGTGTCTTCCAAGCCGATATGATTCCAGGTTGCACCGCTGTCCGTTGATTTGTAGACGCCGTTGCCGGAAGAAAGATCGGAACGAATGTCGGACTCGCCGGTTCCGGCGTAAATAATTTTAGGATCGGAGGAAGCCACGGCTAGTGCGCCGATTGAGCCTACAGGTTGGCTGTCAAAAATGGGCGTCCAGACAACTCCAGCATCGATTGTTTTCCAGATCCCCCCATTGACCGAACCAAAATAAAAAGTTGTCGAGTCACCCGGCACACCTGCCACTGCCACGACTCGTCCACCGCGGAAAGGCCCGATCAAGCGCCATTTGAGCCCATTCATCAGTTCAGGAGGTACAGACTGAGCAACCGCTGCGATGGTGGACAGGAGAAGAGTAACCGTGAAAATACGACTTACTAAACGCAATCTGAATTTGTGCAAGTGCAGGCCCCTCGTTTGTAGTACCCCGGTTGGTTGAATCTATTATGCCTGAGCTATCTTATGCCGGAATCGTGATCACGTATCTTCTGTGCATCATCTATCCTCTATCCTTCAGTCACCATTTGCTGCAAGTATGGTCGTCGATGTTTAATGTCCCATGCACTGGAACGACGCTGTAATTCTTCTTCTAATTCTGCTGGCGATGATAGCGCTTTTGCTCTTGCTGCTTCATCGCACTCGGTTGGGTTCGCTTGTACACGAGCATATCGCCGACCGTCCGCGACGCAGGCTTTTTCTTGCATCTGTCAGTTTCTTTCTGACCTTTGCCATTGTGCGGGGGATGGTCTTTTGCATTACGCACCAGATTCCGCCTTTCCACTACATTATTATGAACGGCCGCCACATCCATCATCTGGTGCCCGGAATTCTGATTCTGCTGGCCGTCGGTTATGGCTGGCTATGTGAATTTGGCAACGGCAGCGATTCTTCGTCGATTTTTGCCAGCCGTTTGATGACAATCCTTTATGGAGTAGGGGCCGCTCTGACGCTCGATGAGTTTGCCCTTTGGCTCAACCTGAAGGACGTTTACTTCGTGCGCGCGGGGAGGTCAAGTATTGACGCCGTCTTTCTATTCGGCTCGCTGCTCGCTATCGGAGCATGGGGCGCGCCTCTATTCTCCGCCATGACAAGACGCATGGCGAAACAGAATCGTTAGCATGTAGCGCAGGTTATGTGGCGCAAAATATGCAGCGTGAAATAGAAGTCCTGCTCGTCTCCAGTTTTCATCGGTGATACCATCAATCTTCTTTAACGATTTCTGCCGCTAACATAACGGAATGATTCGATCTTCCCGCTCCGTCGCTTCTCCCCGCGTGGTCAGCATCGCGGATTTCCGCACGATCGCCCAGCGCCGCGTGCCACGGGCTGTCTTCGACTATCTTGATGGCGGAGCTGAAGGTGAAGTCACACTCCGCGAAAGTTGCCGCGTGTATGAGGATGTCACCTTTCGCCCTCGGCATGCGGTCGCGGTCGCTAATTGTAATTTGCGCACTCGGGTTCTCGGCTTCGATCTCGCTCTCCCATTTTTGCTCGCTCCCGTCGGCTATAGCCGGCTGATGCATCCCGTGGGCGAGGTAGGCGCCGCTCGTGCCGCCGGCAATGCGGGAACTGCCTACATTCTCTCTACTATCTCTGGACACAAGCTGGAAAATGTAAAGGCTGCTTCGACTGGACCCGTATTCCATCAGCTCTATCTGATGGGTGGCCGCAGTGCTGCCGAGGCCGCGATTGAACGCGCACGCATCGCCGGAATGTCCGCGCTCGTTGTCACCATCGATACCGCCGTCTCCGGAATTCGCGAGCGCGATTACCGGAACGGAATGAAGGAACTCGTCAGCGGCACCATCTTCGAAAAACTTCCCTATCTTCCGCAAGTGCTGTCGCGTCCGGGATGGCTCGTGAGTTTTCTGCTCGATGGTGGTCTGCCAGCGCTCCCCAACGTCGTGATCCCCGGCAAGGGGCCCATGCCTCTGATCGATGTTGCCGCCGCGCTTGCCGAATCCACCGTGACATGGAGCGATTTAAAATGGATTCGCGAATTGTGGCGTGGCCCGATCGTCGTCAAAGGCGTCCTCACTGGAGACGACGCGCGGCGTGCTGTCGATGAAGGCGCCGCGGCAATTTCCGTTTCGAATCATGGCGGACGTCAGCTCGATTGCGTTCCCTCTTCGTTGCGAGTTTTGCCCGAGGTCGTGAAGGCCGTCAATGGGCAAACCGAAATCCTTCTGGATGGAGGCATTCGGCGCGGCACCGACATTGTGAAGGCCCTATGCCTGGGCGCTCGCGCCGTGCTCTGTGGACGCGCCTACGCCTACGGTCTCGCCGCGGCCGGAGAAGCTGGCGTCAATCGCGCCATCGAAATTCTGCGCACCGATCTCGACCGCACCTTGAGGCTGCTCGGCTGCGCCTCTGTTGCCGAACTCGATCGTTCGTATGTGAATGTTCCGTCGGGTTGGAACACGAACTAACAGCATTCAAACTGCTTCACAATTGTTGATTGTCATTATTACGGAATAAAATATGCCTCTTGTTCGAATCGACCTTCTTGAAGGCAAGACGCCTGAATATCGCATACAGATTGGTCAGATCTTCTATGAAGCCATGTTGGATACCTTATGAGTCCCGAAGGACGACCGCTTCCAGATCATCGCAGAGCACCACAAATCTGATTTGCAGTTTGATCGAGATTATCTTGGCGTTCATCGATCGGACGATTGCATCTTTTTGCAGATCACTCTGAATAGCGGCCGTACAGTTGAGATGAAGCAGCGCTTCTACAAAGCCGTTGCGGACGGATTGCACGAAAGCCTGTAGGTTCGCCGCGAGGATGTCTTCATCAATCTGGTGGAAGTGGCGAAGGAAAATTGGTCTTTCGGCAATGGCGAAGCGCAATACGTATCGCCTACAGCGTAGAATTCCGCAGGAGCTATGCGCGTGCATCGTCGCGACTTTAATCTTGGTATCCTCAAAGTGTCTGCCGCGGCGTTGCTGTCTCCGCACCTGCTCGTTCAAGCGCTGGAACGCTCGTCTCAAGGCTTAGCCGATAACGAGCCGCCCGCTGTCGCTGCGCTCTACAAGAACGCCATCGTCATCGATTCCCTTTGCGCTCCATTCGTTGAAACGGACCCGCCCACAGCCGATGCTCTCGCCGCCGTGCGGCAATCCGGGATCACCGCCATCAACTACACCGTGTCGCAACCTACGTTCGAGGATACGATCGGCAATATTGCTCTCGTAGAAATGCTCGTCGAGCAGCACCCTGAAGCCTTCCTCATCGTGCGGCAGTATTCCGACATCGGCCGCGCCAAGCACGAAAACAAAATCGGGATCATGCAAGGTTTTCAGTACACCGCGTTCCTCGAAGAGAATCCCGACCGCATCGAGATGTTTCGCCAACTCGGGGTGCGGATCATGCAACTCACTTACAACAATCGCAGCATTTTCGGCGATGGATGCCTTGAGCCCGGCAATGCAGGACTCAGCAAAGCAGGCATCGCCGCCGTGAAAAAAATGAACGACCTCAGCATAGCCGTCGACCTCAGCCACAGCGGATACCGCACGACCTCCGACGGAATCACCGAATCGAAGAAGCCCGTCTTGATCTCGCATTCCGGATGCGCCGCCGTCTACGCCCATCCTCGCAATAAGCCCGACGAAATTCTCAAAGCGCTGGCTGATCGCGGCGGATATTTCGGCGTCTATCTCATGCCCTACGTTGTCGCGTCGCCTACAGTGCCAACTCGTGAGCATGTGCTCGATCACGTCGTACATGCCATCAACGTCTGCGGTGCCGATCATGTCGGCATCGGTTCCGATGGCTCAATCCAGAAAACTGTCCTGACCCCCGAACAGAAAACCAACTTCGATCAGGACATCGCACGCCGCAAGAAACTCGGCATCGGTGCTCCCGGCGAGGATCGCTATCCCTACGTGCCCGACCTCAACGGCCCCGATCACATGGAAATTATCGCTGGCGAACTCGACAAACGCGGGCAATCGGCGGCGGTGATCGAGAAAGTTCTGGGAGCAAACTTTCAGCGTGTGATCGGAGAAATTTGGGGCAACGCTTAGCTGGTCGTTTTATCAGTCAGTCGGGGATAGCTTTCATGCTCTGACGTTAAGCCGAGTGACGCTGTTTGAAGTCGTCGATCTTCTCGTTGACTTTGTTTTTTGCGTTCTGCACCGACTGATTTATCTTCTCCCGCGTCTCATTTGCCTTGTCGGTTGCCTTGTCAGTAGTGGACTCCTTTTGCGACTGTTGCACCTTATTGGCAGCGTCTTTAGCGTTGCCCCAGGTCTCCTTTGCCGCACCTTTAGCTTGGTCCACAACTCCCTGATTGGCCAGCTTCTCGTTGCCAACGGTTTCTCCTACACCTTGCTTCACCTTCCCAACCACCTGCTCAACCTTGCCTGAAACCTGATCCTTATTCATGAAATCCCTTTCCTTACAAATTCGATTTTTACGAGTTCGATTTTGTTTCTGCCCTCTGGTAAGCTTTTGCTCTCTGGTAAATAGTGCTTCGAATGCTCACAATCGCACACTAAGACGTTCACCGTCCCCAAGCCATCGGGCGAACACCCTAGTAAACCGATATTCGGACCTCACTTTTTTCCGAGTGACCATGAAGCCGCGCGCCGTCCTCTTGAATTGCAAGTGGCCTTTCCACCAATCATGCCGAACATCGACTTATGCGATAGTTTTAGCTGGGAAAGCACTTCAGCCATTTAAGGAGCAGCCAACGTGAGATCAGTTTCCAGAAAAATATCCACGCATTCGAGCGTCGAAGCGCAGCGTCGTCTTGCATACTTCAACAAGCGTCGCGACGAGATTGTCTCGACTATCCGCGAACTGGTTGAAATCGAATCTCCCAGCGACAACAAAGCCGCCGTGGATCGTGTTGCTGAGGCCATCGCCGAAAAGTTTTCGCGTCTTGGCGGCGAAGTACGATTTCATCGAGCGAAGGACTTTGGCAGTCACCTGCAGGTTAACTTTGGAGGCAAGTCAGCCAAGCCGGTGCTGCTGCTTGGCCATTACGATACGGTCTATCCGCTAGGCACGCTCGGCAGCATGCCGTGCGGCGTCGAACACAATAAGCTGACCGGGCCGGGCGTACTCGATATGAAATCAGGCATCGCCCTGATGCTGCACGCGATCGCAGCTCTGCAGGAGTGGAATAACAATAACAACGACGCGCGCCCGAGCGGATTGCTGCGCCCCGTGACCGTACTTCTGGTCTCCGACGAGGAAGTTGGCAGCAACTCGTCACGAGCGATCACCGAAGCGCTGGCGAAAAGAGCTGCGGCCGTACTCGTATTCGAACCTTCTTATGGACGGCAAGGCGCGGTGAAAACGGCGCGCAAGGGAGTCGGCGAATATCTTGTCAAAGTTACCGGCAAGGCTGCTCATGCGGGCCTCGATTTCGAGAAAGGCGTGAATGCGATTCTTGAGCTGGCGCGTCAGATCGAGAAAGTTTCCCGCTTCACTGAAATGAAGAAAGGCTTGACGGTCAATGTCGGTGTCGTCAGCGGCGGGTTGCGAACCAACGTGGTTCCGGCTGAAGCAGTCGCAAAGGTCGATGTTCGCATCACGCGGTTGAAAGACGCGGCTGGAATTGATAAGAAAATGCGCGGTTTGCGTCCCTTTAATCGCAAATGCAAAGTTGAAATCACCGGAGGCATCAATCGTCCACCCATGGAACGCACCGCTGGAGTGGCAGCATTGTACGTGCAAGCCTCGGCCATCGCGCGCGAATTGGGATGGAAGCTCGACGAAGCGGCCGTAGGCGGAGGCTCTGATGGCAACTTCACTGCGGGTCTGGGCATTCCGACGCTCGACGGACTTGGCGGCATTGGCGATGGAGCGCACGCTACCCACGAACACATCCTGATCTCGGAGTTGCCGCGACGGGCCGCGCTTATCGCCGGGCTGATCGAGCGGGCATGATCGGTCTGGTGTAATCGAGCTGCGATCGACTTCACTGGCTCTGGGGCGACGGCCGAGACAGGTGCCTTTGACCTGTGGGTCCACACTAACCTAGAATCCAATTTGGGACAGGGTTCGCCCTGCTGCCTTCGAGGCGTAACTGGAGGATTTATGGGTGAAGGACTGTTTTCGCCGCTGCATATTCTGTTGATTATTGGCATCGCACTGCTGCTTTTTGGACCAAGTAAGTTTGCCGACTTAGGTAAAGGACTCGGTGAAGGCATCCGGAATTTCAAGTCTTCGATGAAAGAAGAAGATAAGAATAATAAGGACAAAGAAGCTCCAAAACCTCCTGCCGCTTAGTTCTGAGTTCCCGGTTCTCAGTTCTCAGTGACGGCTGCAGGTTCTCACCAGAATTTAGGACTGAGAATTGATTTCGCATCTTCGCTCTTGCATTATGCGGAACACCAGCGCTACCGGTAATCCCACCACGTTGCTGTAATCCCCTTCGATACGCGGAATCCAGCGGGACGCGATGCCCTGAATCGCGTAGGCTCCTGCTTTATCCATAGGCTCGCCTGTGGCTATATAGTCCGCGATTTCCTGGCCGGTGATTTCGGTCATCGTGACGAGTGTCGTTTCACTGGCCACTGAGGGTTTGCCGTCGACTACCAAACACACTCCTGTAATCACCTGATGCTGGCGGCCTGAAAGCATGCGCAACATGCGCGCGGCGGCTGTTGTGTCGGAAGGCTTGCCGAGAAGTTGGCCATCGACAACGACTACGGTGTCGGCTCCGAGGACGCAATCATGTGGACGCTGGCGTGCAACCGCTAGCGCCTTCTCGCGGGCGAGTCGTTCGGCGCAATCTTTCGCGGTTTCTCCAGGTAGCGAATTTTCTGTGATGTGCGCGGGCTGCACTTCGAACGTGATTCCAGCGTTACGCAGCAACTCCTGACGACGCGGCGACGCGGAGGCGAGTACTAGCATGGGAATCATTTTAGAACGGATATAAAACATCTTCCCGATTGTCGTCCCGAACGAAGTGAGGGATCCGCAATGTGTCGCTCACCAGAGAAACTCCAGATCCCTCACTTCGTTCGGGATGACAAGGATGTATGTTGGTAAGAATATATGTTAGGTGCGCTACTCGAGCGCTTCGGGCTCAATGGAGATGTTCTTCTCACCTTTTTGGCGCTTTTCCCAGTATTTCTTAACCCAGGCTTCGTAGCTCTTGCCGGCGGCGGTGTCGCGTCCGGTGAAGACTAGGGCGGCTATTTCGGAGTAAGGGATCTGCGGACGTTCGTTGCTGTTGGCTAGCATCAGGCGGACTACGGAGTTTTCCAGCGTTGGGCCGATGCGGCGATCGAAAAGGTATCCGGTAATTTCGCCGGTATTTTTTCTTGTGATGGTTACATCGCCGCGATAGTCGAAGGCTTTTTCGATTACGGCTCGAATGTCGGCTTCGGTGGCTAGTTGCGGAATCCAGCCTTGGAGGTTTTCACGTTCGAATCCGGGGACTACTTCTAGATCGTCGGTCTGCGGCGCAGCCACGGCCTGCGTGCTGTGGGGCAACGCAGGATCGTGCCCATGTTCTCGACCGCTCATACGCGGCTTTCTTGGGCTTGGGCTTGCGCTTGCTTTGCGGCTAGTGGCGCTTCGATCTGGATTAGCGGATTGTAGGAGTGGACAGGGCGCACTTCTCTACTTAGATCGTTGAGCGCGGCTTTGTCGGGATAGAGCGAGAAGGTGGCTTTGATTGCGTCCTTGAATCCGCGCAACGATCCGAACATGTGATCGACCGAAGTGGTTTCGTAGCCGCAATGGACCATGCAATTCGCACACTGCGGATTGCCTGACTCGGTGCCATAGTTCGCCCATTCGGTCGCTTCCATCAATTCTTTGAACGAATCGGCGTAGCCGTCTTGGAGCAGGTAGCAGGGCTTTTGCCATCCGAAGATGTTGTAGGTGGGCATGCCCCAGGCGGTGCACTTGTAGTCGCGTTTGCCCATCAGGTACTCGAGAAAGAGTGGGGACTGGTTGAAGCGCCACGTCTTTTTACGATTCGAAAGCATGGTGCGGAAGAGGCGGCGGGTGCGGGCTCGTCCCATGAAATGTTTCTGGTCGGGGGCTTTGTCGTAGGAGTATCCGGGCGAGACCATCATGCTCTCGACGCCGACTTCCATCATTTCGTCGAAGAAGGCGCGGACGCTTTTGGGATCGGCTCCATCGAAGAGCGTGGTGTTGGTGGTCACGCGGAAGCCGGCGGCGATGGCGGCGCGGATACCTTCGAGGGCGATGTCGTATCCACCTTCGCGGCAGACGGAAAAATCGTGGTGCTCTTTCTGCCCGTCCATGTGAACGGAGAAGCTCAGATATTTGCTGGGCTTGAAGAGGTGGAGCTTTTCTTTCAGGAGTAGGGCGTTGGTGCAGAGGTAGATATATTTCTTGCGGGCGACGAGGCCCTCGACGATTTTGTCGATCTCGGGATGCATGAGCGGCTCGCCGCCCGGGATGGAGACCATGGGGGCTCCGCACTCGTCGACGGCTTTGAAGCAGGCTTCTGGAGAGAGATCGGTTTTGAGGATGTGGGCCGGGTATTGAATCTTGCCGCATCCGGCACAAGCCAGGTTGCAGCGGAACAGGGGCTCGAGCATGAGCACGAGCGGATAGCGCTTGCGTCCGGCGAGCTTTTGGCGCAGGACGTAGGAGGCTACGGTCCACATCTGGGATACGGGAACTGCCATTGCTCCTCTTTCGTCTTTCTTCTGGAAGAATGTCTTTCTATTCTACCGGATTCTTGGTGTGATCGGCTGCTGTTCGCAGTTCGGCGCACGCGGTTTGGAACCTCGCAAAGCACCCGTCCTTGTTGAAGAATCACAGTTTTGAGGCATGAACATTTTCTTTCGGCTTGACGGTTCTGGGTTTTGTACTCCATCCCCAGATTTCCCCTAAAGTATTCAAGGATAATGACTTAGTCGTCAAAAAGTCAGAAACCTTGAAAATGGTTTAGGACAGCTTTAAGTCTTGGAGGTGCCTTATTTGGAAACCATTGTCTCGCAGCGCGGGTTGGAAGTCTGTGGCAGCGATCACGGCTCGGTTGCGATAATAGAAACTGAAAACCTTACACTCAAGCGAGATTGAGGTCGCTGTGATGACTAGGAGATACACCATTAGCGTGATCCCACTCGAAGCTGCCGATGGACTCACTGGGTTGCTGGCGCAGTTGCACCTCCGGTGGTGGCTGGCGGCTGCGTTTTTGGCTGCTGCGCGGACCAGAATTTATGAACTAGCGCAACCAAGTCGACACCCACACCCAGTCGATAATAGTCTTGGTCAGACGGCTGAATCGGTTGCACAACGAGCGTCGGAGTGTCCAACGTCGTGAAAGTCGCCGTCGGTATGAGAACTAGAGCAGTGCTGTTTTGATTGCGGCGAAGCCTCATATAGGAGGCCCCAAAGATCCGTACCGCGCCGGCTGTTCCTGGCAACGGGTAGCTGCCCGTGAGAGTCATAACAAGCGGTGAGAGGTGCCCCGCAGTTACGCTCTCATCCTCTCCGAATCTTACGTCGAAAGTGCCCGGAAAACTGTTGGTAGGCGTACAGGCCTGATTGGTGTCGGCGGTATTCGAGGTACCCTGTACTGCTTCGGTGTCGGCGTTGGAGCGTTTTGAACACGTACCCTTGTAGTAAAACGTTCTCAGACGAATGCCTCCAAAAAAGTCTCGGTAGAAACGCGTTCGATTGGGAAACACAAAGGCGACAACTGTGGGTTTGGTCACTGGAAGTGGGTTGGGACACTGAGCTCCGGTAAAGCCATAGCTGCAAAGAGCTGTCGCAAGTTGGGGATACAGTGATGGCAAAGCCGAATCCTGATTGAACTGCTGAGCCAGATTGCCACTCAACCCATATTCCGGACTGCCCGTGGTCGCATTGAACGGAGTAGTGAATCCTCCTCCCCAAATCATCGAGACGGTAGTCTTAGCCCAACTGCTACCTGAACCAAACAGTGCTCCTTTGTATGGTGGAGCTATATAAAATTCACCTCCGCCCTGGAACTCGACGCTTTGTGTCATTGTCGATACGGACTGACTTCCACTACCCGCGATTGAAGCAGTAGTGATCGAGTTTAGGGCTGTGCTGGTGGTTGTGGGTACGCTTGAAATTCGTGGATCTACCCAGACCCAGCATCTACCTGCCAAGGGGTATATCTGGTCGTTGCGGGCGCCGTCGGAACGAGGCTGTGTTTTGAATCTGTTCGTTTTTTGGTCAATTTCGAATTTGTCTGGGTTTTTTGGGTCAGGAATCGGTTCTGTTGCAGGACTCCAACAGGCTCGGCCTAACCAGTGAAGAGGAGATATAACATTAAATTGCGCGTAGTACTGTTGCTTCGGCCCCGAGGCACTCGTACCAGTCACGTTGAATCCAGCGAGCCCAAGAGTATAAAGCGACGACGTGGCGTCTGAGTCGCTAGGAGCAGCCTTCTGCACTGAAACGGGTCCGATGGCTACTTGTACCGCTCCCGTGGTTTCGTCCGCCTCGATCTTGTCGTATTGACTCAGTTTGTTCACGGATTTGCTGAAAATCCCATCTAGGTTGACTTGCGCGGGTCCGGTGGGCGTAGTCCCAACGTTGATTTTGACTATCGGAATCTCGGCCTTTGCATTCACAGGCACTTTCCCAGTGATTTGGGTATCGCCCTCGTGAGGTTGGTCAATGCAAGGCGGCTTTCCTTTCGCACAGGTTTGATCAGGCTGCGCCCTCGCTGCAATTGGCCCTATGGCTACGGCTGGAGCAGGTTGATTGATTTCAATCAGGTCGTACTCCTTAAGCGGCTGTGCAAGTTTGATACTGAACGTACCATTCGCAATCACTGCACCTGCTAATTGAATAGTTGTTCCATCGTCCTGATTTGTCACCTTGATCGTAAGGTTTGCCCCGGGCTGCCACGCTTGACCTTTCACTTCCGCTGCTGTTGCTGTCGGTTGCTCAATGCACGGTGTTACCACGCCTTTGCCACAGATTCCCTTTGGCGTAGTTTGGGCAGGCAGCGAGACCGGCAATACCACAAAGGTGAAGAACCCGATAGAGCAGACGTTCCGCAACGTTCGAAAGTTGATCAAGTGGCGCTCCTTATTAATCACAATTTTCGAAACCCGCAAGAGTCTTATCCACTAGAACGAGAACCGAGCCTTTTCCCCTTTGCGTCGGTATTGATTATCTTGATTACAGGACAGGATGCCGCTAGACGAGAAAGTTCAGTGAGTGCGAATGCACGCTCACGCTCTTTGTGAATTTGTAGGGTCGTCACAATCTTACTGAGGTAGAAGTCGCAGTCCAGGCTCGAACTCTTATGGTTACTCTGACGGGTGACCTACAAAGCTGAGGTGACGCGGCAAAGAGCAGGTCCTTCTCGTTCGGATGCGCTCAGGGTCAGGATGACAAATTGAAGGAGGATGCGCCGGAGAGTTGCTATGACCACAGGCATCTGCCGAGCTTCGCTCGGCTTGGACGGGCGAGGTCGCCCGTCCCAACACGAGCAATGCCAGGCGAGCGTTAGAGTTTCTCGAAGAAGTGGGCGGTTTTCTTGCCGGCTTCTTCGGTGTAATAGACGGTGACTTTCGTGGTTTTTTCGGTTCCCTTTTCGATGTCTTTGCCGGCATCGTCGGCGGCGTGACCGGACAGCTTGAATGTCTCCTCGGTACCGTCGGCGGTTTTTACGGCCACGGTCTTGGTGCCGCGATCGATATGGGTGATGGTTCCGTCGACCGACTTGAGACCATCTTTGCCGACGTTATCGACCTCGACCGCTGTCTTCTCTGTACCCTTTTCGGTATAGTGCGCCACTACTTCTGTGCCTTCCTTCAGTCCGTGAAAGGTGTCTTTGGCGCCTGCGTCGGTTGCGTCAGCACTGGCCTTGACGCCATGGACAACAGTCTTGTCGACAAACTTGATTGTGTGCTCTGTGCCATCTTTGGTCTTGACGACGATCGTCTTGGTTGCGGAATCCACTTTGGTGACGGTTCCGTGGACGGCGCTGACCACGTCCTGCGCGGCCCAGCTAAATGCACTCAAAAGCAGAAACACGAGAGATGCGCGGAGAATGCTTTTCATATTTGAAGCCTCCTTGAAATGTTTTGCCGGAATTTTCTTCTTTAGTTTAGGTCTTAGCCCGTAAGCAGCCTAAATCATGCCGCGGTTTCGCGCCATATTCGCGCTATATGAATTTTGATGCGCCGACAGCCGGGCAAAGGTCGGAGTAAAATAACTCGGAGTCCTTATGAAAAATTCCGACCTGTCCCGTCCACTCTATGAAGTTGATCCGCAGATTGCCAATGCAATCGACAATGAAGCTCGCCGTCAGCATGAAGGGTTGGAGCTGATCGCTTCGGAAAACTTCGTGAGCGAGGCGGTGCTTGAGGCTGCTGGGTCTGTGTTCACCAACAAGTATGCGGAAGGCTATCCTGGCAAGCGGTATTACGGTGGATGCGAATTTACCGATGTAGTGGAAGAATTGGCGCGCGAGCGGGTGAAGAAACTTTTTGGCGCTGAGAATGCCAACGTGCAGCCGCACTCGGGATCGCAGGCGAATCAGGCCGCTTACTCGGCTGTGTTGCAACCGGGCGACACGATTCTGGGATTGAATCTGGCGCATGGCGGACATCTGACGCATGGCCATCATCTGAATTTTTCGGGCAAGACTTACAAGGTAATTCCGTACGGCGTGACCAAGGAAACGGAGACGATCGATTACGGCGAACTGGAACGGATCGCCACGGCGGAGCATCCGAAGCTGATTATTGGCGGCGGCAGCGCTTATCCGCGAATTATTGATTTTGCTCGCATGCGCCAGATTGCGGATAAAGTTGGCGCGCTTTTTCTGGTCGATATGGCGCACTTCGCGGGACTGGTGGCGGGTGGGGCGCATCCATCTCCTGTGCCGCATGCGCATATTGTGACTTCGACTACGCACAAGACGCTGCGCGGGCCGCGCTCGGGAATGATTTTGAGCAAGCAGGAATTTGCGGCGGCGATCGATAAGACTGTTTTCCCCGGAATGCAGGGCGGGCCGCTGGTACACATAATGGCCGCCAAGGCAGTGTGCTTTCTCGAGGCATCGCAACCGAGCTTCCGCGAATATGCGCGACAGGTTGTGGCTAACGCCAAGGTGATGGCGGAGACGCTGGCGAGCGATGGCTATCGAATTGTTTCCGGCGGAACGGACACGCACCTTATGCTGGTGGATGTGTTCGCTAAGGGG
The DNA here is from genome assembly GCA_049674665.1 of Terriglobales bacterium. Classification (GTDB taxonomy): domain Bacteria; phylum Acidobacteriota; class Terriglobia; order Terriglobales; family Acidobacteriaceae; genus Acidiflorens. Next base: position 61,168 of record JBATZM010000093.1, read on the forward strand.
ATGCTGGGTAGCGAGGCTGAGAAGGCTCTGGGTGAGGCGGGCATTACTGTTAACAAGAACGCGATTCCGTTCGATGTGAATCCTCCGATGAAGCCTAGTGGCATACGGATTGGGACTCCGGCGGTGACTACGCGCGGCATGAAAGAAGCGGAGATGCGGCAGATTTCACACTGGATCACCGAGGCGCTCAATCATCGGACGGACGCCGCGGCGCTCGGGAAAATCCGCAAGCAGGTGCTAGGGCTGGCGGAGGAATTTCCGCTTTATGCTGAGCGACGGGCTAAGGCGCAGGCGGAAGTTCGGGCCTGACGTCCCATAAATTATCATTTTGAGCGAAGGTTCTGAGTCCCGCCGCGAACTGCGGATCCCTCGCTGCGCTCGGGATGACAGTTTTGGAGAGCATGAGGTCCTTCGCCTCGCTCAGGATGACAACCTCTATTGAGAGTCTGCGAATTCCCTGTGTTCCTCCGCACCTCTGTGGTTAAATTCCCTTCGTGAAAGTAGCCATCGACATCCGTCGCATGACGGAATTCGGAGTGGGCACATATATACGGAATGTGGTCCGCACGCTGGCGCGCCTGGACCGCGACAGCGATTATTTTCTTGTCGGATCGCCTGCGAAGGTGGCGGAATGCGGGGCGCTGCCGCCGAACTTCCACGCGGTGCCGTTGGAGGGACGCGATGACACGCTGAGAGGGAATCTCGATTTCCGGGCAATAGTGCGACGTCTGGAATGCGACCTGGTTCACATTCCGCATTTGTTCTGGATGCCGCGCGGGCTCGGCTGTCCTTATGTTCTGACGGTGCACGATCTGCTGGAGCACATGTATGGATCGCGCGATCTTTCGAGCATGCGGCGCAACCTGCATTTTTATCTGACGCGGCGCGTGTTGCGGAAAGCGGCGCGCGTGATCGCGGTATCGCAATTCACCAAGAATGAAATCGAAAAGCTGCTGGCGGTTCCGAATGCGCGCATTGAAGTTGTGTACAACGCGATTGACGAGCGCTTTCTGCATGGACATGCCACCGAGGCAGATCGCGAGCTAATTGCGCAGCGCTATCTGGTGAACTATCCGTTCATTCTTTATGCAGGTGCGATTCGTCCACATAAGAATGTGGTGCGCATCATTGAAGCGTTTTCGGCTCTGAAGAGCGAGTTGCAGAAGGAGCAGCAGTATCCAGATCTGAAGCTCATTATTATTGGAGACGATCTTTCGAGCCATCCACGGCTGCGGCGGACGGTCGTGCGCGGTTGCGTGCAAAATGATGTGCGCTTTTTGGGATTTGTGCCCATCGAAGTGCTGCGCATTTTTTATGATGTCGCCAAGGTCTTTGTGTTTCCATCGCTCTACGAGGGATTTGGGTTGCCTCCCCTTGAAGCGATGGCGCACGGAACTCCGGTGGTCACATCGAATACATCGAGTCTGCCGGAAGTGGCGGGGAACGCGGCTTTGCTGGTGAATCCAGAAAACGTGTTTGAGATTAGGCGAGGTTTGCAGCGGGCGCTGCTTGATTCAGCGCTGCGCGAACGGATGAAACAACGGGGGTATGAGCAGGCGCAGCGGTTTTCCTGGACGAGTTCGGTTTCGAGAATTCTTGAGATTTACCGGGAAGTGGCGGGCGATCACGTTTCCCACGGGGTTGCGGCCGACTGAAGTTGTGCGGTAAGGCTCGCCCCGCTTGGACGGAGCGGAGCCCCGTCGCCACACTCCCGTATAATAAAAGATTCAACGATGAATCCTAGCGCTGCGCGCCATCTCGAACCGCCGGTCACTGAGAGCGCTATCCCTCCAACAATGACGCAGCTGACAAACGATGCGACGAGCAGCTGCCTGACGATGCAGCGTCCGAACCGATTGCTCGCGGATTGGCGCGTTTCGGTAATGGCGTTGATTGCGCTGTGGGCGATCATTTACATGGCCGGGCTCTCGCGGCCTGCGCTGCTCGACGATGCCGACACGGTTCATGCCGAGGCGGCGAAAGAAATGCTGCAGCGGCACGACTGGGTGACGCTGTACGTCAACGGTATTCGTTACTTGGAAAAAGCTCCGCTGATGTATTGGGGCGTGGCGACGAGCTATAAACTGTTCGGCATCAGCGAGTGGAGCACGCGTTTTCCGCTGATGCTGGGCGTGCTCACGATGATTCTCTCCACGTACGGTTTGGGGCGCTGGGCTCTCGGCAGTGAAGGCGGATTCGATTCGGGGCTGGTGCTGGCGACTGCGCTCGGACCTTTTCTTTTTACGCGCTTTTTAATTCCCGATGTGGCGGTGGGGCTTTGGTTGACCCTGACGTTCTGGTTTTTTCTGGTATCGCTGGAACAGGCAAAACCTGCGCGCTGGACCTGTTGGGGCATGGCGGCGATGTGCGCGCTCAACGTGCTCACCAAAGGATTGATCGGACTTGTATTTCCGATAGGGGCGATCGGACTCTACCTGCTGTTGACCGGGAATTTGCGGCACCTGCTTAAGCTGCGTCTGATTTCGAGCGCGGTGGTGTTTTTCGCCATTGCAGCGCCGTGGCATATTTTGGCGGCGCTGCGAAATCCTCCGCAGGGTAATGTGCGCGGATTTCTGTGGTTTTATTTCGTCAACGAGCACATCAACCGATTCTTAAATACGCGCGTGCCTCGCGATTATGACAAGGTTCCGCTGCTGCTGTTCTGGGCGTTGCTGGTCTTGTGGCTGGTTCCATGGACCGCATTTCTTCCGCAGTCGGTGCAGGAAGTTCCGCGGCGGTGGCGTGAGCTTCGCGCCGAAATGACGCGACGCCAGCGTGCATATTTATTGTTTACATTGTGGACCCTGGTGATTGTGGGCTTCTTCAGCCTCTCGACGCGGCAAGAGTACTACACAATCCCGGCAATTCCGGCGATGGCTTTGCTGGTCGGCGGATGGCTGCAATGCGAGAGAACATCGGCTGCGGAGAGCCGCGAACGGCGCAGCGGGCGGATTTCGTCGGCGATATTGCTGGCGGTCGGCGTCATTATTGCCGTGGTTGGTTTTGCATTGCTCTTATTTTCTAAGGCGCCCGCTCCGGGGACCGATCTGGCAGACCTGCTGCGGAAGCACCCGCAGGATTATGCGCTGTCTTTTGGGCACTTTCTGGATTTGACCCCGCAGGCGATGGGAGCATTCCGCGTGCCGCTGTTCGGCTTCTCATTGGCATTTCTGCTGGGCACGCTGGCGAACTGGATACTGCGCCGTCGAGGACAGGCGGGAGCAGGAAATGTTGCGCTGGCGACGATGATGATCGTTCTGCTGGCGTGCGTCCGAATCGCGTTCGGCATCTTTTCACCGATCCTTTCGTCGAAGGATCTGGCGCTGGCGATTCGCGAGCAGTACCGGCCGGGCGATCAGATTGTGGTAATCGGGCTTTATGAAAATGCCTCCACGCTGAACTTCTATACAGGAATTCCGTTGCACAGTTTGCGCACACCGGGTGGAAACATGTGGTATGGCACGCAGTTTCCGGGAGCGCCGCGGGTGTTTGAAACAGAAGCATCGTTTGTTGAAATGTGGAATGGGCCGCACCGCGTTTTCTTGTGGGCTGAAGAGGATGAACCGCCGGCACTCCGAGGATTGACGAGTTATGTCGTGGCGCGGCGCGGAGGCAAGATTATTTTTTCCAATCAGCAGACGGCTTCGCAATAGTCAGGCGTCCGTCTTTCAGATCAAAATCGTCTCCTCGCCAGTGGATGCGGTTGCCCATAAAACTTGCGGCCCAGACAAAGGGTGCAATCAGGTCTCGCAGCGGTAAGAAGAGAATATTGCTAAGAAACTGGCGGTCGTTCAATAGAACGACGGACGCGCCAAACGCGATGGCCAATCGCGCAGCTAACGTCATTGCCAGCAATGCCCAGGCCCACGTAGAACCGTGGGCGGCAATCAAAGTCAGCAACGCCCACGGCACTCCGAACGTAAAGAGCAGGCCGGCATAGCCCCGGCGGCGGGCATCCCGGATGGTGCGCGACCAGCGCAGTTGATGTTGGAAAAATTGCCGGAGGGTGTAGGCAGGCAGAAATGTGGTAACGGTCGCAGCGCTGAGTTCAATTCGCTTTCCCTTTGCAGCAATGCGCCGGCCGAGTTCATAGTCGTCGGCTAGATAATCCAGCAATGCTTCGAAGCCGCCAATGGCTTCGAGATCGCCTCGGTGAAACGCCAGCGTTGAGCCCAATCCGAAATGCAATCCTTTTTCGAGGAACCTTGCGCTCAGAACACCGGGAATAAAGTCGGTGCTGATGCCCAACGCTTCGAGGCGGGAGCCAAGAGTCGAACTGGCGACTCCGCGATAGAGGCAGGTCACGAGTCCGACGGAAGCATCGGCGAGCGGCGTGACTACCTGGCACAAATAATCCGTGGGGACACGGATGTCGCTGTCATTGATTAAAAACAGATCGTAGTCTGCCGCAGGCAACATCTGTACTAGATTGCTGACTTTAATATTTGTTCCGAGAATGCGATCACACACGATCAGTTCAATCGGAAGGTTTGGATATTTTCCCTGTAGCTTATGCACTATTTCGATGGCAGGATCGGCGGGATCGCTGACACCGAAGATCAGCTGAAACTGGGGATAATTCTGTTCGCAGTGACTGCAAAAGCTCTCCCAGATTTCAGGATCGACACCCTTCAATGGCTTGAGGATGGAAACTGGTGGCAGCTGGCTTTCTGGCAGCGGAGCCTGCTTGAGTTTTTTGCTCCTGGCGCTGAGAAAGCCGGCTAGCCCGAGAGTCGACAGAAAATAAAAAAAGAGACTGCAGACAGTTCCGATCGCGGCCACGGCCTCGATCACTACTCTTGGAGTTAGTGGCGGCATCGGAAATTCGCTACCCGGATATATTACTCGTAGCGCAACGACTCGATCGGATCGAGGTTAGCGGCTTTCCACGCGGGATAGATGCCAAAGATCAGGCCTTCGGCGGCGGCCGCGAAAAAGCCAAAGCTGGCCCAGAACACCGACATGGTCGCGGGCAGTGAGTCCCACACCATGCGAATCGCGTAGGTGATGACCGCGCCCAGGAGGACACCGATGATCCCGCCGATCGCCGTGAGCGTGATGGCCTCAAGCGTGAATTGCAAAAGGATATCGCCCTTGCGAGCGCCAATGGCTTTGCGGACGCCGATTTCCCGTGTGCGTTCGGTTACGGAAACGAGCATGATGTTCATCACGCCAACGCCGCCTACGATCAGGGCCACGCTCGAAACGGCAAACATAAAGATAAACACCGCTCCGGTGATCTGATTCCAAACATCCGACAGGGAATCCTGCGTAAATACAGAAAAGTTATCCGGCTTGTCCGGAGGCACGCGCCGACGACGCCGCAATAGTTCGCGCATTTCGTCCTGCGCTTTAGGCATATCCACGTGCGAGGTCGCCTTGACGGCGATGAAATGCTGCTTGAGTTCGGGGTGGAGTTTGCGCAACGTGGACAGCGGGAAATAGACCTTGTTGTCATCGGGATTCTTGCCGCCACCGAATGCGCTCTTGACCTTTTCGGCGACACCGATTACCTCGAACAACTGACCTTCGATATTGATTTCCTTGCCCACCGGGTCGGTGCCGGCAAAGAGTTCTTCCGCAGTGGCATCTCCTATGATGATCACGGATGCGCGCCGGTCGTCGTCGATCTCACTGAACCAGCGTCCGGATTTCATGTTCAGATCGAAGACATCCTTGGCCGATGCGGTATCGCCTTCCAGAATCGTCTGTTTGGTCTTGCGGTCGCCATACTTGACCACATATGTACCGCTGCCAAACTGCGGCTCGACGTAGCGAATACTGGCGCAGACGGCCTTTACGTGCGGCAAATCCTTCATGGCTTCCGCATCTTCAAAGGTCAATTCTTTGCGGGTCCGCAGCTCTTCCGTGGGCCGTCCGAACGTGATCGGGAGGTGAAACGCAAAAATGATGTTCGATCCCATGCTGCTGATCATGCTGTTCACGTTGTCGTTAAGGCCACGCACGATGGACGAAATTCCGATGACCACGGCTACCCCGATCACAATACCGAGAACGGTGAGCCCGGAGCGCAGCTTATTGCTGCGGATGGTGGCTAGCGCCATCGCGATAATTTCACCGAATTCGCTTTTGCCCATCATCGGAACAGAACCTTATTACCGCCGAGACGCAGAGTGCGTCGAGAAAATCTAATTCTTGTTTCTTCACTTCATAACTTTGATTGTCTCCGGATTCCTCGATCCGTTCCAGGTTTCTTCATGTTTCAAACCGCAATGCCGTTATGGGATCTAGTGTGGCTGCCCTTCTCGCGGGATAGACGCCGAAGAAAATGCCCACGCTTGCGGAGACGAACAGACCCGCGAGCACGGCCCACAGCTTGATCACGGATGGCATTCCTACCGCCAGCGTAACGCCCTTGGCCACTGCGATTCCGAGGAGCACGCCCACCATGCCGCCTGCGAGCGACAGGATCACAGATTCGATCAAAAATTGCAGCAGCACATCGGCTCGCTTGGCGCCCACGGCTTTGCGAATCCCAACTTCACGAGTACGCTCAGTGACCGAGACCAGCATGATGTTCATGATTACGATTCCACCAACCACCATCGAAATGGCGGCGATACCGATCATGGCGACGAAGAACGTCCCCGTGAGGTTCGACCAGATGCTCAGAAGGCTGCTGTTGTTCTCCATGTCGAACGAGTCCGAACCACCTACGGGGTCGTGACGGCGCGAGCGCAGGATTACCCTTGCCTCGTCCATTGCGCTGTCGAGGATGGGGCCGGTTCCAACCGCCTTGGCGGAGATTCGCATGTTGGTGTTATGGCTGCCATACTGCTTCATCCAAGAAGTCATGGGCATAAGCACGTAATTATCCAGACTTTGTCCGAGAGTGCTGCCTTTCTTTTTCCCGACGCCGATGATGCGGTAGGTCCAGCCGTCTACGCGAATTTCCTTGCCAATCGGATCCGTGCCCGGCATCAGGTTGTCGACAATGTCGGTGCCAACAATCGCCACGGGAGCATTGTTTTCCAAGTCGGACTCGCCCAGCATGCGGCCGGAATCGATGTCGATGTCTTGCGTGACCGCGACCGAGGGCGTCATCCCCTGCACCATGGTGTCGGTCAGATCCCGCTCGTTATATTTAACATGGCCGGTGTTATTCCGCGCATAGGCTCCCACATACGCGCATAGCTTGCAACCTTCACGCGTCGCCCGGTAGTCGTCCATGGTCAGATCTTTGCGCTTCTGGCCTTCGATAAAGTGGTCGATGTCGGTTACCGCAGGAGAGACCTTGAACATGATGAATACGTCGGCACCGAGATTGAAGATTTTTTCGGCGACGTATCCGTTGATGCCATTAACGAAAGTGACCACGGCAATTACGGCAGCCACTCCGATGACCACGCCGAGCAAGGTGAGCGCGGAGCGAAGCTTGTTCGCCCACAATGACAGGAACGCGATCTTAATCGCCTCGGTAATGTTCATGGGCCAGGCCGCGGGTGTTATCTCTCGGGCTTGGGACTATAGTCTCGCCCCCGGGACGTTTAAGTTTAACAGCCGGGCACTGGATTTTCTGAGATATGAAGGCTCGCGCCAGTACTCACAGAGCGAGCATGTTATGTGGGGAATTGGCAGAGTGACGGGTATCTCGTCCGTGTACTTATGAGGTGGCCGGGCGGGGACACCCGGCGCTCCATTCTCTCCATCGGCTATATTTATGTCCTGCCGGAAGCGAGGCGCATCGAGAGTTTCACGGACACAAAGGCTATTAGCAGAGCCAACGCCGCCCAACTCGTAGCGGACGCAAGGTCCCCATGGAGACCGAGTTGGCCTAGTGACGGCACTGACGCCGAAACTTGCGGGATCGTGGATGTCGTCGCCAACTGCACGATAGCTACAACTCCTGCAACCAGCGCGAATACCAGCACCAAGCCTCCGACTACCAATCCCGGCAGGGCGCGTTTCCACGGGAACGGAATCGGCGGCGGAGCGGCAGCTTCGCGCCGAACCGCATCCATGACAGCGACGGCGAAGCCCGACGACGGGAGTATTTCATCCTCGTGTGAAAGCATATGATCGATCTCCTCGTTTTCGGCCAATCGTCCGGTCACCAATCTTTCAGTCGAGCGTTCCATCAAGCCTCCTTCAAGCGCGGCACAGCCAAGAGCTGCGGAAGTTTACTGCGCAAGATGTCTCTTCCACGAGACAATCTCGCTTTGACCGTGCCCTCGGGCAGACCGAGGCTTCGGGCCGCGTTGCTGACATCCATGTCGTGAAAGTAAAAAAGAATCAGCGCTTCGCGATACTTCGCCGGCAAAGCACCGACCGCGCGCCGCACCGCGATGTCCCGATCCCGATCTTCAAGCCCGCCATCAGCGGAGCGCCCGTCCGCAGGTTCCGCAATGTCGTCGAGCGACACAGTCTGTGCTGGAATTCGGCGCAGTTCCGAGCGATAGAGGTTCGTCGCTAATGCGAAAAGCCACGTGGAAAAGACCGCATCCTTACGCCATTGGCCAAGCCCACGGTAAGCGCGAAGAAAAGTTTCCTGGGCCAATTCTTCGGCCCGGCCGCGATCATGGCAGAAGCGGTAGGCAAGGTTAATCAGCGGACCCTGCCAGCGGCGAACGATCCCTTCGAAGGCGGAGATATCGCCAGCCAGGACCCGTTCGACATCGGTCTGATCTTCGTTTGGGCTCACTATCGCGCTCACTCTGAACGTTGCTTTGAACTCTGCCTCATTTTGACTCCGGCTCAAAGGTAGGACACGACATGGCTGCGGACGGTTGCATTATTTCAGAGAAATTGCGCCACCGAAAAAAATGCAACCGAAACTACACAAGGCCGGTCTTACCGAACGTAAATAGAAAACTCGCATTGTGGAGGTTCACGTGGGAATCGAAGTAGGAGACAACATCGTTCCGGTTGCAGCCATGTTAATACCCATCGTAGGGAGTATCGCCCTGTTCACTTTCCTGGCGGTCACTACATGGTCTGAAGCGCGCCGGAAAGAGAGAGAAGCTTACTACACGAGTGAAACCCTGAAGAAAATCGCGGAGAGTTCCGGAGAAGGAGCGAAAAGTGCGCTGGAACTGATGCGCGAAAAGCAGAAAAACATTGTGAAGAATCGCCTCGAAGGGGTGAAGCTGGGTGGTTTGATCACGGCCGCTGTCGGAGTTGGTGTGATGGCGCTACTTCGCGGGCTTGTGAACGACGAGCCGGTTTATCTCGCCGGACTGATTCCGCTGTTGATCGGCGCGGCCATGCTGGCCTATGCGTTCGCTCTTGCTCCGAAGGAAGGCTAGAGAAATGGCTAGTGTTGGATTACGAGGAGGGACCTCTCGCGGTGAGTTTAGCAACTGGAGGAGTCCATCCAAGGCTTCACGTATTCACACTTTCCACCAGGTCCAGCGCAGCCTTGCGCAGAGGTTTCATGAGCGGCAGGGTCGAGACTCGCAGCAGGTTGACCAGCAGTCCCAAGCTTTTTCCCATTAGTCGGGTGGTGCGATCCTGGCCAGCCGAACGGTCGTAGAGCCAGAACATGATCAGCGCCATCTGATAAAGCCAGAGCAGGTAAGGCAGGCGCGGCTTCAAGTCAGAGGGCAATTTGACATCGCCTCCTTCGACTGCGATTCGCATGTGCTCGATGGCGTGTTCACGAATGGGACGGCTTTCCTCACTGAAGGGCGATAGGGGATCGTCGCCATCCGGCGCATGACGCAGGAGCGCGGCGCAGAATTTGCGGTTCGGCTCCAACAGTTCCAGACGTTTTTCGAGGACACACTGGATCCGGTCTTTGAGTTTCTTGCGTCCAGCTAGAGCCTGAAGGATGGCATCCTGACTGTTCTCCTGCATCTCGCGGTAAAAAGCAAGCACGATGGCATCCTTGGACGAGTAGTAATAGTAGGCGCCGCCCAGCGCCACGCCCGCTTTCGCGGCAATGTCGCGCATGGTGGTTTGTTCAAATCCTTTTTCGCGGAAGAGTTCCATCGCGGCGTCGTAAATCCTGCGACGGGTTTCTTCAGCGCGCGGCGTGGTCCGGTTCTTGAGTGTCGGATTGCCAGTCACCATCATTTTCGTCATTGCAAGTAGTCTCGTATATTGGGCGTCGCCACGCTGGCTTCGGGTAGAGCGCACGGTTCGAGCACGATATTACGCAGCTCGGCGGCGATCGCTTCAGGCTCCGTCGTACTCACCCAGCGCGACAGGAAGTGCCTGTTCCTGGACAGCGCGGCATAGGCTTGCCGGGCCAGCGGCATCAACAGCGGATGGGTTAGCCTAGCGGCCCAGTCGCAATACTCGTCAAGCGCGTAGAGAACCATGATCCAAGCGCGGTCGTTCAGGTACACCGCGCCTTCGTCGCTGATCACGACAAGGTCGTTCCGGCCGGCGATTCTTTCGAGTTCAGGAAACATTCTTCGAGCGGTTGGCGTGCCGGCCGGGACCAGGCTTAGACCGATCCATGACCGCTGCACCTGGAGCCAGTCTTTCAGACGGCAGCAGAGCTCGCATGTTGGATCGTAGAGTACGTAGAGTTTCTCCATTTTGGCTGCTCCTTTCTGGTCACTTTGCTGATCACCCTCCTGACACTCTTCACAGGTGACGCACGCTTCGGTCATCGAGGTATAGCCAGGTTGAGCCGAGCGTCGGGCGCGACTGGCGGCGGGGGTGGTACCGAATGCCGGATTCCTTGTGCGTTCTTGCGTATACGAGAGAAGACGAACAGGTTGAAGAAGTGCATTCCGCCGAGAGTGAGTAGTACCATCCCCATCTTGTCGCTGAGCAACTCAATCGCCGCACGTGATGTGACGACGGTTGCCCCGGTCTTTAGCGCCAGGGAGACAAAGCCGATATTGATCAGGTAAAAGCCCACCACCAGCAGATGGTTGACGGAATCGGCAAGCTCCGAGTTGCCGTGAAAGGCGTCAACCAGGAAGATGGCGCCGCGCATGTACAAAGTGCGAGCGACCCAGACGGTCAGGGCGACACTAATCAGCAGATAAACCACGTAGGTGACAACGATAAGGTTGTTAGCATGTGCTTCCATGTAGCCTCCTAGCAAATTGAACGTGTTCAATATTAAAATAGACCACCTTTGATGGTGTGTCAAGACAAATTTGAACACGTTCATATTACGGAAAACTAAGGGTTTGGCGCGCGACGATCACGGCATTGAGAACCGTAAATCTGAGATTTAGCGCTTCCGTGATAGTCCCGGCAGGAAGGCCAAGTTTCGCCTGCACTTTGTTTCACCTGCACTATAATGAACTGGTTGGCAGCCGGACCGGACGGTCGCTGTTGAAAGACAGAGGAAAGTCCGAACTCCGCAGAGCAGTGTGCCGGATAACGTCCGGGACGGCCGGTTCAAGCCGGTTGGACGGAAAGTGCCACAGAAAACATACCGCCCGGGCCGCAAGGCTCAGGTAAGGGTGAAAAGGTGCGGTAAGAGCGCACCGCCGACGCAGTGATGCGCCGGGCAGGGCAAACCCCACACGGAGCAAGACCAAATAGGGAGGGAATCCGGTTTCGGCCGGGTGCGTGCCGGCTCGGCGCGCCACAACCTCCGGGTAGGTCGCTTGAGCCTCGCAGTAATGCGTGGCCCAGAGGAATGACCGTCCCGCAGCATTCATGTTGCGGACAGAATTCGGCTTACAGGTCCGGCTGTCACAACTCTACTATTATTTATGAACGTGCAGTGCAGCCGCAGCAATTGCTGGTACGCCGTCACTGCAGAGGCGCTGGAGTCATTCCCTGAAATGACGTCCCCAGGAACTTGCTCTTGGCGTCGAAATTCCAGGTAAATATCGCAAGCCCAGCGCGGGCGCAGGCGTGGCATCCATTGATCAACGGATAACCCACCACAAACTGGGTACCGCCATTTGGACCGGGTTGCGAGTTGGGCCATGTTTTCCCGTCACGATCTCCCGGCCAAACGTCGACCTTGGGAAATTGATTTTTGAGATCCTGAAACTGGGCGCTCTTCTTCATCGTCTTGGTGTCGAGCAGCTTCAGATTCTCGACGTTGACGATGGGCGGCTCTCCATTCACCAGCAAAAGACCATAGTTAGTGTTGGCGCGCAGGGGATATGTGATCCACGCGAAGGCAACTGGACCCTCGTCCTGGAAACCGGTCATAATGCCGAAATCGCCGTGGCTCTGCATGTAGAGTTCGTGTGTAAAGCTCACGGCAGCGGGAGCGGCTCCAGCTTTCGCCATCTGGTCGATCATGCATTCAACAACATGGGATGAGTTGTCACAGGCAGCGTGCCCTGTGGTAAGGAATTGCGGCGTCACTTGCCAGACCGACGAAGCGTCGATCTTTGTCGGTGGGGTCGGTGGGGCCGACGCGGGTTGCAATTGTGCCGCCAGGCATCCAGCAACGCAGACAACCACTAGAAGTAGATCGGATCTATACATACGGTTCACCAGATGATTCTCGCTCTTGAGTGAATACGAACACCAGTCTAGAACGTGAGCCTCAATGCCAACTGCCCAATCCGGGGAGTCGGCCCACGGAAGGTACCGGTGGTGGTGATCTCGCCGAAGGTTGGACTTTCGATGTTTGCCGCGCCGTCGATGATGGTCGGTTGCGCGAACTCGGGATGATTCAGCGCATTGAAAAACTCGGCGCGAAACTCGAGATTGAATCGCTCGGTAATCGCAGTGGTTTTGGCGAGCGCGATATCAAGATTGGTCACACTCGGGCCACGGAGCGTATTGCGGTGCAGCCCGTAAGTTCGGTCCGCAGGATTATCCACAGGATCGATTTGCGGAAAGCAGGGATTGGGAATGCCTCCGTCATAATAAAAGTAGTTCTCGAGTGGCACGTTGGAAAAACTATTGGGGTTGAAGAGAAAGTTGCCAGTGACACTCTGCTGCGTGATTTGACAATGGCCAGTCACGGGGTTGGTGCCGTAGATGTTCTCGGCAATCGTCCGCACCTTGCGGGGATCAAACATTTGTATCGGGGCAATCACCGCCGCATGAGAAAGATAAGGATCGCCCGCACCCGAAGTACCGGGGTTGGCGGGGTCGACGTTGTCGGGCAGCTGGGCGGAAATATCGAATGGGAAGCCGGTGCGCCAGGTAACGATGGGATAGAGACTCCATCCCTTGGTGAGGCGCTTCGGCCCCGATGCCCAGACACGATCGAAGGGCAAATCCCATCCCCCACTGAAGCTGATGCGATTGCGAACATCGGAGTCGCCGGAAGCGTGGAAAAGATCGGGGCTATAGGCGGGCACAGTTGAATTACGTTGCTGAAAACCGGAAGCGTTGTCGAGGTTATGGGCGTAGGTATAGGCGAAGGTGTAATAAACCGTGCCCAGCCGTGTGTCTTTGGGTTGACGTGTCAGGCTAGCTTCAAGGGCGTTGTAGTTTGCATTGGACACGTTCTGGAATTCCGGGAGCTGGCCGAAACAAACCGCATCCACTTGACCCAGCGTCGTTTGACAAATGCTGTTGCTGCTGTTGAGCAATCGCCGGTTGTGCCCCAGCACCGTGGGGTTGATGTCTTTCAACGATGTTAGTCCATGGCCTGAGCTGCCGACATAGTTGACCTCAAGGACCGAGTCGGCGAAGAGATTGCGTTGCAGACTAAGGTTGTATTGGTAAACGTAGGGAGTGCGCAGGTGAGGATCGTCCAGGTAGACAAAGCCGGTGCTGTTGATCGGCAGAAACGGACTGAAATCGATGTTGGGAGCAGGTGGAGTCGAAGGGAAAGTGTTCGTAACGCCGGCCGACTGAAACGGCTGTGTGAGGAAATTCAGTGGCGCGGTGGGCGGTGCTGTAACTCCGTTGTAATAGAGACCTGCGTTGCTCACGAACGGAGGCTGGCCGTTGAACTGGAGGTTGTCTTCGCCTTTAAGAATGTCGTAAAAAACACCAAAACCGCCGCGCACGCTGGTCCGGCCACTGCCGGTCGGGTCCCAGGCGAATCCGAAACGCGGCGCAAAATTTTTCTTGTCAGGAAAGTTCGTACCAGTGGGGGCACCCGGATCGCCGGGAAATACGAGACCCCGCGGCGCGTTGACAAACACATGAGACTGTTCTCCGGGAATCACAGAAAACGTGCGCCCCTTGGTGTCGGACTTCGGCGTGTTGTATTCGTAACGCAGACCAACGGTCAGGACAAGGCTCTTGCGGACATGCCACTCGTCCTGGCCAAATACATAAGTGCTCTTGCTTCGGATGTTAGAAGGAGCCAGGGCACCCTGGTAGTAGGCGTCCGGAACACCAAGAAGAAAATCGGCATACGGATTTCCCGCGCTGGCACTTGAGCCTCCGTAAGTGTAAAAATCAAACTCCCCATTTGTGTAATACGCATACATCAGATTTTGTTGATACGGCGAAAATCCACCACCGAACTTCCAGTTGTGTTTTCCCCGCGTCCACGTCAACCCGTCCGTCCAGGAAAATGTGTTTTCTACATAGTGTGTTGGGCCGTTTTCGCTGGGGCCGATCTGCAAGCCGGTATCAAAGAAGAGGTTGGTCGGGCCGGTAGCAACGTCCGGAGTGATTTGTATGCCGAGATCCGGACCGGTGGGCAGGTGGTTGTCCGGCTCGTCGGACAAAAAGTTAGTGCGGTGCACGACGAAATGAAATTCATTGAGCACTGTGGGCGCGAAGATGCGAGTGTACCCCAGGTTCAGAAAGTAATAATTTTTCTTAGCCACACTAGGGAAACCGGGGACACTGGCGTAAGGCGCGGGGTTTAGAGTACCGGTGTAGGGATCGCCGGCGCGATTCAGACCAATCGTGGCTGAAAGCTTGTCTTTGGCGTTGAGGTTGAGATCGAATTTGCTGGTCAATTCATTCCGATTGTCCGCCGACTCTTCCGATGTGGAAAGCAGACCACCGGGAGCGCTTGGGATTAAGTCGGCTTTGAGGTATGCCTGGGCTATGGGATCGATCTTCGTGGGATCGATGATGGCATTGGCCTCACTCCCGTTGGGAGTCGCAAAATACGGATTGCTAGTCAGAAACTGCACCACACCTGGATCAGGGCATCCGGCGGGATTCAGGCAGACTACCCCGTCGTACGCTTCAGCCTGGGAAAAATTTCCCTGTAATTCCAGCGGCGTGAAAACCGGGGTGTTAATAATCGGATTAGCCTGAACCAGTCGCTGCCCCTGATAAGCGAGAAAGAAAAACGCCTTGTCTTTGACGATCAGGCCACCCAGCGTAGCTCCGTACTGATTGCGCTTGAGGTCAAGCCGCGGCAGTTGAGGAACCGCCTCGTTGTTGAAGTAATCGTTGGCGTCGAAAGCCCTGTTCCTTAAGAATTCAAACAAACTGCCATGGATCTGATTAGTACCGGACTTGGTCACGATACTGATGACCCCGCCGCCGTTGCGCCCGTATTCAGCCGTGTAATCGCTCGTCAGAAGCCGGAACTCTGCGATGGCATCGGGATTGGGATCGAGCACATTACTGTTATCCAGCAAATCGTTATTATTTCCTCCATCGAGCAGGAACGTCACCGAGTCGGTGCGTCCACCTGCGATGCTGTAGTTGCCCGCGCCCTCGTTGTCGTCGTTGCTTTCCGTGACCCCAGGCTGAAGCAATGCCAGATCGAGCATGTCGCGTCCATTGAGCGGCATGTTGGTAAGCGTTCGTCCCGTGATCGATTGACCCAGCGTTGGGTTGACGGTTTCGACCGGCGCGGCTTCAGCCCCGACATTGACAGTCTGATTCGCCGCGCCCACTTCCATCTTGAAGTCGATGCGCAGTGCCTGGTTGATCTGCAGTTTCTGCTCCGCGCTGATAACCGTGCGAAAGCCATCACGCTCGGTTGTCACCGTATAGTTGCCGATGGGCAGCGCCAATATCTGGAAATATCCCTCTTTGTTCGTGGTTGCTGTGCGCGTGTCTTTTGTCGCAGTGTTGGTCGCGGTAATCTGTGCACCAGGAATCACGGCGCCCTGCGGGTCGTAGACCGTTCCAAAAATTCTTCCGCCCGTATCCTGAGCCACGGACACAACTGACATTATCGTCACAACCAGCAACAACAGTACGACCCTGGGAAATTGCATCGGGTTCTCCTCAATTCGACTCAACTCTTATGGACTTGCATCCGAGAGTAACCACTCGCATCGGCAACATCGACCGCATCAGCTAGATAAGGAAAACATCATAGGCCGGCTTCGAGTTTGCCAGCGTCGACGAGAAAGCGCCGTTGCTCAATCGCGCTCGCGAAGGAATAGAAGTGATGGGAATGCCCGCTCATAGCCTGTCTTAAGCTCAAACTTCTTGCCCCGGAGTCTCGCAGGGAACGAGAACGAAGTCAACGGCAAACGCGACTTCACTCATTAGAGAATTGGCGGCGCGAGTCAATGAGTACAATCGCGACTTTGCGTCAGCCTGTAATTGTGGATTACATTGTTCAGGATGACTCGGACCAATTTTGTTATTGCACTCGTGCTCTTCGCCCTTCCTGCATTCGCCCAGCACAGCCAATCTGCTAAGCCGTCGGACGATGCCAGCGCAACTCCTGCGGCGGCAAAATCTGCGGAGCCGAAATCCGCTGAACCAAAGTCGGCCGAAGCAAAGTCCGCCGAACCAGTGAAGAATCCTCTGCCCGCGGACAAGTCTGCGCCACAGACGATCACCGTGAACGGCAAGACGCTTCACTACACCGCGACGGTCGGCACAATCACGCTCAAAAGCAAGGACGACAAGCCCACCGGCGTAGTGATGTACACGGCATACACGCTGGACTCACCAAAAGGCAATAACAAAGACAGCGACGGCGGTTCGCACCGGCCTGTCACCTTCGCGCTCAATGGTGGGCCGGGGGCCTCGTCCGTCTATCTGAACCTGGGCGCGATCGGGCCGAAGCATATTGTGTTTGCGAATGAAGGTGACTCGCCTTCGGACCCGGCGACGCTGACGGACAATCCCGGCACATGGCTCGACTTTACGGACATGGTCTTTATCGACCCGATCGGCACCGGATTTTCGCGCTCTCTGGTGGATGAAGCGGAGACGAAGAAGCTTTTCTATGCACCGAAGCCGGACATCGAGTACCTCTCGCTTGTGATCTACAAATGGCTGGTGCAGAACGATCGCTTGCTGGACAAAAAATATCTGGTAGGAGAGAGCTATGGCGGGTATCGCGGGCCACTGATCACGCACTATCTGCAATCAACGCTGGGCGTTGCCATGAACGGCCTGGTGCTGGTGAGCCCGTATCTGAATCCGGAAGAAGGCGATCGGAACCTGTCGCCGATTCCCTGGCTGATCGACCTGCCTTCGATAACGGCCGCCCATCTGGAGTCCGAAGGCAAGCTGACTGACGCGGCGATGCAGCAGGTGATTGCGTATACGCGCGGAGACTACGCAGAGGCGCTGCTGAAAGGTCGCAGCGACCCGACTGCTAACGACGTGATGATTGCGCATGTAACTGAAATGACGGGGCTCGATCCGAAGTTCGTGAAGTTTGCCGGTGGCCGGCTTGACATTCGAGCCTATCTCCGCGAGGTGCACAGGACGCAAGGATTAATCGGCAGTGTGTATGACTCGAACGTGACTGCACCCGATCCGTTCCCCTACGCCCCGACGCAACAGGCCGGCGATCCGATTCTGGAGAGCATCATCGCGCCTACGACCACGGCCATGGTGGACTTCATCACGCGAACGGTTGGATGGAAAACCGATGCGCGCTATGAGGCCCTGTCCTATGACGTCAATCGGCAATGGGATCGCAACGACGATCTGCGTGAGGGTGCGGTGAGAGACCTGCGAGAGTCGGTTGCGGCCGATCCCAAACTGCGCGTGCTGATCGTGCATGGATGGAATGACCTTTCGTGCCCGTTCATGGGATCAGTACTCAGCGTAGACCAGATGCCGATCATGGGTGATGCGAACCGCGTACAGGTCCACGAGTTTCCAGGCGGCCACATGTTTTATACGCGTCCTGTGAATCAGGACTCTCTGCATAAGTTGGCGGAAACCATGGTGGAGACGCATTAACGGGAGAGTCAAAGGCAGCTCAAAAGTGTCTGATGGATATGGTTGCAAATCCCTGAAACAACAGAACTCAATTTGTTGGTCGGGACGGCGAGATTTGAACTCGCGACCCCTTGCACCCCAAGCAAGTGCGCTACCAGGCTGCGCTACGTCCCGATGGAATTCGCTGCCTCAGATGGCAACGTAGGGGTTTGATTTTCAGATTCTACACCATTCGGCCCGGGCCAGGTCTTTACCCGAATTCATGGGCGAGACAAGACGGGCGGGTGGACATCGTAGGTTCCTCTGTCACAAACGGAGCGTGATGGCCATCACGTCGCAGTGATCGCTTCTCGCCGCAATATGGCTGCATGGCGATCCTGGTAACCGGCGGAGCAGGCTACATCGGCAGTCATACGGCGCGAGCGCTGCGGAGTTCTGGTTATGAGGTTGTGCTCTACGACAATCTCTCCACCGGCTTTCGCCGTTTGGCGCAAGACTTTGAACTGGTCGAGGGAGATATCGCCGATGATTCAAAGCTGCGCCCCGTGTTCGCGCGCAGAAATATAGACGCGGTGCTGCATTTTGCCGCCTACGCCTATGTGGGAGAGTCGGTCGACAACCCGCGCAAATATTTTCACAACAACATTCTCGCCTCGCTCAGTCTGCTGAACTCCGCGCTCGACGTCGGTATCCGCCGCTTCATTTTTTCCTCCTCATGTGCCGTGTATGGCATCCCCGAGCATATTCCGATTACCGAACAGACACCGCGTGAGCCGGTCAATCCCTATGGAGCATCAAAGCTTTTTTTCGAAAATGCCCTCGAAGCCTACGGCCGCGCTTATGGACTACACTCAATCAGCCTCCGCTATTTCAACGCTGCCGGAGCCGATGAGAATGGCAAGATTGGCGAACTCCACCACCCTGAGACTCATCTCATTCCGCTCGCCCTCACTGCCTCCACCGACGATGGACCTGCATTGCGAATCCACGGCTCCGACTACCCCACACCGGACGGCACCTGCGTCCGCGACTACATTCACGTGAACGATCTTGCCGACGCGCACGTTCGAGCGTTGCAATATCTTGAAAGAGACAGTCACAGAAATGGCGACTCATTAGCCATCAATCTGGGAACAGGCGGTGGGCATTCTGTTCTCGAAGTCGTCCAGGCAGTGGAAAGCGCCACTGGAAGCCCCGTTCGCCGAAAGATCGGAAAGCGGCGGCGAGGCAATCCGCCGATTCTGGTGGCCGATCCGGCAAAGGCTCAAAGCGTACTGGGATGGACCGCAAAACGCAGTCTCGCCGACATCGTTTCCAGTGCGTGTGCCTGGATGCAGAAGTCTAGTGGAAAGGCAGCAGCAAAATCGACGTTCTCACCGGTTATTTCGATTCAGACATCAAACAGGAGATTGTCAATCAGCCGCGTGGAGCCGACATAAGCGGCCACGGCGACCAGAGCCCTTCGTGAGATACGCTCGACCGGATCGAGCGTATCCGGATCAACCACCTCGAAATAATCAAGTACGACGCCCGGCTCACTAGCCAAGACTTGCTTGCCGATGGAGATCAACTCGGCGGCGATTCGCTCTCCGGCCAGAAACTCGTGCTGCGCGCACAACAAAGATCTCTGCAGCACCAGCGCGCGGCTCCGCTCGTCTCGATTCAAATATGCGTTTCGCGAACTCATGGCCAGCCCATCGGCTTCGCGCACAATCGGGCCAGCGACAATTTCTATCGCGAAGTTGAGATCTCTCACCATGCGCCGGATCACGGCCAGCTGCGCTGCGTCTTTCTGCCCGAAGAATGCTGCGTCGGGTTCGATGATGTTGAATAATTTGGCGACGATCGTTGTAACGCCGCGAAAGTGTCCAGGACGCGAGCGCCCGTCGAGCTTTTCACTCAGGCCTTCGACGGTCACCCACGTGACCGAGCCCTCGGTTGTACGCGAAGGATAAATCTCTTCCACTGACGGCGCGAAAAGAATCTCAACCCCTTCTTTTTCCAGCAGCCGGCAATCGCGCTCAAACTGGCGCGGATATTTCGACAAGTCTTCTGTCGGGCCGAATTGCGTAGGATTCACAAAAATAGAAACGGCAACCGCATCGCACTGCGCCTTAGCCGCACGGACCAGCGAAAGGTGGCCTTCATGCAGAGCGCCCATGGTTGGGATCAGGCCGAGGCGCTTGCGACCCGGGTGGGCATCTCGGCGCACATCGCGGCAAGCAGCGCGAGCTTCCGGAATGGTAGCGCATATCTTCACCTTGAATTCCCATCTGAATTCCAAGTTGCCTGCCAGGCGGCATCTTCGCCGCCGCGCATCCGGAGGCTTAAGGCGCCTCGCGGTATTGAACATCCAATTCTTTGAGCGTCCCCAAAAGCAGCGCACGATTCTTGCGCAGTTCCACTTTCGTCTGATCGGATGGATCTTTGGGAACCGCTTGCGCGATCAGCACCACGCGGCCATAGGGCCATGCATCGGACGGGAGAGAGACCAACTCAGCCGGAATTTCCTCCGGCTTCAGAATATGCACCTCGCGATTGGAAAGATCGACGAAACCGATCCCATCCTCACGAACCACCAAATAAGGATTCTTCCAATCGGTCATGTTGTGAAACGGTGGATATTTTGTGGGATCTGGCGCGGGTATGCGCTCCAGGCCGGTTGGCTGCGGTGCTTCCGCGGTCTGGGTTTCCGCGGGCGCGGTCTGCGGCGGCTTGGAGCAGGCCACCAGAGCCCCCAGCAACGTGAAAGCGACGATCGCTAATCCGGAATTTCGCACTGAGTTTCGCACCATGTTTCGCAAAGAGTTACACGATACGTTACGCAAATCAATTCTCTCCGCCCGTCATTATCGCCGCAGCGCGTGCTTGCGGTGGAGTACCGTTTCGAGTGCGGCCTGCGTTTCTTTCGGCAGGTGATAAGACTCAGCATCGTTCGGGAACTGGTGCGAAACCACGTCGGACTTGAAGGCCAACACGGATTGCGTAATCAAAGCGCCCACGTCTCCGTAATGGCGAACGAATTTCGCGGGTTGTCCGAACGTGAGGTTGACCAGGTCGTGGAACACGAGCACCTGGCCATCGCAATCCGGCCCAGCCCCGATACCGATGGTGGGCGTTTCAACCTCGGCCGTAATCATGGCCGCAACTTCACGCGGAATTCCTTCCAGATAAATGCATGCCACACCGGCGCGGTCAAGCGCAACCGCGTCGCGCATAAGCTGCTCGATCGCGTTCAGAGTCTTGCCCTGAACCTTGTATCCACCCATCATATTGACCGATTGCGGCGTAAGCCCAATGTGCCCCGCCACAGGAATCTCGGCATCAATCACGCGCCGGATCACGTCTACGCGCTTCTCGCCGCCTTCCATCTTGACCGCCTCCGCGCCGCCTTCTTTCACAAAGCGGGCAGCATTGTGAACCGCCTCATTCGGGTCGGCCTGATAAGACCCATAAGGCATGTCGGCAATCAGCAGCGCATCTTTCACCCCGCGCCGCACCGCCTTGACATGGTGCAGCATCTCGTCGACCGTGACCGAAAGCGTGTTCTCGTAGCCAAGCATGGTCATGGCCAGTGAGTCGCCAACGAGAGCAATGTCGATGCCAGCCTCGTCAATCAGGCGCGCGGTGGCATAGTCGTAAGCGGTCAAGCAGGTAATGGGTTCACGTTGAAACTTCTTTTCGCGGATGGTAGCAGTGGTGATCTTATGGCGAGGTTCGCCGATAGGAGTGAGACTCACAATGTCCTCCAGTGCCCCTCCGCAAACCGGGCGGATAGAGCCTGTACGCGTCGTCTTACACAAATTGGATGACGCTTAAGGGATTATAGCTGCAAAAGGGTCGTGGGTCGATAGTCGCTAGTTGGTGGCCAAATTCGTGTAACATTGTTGTTTGACATAGAGCCGCGAGAGCCGTATAATCGTAGGTGAGGTTAATTTAAGTGTCCTACGAAATGTTCGAGCGAAGGACCGTCAGGGTCGAGGGACTCGCCATTGCAATTGATCCCTCAGGACGCATAGCTTTGAATGCAGCTTCCTCCAGAGCCTTGAAAGAAGCCGGAGTAAAAGCAGTGAAAATTTTCTGGGACAAGCAGACTTGCGGGATCGCTTTGCAGGGGGCTCGGAAGGACGATAGGAACGCATATTCAATTGCGTTCGGAAAAGGGACTCGATCC
The DNA here is from genome assembly GCA_049674665.1 of Terriglobales bacterium. Taxonomy (GTDB): domain Bacteria; phylum Acidobacteriota; class Terriglobia; order Terriglobales; family Acidobacteriaceae; genus Acidiflorens. Next base: position 83,255 of record JBATZM010000093.1, read on the forward strand.
TCCACGGTCACAGCGAAGGCGTTCCTCCGTTACATTGGTTGGACTTCGGCCCGCCGACAAACCGTTCCCGCAAGATGGAACGAGCAGCAAAAGATGCTAGAAGCTGAACTACCTCAACTGCCTCCCGAAGAGAAAGTTTCATCGCGCAACAAAGGTACTGGTTCATAACTCATGCCTGGCAAGCACAGCCGCGATTTGGAGCGCCGCATCGACGGGTTCTACGCCGTCTGCGAGAAAATCCTCTTGCGGACCCTGATTTTCGGGTGCTTCGTTCTTGAGCTCAGCAGATTTGCGGAATGGCTATTGCGGTAATTCGGGTCGTCACAATACCTTCCCTAGCCGTCATAAACTGTCATATTATGAATGTATGGCCATGAGTTCCCTGAATATTTCTCTTCCCGAAGCTCTCAAAGATTACATCGAGGGCCAAGTCAACTCCGGTGACTGGAGCACACCCAGCGAGTACATCCGCGAACTGATCCGTCAGGACAAAGAACGGCGGCTGCGGAATCTCGAACAGGACCTTCTCGCCGGGGTGAAAAGTGACAGGATCGAAATTCCGGTGGCCGAGATCCGCAAGAAGGGACTAGTCGCTGCCCTGCGCGATCGGGCACGACGGAAGTGAGTAGCACTCAACTGCGCCTTAGCGAGGCTGCAGCAGTCGACATCAACGAGCAAGCCGACTGGTACGAAGAAAAATCGGATTGGAAGTTAGCCGAGCGATGGAGCAGAGCAGTAACGTCAGCCGCGCTGCGAATCTTGAAGAATCCCCACTCGGGTGCGCCGTGCCGATTCAGTCCCGCAGAGTTGCACGGTATTCGGCGCGTTCCGATTTCAGGATTTCCCAAACACCTGATCTTCTATAGCGTCGATGCCAACGATTTGCTAATCCTACGGGTTCTCCATGGGGCGCGAGACTTAGAGAGTCTGTTCTAACCACTGCAATCTCTACTGCAAACCGCTCAGCAGCACGACATCGTCGCTAGTCGGCCCCCACACCACCAACAATCTCTTGCCATCCCGTGACCAATGGAAGTCACTAGTTTCTCCTGATCCAAAATTCGTTAACCGTTTCGGCTCCCCACCCGCAAGCGGCTTCTCCCACACGTCAGTCCATCCATCCTCCGCGGAAACGTAGTCGAGAGCTTTGCCATTAGGTGCCCAGTAAAAATCCCACGCGCCTATCTTCGCGTCCTCAATGGCGTTGACGATTCCCCCATCGCTCGCACGCAGTACTGATACTGAAAAACGAGTGTTTGGCTTGCTTCCGTTGTAAGACGTATAAGCGAGAAAGTTTCCATCTGGAGAAATTCTCAAAGTCTCCAGCACTCCGTTCTGAATCTTTGTGATGCTGACAGGTTTGCCACCGTCAAGCGGAACTCGCATAACCTGCTGAGGTTGATCCTGCGTGGCATAAAATACCGCGTCGCCCTTCAGCGAGCACGTCGGCGTCTTCACCGGGCCGCGGACAAGCGTATTACCACCCGTCCCGTCCGCTGTGAACCTGACCAATGAATCGTCGTCCGTCCAAACTACAACGAATTGCCCGCAGCTCATCGCTAATCCGTGAACATTCGCCAGGCGCTGCCAATCGCTGCTATCTGCCTTAGTCGTCCAAATACTACCGTCGCCCTTGGTGACCAGAATCCTGCCGTCGATCAGTTCGTCGACTGAAGACAGCGATGCATCTCCGGAAATGAGTTGCTTCGTCGGAGACACGGGCTCGACCGGCACAACTCCCGGCACGTTCCCAGGTACAACCCAAAGCCCCTTGCTCGATTGATCTCCAGTCGCAACCGCGGTCTTGCCATCGCGAGAAAGATCGATCTGCTCGCCCAGGCTACCGCCATAGCCCACCAAGCGGCGAATCCCGCCGCGCTCTTTCTCGCCAGCCCTCGTCGCGGGCACCATCCACAAATCGCCTTCGTGGGTAAACATCAGCCATTTATCGGGCATCCATGCCGGATGCCCAATACACCCGCTGCCGGAATAAACCTCTTCTACCTTGCGGGTAGCCACATCGACGGCATAGAGCGAAGACCGCCCCGGAGTGAGCGCGCTGCGGAACGGGATAGCGATAGTCTGGCCATCCGGCGACCACGCAGCTCGTGGCAAAAAACAGCCCCATGCATATCCGGAAAACTGCGTGAATAATTCCTCGCCTGAACCATCCGCATTGGCCGTTCGTAATTCCAAAGTGGACGTGGCCGCGCGAAACCGCGCAAATATGAACCGTCTTCCATCCGGCGAGAAGCTAACCGGTGAATCGATATCCTCAATCAGTTTTTGTGTCGGCCCTCCTAATGCAGGCATTCGGTAGAGGCTTCTGTAATGAGGATTGCCCTCATTGTTACTTACAAAGTAGAGGTCGTTCCCATCGGGCGAAAACGTCAGCCCGACGTAATTCGTCTTGCGAGAAGGCAGAATTTCCACATCGCCCGCATTCGCCACCTGACGCAAATGAAGCGAGCTCATCTGTCTATCCATTCGCGCATAGGCCACATAACGCCCATCCGGAGAAAGCGCCACCGATTCTCGCGTGTGAACGCCTTCCAATCTTCGCGCCTGTATAGTGGAGAAGCTCGATGCCAGCGGTTGAGATCGACCGTGTTCCCAAAAGATTAAGCCTGCAATTGCAGTGGCAACTACAACTACAAAGATCAGAAATGCAATAGCAACAAATTGAGGGTCGTATTTAGGCTTGTTTGGATTTGCGATTTCCGGAAAACTCCGCGCAGGTGTCTGGCCCAGATCCTGACCTATATCTTGATTTGGATCTTCGACAACATGGATCGCACCGGGATGGATCTCATCAGGCTCCATCTGGACTAGATCATCCTGGAGCATAGCCGAGTCGTTGCTCCCTCCACTGAGCGGCGCAACAAACCGATACCCTCTCTTCGGGATGGTTTCAATGAACAAAGGCGTGTCAGCGGAGTCTCCCAATGCAAACCGCAACTTGCGCACAGCCGTATTCAGACCATCCTCGAAACTCACATTCGTGCCATCCCCCCAAATCCGCTGCTGGAGTTCTTCTCGCGTAACAATGTCATCGGGCCGCTCCAGCAAAGCGACCAACACCTGAAAAGGATGGTTTTCAATGTGCAGCGGGACGCCACGCTTATAAAGGCGCCCCTCTACGCGATCAATTTCAAACGATCCGAAGCGAAGCCTGACTGGTTGGTTTCTCGCTTGGTGCAAGCGGTCTCTCCGAGGGAGTGCGAGGGAGGTTGCCCAGCATAGCACGCTCCGCCGAAGACCACAATTTGTAAGTCATGGAGGGTCATATTTTCTTCATAACCGATCATATCTCGCTGATGGAGAAGTGCTTATCGCTACAGAGAGAATTCAGCGATTCTCCAGTTGACGGACCTCGGCAGGGCTGGCACCGTGTTGGCGGCAATTTCCGGACGCTTGTCCGCAAGAGCAATAAATGTGACCAAGCTATCTGAGGCTAATGCTTTCTTCGTCAGAGAGGACAAAAAACGTGTCGTTCACAAAGTCCATACCAGTCGTATTCATTCACAAGGTTCTGACCTTAGCTGTATTTTCATTTTCCGCGCAGCTGCTTGTCGCCGCTCGCCCAGCGCAGGCCCAAACTGAGACTGTGCTCTACAACTTCCCTGGCAGCCTCACCTCACCCGGCGTCAATGGCGGCAATCCCCAATCCGGCCTCACCTCTGACGGTGCCGGCAACTTCTATGGTACGACCCTCAACGGTGGAGCTTCCGGAGATGGCGTCGTATATGAGCTTTCGCCGAACGGCAGCGGGGGCTGGAACCAGACCGTGCTCTACAACTTCTGCTCCGCTCCAGGCTGCGCGGACGGGGCGTATCCATGGGGTCCTGTGATATTCGACAATGCGGGAAACCTTTACGGAACAGCGTCCGACGGCCTGAATGGATACGGCGTCGCATTCAAGCTTAGTCCATCAGGGAAAAGATGGACGGAAACCGTCCTGTACAGCTTTGCTGACGGTACCGGTTTCGGTGCAGGTCCGGCGTGCGGTCTCATTATGGATCCGGCGGGGAATCTCTACGGCACTTTTTCCTACTATACAGGTTCCAAAAAACCCACCAATATCGTCAGGACCGTTTTCGAATTGAGCCCATCTGGAGGCGCTTGGACCGAGCAGGTAATCTACTCCCTCGTCCAGAAATCCAATGCGAACACCCTCAGCCCCGGCTTGACGATGGATGCTTCCGGAAACCTCTTCGGCTCCTTCACCACGACCATATTTGAGCTCTCACCGAACGGCAACAGTGGTTGGACCCCGGCTGTCATCCATACCTTTCCTAACAGCACCTATGCCGATAGCACCCCCGTGCTCGACTCGGCCGGAAATCTTTACGGAACAACCGAAGCTGGTGGTGCGTCAGGCAAGGGTACGGTTTATAAGCTGAGTCGTGGAAAAACGGGAACATGGGCGCTTGCAACGCTGCACGCATTCACGGGAGGGGAAGATGGCGCCAACTCCTTCGGAGGGATTGTCTTCGATGCGGCCGGTGATATTTACGGCACTACCGGCTACGGTGGCGAGAACAACGCGGGAATTGTCTACGAGTTATCTCCAGTCAGCAAGACCAGTCACAAATACAACGAGAAGATTCTCTGGAACTTCGACGGCACGAATGGATTTGGGCCGTCTGGCACCCTGATTCTGGACAGTGCCGGCAATTTGTATGGCACCACCGCTGCAGGAGGAACGAGCTCAAACGAACAATATGGATCCGGATTCGGCGTTGTCTTCGAGGTGACACCGTAGAACCCTTGTCAACTCAAACTCTAAATGGCGACCCCCAATGACGGTGGCCATTACCAGCTCATTTCCAGCACAGAGGACACGATCATGCTGATCCGCAAAGTCCACCCAATCGTTACTTCTGAAAACTATTTCTTGCGAGTTGTTAGACAAGTAACCCGGTGATCCCATGAACCCCCCAGTATTCATCGTCGGCTGCCCTCGTTCAGGAACCAGCTTCCTGTATCACCTCCTGCTCTCGTCGGGAGGCTTCGCCGAATTCCATACACAGATGAACGTGTTCGATGTGTTGGAGCCGATCTTTGGCGATCTCCGCATCCCGCAGAACAAGAAAAAGATGATGCGGGAGTGGCTGCGGAGCAAGGCATTCGCAGCTTCCCGACTGGACGCAAGCGACCTGGAAGCCAAGGTGATGGCGGAATGCAACAGCGGCAGCGACTTTCTTCGCATTGTTATGGACGAAGTAGCACGTAAGCAGGGAGTGGACCGCTGGATCGATTCGACGCCCACCAACATTCCGCACATGATGCGCATCAGCCGCGATTTTCCAGACGCGCAATTTATTCACGTCATCCGTGACGCGCGCGATGTAGCCCTCTCTCTCGACCAACTTCACTGGAGCCGCCCGCTGCCCTGGGATCGGAAGCGCAGCCTGCTCGCCGCCGGCATCTACTGGGAGTGGATCGTTCGCAAAGGCCGCAAATTCGGCGCAATGCTCGGAGCGAAGTACATCGAAGTGCGCTATGAAGAACTGGTTGAGCAACCGCAACCATCGCTCAAAAAGATCGGCGATTTCCTCGGACACGATCTCGATTACGCTCGCATCCAGCAAGTCGGCATCGGCTCGGTAAGAAAGCCGCTGACCGCGTTCCAACAGGAATTGCGGGAAGGGCATTTCACTCCCGTCGGCCGCTGGCGAAACAAATTCCCAGCCCATCAACTGGAGTG
>JBATZM010000094.1:0-14633 GCA_049674665.1 Terriglobales bacterium
TTGGCGTCCCCGACGGGATTTGAACCCGTGTTACCGCCGTGAAAGGGCGATGTCCTAGGCCAGGCTAGACGACGGGGACTTCTGGGTGTGGTGGTTGCTTGCCGCCGGACTTCATACTAACAGGGCACTTTTCCCCCGTCAAAACTCAACGCGCCGTAAGCTGATGCATTCTCAAAAATTCACCATCGTACGGAACGCTCTCCACATGCTCGTACTACATTTAGAATACATCTAGAATATGTCTATGGGCGATTCGCTTTATTTGAGTTTGTGGTTTCCCAGTTTTGATGAGGCCGAGATTTTGCCGCGAACGGTCAGTGTGCTCCGGCAAATTCCGTTTTCTGCGACTCGGGACGGAGTGACCTACGCCGCGATCCAACCAGTTTCGTGGAGTGAGCCTACCATTCTGGAGCGCCGCTTCCGCCCTGGGGTTGCGCCGGAAGAAGCCGTGGCAGACGTCGCGGAGTTTCTTCACGACGACTATGCTTACGTTTTCGAGACCTATTGGGATTTGTGGACTCCTCCTGAGGGCGCGGAAAAATGGGTCTTGGAGCCTTCCCTGGTGCGTCTGGTTGCGCACGGAACGGAATTTGAAGAACGCGCCGCGGAAGAGACTGGGCATATTCAAATTGATTTCGGGTTGGACACATCCTTCTTGCACGAAGAAGTCGCGTTCACTTCTGAGGCGGAGCGCAACGTGCGTAGCAACGTCCAGAAGCTCGTGGAGTTTACCGCTAAGGTAGAAAAGAATGCAGGAGCAACTGGGCGGTTGCTATGGTCAGAGTCGGAAGAGAATTTGGCGCAGAAGCTGATCAACCGGCTACAGCGAGTGCAGTAAGGGAAGAGTGAGTAAGACTAGCTATTTCTTGGATTCCTTGCCTTCGGTCACGATCTCGGAGAAATCCGCTATCGTGGAGAATTCCTTTACCACGGTCTGCAAGAGAGCTAGGCGATTGGCGCGGAGATTGGCATCTTCAACCATGACCATGACCTTGTCGAAAAATTTGTCGATCGCCGGGCGCAGCTTCGCAATTTCGAGTAGCGCTGCTTCATAGTCGCGAGCCTCGCTCAGTTTCTCGACCGCCGCCACAGTCTGTGGAATCAACGCAGCCAGTTCCTTTTCGGATTCTTCCTGCAGAACAGTGGAATCGACGCGTAGCGCAATAACTTTCATCTTTTCAGAAGCCTGCCGCAGAATATTCTTCATACGCTTGAAGGCGCTGGAGATCGATTCGAAGTCAGCCGACCCACGCACTTTGCTCACTGCCTCAGCACGAACAGAGGCATCCACGACATCGTCGGAATCGACGGCGAGCACGGCGCTTACGACGTCATACGCATAGCCGCGCGCATCTTTTAGATAGAATTCGAGGCGCTCGCGGAAGAAGCTGCGTACAGATTCTGCATTGGCGGCGTTCGAGAACTTCTTCTCGGCCTCCGAGCCACGATAACGAACACGCGCATCAGCCATAACCTCCGAGAGACGCAATGGCAATTTATGCTCGGCAATCGTCTTCACAATGCCGTTCGCCTGGCGGCGCAGCGCAAATGGATCCTTCGATCCACTGGGGACAAGACCGAGAGCAAACATTCCGGCAATGGAGTCGGCCTTATCGGCGATCGAGAGAACTGCTCCCTCGACCGTCGCAGGTGCAGCATCTTCCATTGATTCGGGATTGTAATGATCGTAGATGGCCCGCGAAATTTCCAGCTGCACGTCAGGCTTCATGTCTTCATCCAGCTCTTGCACGCGCGCGTAAAGGCCGCCGACGATCCCCTGTAGTTCGGTAAATTCTTTAACGAGTTCCGTGGTCAAATCGGCTTTTGCAAGCAGCGCAGCTTTGTGAACTACACCGGGTCGAATCGACATGCCGCTTTGTTTTACCGTCTCGGCCAACCAACTGGCGATGCGTTGCACTCGCAGGGTCTTGTCGTAGTAGCTGCCAAGATCTTTCTGGAAGGTGACGTTCCGGAGCAAATTGACGCGCTGCCGGAGCGTCTGCTTTTGATCCGCTTGCCAGAAGAAGCGGGCATCGTTGAAGCGCGCACGCAAAACGCGTTCGTTGCCATGGCGGATTAATCCGTCCGCGTCTTCCGCGGTGTTGAGCACTGCTAAAAAGTGCGGCAGAAGGTTTCCATTTGCATCTTCGATGGCGAAATATTTCTGGTGGTCACGCATCACCGTGACCAAAACTTCTTCTGGCAGATCGAGAAATTCAGGATCGAAGCTTCCTAGAATGGCCGAGGGAAATTCCGTCAGATTGACGACAGTAGCGACGAGCGGCTTATCTTCGCGCCATCGTGCGCCGGGGATGGTACGAGTAGCCGCGTCGAGCGCTTTGCGGATCACATGCTCGCGCTCAGGAGCGCTCAAAACCTTCGCATTACGAAGCGCTCCAACGTAGGCGCTAGCCTTAGAGATGGCGACAGTTCCGCTGCCGGTCTCGCCAAAAATGATGCGATGTCCGCGCGAAATCTTGCCGGCTGCGAGGCCGAACAATTCCAACGGGACGACCTGCTCATCGAGCATTGCCACGAGCCAGCGCACCGGACGCACGAAAACTTCCCCGCGCTTGCGCCAATACATATTCTTGGGCCAGTAGAGCGTGGATATTTCTTTAGGAAGAGTCTCAGCGAGAATTTCGGCAGCGGTCCGTCCTTTTCGGGTAACCGTGGCCGCGAGGTATTCACCCTTAGGAGTACTGACTTTCTCCAGCTTGCCGACATCCACGCCGACTTTCTTGGCAAACGCATGCGCGGCTGGAGTCGGCTGCCCATCCTTATATGCGACTTGTGTCGACGGGCCGCTCACTTGCTCGGTAATGTCCGGCTGCGACTTGGGAATGCCGAAAGCGAGAACTGCCAGACGGCGCGGCGTGTCGAAATGCGAAATCGCTCCGGCTGGTTCGAGGCGCTCGCGCTGCAACAGTGCGTGCAAGCGTTCGCGCAACTCGCGAGAGGCGGCGTCAATCATCCTCGCCGGAATTTCTTCGCATCCGATTTCGAGTAAAAAGTCTGGCATCGGGCAGTTCAGTCTATGGTTTCAGAATTAAAGCAAAGTAAATGTGAGGATGTCACACGCGATTCTTTGATCGGCGCGGAGATCATCCGACCGGAGCAAGCTTGCCACTCTTCTCCTTTGCCACTTGCTTTGAAACCGGATCACTCTTCTCTCTTTTTTTTTCAGTCGAGAACTGCTGATCCATACAGGCTTTGGCAATGCCTACGGCCAGCGCCCGCACCCGCGCAATCACACCGACGCGTTCGGTCACCGAGATCGCGCCTCGGGCATCGAGAATGTTGAAGTAGTGCGAACATTTCAGACACAGATCGTAAGCGCTCAGCAGGGGAAAGCGTGACTTTTCGCGCGCGATGCCATCACCTTCCGTCTTGTCTTTACTTAGAGCAGAGTAGCGATCGAGCAATACTTTGCATTCGGCCTCGCATAGTTCGAAATGTTTCCACGTTTTCTCAACATCCGCCATTTCAAAGTTGTAGACCGAGAACTGCTGTTCATCGGCTAAGCGCACGTCTCCATACTTCACTTCCCTGCCCGTCTCCGGATCGCGCGCCCACACGATTTCGTAAATCGAATCCACATCCTGGAGGAATGCACACAGCCGCTCTAAACCGTACGTAAGTTCGGCGGAAATCGGATCGAGGTCCACGCCGCCACACTGCTGGAAGTACGTAAACTGCGTGACCTCGAGGCCATCGAGCATCACCTGCCACCCGATGCCCCACGCGCCAAGCGTCGGCGACTCCCAGTTATCTTCCTCGAACTTGATGTCGTGCTGGCGCAGATCAATACCGATCGCGGCGAGCGATTCAAGGTAAAGTTCCTGCACGTTCTCTGGCGGCGGCTTCAGAATTACCTGTAACTGTAAGTGCTTGAACAACCGATTGGGATTCTCCCCGTAACGCCCGTCAGCCGGACGCCGCGAAGGCTGCACATAAGCCACCTTATAAGGATTCAGCCCGAGCACACGCAAGAATGTCTCGGGAGCCATGGTTCCAGCGCCGACTTCGACGTCATAGGGCTGCTGGATGACCGCTCCACGATCAGCATAGAAGGCTTGCAGCTTGAGGATAAGCTGCTGGAAGGTCAGCGAATTGGGTTTGGATGGCTTCACAAAATAAATCCGACCTAACTGCCGATCTTCTCCAGCATTCCCGCTGTCACTAATTTCTTCTCGATGTGCCGCTCTAAAATCTGAAGAAGAAACTTGCGCAGGTCCGCTCCCACAGCTTTCGGCCAATCAATCGCAGAAAACTCCGAAACACGCGACCGCAGCATTTGCGCCGCAATCTTTCTCGATTCGGACGACAGTTCTGACGAAGCTATCCGCTTGTCATCGACGCACACCAAGCCATCGGCAAGCGCATGATAGAACGCCCGGTTGCCATCCAGAGCGCGCCCGCAAACAAGGCACTCGGAAAACTCCGGCAGAAATCCCATGAGCCGCGTCATCCACAGCTCGAAGTAGGTCAGCGGCATCCACAACACCGGACCGCGCAGCTCCTGCAAAACTGCCAGACTCAACCGAAAGACCGCATCGCTCGCCTCGCGGTCAGGCATCAACTCGTCGAGCAACTCAGCGACATGCGCTAACGCCGTCGCCCGAGGATAACTGACCTCAGTAGCCAGTGGCGATTCGATCACTTCGCAGGAATCAAGCCGCGCGAGTTCCTGCCGCTCGCGATCGTCGTAAAACGCCCGCACATACGTGAGCGGCTCAAGCGCACCACCGAAGCGGCGTCTCGATTTCATGGCCGCGCGCGCCACACCTTTTACCTTGCCCTCCGCGCGCGTAAAGAGCGTAACCAGCAGGTCGGACTCGCGCAGTGGATACGTGCGCAGAACGATCGCCTCCGACTCCTTCAGCGCCATGGAAGATCAACAGTTAAGCAACGATTGTAATGGATGGAGCTATCAGCCGTCAGCTTGAGTGAGAACCAAAGGCTCCCAGTACGGAACCGCTTTTGCTGATGGCTGTGAACTGAAGGCTGATAGCTGTCTCACCGCCCGAAGTACTTCGCATTCCGCTCGGTGTATGCTTTCCACTTTTCCGGCAGGTCATCGAGCGCGAAGATGGCAGAAACGGGGCAGACGGGGACGCAAGCACCGCAGTCGATACATTCTACGGGATCGATATATAGCATCTCTTCGTTCGGGTACTTGTCAGAATCCTTTTTGGGATGAATGCAATCCACCGGACAGGCGTCAACACAGGCAGTGTCTTTGGTACCGATGCAGGGCTCGGCAATTACGTAGGCCATAGAATCGTATGCTCCTCGGCGTAGGGAGGGTAATTGAACCTATGATTCTAGCAAGAACGCCGTAGTCGGTACAGGCAGCAATCACTTAGCGGCAGCTTTCCAAGGTCGAAAAGCGCATAAGCGACTTTCAATTGAGCGGGAACGTGGTCATTCGCAAGCTTCCATTTATCCCTCCGCTACCTGTACGGATATTTCGCTCGCTTCCACTTGCGGCACGGGGATGGCAGGGATTCGCGCGGGAGCACCTTGCCAGGCACCGGCCTTGAACCCCTCCCTTATCAGCTTAAAGATCGTTCGCCGATTCTGCGCAATCACCCTAACCCACGCCATTTTTCCCATCATGGGGAAATAGATACCACGGAAACAAAGACGCGCGATGAAAATGTTGATGCGATAACCCAAAGGCTGATCGTTCAGCGACTCGACAGCATGCGCCAGCGCCTCTGGACTATAGGCCTGTTTCCAGCCGTAATTCACTTCAGCGTGAGCTTCATCAATGGTCATCTTCAACGGCGTGTGGGCCATCGCAAATGGAATGAACTCCTGCCAGTGCTTGGGCCGTGTCAGACGTCCGGCTTTCTCTAGCCGCTTGTAGAGCGGAGTTGCGGGCAAAGGAGTAAGCAAGCCAAAGATCGGCAGACCCGGAGGCCATGTCCGAACTTGTTCAAGAGTCCGCTCGGCAGCTCCGACTGTGTCATTGTCCATACCAAAAATAAATGACGTGATGGCGTACACATTGCGTTGCGCCAGTCGCTCCAGCACCGCCGCGTATTCACCCGGCTTATTGAATCCTTTATTCACGTCTTTCAGATTCGCTGGATCAATCGACTCCATGCCGATAAAAACCCACTTGCCTCCGGAGGCCGCAATCAGGTCCACCAACTCTTCGTCGCGCAACAAATTGGCGCTAATCTGCGCCACCCAATGTACCTGTGCTTTGGCGGCGATTATATCGCGCAATAACGACTTCGTACGCTTGATGTTGATGGCAAAATTATCGTCGATGAAGAACACGGCGATTTGGCCTTTTTCTTTACGAGCGCGAGCCTTCAGCAAGAGAAGTTCATTCACCACACTCTCATTGGTGCGGAAACGAATCGAGTCTCCAAAAAATCCGGTCACAGTGCAGAATTCGCAGCCGTATGGGCAGCCTCGGCCAGATTCGACGGGAATAATGCGAAATGATCCCCAGCCTTCGCCGATTTTCTGGAGCGTGGAGGTCACAGCCTTCGGCACCAGATTGAACTGCTTAAGATCGATCGACTGCCACGGAATCACCGGGTATTCCTTCAGCGACGGCTTGCTCTCCTTGCCAAAAGCATCCACTGGCGCATAAATATCTTTGAGTTCACCACGGGCGGCATCATTAACAATCAGCGGCCAAGTTGCATCAGCCTCGCCTAATGCAACCGCGTCGGCGTGGCGTGGACCTCCATCTCGACCGAGCGCCTCGTCAGCCATCTCCGTAACGTGAGGGCCGCCCATCACCACAGGAACTCCCGTGGCACGAACCGCATCCGCCATGCGATACGCCTTGGCAACCATTCTGGTCATCGCACCGATGCCAACCAATCCAATATTGTTGTCGCGCACAAACTGCGCGATCCCCGCTTCGTCCATCCGCTGCGCATTGCCATCAACCAGCAAAACTTCATGGCCAACCGGAGTGAGCGCCTGCAAGAGAAACATCCAAAGATGTGGCATGAAATTGCGCGTTACCCCGTTGTCAGGGTTATAAAGCAGGATTTTCATGATCTAGTTCGCGATTCCGCAAAGCGCCGCTTTGCTGCGTGCTGGGTTGATAGGAAGAATCGAGAGCGCCAGACCGGCGGGATGCTCTGGCGCAAATTAATCGGCAGTGTACATTTAAAATGTACTCTAGCGTACAGTGTACACCCGAACAGTATACGTTTAAAAAATGACAGTTTTTAGCCGCTGCGGTAGGTCAGCTCAGATTCTGAAGATGCCGACGCAGAATACTTATCTGTGCTGTCGATAGGTTGCAGCGCTCTTAATGTCTGCGCGCGTAGCGATCTCAACCCAGCGATCTCGACATATTGATAGTTTCTTCCCGGGCAGTCTACGCATGATAACAGCCAAACGCCCAAGTGTGATTGTTAGGCCATCGTGAGTTCCCCTTGTTGACTCGGTTCGTACTCAACGATGTAACCCGCCACAGCGCTCGCTGCCACGGTTAGCGGCGACGCCAGATACATCTGGCCGAGCCCGCTGCGTCCGGGAAAATTTCGGTTCTGCGCGCTGATGACGACCTGATCAGGACGCGTCGATACTCCCGGCCCCGCGTTAATGCACGCGCCGCAACCAGGCTCGATCACGTGTGCGCCAGCTTTCTCGAAGATTTCAAGATAGCCTCGGCGTTTCGAGTACTCGCGCGTTTCTTGAGAGCCAAACTGTATCCAAAAGTCGACATTTTTCGAAATTCGTTTTCCCTGTTTCAGAGCATCCGCGAGGACAGCCGCGTACATATCCATATCTTCGTTTTTCCCCGCCGTACAAGTTCCGCCATAGGCTATTTCAATCGGCACACGAGCGTTGAGTTCGCTGACGTATTTGCCGTTGCCCGGATCGCCCGGAGTAGCAACCATGGGCGTGATCTCATTCGCGTCGAGTTCGATCACCTCGGCATATTCAGCGTTCGGATCACTCTGCAAGCCCTCAATCATCTTCTCGATTTCGGAGTGCTTCATGCCCCGGCGCTCGACCAGAAACTCGATCACTTTTTCATCCGGAGCAACAATACCCGTAAAGCCCCCAATTTCAGCCGCCATGTTCGTCATGGTTGCGCGCTCATCCACCGAGAGCGCCTCGACCGCTTCGCCTGCATACTCCATAACTTTCGCCAGCGCTTTGCCACTGCGTACGTAATCGAGTGAAAGAATTTTCAGGATAAAATCCTTCGCCGTAACATTTGGATGTCGCTTACCCCGAATGACAATCTTGACCGACTCCGGCACCTTGACGCGAACATCTTTCGTAATCCAGGAATTGAATACGTCGGTCGTCCCAATGCCGAAAGCAATGCAACCGATAGCGCCAACGTGCGGCGTGTGAGAATCGGAGCCAACGTTCACCTGCCCCGGCAGCGCGTAAGTCTCCAGCATCACCGAGTGGCAAATACCTTCCGAGCCTTTGCGGTCGATGAGTTCGCCGTGCAGTTTGATTCCCTGCTGCTTGGCGAAATCTTCCTGCTTCAGCTTGAGTTGCGTAGCCAGGTCAAGCAGCCCCATTTTTTTCTTTTCTTCGGAGATGACTTCATCGAGAAAGGTGAGATGGTCACGGAAGAAGCGGATGCTCGAAGCATCGTTCACCGGGACATCTTTTCCAACGTATTGCTCATAGAAAATAGAAGCCATCGGCGTGACGTATTCATGACTAAATCGCAAATCGACGCGAGTGAATCCGGTGTCGCCCGGCTTGACCGCTGCAATGCCAACCGCGCCCTCGGGAGTGACCATGTGCCGGGCGAAGATCTTCTCGGCGATGGTCATGGGAGGGGTCGAATACCGATGCACATTTCCCGTTAATCCCAGATAAGTGAACGCCTTGATCGGAGGCAGAAGAACCTTCCCCTGCATGCGCGCCACATTGAACGGAAATAATCCGCCATACTCGATCACCTGCTTCGTGATCTCATCTTCCCCAGCGGTGAATTCACTGAGCGCAATTTCGTCTCCAGCGCGAATCCGGTCGATCAAAGAAAAATTGGTCGAAGTCAGAAGCCCGAGATTCTGGCAGTTCTGCTTGTAGATGCGCTCAATATTTTCCCCAATCGCAAACTGAATCCCGGCGCACATCTCCGCATAAGGCGACTGCTCGCGACTCGATCCCTTGCCGCGACGCTTGCCGCTGACCGAGCATACGAAGCCGCCTTTCTTCACATCGTTGCGCCCAATCGGCAACGTGTCGCCACATCGCAAACCAACATACGGAATCTCGCCGAGTGTCCTATCGAAGTAGAAGCAGTAGTGTGCAGGAGTAATCTCGTCGGTAGAAATGTCGTCGCGAAGTTTAGGATTATTGGCTGGATTTTTCGTGTCCCATGGCAGATCCCAACCAGCTAACTGTTTCTTGATCAACTCCGGGTCTTCGGTAAGAAACAGAATGCGCCCCAACAGACGCACCTTGTCGGGACGCTTTTCGATCTTGCGTTCAAGCAGAGACGAAATCACGTAAGTAATTGTACCGCTTAGAGTCTTCGGTCGTTAGAAGCTTCGATTCTTCGCGTAGGTGACCGGACTGGGCAACTCTTCTAATCCCCGGCCAGCAAAGATCTCCCGAAACTCGTGCAGGAGTGCGTCATGCACCAATCCATTCGTTGCCACCGTCTCGCGACTGGCGATCTGGAATTCCCCGCCCGAAAAGTCCGTGACCTTCCCACCGGCCTCCTGAACAATCAGCACGCCCGCCGCTGTGTCCCACGGATTGAGATTGAACTCCCAGAAGCCGTCAAATCGGCCTGATGCCACATTGCACAGATCAAGCGCAGCCGATCCCGCCCGCCTGACCCCGTGCGTGCGCAATGTGAGCTGGTGATAAAAATAAATATTCGGATTCTTATGCCGCTTTTGGCTAGGGAAACCCGTGGCTATTAGACACTCTCCCAGATTCGCCGTAGTCGACACATGGATCGCATTGTCGTTCAGCCGCGCGCCACTGCCAAATTCGGCAACGAACATCTCGTCCCGCGTCGGATCATAAATCACTCCTGCAATCCGTTGTCCCAGACGCTCCACCGCGAGCGAAACGCAAAATACCGGATAGCCGTGCGCAAAATTCGTGGTGCCGTCGAGCGGATCGACATACCACTTGTATTCGCTGCCGGTTTCGATGCGCGTCCCCTCTTCACCCATCACATCATGAGTCGGAAACTGCTGGCGAATCCGCTCCAGAATCAGCGCTTCCGATCTTCGATCGGCCACCGTAACCAGATCCACGTCGCCCTTATATTCAATCTTCACCCGCTGCCGAAAATATTCCATCAGCAGGCTACCCGCTTCGCGAGCCATCGCCTGCATCGGAGGAATCAGGTCCAAAGAAAGATGGGATTGATTGGATGTCATGCGAGACTTCCAGGCTTTCATTTTCAGGATTGGATGTCAGGTACTGAGAACTGATTCAAACTACTTCTTCTTCCCATCTTCCGCGATATATACAATCTCATGCTTGAAGATGAATAGATTTGGACCATCCTCGCGGGTCACGCGCACCATGTTCTTGTCGTAATACTCAATCCAGCCGCGCACCACTTCGCCATCGGCGAGTTTCAGGCTCACAATTTTTTGCTTCTCTCCAAGCGCCTTCAGATAGGCCGCTTCTTCAAAAGTCTCGTCTGGAGGTGGAGTGCGCTTCTTGCTGAAGTTTGGATTTCCCTGCTGTAACGGCATCTTGCTATTTTACAACGTCAAGACGCGCGCTTACGTTTTCTTCATGTAGAACGCCGCTTCCTCAGGACGCACCACCCGTGGTATCCATAGGGGACGGCGGAGTCCACCAGGTCCGGGGGCAGGACGAGTAAGCGCCTTCCACCGTTGATAGACCGCAAACGAAAGATTCGTATCGACAAAGATGTCCCCATAGCGATCGTCAGTGCCGGCCCGCTCCACCCGCACCATCTGATGCCAGCAGTGCATGCCTGTGATTGGATCGGGATGTACCGGGAACGTAATATTTTGATGCACACCGGCATCGCTCCACCACACTCGTTTCGTATCGGGATCGGTTGATTCGTAAGGCTCCACTCCCGTGGTCTGGCGCATCTTCCATTGTCCTTTGCCAACTTCTTTCAGATCAACCCATGCGCTCGACATCCGTTCCAGTTGATCCTCTTTATTAGTGCGCCAGCGTCCCATATGGTGTGAGCAGGCAACCACGCCCGGTGCCAATCCCTCAGTAATCCACGCATGCAACACGAAAAAACCAATTTCGGTATGAACCTTGATCAAGTCGCCGGTACGAATATCGCCCAGCTTGTGGGCATCCACCGGATTCACCCATAGCGGATTCTTGTGCGCGATCTCATAAAGAAATTTAGAGTTGCCCGATCGTGTGTGAATAAGATGTGGCAATCGGAAAATCGGCAGTAGCGTGTACACCTCGCCATTCGAGTCCTTTGGCCATTCCACGAGCGGCATATAACGAGGATCGAAATCTGAATTGACATCTTTGGCGGTTTTTCCCATTGACGCCGCTTGCGCTGATCTGTGAATGTGGCTGCGATAGTATTCCGGAAGCGCAAATTCAGGCCACTTCCAATCCGCCATAGTTTTCGAAAACAATTCAAGCTTCCGCGACGGCGTGTTGTAACCAATCACCGCTTCGCCATCGACCATCACACCAACCGCTTTGCCATCTTTCGTGACCACACCATTCGCTTCGACTTTCGATCCGGAAAGATCGGCAGGTGCCACCGGCTTTTCATTCAGTTTGTAGACGTCAGTGGTCACTTCGTATGCGCCGTATTTGCGCATGTATTCCAGCGGCTTCAAGCCTTCTTTGGCGGCGGTTTCGGGCAATCCCGGAACTGAGTTTTCAAAGATCCAACCGTAATATTCGTCGACCGTAAGCTTCTCTCCCGGACGATACGGAGATTCGAACCACTGCCGAATCCCCATCGAACCATCGGGATCGATCGCCCACGAGAGGTTGATCCAGAATTCATCCTCTTCCCAAACTTCTCCCGGATTCGCCTGATAGGTGTAATCGAATTTTTTCCCTTCTCTTTCCTGTAAAACGCGCAGTACGGGTTGACGAAAGCCGATCCACTTCCCTGCATACGACTCCTGGCTCATCAGGTCGTGACGCTCTGAACTGAAGCCCATGGGCAAAACATAATCCGCAAACCAAGCAGTCTCGCTCCAGGTTGGAGTTAATGCGGCGTGCAAACCAACTTTTTCTTCATCACGCAACATCTCGATCCATGAAAATCCATCTGGATAAGTCCACACTGGATTGAACACGCGCGTGAAATAAGCTTCAATGCGACCACGTCCTTCTTTGAGAAAATGCGGAAGCAGGGGCGACATTTCATGTGTACACAGCGGCCACTCCTGCGGATAGAGTAGTTCATTCCAGCGTTTCTGCGGCGGCGGATTCTTGAAAGGACGCGGCACAAATTTATTCCACGCATTCAAATTGTGTCCGCCCGGTGTTCCAACCGACCCAGTAAGCACATGCAGCAACATTAAAGCGCGCGCCGATTGCCATCCACCAAGATTGCCAGAAGCACTGCCCCGCCACAGATGCGATGCAAAACGGCTCCCGGCAGTAGCGATCTCGCGCGCCGTCTTAACGATGATCTCCGCCTTCACTCCACTTTCTTTTTCCGCGAACTCCGGCATAAATTTCGCATAGTGTCGCTTCAGCGCGTCGATCAGCGCTTCGAAACTTTGGCCTTTGGCGGAAAATCCATCGACTTCAAGTTCTTCCCAGTTCGTCCAGTTCTTCACGAACGTGGCATCAAACCGATTTTCGCCAAGAATGACCATCGCCATCGCCAGCAGCACCGCCGCTTCGGTGCCCGGATAGCTCGGCATCCAGTAATCCGCCATGCTCGCCGTATTCGAAAGCCGTGGATCCATGACGGCAAGTTTGGCTCCCGCCATTTTTCCTTCGATAATGCGCTGCGCATGAGGATTGAAATAATGACCGGACTCCAGATGCGCCGAAAGCAGCAAAATAAACCGCGCGTTGGCGTGGTCGGGCGAAGGACGGTCGGCATAGTGCCAGAGCATGTAGCCGAGCCGCGCAGCCGACGAACACACGTTCGTATGCGAATTGTGGCCATCAATGCCCCACGCCTGCAAGGTGCGATCCATGATGAAGTCGTGCCCCGGACGACCGACGTGGTACATCACTTCTTCGCCACGATTTTCCTGAAAGGCTTTTCGCATGCGTGCTCCGAAAGTCTCCAGCACTTCATCCCACGAAGTGCGCGTCCACTTTCCACCGCCTCGCGGTCCCGAGCGTTTCATCGGATAAAGGATGCGATCGGGATCATGAATCTGCGTGATCGTGGCCGGACCTTTCGCGCAAAGACGTCCGCGGCTGGCGGGATGCTTCGGATTGCCTTCAAACTTCGCAACTCGCCCGATTTCCTTATCGACGTAGGCAAGAAGCCCGCACGCCGATTCGCAGTTGAAACAGATCGTGGGAACAAGTTGGTAGTGTTTCTTGACGCGGCGCGGCCAAGCTTCGGCATCGTACTCGACCCAATCGTCCCACTTCTCGACGGGCGGGTAAGAGGCGAGGTGGCTGCCGTCGCGCTTGAAATCGGTCATTGCTGAATCTCCATATCTTTCCAAGCCTAGCTGTTTGGGACACTCTGCCCAGCCATCACAAAGCACCATTCAAAAACCAGAAGTCCAGTCAGAGCCAAAACGCTGGCCAGTCCGACTTGTACGCGACTAGGCGTTGCGAACATGAAATGTCCAAGCAACAAAAGAAGCAGCGGCACAGCTCCGCCCAGAGCCACCGCCCCGCCCCAGAATGCGCGCGCGAATGGTCCGTGGGTCATCAGTCTGGCCCCATAGCGTGCATTGTCTGTGGTGTGAGGAATCGCAATCTCGCCGAGCAGCATGAGCAAATGCAGAATCAAACTGATGATCAGTGTGGGAACCGCGATTGACAGCGCTTGCACCGAACCGCCAAGCGCATCCGGGAGCAACGCCAGTACTGCGGATCCACAAAGCAATGCTTGAACGATCAAATGGGCAGGCAGCAGCGGCGTTTGCCATAAGTCGCGTCCTTCGCATTGTCCGAAGAGAAACGCGGTGTAGGCAGCTGCGCAAAATCCAACAAGCACCACAGGCCACAACAAGATCGAGGTAACGATGGAAATCCCCGCCACCGCCGCCAACCAGAACACGCCGCACAACGTGCTGTATGAGATCAAAATGAACGCGCCCCGGGCCAGCCATGATTTGCGTTGGGGCATAAACACCACGCGGAGGAATCGCTCCTTGTGATCAAGATCCCAAACCAGCAGCACAGTAGTGAGAGCGGTAAATAAGAGCGCAACAGTCGCAAGCGCAATATCGCGGACCCGATTGCCAGACAATCTTCCAAGCGCCATCGCGATCGCGGGGACGGCGAGCGCGCCAGAACCGATGGACTTGGTCCAACAGTAGGCCGGAACCTGCCATCCCCACGGACGGGCATGCGAAACGTCATAGGCTGCCAAAGCATTCTTTTGTAGCAAGGGGTGATCGGGTGGATACGCCGCGCCGCCACCGAGCACAGCCGCATTTCGCTGCGACCACATGTAAATCGATTCATGGCGCGCCGCCGTCGGCACGATTGCGCTCTCATCGGCATCGATGTAATAGAGCTTAGGC
>JBATZM010000095.1:0-2352 GCA_049674665.1 Terriglobales bacterium
TGGTGGGATTTTATCTGGTGTTTGCGATAAATAGTCTCGTTCCAAGCTACATCTATGAAGTCACTTACACAATCGGACATATGGACGCAATGCAGGGGCCACGGACCGGTGGGTTGAAAATCGAAGGAGCCGCGTTCTTCGATAACTTGTCCCGTTTCTTACGGGAGCACAGTCCGAATGGATTGATGTTTGCGGGGAACGATTGTCCGGAGTTGTATTTTCTTTCGGGTCTGAAGAATGTTACGCACGACGATGGGGGCGCCGGGCCGGAGGAAATTCTGAAGGCGATACAGTCCGACGATCTGAACCTGGTGGTTATCAACGACTCGCCGTATTTTCCTGGGGCGGTGATGACACCTGAAGTGCGAGCCGAAGTGGCACGCAGGTTTCCGCACGCGGCGCGGTTTGGGATCTTCCTAGTGTTTTGGAAGCAGTAAAAGTAAATCCAGTCGAAGCGGATGAGGTTGCAACGTGGGACTCGATTTCGATTAGAAGTATTCGAATGTCTACACTCGTAACCAGCCAAATATCGGCTCCCACTCGCGTCGGCCAGGCAGTCAAGGGAATGCTGGGCCATAAACGGAACCGGAGAGTTGTCGTTTCGTCCGGAGTCGGCTTATTTCAGCGGTTAATACAAGTGGGCAGCACATTGGTGGTGATGCCTCTTTTACTGCGGGCACTTGGTCCGGCGAAGTTCGGGATTTGGGGCGCAGCGGCTTCGTTAGCTTGGTTAAGCGGTCTGGTCGATATTGGGACGGGCACCGCCCTGGTGACCCTGGTGGCGCGTTCCAGCGCATTCGACCGCGCCGAGAAAGCTCGACGTCACATCGCGGGCGCACTCAGCATTGGAAGCGGGTTGGCGGCCCTGATGTTAGTGGCGGCTTTCGCGGCCTCAATCCACGGGGAGATACAAGGCAGGTCAGGCCCGTATCTTATCGCCGCGCTTGGGCTGGCGGTTAACCTGCCACTGAATTCCGGTAACAACGTCTGGATGGCTCTCCAGAAAGGATATGTCTCGAGTACGTGGGAATTGGTGCAGACACTACTCACCACGGCCGGGCTGGTTGGCGCGGCGTTGCTAACTAGAGATGTGCGCGTGTATGTGACGGTGGTTTATGCCAGTCTGGTACTGGCGAATAGTGGAAGTCTGATTCACCTTTTTTTGCGGCATCCGGAACTTCGTCCCCGGGGATTGTTCATGTCTTGGCCAGCTATGCGGGAAGTAGCCGGTCAGGGCATCTTGTATTTCGTCCTGGCATTGACGGGCAGCCTTTGCTTCATGCTCGACAATGTCCTGGCGCTGGGACTGCTCGGGCCAGAAGCCTCAGCAAGTATGACGATTGCGTTGCGCATTTGCATTACCGCAGCCGGAGCACTCGTGGTGATGTCGCAGCCGCTTTGGCCGGCATTCGCGGATGCTGCTGAGAAAGCCGACCGGAGATGGATTTTGAAGGCTCTGTTCCGCGGATCGGCCCTGCTGGTTGGTCTTAGCGTTGCCGGTTCGATTGTGTTGCTACTTTACGGTGAACGGTTGTTGCAATGGTGGTTGCACACGAACCTGGGGATTGGCAAGGGTTTGCTGTGGGCGATTTCTGCGTGGGTGGTCGCTCAGGCGCTGGTTCGGATACCGAATCTTCTGCTGAACGGGTTGTCCGTGCTTCGCTATCAAATTGCCGTGGTTTCGATTGCTACTGCATTGGCGTTGGTATTGAAGTTTGCTTTGACTCCCTATTTTGGGGTAGCGGGAATTCTGTGGAGCACGACCACGGTAGTTTTTCTGATCGTGGTTCCGGCAAGCATCTGGCGAATTTGGCAATGGGCGACGCAACCGAGCTCACACGTGGGAGAGGTGTGTGAGAATCAGATTGATGAGATTCTTTGCAATCTTACCGTGAAGTAGTCGTAGACCAATATTAAGATCAGAGGCATTAATCGCAATATTTTTCCTATGAAATTGCGCCCTCTCCCATTCGGACCACAGGCGGTTCGAGCTACGCAGCGATTTTTTAATCGGATGGGCTTTCAGTTGATCGACTACCGCCCGCCGCGCTCCGAAATCAAAGATGCTCAGCTCTACCGGCCGATGTTCAGTCCCTGGTTGAGTTCAGAATGGAGTGAACGGCTTCGCGATCATGATCCCAGATCTCTCGTTTCACTTCATGCCAAGTACATCTTGTACTGTCTCGCTCAGGACTCGACGCGACGGTGCCGCGGAGAAATCGCCGAATGCGGCGTTTATAAAGGTGGTACTGCAAAGATACTGGCTGAACTTGTGCCTGACCGGCCATTGCACCTGTTCGACACATTTTGCGGCATGCCAGAAACCGATGCGGGTAGGGATTTGCATAGGGT
>JBATZM010000096.1:0-125673 GCA_049674665.1 Terriglobales bacterium
CCGGTTAGCGGCGCTAAATCCAACGACGGTTGTCGCCGGTCACAAGAAGACCGGAGCGCCCGACTCTCCCTCGACGATCCAGGACACCAAGCGTTACCTCGAGGACTTCGATCGGCTGCAGAAAACCGCGACATCAGACCAGGAGCTGTTCGATCAGATGACGGAGCTATACCCGCATTGGGTAGCCAATCAGTCGTGGCTGATGTTCGGATTCCCGCAGCCGTAAACTACATCTGATGCGCATGTTTCCTCGCGCATGATGAAGGGAAAACAATCACCGATGAATCCCACGTTTTATCGCACAATACAGGTTGACGGCCTGTCGATCTTCTATCGGGAGGCTGGGCCGACAAATGCGGAAACGATTCTCCTGCTCCACGGCCTTCCATCGTCGTCGCGGATGTTCGAACCGCTTTTCGCAAGGCTTTCCGATCGCTTCCACCTGATAGCGCCTGATTATCCTGGTTTCGGACACAGTGACTGGCCGGACCCGAGGAAGTTCGCATACACCTTCGACCATTTGGCTGAGACCATGAACCACTTCACCGAGGCGCTCAGGCTCTCGCGCTATACCCTTTACATGCAGGACTACGGTGGCCCCGTCGGCTTTCGCATGGCACTGAAGCATCCGGAGCGAGTCGAAGCGCTGATCGTGCAGGACGCCGTCGCCCACAACCGGGGCTTGGGAGTAAATTGGAAAACGCGCCGGGAGTTCTGGGCTGATCGCGTTGCCAATGAGAGCGCATTGCGCACCAATCTCTTGTCGCTCGAGGCCGCGCGTGCGCGACACGTCGGAAACGATCCCGACGTGGAGCGCCACGATCCCGACCTCTGGACCGACGAATTTTATTTTCTGAATCGGCCCGGCCAGGCTGAGATACAAAGCGATCTTTTCTACGACTACCGAACCAACGTCGATTCCTATCTGAAATGGCAGGAATGGATGCGCGAGAAGCAACCACGGCTGCTCGTGATCTGGGGCAAATACGAAACATCGTTTGACCCGAGCGAACCGGAGAGCTACCGCGAAGATGTTCCGAACGCCGAGGTCCACATTGTTGACGGCGGCCATTTCGCCCTGGACACGGCTGCCGACGAGATTGCTTCCACGGTGGGAAACTTTATGGCGTCTCCGCGGGAAGTGAGGGCTCGTCAGGCATAAACGGCAGAAGATATGAACACGGAAAAACCGAAGCGGTAGGGACCGGTGGAACGATCCCCAATTTCAATGAATGGGAACTAGTGAACGCCCCGTCTGTCCCAGTCTTAGTTCCTAGAATACGATTGGTTCTTGAGAGGGCCCGTCTAATGAGCATCGCACAACTCATCTCGCAAACCGTCTTCACGTTTCTTGCCGCGACAATAGGAGCGTTCCTTGGCGCATTCCTTACGCGTCGAACAGAGAGATTCAAGCATCTCCAGGAATTGCGGTCTGCCGCCTACTCCGATTTTATTAGTGGTGTCGCGAATGCTGCGCAGCAGAGCGGAGGCGCCGCTCAGGTCGCGGACGCTCGCGCCAGAATCGCAATATATGGCGGGAGAGGCGTTGTGAGGTCTCTGTCGGCGTTCATCGCGCTCGGGGCGCAGACATGTAACCCGCAAGGAATGCAAGCATTCGCTGAGTTATGCCGCTTGATGCGGGCCGAGACTGGCCGGGAGCCGGTGCCCGTTCGGGACATCATGCAGGTTTTATTTAATTAGTTTGCTGGAAACCGTGTTTTAGTTCCCTATGTCCGGAGAACAGATTCGATTTCAAAAAGGAGAACAATTATGACAACAAAAGGAAAAGTCCTGGTACTAGTCTCGAGCGGTCGCGGGTTGCCATTGAAAGATGGCAAGGTCTATAGCGGCGCAGGCTACTATCTCAACGAACTGACGGTTCCGGTTCGCGCCCTGATGAAGGAGGGCTACGAAATCACTTTCGCCAACCCCAAAGGCAACGCGCCCCAAGTGGATGTGCATTCAGAGGTCGCCGATTTCTTCGGCGGGGACGCGGCCAGACTTCAGGACTATATGTTATTCCGCGACGGCCTGGCTGGGCTCAGAGATCCAAACCGCATCGTGGATGTCATCGCATCGGGCCTGGATCAATATGACGCTGTTTTCGTCCCCGGCGGCCATGGCCCGATGATCGATCTTCTCGATGATCCCGACGCTGGCACCGTGATGAGACACTTTCATCAAACATCCAAGCCGACGGCGGTGCTCTGCCATGGCCCGATTTCACTGCTCTCGGCTCTTCCGAATTCGAAGGAGGTGGTCGCCGCGCTGAGTGCGGGCGATGCCGCTGCAGCGCACGCAAAGGCGCAGGGTTGGATCTATTCTGGATATAAGATGACCATCTTTTCGACAGCGGAAGAGCAACAGCGGGAGCCGCTTGAGATTGGTGGCAAGGTTCTCTTCTACCCGGACTTCGCCTTGCGTACGGCGGGCGGCGACGTAAGTGTGCTGGCTCCATGGTCGAGCTACGTCCTTCAAGATCGCGAGCTGATCTCAGGTCAGAACCCGTTCTCTGACGAAGCGCTTCTGAAACTTCTTCTACCGGCACTCAACGCAAGTAAGAAGCGAGTCGCTTAAGAGGGGGCTGGCCCATCGAGTGGCCAAAACGAAAAACTGCGGACAGACAGGATGTTCCCCAATACCTTCGTCCAATTGTTTTTCCTTTCCTCGTCAGGCTTAATCGGCGGCAGGTAGAATACGAAACCAGAATCAGCAGATAAGCACCGTTTATCAAGATAGGAGCCATCAATGAGCAGCGTACAAATCGACCAAAACAGCTATGAGATGCCCCCGCGCGAGGGGATCAGCATCGCGCAATTTCTCACCGTCGCCGACATCGAGCGATCGGCTCGCTACTACGAGAAGGTCTTCGGCGCTCGCATTCTGACCCTGGGTGACGGTAACGCGCCTGCGTACCTTCTGCTTGCGAATATCTGGATGATTCTCAACGTTGGCGGCGGGCCGACCCCCGACAAGCCGACGGTAACGCTCAGCGTCCCCGACCCGAATCACATCAACAGCTTCATGAATTTCCGCGTCGCGGATATTCAAGCGTGCTACGAATTATGGAAAAGTCGAGGAGCCGAGTTCATCACAAAGCCCATCCCCAAGTACGGCGAGATACGCTGCTACATCCGCGATCCTGACGGCTACATCATCGAAGTCGGACAGAGCACCGACCTAACGTACGGTTAACGCTCGGCCCGACTGGGCAGGGGCGGCAGTAATTAACAAACTCCCAGCGAGGAATAGTTGATTCGGATTTGGCGGAAACGTTGAAAGCACCGCAATGGTGCGAGGCGACACATCGTGCCTTGCGGCGTGATTACCGGTTGTTGCCACTCTTCAGCTATTGAGAGGCGAGCTATTGAGAGGGGGCCGAGGCGCCGAAAAGAACCGGCCCCACCATGGTTTCAATCCGGGCTGCCATCTCCTCGGCGGGGACACGGTCCAGAGTCTGAAACCAGCGGCGCGCGGCTCCAAAAACGGCCCAGGCCGCAGTGGTCGCGAGCAGTCCCGCATCGGCATCGGGTGCAATCCCATGAAGGGCAAGCCCTTCCTTGAACATATCCTCGACGACCGGGATGATGGAGCTTTGGAGCGGCATCCGAGACAACTGACTGGGACAGCCTGTGGTTTCAGCAAGATAGTCGCAGACGCCGAGCGCAATCGCGCGCAGTGCTCCATTGCAGTCGGTAAAGGTGATGGCGCGGCGCTTCATCAGGTCGCGGAAGCGAGATTCAGTCATGGCCTGCAGCAGCGCGTTCTTGTCCGGATAGTGCAGGTAAAAGGTGGCCCGGTTTAGCGTGGCTTCGTCAGCGATCTCCTGCACAGAAATATCATCGAACTCCTTTTTACTCAACAACTTGATTAGTGCATCCATGAGCATACGCCGGCTGCGCAGAATGCGCGGATCGGTCGTTCCGGTCTCAGGCGTTCCGGTCTCGGGTTGAAGAAGCTGGGCCATTCCTACTATTAAGGATACTCCGGGCAGCCTAAACGACACTTGTTTATTTTATGAATCGACATATGTTGATTACTCATCAATTGTTGTGTAGGAGGAATTCTCAATGTCAACGCTGCTACATATCGATTCCAGCCCACTCTACGGTCGGTCAGTCTCCCGCGAGCTGACCGCTGCATTCGTCACCCAATGGAAGGCTTCGCACCCAGATGGAAAGGTCATAGACCGCGATCTCAACGCAACAACAATGCCGCCAGTCAATGCCGAATGGGTCGGTGCCGCCTACACGCCGGAACAGGCCCGCACTCCGCAGCAGAAGGAATTGCTTTCGCTCTCCGACTCGCTGCTCGCCGAATTGGAGCAAGCCGATGAGTACGTCATCGGAGTACCGATGCATAACTTTGGTGTGCCGTCCGTGCTCAAGCTGTGGATCGACCAGATTGCGCGGGTCGGCAGGACCTTTTCCTACGGGGAGCAAGGGCCGAAGGGCCTGATTGTCGGCAAGAAGGCGACCTTCATCATCGCAACCGGCGGGATCTACGACGCCCAGACGCAGATGGCCTCGTTCAATTTCGTGGAGCCGTATCTGCGATCCGTATTTGGTTTTCTTGGCGTGACGGACGCGACCTTCCTCACCGCAGGGGGGACCGCTGTGCTGAACCAGGGGCAGGACCGGAACGCTTTTATCGCACCGCATCTTCAGGCCGTGCAGACGCACGCGCAGACCTTTTAAGAGACGACACATTAAGAGAGGACACACATGAAAATTACTTCAATTGTTGCTCGCTATCTGCTGGGGCTGATCTTTACGATCTTTGGGCTGAATGGATTTCTCAACTTCATCCACCAGCCGCCACCGGCGAATCCACTGGCAATGCAGTTCTTCGTTGCCGTCAGCGCATCGCACTTTGCCGCGTTCTTCTTCGCGCTGCAGGTTCTTGGCGGACTGCTGTTGCTCTCCGGCTACTTCGTGCCACTTGCGCTGACAGTGTTGGCGGCGGAGCTCTATAACATCCTTGCGTTTCACCTGACGCTTTCGCCGGCGACCATTCCTCCGGCCCTGGTGGCCTCTGTACTGTGGGTATTGGTCTTTCTTCAGTACCGCGAAAGCTTCAATGGCATCTTCAAAGCGAAGCCTGCGACGCAACCATGAATTGCGTCGCGGGAATCGCAGCGGCGGGTGGCCCAATCTAAATCTAACTCCCATCTCCAATCCCGAGGGTGGCCCGTTCAAGCTCTGCTTGAGCGGGGCCTTTCTGCGGCGAGTGCATCTTCACTGTCGAGAAAACTCCAGCCCACTCCCGCTTCTGAGCCGTCCACTGTGATTCGATTTCTACCTTGCCCATCTTGCCCAGCGCATAGTGCCGAAAGCTTGAGCGAACCGTTTTCTCCATTCGAATCGAAACTTGTATAATTCTGCCCTACCAAAATCATCATTGTTTTGGGCGAACCAAGTTTGGGCGAACCAGTCCCGCCGAACCAACTGTGATTTTGATCCGCAATTAAGAAAGGAGAGCAAATGAACTATTTAAGTCTAGGGCTGGCAACGCTTGGTGGCACGGTCGTGTATTTTGCCTTTGGGTTTCTATTGTTTTGGCTGGTGCCAGCTCTTATCACTGAAGCCCACAAGTACCCGACCGTATTCCGATCGAAAGAAGAAATGATGACTATTATGCCAATTGGAATGGTCGCAACTTTGATAGCGATCCTAATTGTCGCAATGATTTTCGCAATGCTACCTCACGGCGGATCGGGCGCTATGGAAGGTGCGCGCCTGGGCGTCCTCGTTGGCATTTTCGTGGTTTGCGCCTTTGTGCTGCACAACTACGTGAATCTAAACATCGGGCTGAAACTCGCTCTGGAACAGGCTGTGGCTTACTTCGTCCAGTGGACGATCGTCGGCATAGTCATCGGTCTTATCTACAAACCCCTCGCTACACCATAATCGGAAAAAACTGGGGAACGTTCAGTCTGTCCACGGCTTTTTGATGGGACCGACCCACCATTCATGCGCGTCAACATCCATCCCGAAGTCGAGGACACCTCTGTACTTCTGGACTAGTAGCAGAGTGGCGTCAAGCAGATTGAACGGCGTCCCACGCGGCACGCCCGCCGCTCACTCACTTCATACTCCGCGCGGACATGCTCCACGGCGCACCGACGTCGCTCTGGGCTTAGAAGTTTCCCTCCGCAATATCCTTCAGGATCTGCTTGTCCAACGACAGCTCCGCCACCAGCCGCTTCAACTTGCCGTTTTCTTTTTCCAGTTCCTTCAGCCGCTTTGCCTGGTCCATCTTCAGACCACCGTATTCCTTGCGCCAGCGATAGAACGTCTGCACCGTGATGCCGGCTTCTTTGCAGGCTTGGGGGGTGGTTTTTCCGTTCGCGATGCCAACTTCAATCTGCCGCAGCATCGTCACGATCTGCTCTGGTTTGTACCTCTGGATGGGCATGACCCGCTTTTCCTCCAAGTGGATTCTCTCTCATTCCACCTGGTACAAAAACGGCCGGTCACGTCACCTTCTCTCAGCAAAACCGCCGAGCGCCGAACCACTCCCGCTACAACGCCCGTAAAAGGCTCTCCGCTTCGATGAACGCGCGCCAGACGCGCGGCCTTTACGGAGGCCTTCCTGCGAGTCTCACACCACCACGAGAAACGGTATGCTCCCCATGCCCAAGAGGCCCAGAGGAGCTTGAATTGCCTATAATTTACACAAGTGTCCTGCACACTTTCTGCACAGTGACAATAAGCTTATCTATCACCTTCAGAATCAATCATGTATGGAATCGCTATCACCCGCTCAGGATGACAACATTCTTTTAGCTTTTCGCGAGTGAGCTACGCAATCTGCCCATAGTCGCCAATAACTAACGCATCCATTTAGCCCTTAGGCTGCGGTTCAGGTTTTGCTTCCGGCTTCGCCTTCGGTGCCGGCTTTTGTGGTTGAGGCCGAGCCTGCGTTGCGGGTTTTGGCGCAGGCTTCGGCTGTGCCGCGGGCCGGTTCGGCTGCACCGCGGGGCGAGTCGGTTGAGCAGGTTTCGTTTGGCCCGGTCCGCTTGGCCGAGTTGGCGCGGGCCGAGTAGTCTCCGGCGGTTTTGTCCCAGGACGATTCGGAGTCTCGGGTTTTACCGGCTGAACTGTCGGACGGTTCGGCTGATTTGGTTTCGTTTGTCCCGGCGTCGTCGGTCGAGATGGCGCCGGCCGAGTTGGTGCGGGCCGCGTAGTCGCCGGTGGATTTGTCCCCGGTCGATTCGGAGTTCCCGGCCTGTTGCCTGGTCGATTCGGCGGATTCGGTTTCGTCGTGCCTGGCGTCCCCGGTCGATTGGGCGGCCGATTAGGACGGTTAGGCGTGCCAGGTTTCACCGGCTGTATCGAAGGTCGACCTGGCCGATTCGGTGGTCTCGTTCCCGGACGGTTTCCCGGCCCCCAAGGAGGCCGATTCGGTCCTGGCCGATTTCCCGGACGAGGAGGCTGATATCCCCTTGGACGATACCTCCAGTTGCCGCGATACCCTGGCCGATTAGCCCAAACAATAGGTCGAGGACGATACCAGGGCCGCAACGGTCGATAAGGATTCGACCATCCTCCCCAATATCCGTGGTTGTAATAAGCGCGGCGTGCTCCCCAATTCCATCCCCATCCACCCCATCCCCAAGGATGATCGACCAGCAACGCCCCAATCCCGATCCCCACTCCAAAACTAATCAGCGATGCCGCAGCCACCGTACCCGTGCCGGGCCCGACATAGACCACGGTCGGATCGTATTGCGGCACATAAACTACCTGTGGATTCGCCGGCTGAATCACATAAATTGTCTGCCCCGAAGCTTGCTGCACTTCCACCTGCTGTTGCGGATTACTGCGCAACGTGCCCGCGTTATACGCCTCCTCTCGCAATCGCTGAATCGAAGCCGAGACTGCTCCCTGATCCGCCGTGAATGCGTCGCCGATGGCCGCATAGTCATCAATATTCTGCGCCATCATCTCCAGCACTTCCGGAAAATTGACCAGCGCGATGAACGCCGGATCAAATCCCTGTTGCTGCGCCGCATCCGTCAATGCCGTGCCAGTCAAAGAGGGATTTTGCGCCAGCCAATTATCAACATCAAGAATTTCCTGAGGATTAGTAGAAGCTGTGGTGATTTGAGAAAGCAGAGAATCAGGATAAAGCGCAACCGGCGCCAGCAACTGATCCAGTTCTTCAGGTGAAGGAATCGTAGTCTGCGCTGAGAGAAATGGCCCGAAGTCCTGCATGGCCACCATCGTGATCAGCAAAATAATCGCAGTAAAGCCTGAAAAAACGGGTCTCTGTCGCATGAGTGCCTCGTCTCCGGCCAGGGGGATGGAATCGCCAGCGATTATAGCAGCAGAAAGCCCTCGGCAGGCAAAGCTAACCGTATGTTGGATATGATTCTCACGAAGGGGCCGTGATGAACTTGCGCGGCGTGCAAGCCGTGGATAGGTGAAACCGCTTAGCATCTGCACTGCGAAAACTGTTTGTGACCTGCTTCGAATACAGCCGCGCAGATTGGGGTACAACACTCACCAGCTATTGGGCCGTAACCGTGGCCATGAAGTTTGCCGGTTTGAGGCTACCGGTGGTTGCTGTTATCTCCACGACTCCGGCTTGGCTAGAGGTCGTATACGAAGTCGAGGCATATCCGGAGGCATTCGTGGTCGCAGTGCCATTCGAGAAGCTGCCCCCCTTTCCGCCATCGCTGAAAGTTACCACGGCTCCCTGAATCGGATTTGAGTGTGCGTCTGTAACCAAGGCGACCAATGGTTCGGCCAATTGAGTTTCCACGGGAGCAGTCTGCTTGTTGCCGGAGTAATCCTTGATGTTAGTTGCCGGCCCCACGACAGCCATTTCCGTGAATACAGCCGAAACGTAACCGGTTGCCGTGCAGGTGATGGTGATAGTTTTCACTTTCGCCGGTAGTGTATAGCTCGTGCTCACGTTCCCCGAGGCATCGGTCACACCCGATGCACTGCTAAACTTTCCGGCTGCACCCCCATCCTTGCAGGTCACGGTTACGCCCGGAACTCCGGGTGTGCCGCTGCCGTCGTTGGCCTGTACAGTTAATGGAAGGGGAAGCGTTGTCGCCACCACTCCAGACTGGTTGTTGCCCGAAGTAGCAGAAAGAGTCGGCGTACCGCCGCCTCCACTGCCCGTCACCGTGACACTGAAGTTGGCTGGTTTGAGGCTACCTGTGGTTGCTGTTACTTTCACGACGCCAGCCTGGTTAGGGGTCGTATAAGAAGTTGAGGCATATCCGGAGGCATTCGTAGTCACGGTGCCGTTCGAGAAGCTGCCACCTTTTCCGCCATCGCTGAAAGTTACTACCGCACCCGGAACCGGATTTGAGTGTGCGTCCACAACCAAGGCTACTAATGGCGCAGCCAACTGAGTGTTCACAGGAGCGGTCTGCTGGTTGCCGGAGTAATCCTTGATCACACTTGGCGCGCCCACGGCAGCAGTTTCCGTGAATATAGCTGAAACGTAGCCGATTGCTGCGCATGTGATGGTCACAGTTTCCGCCTTCACCCCGAAGGTATAACTCGTGCTGAAGCCACCTGAGCTATCGGTCACCCCGGTTGCACTGCTAAACATCCCATCCCCGTCCCCATCTGTACAGGTCACGGTTATACCCGGAATTCCGGTTTGGCTGTAAGCGTCCGTTGCCTGCATGGTCAGAGGAATGGGGAGAGTTGTTCCCGCCGCCCCGGACTGGTTGTTGCCCAAGGAGATAACGAGACTGGGCAAGATACCAAAGACGTAAAGTTGGTTGAGGCCACCGACGAACACCTTACCGTTTACCACCGTGGGAACCACAAAGCGTGAGGTTGACAGAATCCTATCCCGCAGCTTTGGCGCTTGCGTACTGTCATACAGTTCGTTGGAGATATTGGTTGCGTCGAAAGCGTACAAGACAGGAGTGCCATGCAGCATTGCCCACAGAATGCCGTTGCTCGATCCGTTGGCGGAAATTGAAATCGAAGGGCCACGATCGTTGAAGAGCACGCTGGTTTCCTGCACCGGCGCGATCGACATCGCGCCGTCATTCAGCGAAAACATCTTGATGTAGTCTTTTTGTCCGGCCAGATACACATTGCCATTCCAATACGCCGGAACCGTCTTAATGGAGGGCGTAACCTCAGGGAATTCCTGCAGCACCATGTCTTCGGCTTCGTTGTATTCGCCCATAGCATCGCGGTCCACCAGGTAGAGCGTGCCCTGCTTTCCACCGCCTACCACTTCATGAGGATATGTACCGCTCTGATCGGGAAGAATCATCAAGCCGCCGGAGCCCAGATCCAGATCGTCGTCGTCCAGCATTGCTTGATTGTATGGTGTGAAATAGTCTTGCTCGATGAATCCGTTTTGGACTGTGCTCAGCTTAAGAAAGCTGTCTCCAAAATCGGTGCCTCCCACGCTGAAATCGAAGGTACCGTTTGCGGTGGAAACGTAGATGAATCCTTCGTCGTCTGCCGCCGGTCCGCCGCCACTGCCCCAGAGAGAACCCTTCAAACCCTGTGGCGTCGTAATATACACGCCAAGCTGCTGCAGAGTGGAAGCACTATATGCCAACAACCAGCCATGATAATTGTAGGCGTCGCAGCCATTCGATCCGAAGCCGATGTAAACCGCTCCGTTCAGCAGCAGTAACGCTGGGCGCTGCAACTGGATAGCAGGAGTAAAGACAATTGGCCCGGCACTGGTTTGCACCGTGGCGCTGATCGGCATTGGGCCACCAAATTTCTCCGCTCCTGAAGTGATGTCCAAAGCATGCAGGTTAAAGAAATAGTCCCCCGACACCAATGTTTTCGAAACCACGTAAAGAGTATTCGTGGTGGGATCGATGACCGGCGTCCCCATGATGCCGATTTCCGTATAGCTCGGTGTGCCGCACCCATAGTTAGCCGCGTCGTCAGGGATAGACTTGGGGTAATTCACTGTCCATAGCGGATTTGCGTTGGTGCCCAGAGGGTTGTCGGCATCGAATGCAAACACGCTGTCGTGCTGGGTGGCAACATACACCACATTGTGGATTGTTCCGTTTGGGAATTGAACCCCGGGCACATAGAGCGGCTGGCCCACGATGGAACCATCGACCTTCTGGCTGAACAGTTTTCCAAATGTAGCCGCATTCACATTTGACGTATTCAGGATAATCTCATTCAAATTCTGGCCGGTACGCGCCACGTCGTTGTGGTGAGTAAGAACGCTCGCCTGACCGTAACAGCGCCAGGACGCAAACCCTACTGTCATAAGCGTAAGAATCACCATAAAACGAAACTTCATAAATTGGATTGGCACAGCTGTTCCCTCCGGGAAAGTTCGTCTCGCAGAGCACACGACGACCAAATAATGACTACAAAATACGAGGGGGAGTTAAGCCTGAAGTTGCGGATTCTAAAGCGGCAAACCCGCAAAATGAATCTGAGATTAGTGTGTCATGGGGAGCCTCTGTGGTCAACCCAAAACCACAGCGGAGTAAGGTTTCTCACCTTGCGGAATAAATCGTTCAGGGGATTGCATCCTATAGAAAAATAAGTGCTTCATGCCTTGGCTATGTTTCCAGGCATCTACCGAGATGACAAAAATAGCTTCCAGCTTAAGCCACCACAAGGAGTAAGGAGTAGAGATGTCAGGGGGGCAGTTCGCGCAGGCTCAAGAAGCGTAAGTTGGTCGCGATAGGTTGCGCCAGCCGCCCGGCTTTTATCGCACCGACAAGGTCCGGGTCTTTGCCGTAAGAGCGAAAAAGAAAGTCGCGCCTTTGTCTACCTTGCCTTTCGCCCAAACGTCTCCGCCGTGTTTTTTAACAATACGTTGAACGATGGAAAGTCCTACGCCGGTCCCCTCAAAGTCTTCGACGCGATGGAGACGCTGGAACACGCCGAACAACTTGCCTGCATATTGTTCGTCGAAGCCAGCGCCATTATCCCGAACGAAGATCACCGACACGCCCTCGTTCTTGATCTGGCCGACTTCGATGACAGCGATTTCGCGTTTGCGGGTATATTTGACGGCATTCGAAATCAGATTCGCGAACACCTGTTTCACCAAACCAGCATCACATTCTACTGAGGATAATTCTCCAATGCGCCAATCGATCTGGCGGCCTTCACACTCCGTTTGGATATCGGTGAGTACGTCTTTTAGCATGGAGTTCAGATCTGTAGCCTCCGACACTAGTTCCTTGCGTCCGATCTGTGCCATCTTCAGCAAATCGTCGATAAGTCGGCCCATATTCTTTACGCCGTTTTGAATTCGCTCCAGATGACGCTTGGCATCAGGATCCATCTTGGAGCCATACTCCTCGCTCAGGAGCTGAGAAAAAGCGCCAATGTGTCGCAAGGGAGCGCGCAAATCGTGTGAGACCGAATAGGAAAAAGATTCGAGATCTGCGCTCGCGGCATGTAGCTGCGCTGTTCGCTCTTGCACCTGTTGCTCCAAACGAGCGTGCGCTTTCCCCAGCGCTGCATCCCGTTCTTGAATCTGTGCCAGCATTTCATTGAACGTCGAGATCAAAACAGAGACTTCATTGCGCTCGCCGGTCCTAGCTGCCCGAACTGAATAATTCTTTTCCGATAAAACAATTCGAGCTGTCCCCGCGAGACGCACGATAGGTTCGGCGATCGACCTGCGTGCAAGAGATGATATCCACGTGGCTGCGAGCAGAGATATTAGAAACACCGTCACGACAATGAATACGTAGTTTCTCTCGCGGTCGCGCATAGCTCGCAAATCCGACAGGATGTATATCGTGGCGACCGTTTTGTCGTGGAAGATAATCAGTCTGAATAATGCGACTTGACCATTCTGGAACCGGTAGACTTGCGTTTGTCCGGTTGGAATTGGCGGCGGGGACGGAAATGATCCACTGCGATCTCGCCGATACCCTGCAAAAGCGCGGCCGTCCGGCGTATAGATTTCGGCGAACATCACGTGAGGTGCAGCCTGCAATGCCGACAGTGTGCTCTCCGCGGAGTGAGGATCGTCGAATAGCAAAGCGGAGATCGAGTTGGACCCGATGATCTGGGCTTGGATTCCGAGGTTGCGCACGGTGCCCGTTCGAAAGTTATACAAGTCGTAGACAAAAAATCCAGCGCTCGCCAGCAGCAGTGCGGCGCCACTGACCAGCAGGTTCATCCAGGTCAGCTTCTGGGGGATCGAGAAATCGCGAAATCTACGCATCCCGGTCAATCTCCAAGTGCAGCGCTTCTTCTTACGGTGATCGCCACTTTGAGCAACTCGGAACTTAGCGTCAGGCCAGCGTGCTCCGCGGTCGCCAGGTTAACTTCGAAACGTACTTTGCTGCCTTCCAAAATGAACTGAACCATGCCCCCGCGCTGCGTGAATTCAGGTAGATCGCTGACGGTTAGGACACTCGCATCCCCTAGCATCGCAAGAATCTGCTTTAATCGAGTGTTCTCGGAAGAGCTTATGAATAAGACACGACAGTTGATTGCATCTTGAGGTCTGGGGATTTGCTTAGCCACTACGCTCTTGCCAGCGATGGTTTCATCCGCAAGGATGGCATTGAGGGCCGGGCCAAAAGGATCCTGCCCCAGCACACAAATGGAGAAAGAGTCGCTCTGAGTTTGTGTGATCTTGTCCGGCCACTCCACGAATCTGCTGAAGTTGTAGAGATAGGTAGCCTTCACCTCATATTCGGTTGGTTTTGAACGCTGCCCCTGCATACTTGAAGGACAAATGAGTACCAACACGAAAGCCATCGCTGGGAGCCCGCACACAAGATGCCAATGTCGGCACATGCGGCTTTGCCAAATCGATCGCAGGATGTCGGTGCGGCAGGGCGCCTTCATGGATTTCAGTCGGTACTTTTCCAGGTTATTTGCGCGTAGACGCTTCTTTTGATCCCAACCAGTCCTCCGGGATCTCCTCCGAACTCCGCGTGATGCGGCTGCATCAGGTTCTGGCCAACCACCGACAAATCCATTTGCCTGATAAAGAGCCAACCCAATCGCGCGTCCGCTGTACTATAGCTCTTAACCGTTTGCGCAGGCAGGGCGCTGACATAACGATATGTCTGCTCAAACTCCAATTTCTTGGGCAGATTCAGGAAAGACTGAATTGTTGCCTGGTGCCGAGGGCTAGATCCCTCATAACCGGCGACGCTGGTGGGATCGTTGCTTCCCGGCCCATTTTCCATAAGCGTCTCCAGATGCGAATAGGAGGGTCGCAGTTCCCACCAACTCGTCGGCTTCCAATCGGGCGCCACTTCGAATCCTTTCGTGGTGCCTCTGATCCCGTTACTGGTAAGCAGTGGAATAATTGCATGCGCTGGCAGGGGCGACGCTTCAAGAAATGGCGCGCCCACCTGAAAACTATAAATATCGTTGTAGTTATTGTGAAATAACGCAATATCCAGATAGAAATGAGATGTTATCAAGGCTCGGTACCCCGCCTCATAGCCCAGCAATACTTCGGAGCGAAATTGGCGGTTGCCACTGACCTGCAAATAAATGGGCAGCGGCGTCGCGGTCGCGAAGTCCGTGAGCTGAATGTCCTCGTCGAGACGCGACGGAGTTCGCACTGCCCGCGTGAATGAGGTCCAGAAAGATTGGCGCGGCGTGGGGGCCCACAGTAGACGCGCGCTCGGTTGCACCTCGAAACCGGTGTAGTTGTTGTGTTCGAGTTTCGACCCCAGGGTCAGTGAAAGCCGTCGGTTCAAAAAGCCAATCTGATCCTGCACGAAGCCACTGTAGACTTGGTCCGTCAGGTGTTGTGGAAAGAAGTCGATCGTCGGGACCAGTTGCGCAACATTCGACGGACTAACGCGCGCGCCTAATCCCCACAGAAAATCTTGCTGCCCCGGCAGGGTCAAATGGTGGAGGAAGTCGACGTCGAAGGTATTACGACTCTCTTCGAATTCAGGCTCGGAATGGTTGGTGCGGTCAAAATAAGCCTGTACCTGAAAGTCGGAGTGCTCGTTCAGCACTCGCTTCCAGCGGCCCAGCAGATTTCCCCCCGTCAACTCCGCGTTCCCGTCGACCGTAACTTCAGAGGGAGGCGAATACAATCCATACGTGGTAGTTTCGCCAGCAATCTGACGATAGACATCGCCTTGAAACGTGAAGGTATCGCGAGCGCTCAGCTCTGTGTCCGTGCGGAACCCCGCCTGGCCCATTCGCCAAGCGTCAAAAGTGTTATCTTCCGGATGAAACTCGGGACTGCGGTCGAATCCCATGCCGTACACACGGTAATTGAAACCGCGGTCATTCCCACCCCCGTAGCGCACGGCCCCAGTCCCCTCGTCAACGTTGCCGCCGCCGAGCGACACAATCGACCCATGAGTTTCTTTAGCGCTCTTGGTGATGATATTGATGACGCCGTCGACGGCATTCGCTCCCCAAATAGTGCCCCCAGGTCCCCGGATCACCTCAATGCGCTCAATATCCTCGAGCGGAGTCGCTTGCACTTGCCAATAGACGCCAGCGAACAGCGGCGTATAAACGCTGCGTCCATCGATCAATACCAGCAGCTTGCTGGCTAAGGCCGCTGCAAACCCGCGAATGCCGATCGACCAGTGATCGGAGTCGATTCGAGCCACCTCGACCCCAGGCGCCAACCGCAACACCTCCGGTAAGCTAGTGGCTCCCGACCGGCGAATATCGTCTTGAGTAATAACAAAGATAGCGGCCGGAGTTCGCCAAACCTGTTCAGGCTCCTTGGATGTTGTTGTTACCTCGATATCGCCGAGCTGTTCCAGGCTCAAGTGCTTAAGAGGCGAGCCAACGTCTTGGCCGCTTTCGTCGGCCCGGCAAGTGCTAGCCAAATTCACGACTAGCAGCAAGCACCACATTGTTTCCAGGAGGGTTCGAATTGCAGAGGAATGCCCAGTCCCGTTCATTCCAGCAAGATCGGCTATAGGCAAGGATTACTTCAGCAGATTTCCAGCAGGTTGGGGTTCCGAAGAACTAAGTGAAGTCGCCCCTGCCTTTTCAATAACTTACCTCCAAAAAATCCCCCATTTCCCCGCTTAACCCCGTTTTTCTTCCCTTCATTGCCTTCTACGTGCCTAAATCTCACAGATTCAATAGCATCACTCTGAGACATTCCACGCATCGAACTTCCAGGTTATCGTCGTGGAGAAGCCTTTTATGCAGTATTCCGTTCGCGGGATCACTGCGGGAACAGTTTTAACTCCCAAGTGGAGGAAAGCGAGAGCAGAATGCATAAGCCGATTAAATATGTAGAGAAGGCCGTGACCGTCGCCGCCACCGGCGCATGGGCAGTGTTTGAACGCCTCAACCGCATTTCTCGCAATCAGTCGCCGACTCCCAAGTGGTCCGATAAACCCCTGCTCAAATCTTGGGAAAAGTCGAAGCCGCCGCTAGGCTGGCCGCGTTCCACCGATTCGCTTTGTCCCAAGTGCGTCCCCGAAATTCGTCAGCAGATTCTCGACGGCCATCTTCCTGTAGACGTTCTGATGAACGAAAAAGTTGGCGAGATCAAAGCCCAGATCGTCGAACGTGACGGCAAAATTTGGATGGTCAAAGACTGCCCCAAGCACGGCCACTTCGAAGACCTGATGTCGATTGACACTGAATTCTCCAAGCATCTCGAAGACGTCTTCCCCGGCCGCGACATCAAGGCTCACAACGACGAGAAACTGCATCACCACGGTTCATCTACC
The DNA here is from genome assembly GCA_049674665.1 of Terriglobales bacterium. Lineage (GTDB taxonomy): Bacteria > Acidobacteriota > Terriglobia > Terriglobales > Acidobacteriaceae > Acidiflorens. The sequence goes on from JBATZM010000096.1 coordinate 16,631, forward strand.
GTGAAGTATGGACGAGGCTCCGTTCTAACCGTAGACCTGACCAACCGTTGCAACATGATGTGCGATCCGTGCTTTATGGACGCTAATCAGGTTGGGTATGTGCATGAGCTGACATGGGAAGAGATCAAGACGGTCCTCGACAACGCGATTACCATCAAGCCGCGCCGGCAGATGTCGGTACAGTTCTCTGGTGGAGAGCCAACGCTCTCGCCATACTTCCTCGACGCAGTCCGTTACGCCAGAAAAGTAGGTTACAACAGCGTGCAGGCCGCTACCAACGGAATCGAATTCGCAAAAAGTTTTGAATTCGCACAGCAAGCCGTAGAAGCCGGAATGCGCTATGCCTATTTGCAATTCGACGGAATAGGAAACGCAGCCAACGATCACCGTGCCGTAGGCAACCTCTTCGACGTAAAACTGAAAGCAATCGACAACCTGCATCGAGCTGGCTGCGAAATTGTACCGGTCGTCACTATTGTTAATGGGATTAACAACGAACAGGTTGGACGCATCATTCAGTTCGCGCTGGATAATCCTAAGAAGATTGGTTTCCTCAGCTTTCAGCCTGTGTCGTTCACTGGCCGCGATGAGGCGATTACCGATGAGCGCCGTCAGGCGCAGCGTTACACGCTCGCGCATCTGGCACACGACGTAAAGAATCAGACTGGTTTTGGCGAGCCTACACGCGATTGGTTCCCAATCAGCTTCATGAGCACGTTCTCGGACTGGGCCGATGTGCTGCACTCCCAGGACACGAATAATGACTGGGGCCAACTCTCCTGCGGATGCCATCCTAATTGCGGAACGGGGATGGCGATGATGATCGACAAGGAGACTAAGGAAGCAGTGCCAGTTACGGCCTTCCTTAAGGGCGATCAGCTGGCTAAGGATATTGCCAAGGTGAATGACGCGGCTCGCTCGAAATTCTGGACTGCGTTTGGGATGGCTCTTTGTTTGATGAAGAACTACGATCCGTTCCAGTCGCCTACTCACTTTAAGCTGATGGATCTGCTTAGGAAATTCGATAAGAACTTTAATGCTACTGGCAGAAATTATGGCAAGGTGGGTCCGGATCGCACGATTGACGATGTGATGAAGCGGCGGCAGGATCGGTGGAATTTCCTGTTCATCGCGGGCATGTGGTTCCAGGATCTCTTTAACTACGATTTCCGGCGGACGGAGCAGTGCATTATTCCTTATGCCACGCAGGAAGGCGAGATCAGCTTCTGCGCTTACAACACGGGCGTGGGTTGGCGCAACATTATCGAGAAGATGCACATGACTTCTACCCTGACCAAGTGGTACGAAGAGCATGGACGTCATGAGATTTTCGCAGGCGGCAAGAAAGTCAACATGGAAGACAAGGAGCACGCGCTTTACCTGCGGGAAGAGATCGTTACTCACGAAGTGCAACATGATCTCGACAAGCTGGGCATTGCCAAGACGGCACGCGAAGAAAAGAAACGCGCGCGCGACAGCAAAGCCGAGAGCAATAAGGTCAAGAACGATGCGGCCTACGACGCTCGCATGGCGCAGCTTTATCGGGAAGTTGTGCTGAAGGAGAAGCCGGCAACTTCGAATGAAGGTGGGTTTATTCCACTAGGCGCGATTACTGGGGCAATTGCTCCTGCAAATGGAAATGGCGCCGCGAAGACGAGTGAGGAAATCGGCGAGCCGGTGGCGGGAGACTAGGGGCGCCAGGTCTTGGCTCTAGCTTCTCAGAGGCCGCTCTATAATGAGCGGCCTTTTTGATTTGGCTGCAAACGCCTGGCAGCAAACGCGGTGATAAAACATAATAGCCCCGAACGTTTGATGGCATAGACACCTACGCTTATAAAGTGCGTCAGGAGCGGGGCACTCCATGTTGGAGCTCTCCTTGACCAGATGCTCATGGAGAAGTAGCAATCGCTTCCTGGCCTCGAAAACCGCAAGATCTGAGGCACCCGATTACTCGGGGTTGTGCATCTTTCTTTATGTTAGGGCACAATAATCGTGCGGAGCGGTCAGTTGAAGAGCGGCGCACATCCCTTATCACGGCCAAGCTTTTTGCGGCGAATATCTTGTCCTTCGATTGTCATCTTCTTCTTCTTGCTTATAGTTTCTGCGCTTGGTGGGGACTGGTGTTTGGCACAGTCCACCTCCGACAGTACCGATACTATTCGCGGCATTGTGATTAATAGCATTACGCGTGAGCCGATTCCACGCGCCTTGGTTTCTTCGCTTGACAATCGCTTTGCTACGCTGACAAACAGTGAAGGGCGCTTTGAATTTACTTTTGCTAATGCCGAGGCGGCTGTCGGTGAAGGTTCCAACGCGAACAGTCCTGCGGGCGGTGGTGGAATTGTTTTCAATGGTCCTTCTACGTTGACGGCTCGTAAGCCGGGCTTCCTGACCGACCGCAATAACTTTGGGCAAGATCTGCAGAACCAATCTTTCCGGGAGTTGACGCTCACGCTTACTCCTGAAAGCTTGATCATCGGTACGGTTGCTTTGCCCACGTCAGAAGCTCCGGACAGCATCACGGTGCAAATATTCCGGCGCCAGGTGCAGGAGGGACGCGCGCACTGGGTCCCGGTTGGGGCCACAAGGTCGACATCGGACGGTCAGTTCCGTTTCGCGGAGCTTCCATCTGGTACTTATAAGCTGCTCACGAATGAATTGCTTGATCGCGATCCGCTTGTCGTGGGTCCGGTTGCTATTAGTCCGATCAACGTTGGACAGCTTAGTTCGGACTTGAATGGACCCCTGTTTGGGTATCCGCCGGTCTATTATCAGAATGCATCCGATTTTGAATCTGCCAGCACCATTCAGTTGGTTGCCGGCCAGACACAGGCAGTCAACCTTTCTCTTGTCAAGCAGCCGTATTACTGGGTCAAGATGCCGGTCATCTTTCCTGGTAACAGGTTGGACAACAACGCATCGGAAAACGGGGTCAGCGTCACGGTGTATTCCCAGGGACGTAAGGGGCCGGGGTTTGCGCTAGGTTACAATAACGCGGACCACACGATTGAAGGCATGTTGCCGAATGGAACCTACACCGTCGAAGCTTCAAGCTTCGGACCCAGTTTGATGAGCGGATTGCAGATGCTCACGGTCAAAGGCGCAACCAACGAATACCCGAAGATCGGTGATCGTCAGATCAATGGCCCGGGCTTGGCGCTGCTGCCTAATACTTTGATTCCAGTTAGCGTAAAAGAAGAATTTACTTCTGCGGATCACGCAGGGTCGACGACATGGACGATGAACGGTCGCACCACAGTAGTTAGAGGTCCGCGACGTTATTTGAATATGAGGCTAGAGCCTACCGACAACTTTGGGTTAGGGGGAGTGGTTTCCCTGCGAGAGCCTACTGGAGCAGGAGATGACGCTTTGGTCATACAGGGTGCATCTGTAGGAAGTTATTGGGTCATAGTCAATTCCTCGCGTGGTTACGTGGCTTCGATTCGTTCGGGAAACCTTGACTTACAGCATCAACCGCTGGTGGTTGGAGCAGGAGGCGCGGTGTCTCCTATCGAGATCACAATGCGGGACGATATGGCAGAGATCGACGGTACGGTCGACGGAGTTATATCTCCATTGCAGGAACCTGTTAGTGCAGGTGGTATCGGAGGCATGGCTTCTTATCCCACTAACGCCGGAAAAGCTGCGGCATACGTCTACTGCATACCTCTGGCGGACAGTACTGGGCAATTCACCGAGATAGGGGTAAAGGCGGATGGGAGTTTCGATTCCGCGGAACTCGCTCCGGGGTCTTATCGCTTGCTTGCGTTTGATCGGAGCCAACCGGAGTTCGAATACCGAAATCCAGAAGCAATGCAGGTTTACGATTCGAAGGGACCCGTAGTTCGTGTGGCAGGCGGACAGAAGGAACACGTGACGTTGCAGTTGATTTCCACGAACGAGCGATGATGCCTGGTTTGCGATTAATTCGACGCATGGCCATAGTTGTGGCATGTTGTGCAGCGCTGTTTTGTTCCGCACATGCACAAGTGGAGAATTCGCAGCGGACGCCAATTCCTTCAGGGCCATATCACATCGCGGGGACAGTCTTGAATGCGAAGAGCGGGAGTCCGCTGTCACACGCCAGTGTTACGGTATCCGACGCGACGAAGCGAGAGAATATAAAAATCGTTATTACGGGCGACGACGGACGTTTCGAGTTCAATGTTCCAGCGGGTAGGTACTCGCTTCAGGGCTCTAAGCGCGGATTCATTACTGCTTATTACGATCAGCACGAAGAATTCTGGACTGGGGTCGTAACCGGTTCTGATTTCGATACAGAAAACCTCGCTCTACGCCTGGCACCTAACGCCGTGCTAACTGGTAAAGTGCTCGATGAATTCGCAGAGCCTGTCCGCGGGGCGCAAATCATACTGTATCGCGAGGATCATTCCCAAGGGGTAAGCCGCATCTTTCGCGCTAACAGCGCCTCTACGGACGACCAAGGCCGCTACGAAGTTACGCCGCTCACCGAAGGGACTTACTTCGTCTCGGCCAAAGCTTCGCCGTGGTATGCGGTGCATCCAACTTCTAATGGCGGTGGCACTGCGAATACGCCCTCACAGGTGGATCCATCGCTCGATGTTGCCTATCCTATCACTTACTACGGAGACGCTACTGAGTCAGAGGATGCAGCTCCGATTCCGGTGCGCGGTGGGGATCGCCTGGAAGCTGACATCCACATGAATCCGGTTCCCGCGATGCATCTCATCGTGCGCATCCCTGAAGACGGCTTGAGTGGGATTCGCCTCCCCATGCTGCAAAAGCCCGCTTTTGACGGCCTGGAACCGGTCGAGGTGGGCAATATTCAGAATATAGCGTCCGGCGTGTATGAGATGACCGGGATTGCGGCGGGGCGGTATACGGTCCGGACTATGGATTCGAAGGGGGAAGCGAAAGAGCCTATCGACGTGAGTCTCAACGGTGGCAGCGAACTCGATGTATCCGCGGGCCGATCGACAAGCAAGATCACGATGGTGGTTCAAGTCGAAGGCGCGGCGAATCCTCCCGCGCAGTTTCAAATTGGTTTGCGCAACAGCAAGGGCAGAGTGACGATTGCCGAATTGGATGCGAAGGGCGTGGCCAATTTTTCGGATATCCCACCGGGCAAATATGAAGTTGTGGCGTTCTCGCGGTTGCTGGCGCAATCGTATTCTGTGGTTCGCATCGCGTCCGAGGCTGGAGCAATTTCAGGACATGAGTTGAACGTTCCGGCGGAGGCATCGCTCACGATTGCGCTCTCGCTGGTGGGAAGCTCGGTCACCGTCGAAGGCTTTGCGAAGCGCGTGGGAAAAGGGTTTTCCGGCGCGATGATCGTGCTCGTGCCCAAGAATCCGGAAGCGAATCGCGATCGCTTCCGCCGCGACCAGAGCGATCTCGATGGTAGTTTCAGCGTGAAGAATGTCATTCCTGGCTCATACCTTATCATCGCAATTGAAAACGGTTGGGATCTGGACTGGGCCGAGCCTGCCGTGCTGGCGGGATATCTCAAGCATGGACAAACGATCGAGGTAGGAGATCGGTCACTAATGAATGTACACCTGACAGATGCAGTGGAAGTGCAGGCGAAGTAGCAGGCATCTTCTTCCGAACGTCGCTAACGATATCGCCAACGAACATCGCTAATTAAAATTATTTGATGGCCACGAACTTCAGGCATACCGGCGAGGGCACTTGGAGGATCTGGCCGGTGGACGTTAGCCTTCCGTTATCGGGGTCGATGCGAAATACTACGATATTGTTGGTGTCCTGATTGGCTACGAACAGAAACTTGCCGGTGGGATCAATGTCGAAATCGCGCGGCGTCTTGCCCTGGGTGGGGAAATGATCCACCAGAGTTAGAGTGCCAGTGTGACTGTCGATCGAGAAGAGAGCGATGCTGTCGTGCCCCCGATTCGAGGCGTAGAGGAACTTGCCGCTCGGATGGACATGGATTTCCGCACCATCGTTGGCGCCTGTGAAGCCCTTTGGAAGAGTCGAAACCGTGTTGAGCTTTTGCAGCGTGCCTCGGCTTGGATCGTAAGTAAACGCGGTGACTGTCGACGTCAATTCATTTATCACATAGGCGAAATGTCCGTTTGGATGAAAGGCCAGATGGCGCGGTCCAGCTCCTGGATCCAAGCTAGCATAGGGAGGGTCGTTTGGAGTTAGAGAGCCTTTACTTGCATCGAAGCGGTAGACGAGTACCTCATCCAGGCCTAAATCAACTGCTATCGCGAAACGATTGTCGGGTGTGGTTTCAATCCAATGGGCATGTGGACCTGCCTGTCGTTCTTTATTGATGCTTGAACCGGTGTGCTGAACGAATGCGGAAGGCTCTCCTACGTCGCCGTTGGGCTTAACGGGGAACACGGCTACGCTTCCTCCAGTGTAGTTTGCCACCAAGGCGAACTTGCCGGTCTTGTCGAATGCAATGTAACAAGGGTCGGCGCCGCGGGACGGGACTTCGTTCAGGAGCGACAGCTTGCCGGTCGGGATAGTGTTTTTCTGGCGATCAATGGCAAAAGCGCTCACGGCTCCGCTGCTGGCGCCTTTGTAGTTCTGAACTTCGTTTACCGCATACAGGAATTTGCCGGTCGGGTCTATCGCGAGAAACGAAGGATTGGTGGTTTCAGCGGCTACTCCCAGAGGAGCTAATTCCGCGGATGCGGCGTCGAAACGGTAGGAGTAAATTCCTTTGCTCTCTTTCTCGGTGTACGTGCCTACAAAGAGGAGATAGTTGCTCTTGGGAGAGTCTTTGGCTACGGATATGGTGACTAGCGACAAGATGAGGGCGAGACTCTGCAGGCATTGACGGCGCGAGATTTTCATGATGACTATCAAAGCGTATTTGAGGGTGGAGTGCAAGCGGACAGGGTTGGAAAATTTGATTGTGGATGCCCAGCCCCGGAATGGGTCGTCTGATTTCACGAAGATGGGCAAGCCTATTTCTACCTCGATGCTCTGATACGATGCCTGGTTTTTCGTGCACTCTGGCGGCGACTGTGGATGTGACGCTGGCGGTGGTTCGCGGACAAGAGCGTCCGTGCCACACGGGCTGTGGGGTATGCTTTCGAGATGACTTTGCGGCGATTGCCGGCTGCGGATTCTACCCTTATTCAGATCGTCGACACTGCTTTGGCTGATGCTGCTCGACGCAGCAGCGAATGGTTGGTGTGTCGTCCGGGATGCACACAGTGTTGCGTGGGAGTATTTGCCATCAATCAACTGGACGCAGTTCGGTTACAGCGTGGACTGGCTGAGTTAGAAAGGACGGAGCCGCAGCGCGCTCGCCAGATTCGCTTGAGGGCCCGGGATTCGATTGAGCGGTTGGCGGCAGAGTTTCCGGGTGATGCCCAGACGGGTGTGCTGGATGAAGGTCCGGAAGCCGACGAGCGTTTTGCGGAATTTGCCAATGATGAGACCTGTCCCGTGCTTGATCCGAAGACGGGATTATGCGAGCTTTACGATGCTCGTCCGATGACTTGCCGCACGTTTGGCCCTCCTGGGCGCTCTGAGGATGGGCTGGGAGTGTGTGAACTTTGTTATCACGGGGCGACTGATGACGAGATTGCCGCTTGCGAGATGGTGGTTGATCCAGACGACTTGGAAGCGAAGCTGCTAGCGGAAGTGGAGAAGACGCGTGGGCCGCAGGGGCGGACGATTGTTGCGTTCTGTGTGAAGTGAGGAGTCAGTATTTTGCGGCGAAATGCAGATCCCGCTCGGTTTGACAATTCATTTTTTTAGAGAGAGTTCCCGGACAGAGCCTGCCCTGAGCGAAGTCAAAGGGGGCGTCCGCGCCACGAGTTACTATCTGCCCGATTGTTAAAGAACTCTTAATTTTCGCATTCCATACTAAAGACACCTTTCGTGCGGAGTTAGAAAGGTGCTAACTTTTTTGCTGCGCCCCACGCGCACACTTATGCAGGCTAACGAATACGATTTGGTAGTGATTGGGAGCGGTCCGGCGGGGCAGAAGGGCGCGATTTGCGCGGCGAAAATGCGTAAGAAAGTCGCGATCATCGACCGTCGGCTCGCGATGGGAGGGGTTTGCGTCCATACAGGGACGATTCCAAGCAAGGTGCTGCGCGAGGCAGTGCTCTATCTGAGCGGATTGCGGCAGCGGTCGTTCTATGGACGCGGTTATGTGGTGAAAGACCGGATCATGATGTCGGACTTGGTGCTGCGGGCGAACACGGTGATGACGCGTGAAGTGGACGTGATCAAGGCACAACTGCGGCGGAATTACGTGACTGCGCTGGAAGGGGACGCACGCTTTGCCGATCCGCATACGATTGAGATCGTTACCGAAGAGGGAGTGCAACAGGTTCGCGGAGAGAAAATTCTGATCGCTTGCGGCACGCGGCCGGCGCATATTGACGGCATTCCAGTCGACGGGCAGCGCATCTTCGATTCGGATCAGGTGCATCTTCTCGATGAGATACCGCGCGAGTTGATTGTGGTTGGCGCAGGGATCATTGGGCTGGAATACGCTTCGATGTTCACGGCTCTGGGAGTAAAAGTGACTCTGCTTGATCAGCGCCCGACACTGCTGGATTTTGTGGATCGGGAGATTATCGAGAGTCTGTGCTTCCAGTTGCGGCAGCTGGGAACGGTTTTTCGCGTTGGAGAGAAAGTGGTTTCGGTTGGTTTCGACAAAGAGCGCGACAAAGTGTTTGCAACGTTGGAGAGCGGAAAGAAAGTTCGCGGGCAGGCGTTGCTGTACACCATTGGACGGACTGCTAACACTGACAAGCTAAAAATCGAGGCGGCGGGTCTGGCGCCGGACGGGCGCGGCAAACTGGCGGTGAATGAACATTTTCAAACGACGGTACCGCACATCTACGCGGCGGGCGACGTGATTGGGTTCCCCGCACTGGCCAGTACTTCGATGGAGCAGGGGAGGCTGGCGGGTTGTCACATGTTTGGCAAGCCCAGCCGGTTGCTGCCGAATCTGATTCCGTATGGCATCTACACCATTCCGGAAATTTCTATGGTGGGCGCCACAGAGGAGGAGTTGACGCGCAGCAAGACTCCTTATGAGAGCGGTCTGGCGCGCTATTCGGAACTGGCAAAGGGGCAGATGCTGGGGGACGATCAGGGTCTGCTGAAGATTCTGTTTGATCCAGATACGCTGAAATTGCTGGGCGTACACATTATTGGGGATCGGGCGGCGGAGATCGTGCACATTGGACAAGTGGTGCTTGCGATGGACGCGACGATCGAATATTTTCGGGATACGGTGTTTAATTATCCGACGCTGGCGGAAGCGTATAAGGTGGCGGCCCTCGACGGGCTGAATAAACTCTGAAGTGAGAATAAAGAAGAGGACAAGCCCGTCTCTACAGGCGAAATGCCGTGCCACGCCACATAATTATTGCCTGGCCCGATACCAGCGGCAGACGGCCACTACCGACCAGATCGCTTCGACCAGTCCAAAGGGCCACGCGCCTTGCAAGAAACCGTAGACGGAGCCGAGCGCGCAGGCCCCGGAAAACGCCAAAATGAACCAGGTGCTGCGATTTTCCAACGCATAAGTCACTAACATCGCGGTCACTGCGAACAATCCAAACAGCGTCAGCATATTCATGTTGCTGCTTCCTCCGTTGCCCATGTTTGGCGTGTTACCTCATTGTTACAGACTGCAAAAAATCCGTGAGATTTGCGATACAATCGCTGGCACTTTCGCGGTTGGAGGACATTTGCTGTCGAATAACTTTCACCAATAATTCTTATCAAGGAGGCGGTATGAGTTTATCGAAGCGGGCTATCGCGGAATTTCTCGGAACTTTCTGGTTGGTATTTGGAGGATGCGGGGCGGCGGTGCTGGATGCGGCATTTCCGCAACTGGGCATCGGATTTCTTGGCGTTGCGTTGGCCTTCGGGCTGACTCTGCTAACGATGGCGTTTGCGATTGGGCATATCTCGGGATGTCATCTGAATCCCGCGGTTTCGGCTGGACTAGTGGTGGGGAAGCGGTTTCCGGCGTCGGAATTTTTTCCGTATGTGGTGGCGCAGGTGCTTGGTGGAATCGCTGGCGCGGGGACGCTCTACATAATTGCGAGCGGGAAGGAAGGCTTCGACTTGGCTGGTGGCTTTGCTTCCAATGGGTATGGAACGCATTCTCCAGGGCATTATCCGCTACTGTCGTGCCTGGTGGCGGAGGTGGTGCTGACATTCTTTTTCTTGATGATCATCATGGGGTCGACGGACAAGCGAGCTCCAGCGGGGTTTGCGCCGATCGCGATTGGTTTGGGGTTGACGCTAATTCACCTGATTGGGATTCCAGTAACAAACCTATCGGTGAATCCGGCGCGCAGCACGGGACCGGCGGTTTTTGTGGGCGGATGGGCTGTCCAGCAGTTATGGCTGTTCTGGCTAGCTCCGATTGTGGGTGGAGTGTTGGCGGGTGGGGTCTATCGCGCGATATTCGGGGAGTAGTGGCCAGTTCTTGCTCCAATAGCGAAATTTGGCGTATTTGAATTTGCGGTACTTTTGAGTTCTTTGCTTCGACGGCGAGTTCGCAAACAGAGTGTGCCCAGAGTGAAGTCGAAGGGAGTGTCTGCGCCCCACGACTGCGCCACACGACCACATGGTCTATGAATGAGTCTTCGGAAATTCGGGACGCGTCGCTGGGGGAGATCGCCCTGGTATTTCTGAAGTTGGGCACGATTGCGTTTGGCGGGCCGGCCGCGCATCTGGCGATGATGGAAGAAGAATTCGTGCGGCGGCGGAAGTGGATTACTCATGCCGAATTTCTGGACCGGCTGGCTACGGCGAATTTGATTCCGGGTCCGAGTTCGACGGAAGTCGCGATTTTTGTCGGGCAGTTGAAACGCGGCTGGCGCGGACTGGTTGTGGCAGGCTGTTGCTTCATCATTCCTGCGGCTCTAATTGTTTCGGTGATTGCGTGGGCCTATGTGCGCTTTGGTTCGCTGCCTAAGGTCGAAGGCGTGTTATACGCGATTAAGCCGGCGGTGGTTGCGATCGTGATCCAGGCGCTGGGGAAGTTGGGCCGGACGGCCTTGCGGACGACGTCGCTGGCGGTAATCGCCGTGCTGGCGGCTGGGCTAAGCTTTTTGGGAGTTAGTCCGGTGCTGGTGCTGGCGTTTGCCGGGCTCGTATCGGCGACGGCTTTGGCGATGAGGAACGGTCTGTTGGGCGCGGTTGTTGGCCTTCCAAAATTTCTCGGACCTCCGAAAGTTGTTGCTGGAGCAATGGCGGTTGCGGCTATTGGTGCGGCTTTTCCGGTTGGATTGGTGCGGCTGTTTTTATCGTTTCTGAAAATTGGTTCCGTGGTGTTTGGCAGTGGATATGTCTTATTGGCATTTCTGCAAGCTGAATTTGTCGAGCGTCTGCACTGGCTGACGGACAAGCAATTGATTGATGCGGTTGCGGTGGGGCAGTTTACGCCTGGCCCGGTGTTCACGACCGCAACATTCATTGGATACATAGTGGCGGGTTGGGCGGGTGCGGTCGTGGCGACGGCTGGAGTTTTTCTGCCAGGGTTCGTGTTGGTGGCGGCGAGTGGGCCGCTGATTCCGAGGCTGCGAAGATCGGCAATCGCGGCGGCAGCGCTCGATGGCGTGGTTGCAGGTTCGCTGGCGTTGATAGCGGTGGTGGCCTGGCAACTGGGGAGAGCATCAATTGTCGATCGTGCGACGCTGATTATTTTTGCGGTCAGCTTAATCGCGCTGCTCCGGTTTCGGATAAATTCGGCATGGCTGGTTGCGGCAGCCGCGGTTGTGGGATGGTTCATGAGGTGATTTGCAAATTTCAGATCCGAGGGGCGCAATGAGCGAGATGCAGATTCGTCCGGCGGTGCACGGCGATCTGGCGCGCATCACCGAAATCTATAATTACTACGTTGTGAATACTCCAGTGACGTTTGATGTTGAGGCCTACACGATGGAAGGGCGCGAGGCTTGGTTTGCGCAGTTTGGCGCGACGGGACGATATCGTTTATTGGCGGCCGAGGAAGGTGGGGTCGTGATGGGATACGCGGGGACGACGCGTTTTCGTCCGAAGGCGGCTTATGAAACGACGGTAGAGACTACGATTTATTGCGCGCCCGAAGCGGTGGGGAAGGGAATTGGGAATCGGTTGTATGCGCGGCTGTTCGAAGTGTTGCAGGGCGAAGACATCCATCGTTTTGTGGCGGGATATGCTTTGCCAAATGCGGCGAGCGAGGCGCTGCATCGGCGGTTCGGATTCAACATCGTGGGAATATTCAGCGAAAATGGCCGGAAGTTCAATAAGTATTGGGATGTGTGCTGGACGGAACGGACGGGCTGAAACTCACTCTCTTTTTCTACTTGTTGTTAGTGAGTGATAGTCATGAAGTAACGGAGGAGTTTGTGAAAGAGCGGTCACTAAGCGTGCGGGCTGTGGGATGGCTGATGTTAGGCACGGCCTTTGCGGTTTTAAGCGTCAACTCGCCGCTGCGGGCGGAAGCAATTTCACTGCAGGCACTGGTCACGCCTTCTACTGCGATCATCAAGGATGGCCATCCAGTGAAGTTTGCGCTCCACGGCTTCATCGAGTTCAAATCGCTGGCTGAGCTATTCCCATATGTCGAGTCACAAACTCAACGCTGGAATGTTCGGGGTGGTCTGGATGAAGAGCAGCGTCGGCAACTGGCGAGCGAACTGCTGCGGCACGGGATCGAAAGCCGGGTGATCTCGATGGAAGATGAGCGGCCGCTAGAAACTCTAATAACTCACACGCGTGAAGAATTGCGACAGGCGCTGGCGGATGTGAAGGAGCCGGTTCCACCTGGGTATGGCGAGGCGTTTCTGGCCGTACAGGAGAAGTGGAAGCATTCGCTGAACTGCTGGAGTGCTTCGCCGTCGATCCCGGCACGCGTGTTATCGAACTGGTATCCGATTGAAGAAGGCATCCAGCTCTATGGCGCGACTTACGATTCGACTGAACATTTTTGGCAGGCGGTGAAATATCACCCCGACATTACATTGGCAGATCTCACAGAGTTACTTGGCATACTGGAAGAGAAGGACTGGAGTCCGTGGCTGGCGCGGCTGGATGGCGATCCCAAGGTTTACTTGCCGAACGCTTACGCGGTTGAATTCCTGCGGCACAACCTAGCCAGGGAGCGATTGCAATGGTTTCGTGAAGAACTGGGACGTCACGCACTGAACGCGAACGATCATGCGCGGATGGTACAGCAGCGTGGCGCGACCTCGTTCCGGTTTAGCGCATTCGAGGAGAAGGTATTATGGGGCGATTTGGCTGATCTGTTTCACCTTGTATATACGTTTTCTCAGCCTGACGATCCCGTTCGAAAAGCGCTCGGGACGCGGCATTTCGACGCCGTTTATCTGGGAGAGCGCAGAATGGGTTTTATCAGCGAAGAATATCGCTCGTTGATGCTTGAGATCTGGCGAGTGAAATATTTGAAGATGCCGCGGTTCCGCGAAGTTATCAGCTCGATCCCCATGGAGATTCAGCTATCTCATTTTCTGAATGACGGAGACTCGCCGGATATACCGATCCCGGTGTATGTGGGGTACTTGAATCAGATTCGGGAACTGGCGCGGGCGAGGTGAGGAGGTTTGCTGTCAGCCAGCAGCTCCCAAGTCTCTGGTCGTCGTTTTGTAGCGCCATTTTTTCAGCACTGGGGTTAGCCCACCGAGAAAACCCGCGTGAGGATGGCTTGCGGTTATTCTTCGTCCTTTCTGAAAGACAGGTTAAAATAGGAGATTCCGCTTGGTCTCATTGGGGCGCTGTGGGACAGTTGGATGGGACGGCGTCTTTCGGCAAGGCGCGGTGTCGAAATATCGATTCGTGGAACCTGTGAACAATCTCGAAGAACGAGGCGCTCGAACGCCGGTTGATGCCAATGCGTCAACCACAGGTGTGTCATCCACCCCGCGCCTTACTCCAGCTATTGCTTCTCCCGGGCTTTCGTCGCTCGATCGTTCGCGGCCCTCGTCGCCCGTCTATTGGCGGGTCGAGGGAAGTCTGCTCGAGTTGACCACTGTTCGTCCGATTGCTTTTTTTACCTGGAACAGCCAGACATTTATCGCGCGAGCAGCGCGCCGCTTTCTCGTGTTTGTAATGGCGTTGCTACGTCCATTTTTATATGCGGTGAATCGGGTTGCTGCGACTCGCATCGTGCACGCGGTGCTGCGCGGGATTACTCGGGACCGGCTCGATTTGCTGGGTGAAGAAGAATTCGAATACAAACTGAAGCCGCTGCTTAAAGAAGAAGGAGTGCGGCATCTGAAGGCTTTGCAGACGACAGGTGTGGACGTGGTGTTAGTGAGTCAGGGGTTGGAGCATGTAATGCGGCCCCTGGCGCGACATCTGGGAGTGCGCTGGATTATTGCTAACCGGCTGGATTTCCGCGATGGAGTCGCGACGGGGCGGCTATTGAGTCCGGTAATCCGGCCGCGGGGATTGTTTGCGCGGATTCGCGAAACCGGTCCGGACGGGCAGCAGAATCCGGCGCGATGGGTGCGCGCTCTCGGATTGCGGGGTACGAAGGCGTTGGAATCGGCGATTGTGCCGGCTGTGCGAGTAGAAGCGCCTCGGGTGCGTCCCATTGTGTATTTCAATGAAAAGCGGCATTCAGCGCCATTCTCGGTGCGCAAGGCTCTGGGTGGAAAGCGTGTGATGCTGATCGGCGTCACCGGATTTATTGGCAAGGTATGGCTGGCGAATACTTTGATGGATCTGCCGGAGATCGGGAAGCTTTATTTGCTGATTCGGCGGCAAAAGTCCAGTCCGGCGCAGAAACGCTTTGAGAAGATGATTGAAGGCTCGCCTGTTTTCGATCCGTTGTTTGAAAAATATGGCGACCGGCTGGGCGCTTTGCTGGCGGAAAAGATAGAAGTGGTAGAAGGCGATGTCTCGCAGCCGGATGTGGGTCTGGACTCGGAAACTGCAGCACGGCTACGGCCGGATTTGGACTTGATCATCAACAGCTCGGGGCTGACGGATTTCAACCCCGATTTGCGGGACGCGCTGGCAGTGAATGTGGATTCGACGCATCACTTGATCGAATTTATTCGGACATCGGGTCATGCAGCATTGCTGCATCTTTCCACTTGCTATGTTGCCGGACAGCGCGACGGGCGGGTTAGTGAGCGGGTGCGTTTGAATTACACTCCAATGCACCTAAGAAACTTCGACTCGGAAAAAGAGTGGTATCGCCTGCATGAACTCGTCGAGTCGGCGGAAGCGCGGGTGGAAGGGCCGGAGGTCACCGAGGAACTGAAGAAGCAGGCGCTCGGGAAAGAGCACGCGGCCAAGGGACTGAGCGGGCAGGCTCTGGAAAATCAGATCCGTAAGAACAAGGTCCGCTGGCTAAAAAATTATCTGACTGAGGAAGCCACCCGGCGCGCGAACGAGTTAGGCTGGCCGAATACTTACACGTTTACCAAAAGCCTCGCGGAATCGATGATAGCGAAGCATGGTACGGGTCTGCCAATTGCGATTGTGCGTCCTGCAATTGTTGAGACTTCGGTGTCAAAGCCGTTTCGCGGTTGGAATGAGGGGATCAACACTTCGGCGTCGCTTTCGTATCTGCTAGGGACGGCGTTCCGGCAACTGCCTTCGAACGAACGCAAGCGGCTGGATATTATTCCGGTGGATGCAGTGTGTGCTGGGATGACGCTGATTGGTGCGGCTCTGGTGGAGCGGCGACACGACCCGCTTTATCAACTGGCGACCTCAGTGACGAATCCTTGCGACATGGGGCGGTCGATTGAGTTAACTACCCTTGGGCACCGGCGGCACTATCGGGCGCAGGAAGGCCTGGAATACTGGCTGCGATTGCGGATGGATGCAATCCCAGTTTCGAAGGAACGTTATAAGCGCATGTCAGCGCCGGCGCAGAAGATGATTATCCAGTCGATACAGCGAGTAATGGCTCCGCTGCCATCCGCGATGAAGAAGCCGCTGGCGAAGACCGAGCGCAACCTTGAACGCGTGGAAAAATTAGTGGGATTGTTCGAGCCGTTTATTTTGCTCAATGAGCATGACTTCGTAGCCGATAATGTAGAGAAGTTATCGCAAGCGCTGACGCCCGAAGAACAAGAAATTTTCGGATATAACACTGTCGCTCTCGACTGGTGGGAATATTGGATCGACATTCATATTCCGGCATTGCGGCGGTGGACTTATCCGCTGATTGAAGGGCGTCCGCTGGAAGCGCGGGAACCACGAGTGCTCCACATGCCGCCTCCGACGATTGCAGCAAACGACAATGGCGACGCGGTAAAGACGGGGACGAATGGAGCAACGTGGCAATTTTCTTGACCGGTGGGACCGGATACATTGGCGCACATGTGGCTGCCAATCTACTCGATCAGTATGACGCGACTTTGAATCTATTAGTGCGCGGGCGCGATCCGCGTGACGCGGAACTGCGGCTATGGAATGCTTTGCAACTGCACCTGCCGTTTCCTAGGTTCTACGATTACTTGCAGTCGAAGATACGCATCTTTCGCGGCGATCTTACTTCCCCTCAGTTTGGACTCGATCCTGGCGAATATGACCGACTGGTGCACACCACCGATTCTGTGATTCATTGCGCTGCCTCGCTGAATCGAAAGTCCGAAAAGAATTGTTTGAATGTGAATCTGCGCGGGACGCTTGAAGTGCTTCAACTGGCGAGGCGCGCACAGTATTATCACGGACTACAGCGGTTTTCGAACGTCAGCACGGTGGCGGTAGCGGGAAAGCGCAGCCACGAAGTTGTTTTGGAGGACCAGTCGATTGAGTGGGATCGTTCGGATTACGATCCGTATGCGCGGACTAAGAAATTCTGCGAGCACATGGTTCGCGAGTTGCTGCCGGACGTACCGCTGACGATTTTTCGTCCGAGCATCGTGCTGGGAGACAGCCGCTATCCGCAGACAACGCAGTTCGATATGGTGCGATCGTTCGTGTTTCTGGCGGGGCTACCGGTGCT
This sequence comes from Terriglobales bacterium, assembly GCA_049674665.1. GTDB lineage: Bacteria > Acidobacteriota > Terriglobia > Terriglobales > Acidobacteriaceae > Acidiflorens. Next base: position 33,546 of record JBATZM010000096.1, read on the forward strand.
GCCGTTTCGTCCGCAGGACAAGATTGACATTGTGAATGTGGACTTCGTGGCGGATGCGATTTCTACTTTGCACATGAAGCCGAACCCTGAGCACGACATCTATCATCTCTCTTCGGGCAATGGCGCGCAGACATTTCAGGAATTGACGAAGACGCTGGCGGCGGAGCAGAACAAACGCGGGCCTGTATTTTTGCCGATTCTCGAAAGGCCGTTCGGCTCCATCGTCAATATATTAGCCCACCGCAAAGGGCCAGTGGGGCACAGCTCGGCGCTAATGAAGGTGTTTCTGCCATATCTTACTTGGAATACAGTGTTCGACAACACGCGCGTGACAGCGGAAATGGGGCGCAAGCCAGTGCCGTTTTCGCAATATAGTTTTCCTCTGCTCAGGTTCAGCCGCGAGCATAATTTTGCGTATCCATATCAAGCGTGGCCGGAGAGTACTAAGGCTGGAGGGTCCGCCGCATGATGGACTTCGTTCTGGAAGCGTGGGTCTCGGGCATCATCGAAGGCAAGAAAATTCAGTGGATGATGGGCAAGCGCGAGCCGTGGCGGCAGGGTGAGAAGCTCAAGTTGTTGTTTGCGGGCTACAACGGGACGCGCAATACGGGATCGGATGTGCGTGTCGAAGAGATGCTGCGCCAGATCCGACGGATTCTTGGACCAGAAAATGTCGACCTCAGTATGATGACGTTTAATTTTGACCGGTCGCGCGGGTACTTCGAAGGAACTTCGCAGGTACGGCTGCCAGATATTTTCCCTCCGTTTCTGGCGAATGAAGTGCCGAAACATCATGGTGTCGTGGCGTGCGAAGGTTCGATGTTCAAATCGAAATTCGCAAACGCGCTGGCTACGATGATGATCGGGTCGTTGGGCATTGCCGCGGCAGAGAACAAGTTGTCAGTTGGTTACGGCGCCGAGGCGGGACAGATGGATCCGCTGGTTGCGAAAATGTGCGGACGTTATTGCAGGAATTCGCTGGTGATTACACGAAACGATGAGTCGCGTAAAATTCTGCGCGAACTGGGCGTACCGACTGAGTTAGGGACGGACACGGCATGGACATTCGAGCCGCTAGGCGCGGAGTATGGGCAGAAAGCGCTACGCGATGTGGGCTGGGATGGGAAGACGCCGGTGCTGGTGGTATGTCCGATTAATCCGTTTGAATGGCCGGTGAAAGCGTCGGTGGCGAAGGCCGTGCTCCACCGCCTGACCGGCGCTTATAAAGAGAGCCACTATCGCGGTCCTTACTTTCATAACGCTGGCCCGGAGGCCGACCGCGCCTACGAACATTATTTGAGTTCGATTGCGAATGCAGTGGCAGCGTTCCGGCAGAAGAAAAATGTTTTCGTGATCATGGCAGCGACCGAACGCATGGACGCTAGGGCTTGCCGGCGTATCTCAGAGAAGCTAGGTGGCGTTCCGGTGCTGACCTCCGACGATTACAACATGTATCAATTGGTTAGCATTTTGCGGGCTTGTCGCATGATGGTTTCGTCTCGCTATCACGGAATTGTGACTTCGATGCCGGCGTTGGTGGCATCGGCGGGGATCACTATGGATGAGCGCATCCGAAATCTGATGAACGAGCGCGGGCATCAGGAGTTGCTGATGAATGTGGACGATCCTGACCTGGAGACACGAACTTTGACAGCGCTCGAAATTCTTGATCGCGATGGGGAACGTATTGCCGACGGGATCGCGCGAACCGTGGTACGGAATTTGAAACTGATGGCTCGCATGGGCGTGTATTTCGAGGAGGAAGTGCAACGACGGTATCCGGAGTTTCCTACTCGGCGCGGAGAGTGGAGTTGGGAAGATTATCTGCCGCCGATGAGCGACGGGCTGAAACAGTTGGTGGCGGCATACGGTTAGGGCGTGTAGGGACTTCGACTCCGCAATCGTTCACTTCGTAAAGGGCTTGCTCCGGTTGGGATGATCGTTTGTGTGAAAAATTATTTGTAAGAGCCAATGACTTTTCTTGAACAAATTTTTGCGAACCTGGAGCGCAGCGGGGATACCGTCGTGCTGCAAGAATTGCGCGATGGGCAGCCGGTATCGCTCACGGCGCAGCAGTTGCTGGCTCAAGTGCTGGTAGCGCGCTCTTATCTACGACGGCTGCGTCTGAAGAAGGGCGACCGCTGTGGATTGCTGGCGCACAACTCGATGCAGTGGGTGGCGATGGATCTGGCTGTCATGGCGGAGGGGTTGACGGTAGTGCCGCTGTATGCCCGGCAAGCACCCGCTGAACTGGTTGCGATGATGAAGGATTGCTGGCCGTCGGTGATTGCTTGCGGCGAGCAGTCGCTGGCTGATGCGATTGTCGAGGCCTGGCCGGAGGCGCCCCCGCATTTCTGTTTCGAAAACGTCTTCACGCCGAGCCGCGAAGTAGTTGAGAATCCAGCACTGGCCGTGGCAGAGAGCGATGTGGTCACGATTATCTACACCTCTGGCACTTCGGGCGAAGCGAAGGGCGTGACGCTGAACGCGGGCAACGTCGGGTACATGCTGGGTTGCACTTCGGGGCGCCTGAATCAGCTTATGCGGGGTCACACGACACCGCGAGACACGGGGAAGACGAGTCCAGGGCAGGATACCGTCTTTCACTACTTGCCGCTTTGTTTTGCGGGCTCATGGATCATGATGCTGACAAGCTTGCTGCGCGGCAGTAAGCTCACGCTAAATACCGATCTAGGGAAGATCGCCGCTGAGATGCGGCTGGCGGTGCCCGATTATTTCTTGAATGTTCCCGCGCTCCTCGAACGCATGCGCAAGGCGGTCGACGAGCAGCTTTGGAAGACGGGAGGATTCCCGTTAAAGGTGTACACCAAAGCCAAGGCTGCATGGGTACGTCGGCAAGAAGGTAAATCGCGCGCCGGGGACGGGTTCTGGCTGGGGCTGGCGAATCGGTTAGTGTTTCCCACTATCCGCAAGAAGATGATTGGCGGCAAGCTGCGCGCTTTGATTTGTGGCTCAGCACCGTTGAGCTTAGAAACACAGTTGTTCTTTATGATGCTGGGCATTCCGGTGCTCCAGGGATATGGGCTTACAGAGACGACAGGACTTTGTACGCTGGATGATCCGGACGGCGTGGTGGTGGCCGGACGTGTAGGGCCGGCAATTTCCGGCGTCGAGATGAAGATCACGGAGAATGCGGAGATTGTGGTGCGCGGGCCGAATACCTTTCCGGGTTATTGGAATCGTCCGGAGGAAACAGCGAAGGTGCTGCGCGATAGCTGGTTTCATACCGGCGATCAAGGCGAAGTAGACGCGAACGGAAACTGGAAGATTGTCGGCCGCATTAAAAACCTGATTATTCTTGGGTCAGGGCACAATATTGCGCCCGAGCCGATTGAGGATAAGATCCTGCACGAGTTGCCGGGCGCAAGTCAGGTGGTGGTTTTGGGCAACGGGCGCGGCTATCTGGCGGCTCTGATCACGGGCAAGGTGAGTGGCGAGAAAACGCAGGCGGCGCTGGATCTGGTGAACCCGGGCCTTCCGCATTACAAGCAGGTGCGGGCCTTTCATCTGGTTGAAGATGCATTCAGCATCGAGAGTGGACTGCTGACTGCGAACGGAAAGCTCAAACGCGACTTGATTGCCGAGCGGTTTCGCAACGAAATAGATGTGATGTACGAATCTGCGAAAAGCCAGGCTTCGCAGAACCAGGCGGCGAAGACGGCATGAACGAATTCACCGGCCAGACGCTTTCGTGGCAGATCGTGAATGGAACGATTGAACTCGCCTTGCATCGCGACCCTTGCAACGAGATTGGATCGCTTACGTTAGAGGAGTTGGAGAAGTTTGCGGTAGCTCTGCCTGAGTTGGAGAAAGACGCGCATGCCCTGATTGTGCATTCAACATTGAAGGCTGGATTTTCGGCGGGAGCGGATTTGCGCGAGCTGTTTCAGCGCGGGCAAGAGATGGAAAAGAGTGCCGCGCTACGCGGCGTGCGGGAATTTCTAGAACGCATTCATTCCGTGATGAACACCCTAGACGCGTCGCCGCTGACGACGATTGCGGCAGTGCATGGCGTGACATTTGGAGGCGGCTTCGAGTTGGCATTGGTTTGCGACATTATTATTGCCGATCGCATGGCACGATTTTGTTTTCCGGAACTGCGACTCGGGCTAATTCCGGGATTCGGTGGTATTCCTCGGTTGAAGCGGGATTTAGGCAATGCCGTGGTGCGCGATCTACTGCTAACCGGACGAAGTTTCAACGTAATGAAGGCGCAGCAGATTGGGCTGGTGAGTCAGATTGCCGCCGAAGGCGAAGCACTGCGAGTGGCACGCGCCACGGCCAGCCAAGTGGGCAAATTCGATAAGCGAACGGCTGCGGCGGCTAAGGAGTTTGTGAAGCCGATTCCGCATGAGGAGTTAAAGCGCGAGATTGATATTTTCTGCGAACTCTATTCGCGTCCGGCCGTAGAAGAAAGGCTGCGGAAGTTCGTGGAAAATGAGGGAGTGCAGCCGTACTTACCCTAAATTTATAGTTAATGACCTCCAGTTTGTCATTTTAAGGATATTACTCTTATGCCAGCGCCCCCTGCCGATCACACGCTCGATGAAGTGCTCAATCTTGCGGCTTCGCATTTCAAGGTGCCTCGGGAAAAGCTCACACCCGACGACGACTTTTTCAAAACGCTGGGCATCGACAGCCTACAGGCGCTCGATTTGCTGACGCGGCTCGAGCACCACTTCCGGATCGAGCTGCCGGATTATGAACTGCAGGACGTATCGGATTTCCGTACGCTGGCGAATCGGATCCAGGCGCGACTTTAGAACTACTATCGACTTCCCTTCGTTTACGTCTGTTAAACTCGTGCTTTTGTCCGTGTCTCCGTGGTGAAATAAGAACATTGAATGCTTGATCTTCGCCAATATACCAGCCTCGGTGCAGCGCTCAAAGACGCGCTGGAGCGCTGGCCTAACGAGACCTGTCTGATTGAAGCCGATCGCGACCGCGAGAAAGTACGGTTTACTTACTCTGATTTCAAGGAAATGGCGCGGCCGCTATGCCGCGCACTCGAGGACGCCGATTTTAAAGCGGGGGATCGGGCGGCAATCATCATGACCAATCAGTCGAAGTGGCTGATTTCGGCATACTCGATTTTTTTCTGCGGCGGCGTGCTGGTTCCGCTGGATTTCAAGTTATCCGCAGGGGAGCATCTGCAACTGTTAGCGCATTCGAAGGCGCGATTTCTGGTGGTCGAATATTACTTGTGGCGTGTGATCACGCAGTCTCCGGCGTTTTCTAAGCTAACTACCGAAATTGTGCTGGTGACAGAAGCGCCGGCAGGAGCGGATTTGCGCGGTGCTTACCGTTGGGAAGAATTCCGAAGGAAGGGCGAGCCGCAGTTGGTGGCCCGGCGGCGTGAGGACACGGCCTGCATTGTGTATTCGTCGGGGACGGGTGGACGTCCGAAGGGATGCGTGCTCACACACGATAGTTACCTGGAGCAGTGTACTGCGCTGACGACGTGGTATCCATTTTGGCCGGGCGTGCGCTATTTGAGTATCCTGCCCACGAACCACGCGATTGATTTCATGGTTGGATTCATCGGGCCGTTTGTATGCGGAGCTTGCGTAGTGCATTTGCGGACGTTGCGTCCGGAGTTTGTGCGCGACGCGTTTGTGCGTTATCGCATCACTTATGTAAGTTTGGTACCAATGGTGCTGAAGAATCTGGAGCGCGGGCTGCGCGCGAAATTAGATGAACTAAAGCCTCGCAAACGGTGGATGCTGGACCGGTTGATCGGACTAAACAAAATGCTGACGCGGGGACGTCCACGCGTGCGGCTGAGTCGGCGTTTGCTGCCTCAAGTTCACAAGGCATTTGGTGGAGAATTGCAGGCATTGATTGTTGGCGGAGCATTTACGGATCCATCGACGATGCAGTTTTTCTACGATTTGGGAATACCGGTGACTTGTGGATACGGGCTGACGGAAGCTTGCACCGCGGTGACGCTCAACGATCTGAAACCATTTCGCGCCGATACAGTGGGCAAGCCACTGCCGGGGACCGAGGTGCGCGTGTTGAATCCAGATAGTGACGGGATTGGCGAAGTAGCGGTGCGGAGCCGCGCGGTGATGTCGCATTATCTGGACGACCCGGAACAGACAGCGCAGACCATCGTCGAAGGCTGGCTGTTGACGGGCGATCAGGGACGCTTTGATGTCAACGGGCACGGGCATCTGCAACTCTTCGGGCGTAAGAAAAACATGATCGTCACCGCCGGCGGGAAGAATATTTATCCCGAAGACATCGAATCGGTGTTTGACGGACTGCCGGTGAAGGAATACTCCGTATTCGCTGCGAATTATTTGTGGCCACAAAAGACGCTAGGCAACGAGATGCTGGTGCTGGTGCTACGACTGGAGCAGAACCAGCAATTCGACGATCGATTGCGTGAAGAGATCGTGGCGCGAAACCGGCGACTAGCCGACTTCAAACGCGTGGGCGGATATCTAGTGTGGGAGAAAGATTTTCCGCGGACAGCCTCACTGAAGATCAAGCGCAGTGAATTGGCGGCGGAGATTGGGGCCGGTGTGACGCGGGCGAGGGTGGTGGAAGTTTAATCGGAGTTAGCTGAGACGCTAACTTAAAGGTTAGCTGAGAGCCGAGAGCCCTCAATTCAACGTGAACGAAACTTTTCTGGCCATAATTAATCCGGCGGCGGGTGGCGGACGTTGTCGCGAACGCGTTGTAGAGGTACTCGATCGCCTGCGTGCAGCGGGAATTGCACTGGAAACAGCGGAGACAAGTGCGGTTGGACACGCCACGCAGATTGCTCGCGAAGCCTATGGGCGGGGTTATCGGAAGTTTCTGGCGGTGGGTGGAGATGGGACCTCCTATGAAATTGTCAACGGATTATTTCCTGATTCTCTGCAAGCTTCTGTGTCCGGAAGCGCGCCGAAGGACGAGATCGCGACCTTGGGATTTCTCCCTCTGGGCACTGGCAATTCGTTTTTGCGCGATTTCGTGGACGGACTTTCGAGTAAAGACGGTTTGGAGCACGCGCTACAGGCTCTCGAAGCACGCCGTTCACGGCTTTGTGATGTTCTGCGACTGACGTATAAAGATGGAGCAATCTACTATACGAACCTGCTGAGTGTGGGATTTACCGCGGACGTGGCGGCATTGCGTCACCGGCGGTTTCAGGGGCTGGGACAATTCGGGTATCTACTGTCGATCTTTTTTTGTCTGGCACGGCTTGATCGGCGGCCGTTTCCGGTTCGGTTCGACGATCAGCAGGAGTTTGATTCGCGGCCTTGTTTGTTTCTGACATTCAACAACAGCAAGTTCACAGGTGGCACCATGATGATTGCACCCGATGCGGTAACCGATGACGGATTGATTGAATACGTACGGTGGGGGCCGATTGGGCGACTGGGACTAATCTGGAATTTGGCGTCACTCTATGACGGCACGCACACGCGACATCCCTTAGCGGAGCGCAGGGCGGTTCAGCGGGTCGAGTTTCAACTCGATAGGCCCGTGGATGTGATGATAGACGGCGAGGTGCTTACGCTGGAGTGCCGTACGATCGATGTGCTGCCTTCGGCACTGCGAGTGGTAGTGTAAGACGGGGCAAGTCCTGTCTGTACTCTCGAATAATCGTGATATAAAAACTTCATGTCGCAAGAGCGAAGAGAACGGCAAAAGGAAAAGCTAGGGATTAAGACTTCGAGCCCGAAATGGGGGCGTATTGCGATCTATGCAGTTCTGATCGTGGCGGCGTTCGGGCTCGTCTACTACCTGGGCAATCGCACTCAGCACAAAAACGATGCGTTCGCGCGCTGTTTAACCGACCGCGGAGTAAAGATGTACGGGGCATACTGGTGTCCGCACTGTCAGGAGCAAAAAGAAAAATTTGGTGCATCGTTTGAGTACGCTCCTTACGTGGAGTGCGGTATAAAAGGCGATGCGCACGGTGTGGCGCAAGTTTGCAAAGACGAGAGTATCAAACACTACCCCACTTGGCAGTTTCCGCCGACTGGCGAACGTGTCGAGCGCGTTTTCACTCTACAAGAACTGAGCGACCGGACGGGATGCTCGCTGCCGTGACCGGCTTGACGCAGCGTCTGATGAGCGTGGTCGCCGTCCTGGCGGTGTGCGGAATCGTGGTGTCGTCGGTATCTCTGCAACATCATTTTGCGACCTCAAAGACTGCGTACTGCGATATCGGAGAGATGTTCAACTGCGACATCGTGAACCGCAGCGTATACTCGTCGGTTTTCGGAATTCCGGTCGCACTGATTGGGATGTTGGGATACGCGGCGCTTGCGAGTCTCGCCACTGTTTATCGCAAGCAGCGCGAGACTCCGACAATGCTCTTCGGTGCTGCTGCCACGGGGCTGGCGTTTGCTTTATACCTGACCTACATTGAAGGGCGCGTACTGGGAGTCTGGTGCATTTTGTGTTTGAGTTCACTGGCGTTGATTGCGACAACGACAATTCTGACGGCGGTGATTTGGTGGAAGCGAGACAGTCGCGAGTAACCAGTCCTCTGCCTTAAAGGGACGTCTATTTCGTTAAACTTGCGGTATTGCGAAAGCAATACCCTGATACGAACCGATTTACTCCATGCCTCGTCCCCCAACTCGAAAACCAAAAACCAAGCCTGATGCCATCGCTCCGTTGCCAGTTTCAACCGGCAATCTGTGGTTGCATGAACTCAGAAGCCGAATCTTCGGGAACACGCGATTGTTGCGGGTTTGGCTGCCGCCGGATTACGACGGTTGGGGCGCTAATCGCTATCCCATCCTTTACTTAAATGACGGGCAGAATTTGTTCGATCAGGCAACGGCTTTTGCTGGAGTGCATTGGCAGGTGGGCGAGACGGCAACTCGCTTGATCGGCGAGCAGAAGATTCGGCCGCTCATCATCGTCGGCATCGACAACACAAAGAACCGGGTTTGCGAATACATTCCATACAGGTCGAAAGATCCGAAAGTTCTGCAAGCAAAGGGGAAATGTTATCCGGAGTTTTTGCAGCGTGAAGTGATGCCGCTGATCGAAGGGCGCTATTCGGTGTTAAGGGGGCCTGAAAACACGGGATTGGGCGGTTCTTCGCTCGGAGGTCTGATCACTCTGCATACGCAATTGGCGGCGCCGGGAATGTTTGGGCGAGCGCTGATTGAGAGCCCATCGCTATTCGTGGCGAACCGGAGGATTCTGCAAGAGAGCCGCAGATTCCGTGACTGGCCGTTGCGCACTTACCTAGGAGTGGGCACGCGCGAAGTGGGGGACCTCGAGAAAGATGCAAAGGTTGTCGCGGACGTTCGCGAACTGGAAACCATCATGCGCGACGCTGGCCTGGACGACCACCGGCTCAAAGTTTGCGTTGCAGACGGCGCTACGCACAGCGAAACAGCCTGGGCGGCGCGGTTTCCAGAGGCGCTGGAGTTTCTTTATAAAGTTTAGCTTTATCGATGGGTTATGATTATCGGTCTTCTATTCAAGGTAGTAGATTCAGGAGCGGTGATGAAATTTCGTGGGTTGGTGGGGTGGTCTGTTCTGGTTGCAGCGCTGGCAATCTCGGCGGGGGCGCAATCGTATAACGAAGCACAGTTCAAGGGAATGAAGTGGCGTGACATCGGGCCGTTTCGCGGCGGCCGCGTGTTGGCCGTAACTGGAGTCCCAGGCAGTCCCTTCACCTATTATTTCGGCGGCGTTGCCGGAGGCGTATGGCGAACTACCGATGGCGGCGTGAGTTGGCAGCCGCTCTCAGACAAGGGCATGATCTCGTCGATCGGCGCGATCGCCGTGTCGGAATCGAATCCAAATGTGATTTATGTCGGGACCGGCGAGTCTTGCTTGCGCGGAAATATTTCTTATGGCGATGGCGTTTACAAGACAACCGACGGCGGCAAGACTTGGCAGAACGTCGGATTGAAAGACACGCAGCATATTGCACGTGTGTGGATTGATCCGCGCAACTCCGACCATGTGCTTATCGCCGCTCTTGGTCACGCATACGGTCCGAATCCGGATCGCGGCATTTATCGCACTACCGACGGCGGCAAGACCTGGAACAAGATTCTCTATAAGGATGACAAGTCAGGCGGTATCGATCTGGCGGTCGATCCGCACAACCCCAACGTGATTTTTGCGGCTCTTTATCAGATCCAGCGGTCGCCGTGGGGTTTGGAAAGTGGTGGTCCGGGCAGCGGATTGTATCGCTCGACCGACGGCGGCAATTCATGGACGCATCTTGAAGGGAAAGGTCTGCCCGAGGGCATTCTGGGGCGCATCGGAGTTAGCGTCTCAGGCGCCGACTCGAATCGCGTGTATGCGCTCATCGAGTCGAAGGAAAGTGGGCTCTATCGTTCCGATGACGGCGGTGAAACCTGGTCCCGCGTCAATGATGATCAGCGGCTCACGCAGCGCGCGTGGTACTTCACTCATATCTTTGCAGACCCAAAGAGCGCAGACACGGTTTACATGCTGAACACTGGCGTGTTCCGTTCGACCGACGGCGGCAAAACGCTGAATCTTCTACCGGCGCCGCATGGCGACCATCACGGCTTCTGGATCGACCCACAGAATCCGAATCGCATGATCAACGGTAACGACGGCGGAGCGACGATCTCGGTCGATGGCGGAAAGAGTTGGTCCACGGAATATAACCAGCCGACAGCGCAGTTCTATCACGTGGCTGCGGACAACGATTTCCTCTACAAAGTGTACGGCGCGCAGCAGGACAATTCGACTATCGGCATCCTCAGTCGCACTGACGATGGCTATATAGGGCGCCAGCACTGGTTCGACGCGGGCGGCGGAGAGAGCGGCTACCTTCAGCCCGATCCGCGCGACTCGAACATTATTTATGCGGGTTCGGGCAGTGGCGTGGTCACTCGGCTCGACCGACGCAGCAATCAGGAGCAGGACATTACGGTCTGGCCGGAAGATACTTCGGGCCACGGCGTTGGCGATCTGAAATATCGACTGGGATGGACGATGCCTATCGAAATCTCACCGCACGATCCTAATGTGATCTACACGACTGCCGAGCGCGTCTTCAAGACGACGGACGAGGGCAAGAGTTGGATTGCGATCAGCCCCGACCTGACCCGTAACGATAAGAGCAAACAGATTTCGTCTGGCGGTCCGCTGACCAAGGACAACACGTCCGTCGAATACTACGACACGGTGTTCACAATCGCAGAGTCGCCCGTACAGAAAGATTTATTGTGGGCTGGAACCGATGACGGCTTGATTCAAGTTACCCGTGATGGCGGCAAGAATTGGACGAACGTCACACCGAAGGGGATTCCAGAGTGGAGCCTGGTGAGTCTGATTGAAGCTTCGCCGCACGATGCTGGAACGGCGTATGCCGCCGTCGATACGCATAAGCTCGACGATCTGAAGCCTTATATTTTCAAGACGACAGATTTTGGCAAGACGTGGACGAAGATCACGAATGGCATTCCAGATGGCGCTTACACGCACGCCGTGCGCGAAGATCCGGTGCGCAAGAATCTTTTGTATGCGGGCACGGAGACAGGGATCTACGTCTCATTCGACGGCGGAGCAAACTGGCAATCGTTGCAACTGAATTTGCCGAACAGTCCCATCCACGACCTGATCGTGAAGAATGACGATCTAGTCGTGGCGACGCATGGCCGCTCGTTCTGGATTCTGGACGACCTCACACCGTTGCGGGCTGCCACCACGCAGGCGGCTACCGAAGCCGTGCTCTACAAGCCGCGATTGACCTATCGCATGCGTTGGCCCGATTTCTTCGAGCGTCGGCAGCCGGTGGGAGACAATCCGCCGACGGGCGCGATTGTTTATTACTACTTACCGACCGCACCAAAAGGCGTTGTGGCGCTCGAATTTCTCGATGCTTCCGGCAAGGTCGTACGGCGCTACTCCAACGAAGAAAAAAAGGAAGCGGAAACGCCGCCCGAGTGGCCAGACCAGACGCCTCCCAACGAAAAGATTCCGGCCGATGTCGGTGTGAACCGTTTTGCCTGGGATTTGCGCTCGCAGGGGCCGACGCCGCTGGCGGGAGAGCCGGGCGCGGAATTCCGCAATCGTGGACCAATGGTGCCGCCCGGCTCCTATCAGGTACGGCTGACGGCCGATGGAAAATCGTATACAGCGCCGCTGGAACTGAAGCTGGATCCGCGTGTGAAGGCGTCGATTGAAGATGTGCAGAAACAGGTTGAGTTAGGACGCAAGATCGTGGCGCAGGTGTCGGAAATCCACGAAGCGATCGGGACGATTCGCGAAGTGCGGGTGCAGACTCGCGTGCTCAGCCGTCGTTTCGGCGATGACACGCGCTATGCCGCGCTCGTTTCGGCCACGAAAGACTTTGACAAGAAAAGCTTCGATCTAGAGTCGCGATTGGTCCAGGTGAACTCTAAGAGTTCGGAGTCAAACCTGAACTATCCAGTACTGATCGATGAGCGATTTCACTCATTGCTGTTTAGCGTGGATTCCGCGGACGCCGCGCCCACGAAGCAGCAGTATGAGGTCTTTGAGGATCTGCAAAAAGAGGCGCAACCGCTGCTGACGCAGTACCACGAGCTGATGTCGAAAGACCTGGCCGCGTTGAATGAAATGGTGAACAAGCAGAACATTCCGGCAGTGTATGTACCGGGGGGGAATTAGAGAGACTAATAACGCAGATGCAGCACGATTACCCCGCAGGCGATGCGATCGCTGGAGTTGCCCGCGGGATCGGTCTTCTGGTCGTCGGCCTTCGCATGGATAACGAGCGCCGTGCCTCCGTTGCTGAAGATAGAATGACTGCCCTCACTCCAGGTAACGTCCTTATCCTCCCACTTGAAATGCGCCTTGCCATTCGCTCCAACCGTGAAGTTGGGATTGTCTCCAGCGTGGTGACCTTCTGGATTCTCCAATCCATGCTTCTTGCCATCGGGGTTGAAATGCGGGCCGGCTGACTTGAAGTCCGGAGCCTCGCACTTTGCATTCTGATGAAAATGGATGGCGTGTTCGCCGGGAGGCAGATTCTCGATGTTGACTTCCATGCCGATTCCCGGGCTGGACTCCCACAGAATTGCGCTGCCCACTACCTTGCCTTGAGCATCCTTGAGTTGAACTAGCATTTTGGCAAAACTTGGCGAGGCGAGTGCGACCAACAGCAAAGCGAGCGGGAACAAGCGACTGGTTTTCATGCAGGGATTATAGCGAAATTTGGAATAACTGCCCCACGCGTTCGGGACATTGACCCTGAGTTCATCGAGCGGGCATTACCTTATTAGAGTCTGCGTAGTGCAGGTCTGGCGCAGAACGCGAGGCAATGGGACAATAGGTAAATGCAAAGATCTCTAACTACAGCGCTACTATTGGCCGCAGCGATGATGCTGGCCGGAGATGGCTATGCCCAGCAGACTCCAGCGAGCACTCCGGCGGCAACGACTCCAGCGGCTCCTGCAGCCACAACTCCGAAAGCGGGCACTGCGACGAAAGCTCCGGCGAAGAAGACAGGAACGGCAGCAACTGCTCCACTCACAACGCGAAAACAAAAGTTCAGCTATGCCTTGGGAATGAACATCGGTTCAGGATTGGGAAATAACCTGAAGAAGCAATCCGTGGAGGTGGACTGGAACCTGGTAGCCCAGGGATTGAAGGATGCAGCCAACGGCACGAAGACGCGTCTGACGGACGACCAAGCGAAGGCCGTGCTGACCGAAGTGCAGAACGAGGTTCGCAAACAGCAGCAGGAAAAGACACAAGAGGCGGCGGCTAAGGACAAAACCGAAGGCGAAGCATTTCTGGCGGCCAACAAGAGTAAAGATGGCATCGTTACATTGCCCAGCGGTTTGCAGTACAAGATTCTGACGGCTGGTACTGGCCCGAAGCCCGCCGCGACCGACACCGTTGTTTGTAACTACCGGGGCACGCTCATCGATGGCAAGGAATTTGACAGCTCGTATAAACGTGGGCAACCGGCGACGTTTGGAGTGGGTCAGGTCATCAAAGGTTGGACGGAAGCACTGCAGCTCATGCCCGTAGGGTCGAAGTGGCAGCTCTTCATCCCGTCGAGCCTTGCCTATGGTGAGCGTGGTGCTGGCGCCGAAATCGGTCCCGATTCGACGCTGATCTTTGAGGTCGAACTGCTCTCGATTCAGGATAAGACGAAAGACGAAAAGAAGGACGACAAGGGTGGAGAAAAGAAGTAATAGAACGAAGTAATTGAAATTTGTCCTGTGGAGCGAAGGCCATCTGCCCGGCGCTCCACAGGAGTTCTGCCACACAAAAACTTCACTGCTCTATCTTTCCGTATCCATCATGCTCCCAGATATTCCACGTGGATATAGGTTCCGAGCCGAACGTTATAGGCAAGGTACCAGCCGACGTGATCTGGATCGTCGTAGATGACGATGTCATCGGAATCCCACAGCCAGCCGTTACAGAAACCAATGTCGTATGGTGCGACGGAGAAATAGAAACCGCCGAACCAGAAGCGGCTGGGACCACCGCCTGCGAGGTGCCAGACATGGCCGCGTCCGATACCGCCGGTGAAGTGGCCATGTTCCCAGGGATGATCCAGATGGTAATGGGGATCGTCGCGGCCGGTATCATGGCCAATCCATTGTCCATTGGAATGGACGTGGGGAGCATCAGGATGTCCTTCCTTGTCGCTGAATTTGCGGTTTTCATCGACGGGGTGAGCGGTGGTTACTCTGGCAGGACCGTGCTTAGGAATGTTTTGATGGCCGCCACCGACTTCCGGTCGGGCGCCACCTGCATGTTCTTCGTGTTGTGCCAGGGCTGAGAGAGAAAACACGAAACATATCACGAGCAATCCAATCAGCTTTTTCATTTTGTGATCACCATCCTCCGCTAGCTATAAACGCCACTTCGCAATCACGATAACACTACTTCCGCAGAAATGTTTCTGTGGGTTTTCAAGAGAGCGGTTTTTCTATTCGTAGCGGAGAGCTTCGATCGGGTCAAGGCGGGAAGCGCGGATGGCGGGCACCATGCCGCTGATCAGTCCGACCGCACTGAGAATGACGACAGCGACAATCAGAGTGAGGGGGTTAATCATGAGGCGAATGTCGCCGGCCTCGGCGTGCTTGGCCATGGCGCTGTAGAGCGTGAGTCTGCCGACGGAGAAGGCGACAGCATAAGCAAGGATGATTCCGAGGAGTCCGCCTATGAAAGTAATGGTAAGAGCCTCCGCCAGAAACTGGAGGAAGATGTGGCGGCGACGTGCGCCAAGCGCCTTTTCGACGCCGATTTCGCGAGTGCGCTGCGTGACCGAAACAAGCATGATGTTCATCAGCCCGACACCCCCAATACCCAGGGTGAGGGTGCCAATGAAGGCAAGCAAGATCTTGAGGCCGAGAGTAATGATCTCGAACTGGTGGACCTGCTCCATAAGGTTGAAGACAAACAGGGCGCGGCGGTCGGCCGGATTGAACCTGTGTTGCGTGGCCATGATGTAGCGGATGGATTGCTCGATCCGTTCGTAGTCATTGGTCTCGTAATTGAACCAGATGGAGTCAAGGTAATGGGTGTCCTTGAGGTCGCTCATGGACGTGAATGGGACGTAAACAACACGATTGATATTGTCGTCGCCGGCCTGCATCTTAGAGGTGAGAATTCCGACGACCTCATAGTTGATACCGTCAAGACGGATGTGCTCGCCCAGAGCGTTGCGTCCAGAGAAGAGTTTTTCTTTGGTTTCGGAACCGATAACAGCGACGCGCGCGCGCTGGATCTGATCTTCGGGATTGTAGAATCGTCCCTGTGCCAGTGTTAGAGCGCGGATAGCGAAGGTGTTAGGGTATTCGCCGTTGACGCTCATGGTGAAAGACCGAGCATCGTACTGCACGGTTACATCTTTGTTGCAACTGGGAGTGATGTGGGTGATCTGCGGGATATTAGAGGTGAGCAGGTCGACGTCGTCGAGTGTGATGCGTACGGGGGCTCCAGCTTTCTCTCCACCGGCCTGCATGGAGGAGCGGCCGGGAACCACGATGAAGAGCTTGGTTCCGAAATTGGCAAAGATGTTGGCGCAAGCGCGGCCGAAACCATCGCCATAAGCGAGCAGCATGACGACTGTGGCGATGCCCCAGGCCATGCCCAGCATGGTAAGCGCGGTGCGACGCCGGTTATGACGCATGGCGTCATAGGATTCCTGGAGCAGGTCACTAATCATTTGCAGTTTCAGATTTGAAAAGTTTTGGCTGCCTGGCTTCGGCGGGTGCTTGTTTGACTGCACCATCGAAAGTCGACGCGATAATTTGGTAGACGAAACTCTCTCGGCCACCTCCGTCGGGCCTTGATGCTACACGAACTGCGCCTATTTTCTCTACGGCTCTCTGCGAGCGCAAATTCTGCGGACCTACAAGAAAGATAACGCTGGTCACGAATTTAAAGGCGTGCCGTAGCATGAGCCATTTCATTTCGCGGTTATAGGTGCCGGCCCAATGGGATCTGGCCAAGAACGTCCAACCGATTTCGATCTCGCTTTTTTCGTTGTCGTATCCGTGGAACCGCGATGACCCAATGACTCGGCCATTCTTGGAATCGATGGCGATCAACGCTCCGCCGGATTCCAAGGCCTCACGAAAAAATATCTCGAAAACGTCTTTCTTGTAACGATCGTTAGCCGGATGCTGTTCCCAGATGAGCGGATCTGATCCTACGGCGTAAAGGTCATTAAAATCTTCTGGCCGGAGCGGTCTGAGTTCGAGGAGCACGCCTTTCAAAATGGGTTGGAACTCAAAGGACATTATTCCTGCCTCAAGGCTTCAACTGGTTCGAGGCGGGCGGCCTTGCGCGCTGGATAGAGTCCGGCGGCTACACCGGCGAGAGTTAAGCTGGCGATGGCGAGGATCGCAGTTCTTGGAACCAGTCGCGGCGGATCGAAGCCGCCCGGACCGTTGTAATTGCTAAGCAGGCCCATGAAGCCACCGGCGAGTGCCATCCCGATGAGTCCGCTGACCAGCGTGAGCAGAATACCTTCCGCGAAAAATTGCAGCATAATGCTGCGGTTGGTCGCACCCAGCGCTTTGCGCAACCCGATTTCGCGGGTACGTTCCGTGACGGCGATGAGCATGATGTTAACGACGCCAATGGCGCCGAGCGCAAGCGTGACCATGCCGACGGTGCCGAGAAATTCGTTCATCGCATCGAAAATGGTGCCCATCATCTGTGCCTGTTGGACTGTGTCCCAGCCTTCGAATGCATCTTCATCGTGATAGTCGAAACCGTGGTTGCGGGCGATGACACGATGCGCTTCGTCCAGGGCTAGAAGGTGTTCGTCAGCGACGCGGGGTTGAAAGTTGATCGCCGAAATCGCATCGTAAGCCTCTTCGCCCGGCAGCGGAAAATCACTGCGCATGACCTGGAAGGGAATGTAGGCGCGCGTATTGGTGGAGTTATCGTCGCCGCGACCGACGCGTTTTAGTGTGCCGATGACTTCGAAGCGATGGCCATTGAGCAGAATGAATGAGCCGACGGCGGGACGTCCGGGAAAAAGGTTGCGGGCCATCTCATCGCCAAGGACGACGACGTAGCGTTTCTGAGTTTCGTCGAGTCCGTTGAGATAGCGTCCCTGTTTCAACGGCAAGAAGCGGATTCCGTTGTATTGTGGTTCGGCGCCGGTGAGTTGGCCACTGGCGCTGGCGAACTCACTGACGGCGTGCACATCGTTAGTGGAAAGAACGGGAGTGATGGCGCGAATGTGCAGAGATTCCTTGCGGATATCGAGGTAATCCTGGTAGGTAAGCCTGTATTGGCGGGCGGAATTCATGCTGCCCCGAACCACCGGAGCGCGACCAGGGAAGATCATCATGATATTTTCGCCATACTCCGAAAGACCGCGCTGGTTACCGCTTCTGAAGCCTTCGCCCAGGCCGACCAGCAGCAGCAGGGAACCGACGCCCCAGGCGATGCCGAACATGGTGAGGAACGATCGCAGCTTGTGCGCCCAGAGGGTGCCGAAAATCTGCGCGAAAACGTCGATCACCATTTGCATGGGGTTTTGATAACTCACGATCAGGATGCTAGCGGTTAGCCTTGCTCTCGGCCGTCAGCCGTCTATTCCAGAAACCTGGAGTCTTCCTTTACTAGGATACCAAGCCGAGCCATTGAGGGTACACCGCCACGCTTCGCCGCCTCCTTGCTACGCCTTCTTTCGAGGATGGGTGCACTTGCCAGTACGTCGCGTCAGGATGGCTTCTGGTTCCTCGACCAATACGGTCCTGCCCGAACCTTTTCAGTTCCCAATGTGGGCTTGATCGCCATATTAGGTGGCCCGCGCGATTTCGAAAATTTCAATTGAGCTTTGGATTGTTCGAATTGAGCTTGGATGTGCTGTTGAAAAAGAAAAAGATGCTTGGCCACGAGAATGCTATCGGTAGTTTGTCCGAGTTTGCTGGCGGCCACGTTCGGACGCGCCTCCGCAGGAATAAGCATTATGAAAAAAGTCGCGATTTGCATTTTGTTTTTGGCTGTACCACTGCTCGCGCAACAATTCGTAAGCGGACCGGTCGTAAGCAGCGGACCGGTGGCCGCGGCCACCATCCCAGTTTTTGAGGCGAGTGCCGGTTATACCTATCTTGCGTTGGATACGCCATCGCAACAGCGCATAGGCCTCAGTGGAGTGGATGCCAATGGCTTCATTGATTTTACCGCGCGCTGGGGGCTGATGGTGGATTCGAGCTACGCCCGCGTCGGCGACGTGCTTGGCACCGGACACAGCGGCAATGTTTGGAGCCTTCTGACGGGCCCAGTGTTTTATCCCGTGGAGTATGGAAATAACAGGATCTTCGTTCACACCTTGGCCGGTGTCGGTCTGGTGAACAGCGCGGTCCCCGTCAAAGGAACCTATTATCTGGGTGGAACCATAATCCGATTCTCATACGCGCTTGGTGGCGGAGTCGAACGCACCGTGGCCGGCCCGCTTGCCATCCGAATGAGCGTGGATTATCTGCGCACCACGTTTGCGAACTCTGCTGCGGCGATGAAGTCCCAGAACAATCTCCGTATCGTTACGGGCATCGTCTACCGTTTTGGGAGTCGCTAGATGGAAGGGAAAAAGATGGAAGAACACATTCATTCATCAGGACCAGAGTCGGGCCGCCCCCAACCTTTGTCGGAGTTCCGCTATTTGGAGATTTATGTGTTATCTGTGCGTTTCAAGCGAAGAATATCTGCTGTCTTAAAGTTCTAGCCTCCCAAGTCGATAAGGCAAGAAGTAGGCGGAATGAGGAAGAAGCAACAGCGATTCCCATTGCGCAGAATGAGCACTTTCTCATGAGCATACGTGCCCTGATTGTGGATGATTCCTCTGTTATGCGGAAAATTGTGGAACGCTCGCTGCGTCAGGCGGGTATTGATCTGTCTCAGGTATTCGAGGCGGGGAACGGGGCCGACGCCCTGGGTGTACTGAAGGACCAAGCTGTTGATCTGATCCTTTGTGACATCAACATGCCGGTCATGGACGGGCTGGAGTTTATCAAGCAGCTTCCCGGAGTGGCGAACGCGAAAGACGTGCCTGTGGTCATGATTACGACTGAAGGCAGTGAAGCTCATGTGGTACAAGCCCTGTCTTGCGGCGCTCGCGGTTACATCCGCAAACCATTTACACCGGATCAGGTGAAGGAACATGTCGTCCCGGTTCTGGGAGGTAAGTCATGAAATCGGCGAATGAGTTGCACGCAGCGAATGGCACGCACGAAGACTGGCTCCCGCTCATGGAAGTGGCAACACGAGAAGTCTTCGAGCTCATGCTGAGCTCTCAACTAACTGTGCCAGCAGCTGAGGAAGATGCAACCATGGATGTTACGGCCATGGTTGGATTGGCGGGGCAACTGTGCGGAGTGCTAAGCGTCCGTTGCGGTGTGAAGGCGGCTGTGCTCATGGCTTCCAAGATGCTGGGTGTGGACCTGGACAAGGTAGGAGCGGATATGCCGGACGCGCTCGGCGAGGTCTGCAACATGGTGGCAGGCAACTTCAAGAACAAGATTGCCGGTCTGGCGGAAGGCTGCATGCTCTCCCCACCCACTGTAATCACCGGCAACGACTATAGCCTGCACTCCCAGGCAGAGTCCCCTGGCTTGGAGGTCAGGTTGCTTTTCGAAGGTATGCCCATGATCATTACTCTTCGGATCCAGAGCTAATCGTTGAGTTCTCCTCAGCGCCTATTGGGAAGATATTGCTGTCGGCTCGATCTCTCTTCATGCAAGCTTCATGCCTGACCAAGCAACAGACATTTTGACAATTCTTCACGGAGCGGACGTTTGTAGAGCGAGCACCTTCTGCGGTGCTGATATCAGGCGCGTGCCGGCACTGACTCGAACACCGCCGATACCAGGGTATGGATTTCTTCGACCGCTTCGTCGAGTTCAAAAGTGAATCGCACCAGGTCCACACCTTCCAGATCGCGATGTTCCTTCAAGAGAACGGCCCACGCGGGGTCAGAGATCAAATCTACTTTGCTCCGCTCATAATACCCATAACCCAAGCCGCGCATGCGGCAAAGAAGGTCGCTCAGGTGCACCAGCGCCACTAGCGGCTGCGCCTTCTGGCTGTGCTCGAGGGCATGATGATGTGCGATCACTTCGACGATATCGTCGGCCAGCTTCCATTTTTCAGCTAGGGCCTGCCCAGTCTCGCAGTGCGTGAATCCCATGGTGGCACGTTCCGCTTCGTCGAGCGGAATCCCTTCCTGGCTTGCTCGCTCCATCGCCGTGGTGAATTCCTTGGGAAACGTCAGGCAGTTCACCATAAACCCTATGTCATGCAGAAGTCCCGCCATGTATGCCTTCTCATGATCTGCAGTGGCCAACTTCTCGCTGAACTTCCGGCACACCATGGCACACCCGAGCGAATGCCGCCAAAATACGGCGGGATCCAGCGCCCACTTTTTTGCGGGGAAGGCCTGCCCCAGGCAACAGGTGAGAAGAATGGTTTCGACGCGACGCAGGCCCAGGCTAATGACCGCTCCCTTGATGGACTTGGGCGACTGCGCCAAGCCAAACATGGGAGAGCCGGCCACACGCAGGCATTGTGCAGCAATGGTGTTGTCATAAGACACCAGCCGCACCACTTCGTCCAACTTTACTTCCTCCACGGGATTGTTCAACATTTCCAGTAAGGGTAAAAAAACGGCCGGAATAGCGGGCATGGTTTCGATTTGTTGCACGCGCTCACGAATCTTTGCAGTGTAGGATGTGGTCATAGTTTGCCGCTGCTCAGGGATGGTTTCCAATACGCGATGGTTCCGGGAAAGTGGACCAGATGGAACTTGTCATTCAATTTCATCAGCGATTCCGAGGTTCCGAGAAAGAAATAGCCGCCAAAATTAAGGTTGCTGAAAAAATGGTCAATCACCTTCGACTTTGACGCGCCATCAAAATAGATCAGCACGTTGCAACAGAAAATCAGATCCATACCCTTCATGAAAAGCATCTTGGAGTCTTCCTGCAGGTTGAGACGGCTGAACGTGATCAGCTTTTTCACCGCGGGAAGCACCTGCATTTTTTTTTTCATCGATGGTCGAAAAGTATTTTCGTTTGTAGAGATCGCTGGTGTTGCGCAGGGCATAGTCGCCATAGATGCCGGCCTTGGCCGCTTCCACGGAGCGGTCGTTCAGGTCGGTGGCGAGAATCTCCACCGTCCATCCCTTCAATAAGCGTTCGCTTTCCTCGAGCATGTTCATTGCCAAGGTGTAGGATTCTTCGCCGGTAGAGCAGCCGGCGCTCCAGATGCGCAACCGCTTCGTGATCTGCTTGGTTTTTTCCGCCACGATTTCCGGCAGGATTACTTTCCGCAGTGCGTCGAGCTGTGGCTGGCTGCGAAACAGACAGGTTTCGCCAATGGTGATTTCGTTCAGCAGTTCCCGGAGTTCTGCATCGCGGAATGGCGCCGCAGTGAGGCGGTCCCAATAATCGCGTGCGCTCCGCGCGTCCAGTTGTTTCATTCGCCGTCCGCAGCCGTCGGCCAATAGATAAAGTTTTTCCTCGGCTTTGTAGATACCCGAAACCTTGTACACCAGGTCGCGGATTTGCCGGTACACAGGGTCAACGGCTTCGCTGCTCTTGGTAAGAACAGACGGTGCCGGAGCGGTGGTGGGGGCAATAGTCATTTTGCGGGTTGCTCCAAAGTGGAATAACTCTTCTCGTCAATGTGAGTTCGAGGGGCACGGCTCTGCAGCACGCGGCGCGTGATTTCCGTCGCCAGATGATCCAGCGCATAAGCTGCATCGCACAATCCCGAGGCATGAACCAGCCCAGGCATTCCCCAGACCACGGACGAAGCCTCATCCTGAACAATGACATCTCCGCCGGCATCGCGAATGCATTGCGATCCAAGCGCACCATCCGCACCCATGCCGGTCATCACGACCCCTAGAACGTTGGCTCCGTAGGCGACCGCTACTGACCGAAACAGCATATCGACCGCAGGCCGGCAGGAATTCTCAGGTGGTCCCTGATTCAAGGTCAGGCGCCACTCCATGCCCACTCGTATCACTTTCATATGGAAATTTCCGGGCGCGATCCAGGCATGCCCCGGTGTGAGAATCGCGCCCGCGCTGCCTTCTTCTACAGGAATAGCGGAGCGGCTGGAAAGCCGTTCGGCCAGCAGACGAGTAAAAATGGGCGGCATGTGCTGCACGATCACAATCGGGACAGGGAAGTCATTCGGGATATGCGGCAAGACTTCCGCCAAGGCGTTTGGACCCCCGGTTGAAGTGCCGATGGCCACAATTTCGATGCGTGGGTTGGAGCGGTATCGAACTTTCAGCACTGGACGCGACCCGGGCACCGGCAGGAGTTTCAAGGGGACCATGACACCGCAGAGCGCCTTGATCTTGGGGATGAGTTCAGTACGAATGCGTTCGATCGCAACCGCGGGACTGCCGGTATTGCTCGGTTTGGTGGCGTAATCCGACGCTCCGAGCGACAGCGCCTCCAGAGTCGCCGCCGCGCCGCGCCCGGTCAGCGTGCTGAACATGATGACGGGTAATTTGGGATACAACTTGCGCAACTCCGCCAGCATCTCCAGACCGTCCATCACCGGCATTTCGATGTCGAGCGTAACCAGGTCGGGCTTGAGCAGCGAAATCTTCGCCAGCGCAATGCGCCCGTCGCTGGCTACACCAACTACTTCCAACGCGCGGTCTCCCGACAAGGTGTCCGAGAGCAGTCTGCGAATTACCACCGAATCATCCACTACCAAAATGCGAATGGGAGCCATAGCAAATCGTGTCTGTCCGTTTTCACTTACAAAGCATGATTGAGACAGCCGAACAAACGAACGCAGCCTGAAACTCGATACAAAATACCCAACCGAGCAGCCGGAGAACGCGCCGAGCTCACGAGCCGGCATGCGCCGCCATGCTGTGGGTTGAAGTTCCGGCATCCTCGTGGCCGTGACCGTTGTCGTTAGCGTTGATCTTGAATTGCTCGACCAGGCGACGGAGTTTGGTCGAGGTTTCGACCAGTTGCTGCGATGCCTTCTGAGTATCGGTGGCGCCGCGCGTCGTGCCTTGCGCTGCCTCCGCCACGCCTCCAATGTTGCTGGTAATCTCGCCGCTGCCGTGCGCCGCTTCGCTCACGTTGCGCGACATCTCATTGGTGGTCGCATTTTGTTCTTCCACTGCCGTGGCAATCGTGCTGGAGATGTCGTTAATCTGGTTTATAACTCCGGAGATCGAGGCAATGGCGTCCACGGCGGCCTTGGTGTCAGTCTGGATAGCCTCGATCTTGCGGCTGATGTCCTCGGTGGCTTTGGCCGTTTCTTTGGCCAGTTCTTTCACTTCATTGGCGACTACAGCAAAGCCCTTGCCCGCCTCGCCGGCCCGCGCCGCTTCGATCGTGGCGTTCAGGGCGAGCAGGTTGGTCTGCTGAGCGATAGAAGTGATGACTTTAATGACCTGTCCAATCTCGGTGGAAGAGTCGCCGAGCTTGGAAACGGTAGCCGTCGTGGTCTCTGCGACTTTGACGGCGGCGGTAGCGACCTTGGCAGCTTCGGTGGCGTTCTTGGCAATTTCCTTGATGCTGGCGCCCATTTCTTCGGCGCCGGTGGCGACGGTCTGAAGGTTCTGGCTAACGGCCTGCGCCGCCTTTGAAACCACGTCGGCCTGGGCCGAGGTTTCCTCGGAGTTGGCGGTAATCTGCTGGCTGGTGCTATTTAATTCTTCACTGGCGCTGGCTACCTGGACTGCATTTTCGGTGATGGAGAGGATGATACGTTTCAAGCTGCCACTCATTTTATTGATGGCCGTGGTCAGGTCGCCGAGTTCGTCCTGACTGCGGACTTTCAGATCGTCACGGGTCAAGTCGCCGGCAGCGATGGCCTCAGCCTGGATCAGGACGGACTGGGTTGCACCAGCAATGCCGCGGCTCAGATAAATCGCCACAAAGATGCCGATGCACAACGCGGCAAGAGTGGTAATCGCCATGGTCAGGTTCATCGACCGGGTTTCGGACTTCATATCATCGCTATTCTGCTTCAGCAACGTGGCGAAGGAATCGGCTATCTCGTTGAGGGGTTTTTTAATCGCCTCGGTAATGACGGTGGCCTTGTCGGCAAATTCGATTCCTGCCTTGGCGACGGCATCGTGTTCGCTGCTCGTCGCTTGTTTCATGGTCCCTTCTTGGCTCTCCCGGAGACTGGACAGCTCCTGCTTTGTCTCGGTGAGCAGGTTGCGGTTCTCCTGGAGACTCCATCCAGGAGCCAATTCGTCCAGCTGTGCTACATCCTTCCCAATGTCGTCCCACGCCGAATCGAACCCGTTTTTCGCGGCCTCCCACCGGGCCGAATCGTTTCCCGACAAGACGGCCTGGCGACCCTTGCTCTGCGTCTGATTGAGGTCCCTTTGTAGGTCCTTCAAGGCACCAATACTGGGCACACGCACGGTCATAGCGCGCACCTGCGTCTCCTGGATCGAACTCGCCTTCACATACGTGAGTACCGAGCTAAGGATCATCAAGGCAAGGATCACTCCAAAACCCATTCCCAGTTTCTTTCCGAGTGTTAGTTTCATTTACTTTTCTCCTAAGTTTTCCGAATTCAAAATCAGTGAACTCATTGCCAGCGAAACCGCGCGCTAGCGTGATCGCTGAAGTTTCAGGTGGCTAAGGCGCTATCGCGCTGCCGCCGCTACGGTTTCCACCACATCCGTCATCTGGCACGCTTTTTCGATGTCGAGCACATGCAGAAGCCGGTCATTCAATTTGTGGACACCGAGGATCATGGCCCGCATGGTGGCGCGCAGAGTTTCCGGCGGAGGCTCAAAGGTTTTCTCCTCGACCTCGACCACATCGCCAATTTCATCTACCAGCAAACTGACCGCGCCATCTTCGGAGCGGACCACTACGTTCATGGACAGCATGTCCGCCGGCCTCGGTTCGAGTTCGAGGCGGCATCGCAGATCGACCGCCGTGACTACTTGTCCGCGCAGGTTGATGAGGCCACTGACCACGGCCGGCGCCAGCGGAACCTTCGTCATATCCAGCGTGCGGATCACTTCCTGAACGCCTTTTAATTCCACGCCGAACAGCAACTTATCCAGATAGAACGTGCAAAACTGCAGAGTTTGGACCGATGTGTGTTCCATAACTTAATTCCCAACCTCCGCCGCTTTCGCCGCCACTCCGGGCCGCACCGTGCCCAGATTCGAGCTTGGATTTGAGCCCAGATCCGCACCGCGCAGAATCGCCGGAATATCGAGCAATTCCGTGACTCGATCGCCGATCACGACGGAATAGAGAACCGCCGGCCGGGTCGCCGCCGACTTCACGTCCGCGCGGTCTTCAACAATGTCCAGAATCTGTTCCACCACCAGGCCAAAGGAGCGTCCGTCGTGTTGCAGCACCAGCACCTGAATCGGTCCAGAATCAGCCGTGGGCGGAGCTTGCAGAGTGCGCAGTTTGTTGCGCCGTTCTTCCAGCACGACATTCAGCCGAATTAAGGGCAGAATGCGGCCGCGATACTGGGTCACCCACTGGCTGCCCGACATTTCCACTTGCGCCACGGGAAACTCTTCGAGGCGCGCCAGCGTGCTGAGCGGTATAGCCATGCGTGAATCTCCTGGTCCCGCGAAGAGGAGAAAAGTTTGTTTGTCTCCGGCCGTTCCCGCTGCTTCTGTGGTCTTTCCCGCCAGGGCGCGGTCCCTGGTTTCCGTAACCACACTGGCCCGTTGGGCCAGGCCGAGCACGTCCAGGATGAGCGCCACTTTGCCGTCCCCCATGATGCTCGAACCGGCAAAGGTCTTTACCGACTTGAGCTGTTTCCGCAACGGCTTCACCACGATTTCTTCGGTGTCGTTGATCTGATCGACGACCAGCCCGAATTGCCGCTCATCGGCTTGCAGCACCACGATGTTGACCGCTCGGTCTCGCTCCGAGTCAGAGCGCGTATCGGGGACAAGCTTCAGTTCCCGATCGAGATACACCAGAGGCAGGAGCCGTCCTCGCAACCGATAGACCGGCGCGCCATGGACCCGTTCAATCCCCTTGCCCACTTCGTCGGCCTTAAGCCGCACCAGTTCTAGCAAACTCACCTGCGGAATCGCATAACGATCGCCGCCGCAAGTCACCACCAGCGCTGGAATGATGGCCAGGGTTAAGGGAATCTTTACCCGCACCGTGGTGCCCCGCCCGAGAGTGGATTGAACATCTACCGTGCCGCCAATCTTTTCGACATTCGTCTTCACCACATCCATGCCGACTCCACGGCCGGATACGTTGGTCACTTTTTCCGCAGTGGAAAACCCGGGAAGGAAGATCAAATTGAAGACTTCCCGTTCGCTCATGCGTGCGGATTGCTCGCTGGTGATGAGGGAGCGTTCGATCGCTTTCTTGCGGATGCGTTCCACATTCAAGCCCGCGCCATCGTCGGTGATCTCGATATTGACCTGTCCGCCTTCATGAAAGGCGCGCAAAATCAGGCGGCCGTTGCGATCTTTGCCGGCCTTCACCCGGTCCTCGGGAAGTTCAATGCCATGGTCGACGGAATTGCGCACCAGATGGGTAAGCGGATCCTTGATCGCTTCAATAATGGTCTTGTCGAGCTCCGTTTCCTTGCCCTCCATCTCGATGCCCACTTCCTTGCCACAGCCGAGCGCCACGTCGCGCACCGTCCGAGGGAACTGGCCCCAGATGTTTCCGATGGGCTGCATTCGGGTCTTCATGACGCCTTCTTGCAGCTCGGTGGTAATCAGGTTCAGACGTTGGGAGGCGGCCAGAAAGCTGGTGTCTTTCATTCGGTTGGCGAATTGCAGCACCTGGTTACGAGCCAGTACCAGTTCCCCTACCAGATTCATCACCTTGTCCAGTAATCCAACATCTACACGGATGGTGCTGTCGGAAGCGTTTGCCTGAGAGCGGGGAGATTGCTGGGCGCGCTGCGCATCCACGATGTCGGTCGGAAGCGCCGCGTCCTGTTCTACGCCCGGTTCCACTGGAATTTCGCTCACCAGCTGTGGGTCTCCTTCTTTTTGCTTATCAGCCGCGAGCGGAATTTCCGCCTTGGGAGCGCCACTCTTCTGCGTCGAGTGCGTCGAGGTCCGCGGCATCGGGATGGCGACGATTGAAGCCGGTGCGGGCGCTGCTTCGGAAGAGCTTGCCGGCACCGCAGCCGCATCGCGTTTTGCCGCTATTTCGGGCAACTGCTGCAGGCGGGTCAGAGTGCCAATCAGCTTGGTGTCGTCGCGTTTTCCTTCGCTCCCGCTCACTTCGATACTGCCCAGCATCTGGCGGACCGCGTCGACCATACTCAGAAGCGCGGTGGCGATCTCCGGGTTCAGCAAGAGTTGCCGGTCGCGCAAACGGGTCAACAGGTTCTCGCCCACATGCGCAACTTTTTCTAACTTATTGAAGCCGAGAAATCCGCAGGTGCCTTTGATGGTGTGAATCGTACGAAATACGCTGCCGAGCGCGTCGCGATCTTGTGGGTTTTTCTCCAAACCAACCAGTTCCCGGTCCAGACGGTCGAGGTTTTCGTAACTCTCCACCAGGAATTCCTTTACGATTTCGTCGTCGCTCATCGTTGCCTGCCTTCTGGTACTACTTGAAGCGTGTTTTCTCCTGGTAAGTTAGTTTTCATTTCGTGCGCGCTCGAGCGCCCCGCGGTCAGTGCAACCCCGTCCACTCTCTTTCCCTAAACTTCTTTTCCCAAACTTCTCTCTTTCACTCTCCATCGTCTGTTTGAGCGATTTGCATTAGGGCCCAATCTTCCCTTGAGGCGGAGAGCAAGAGAGAGGCCGTGGCTGGTTAGAAATGCATGAGAGTGCCCTTAAGTGCGGGTAAGGACGGATTGTGTTTGGTCATAGAAACAATGTGTTTGAGTGGACGCAATCGCGAAGAGGCAGGTTTTACGAGAGGTTAAAACGCCGTGGCCGGCGTGGAGTGGAATCGTAGCAGCTTGCAAGCTGGACGGGAAACGCTGCAGGCGCTCGACGCGCCGCGTCAACTACCCGGACGGGCTGTGGATCTGCGCACCACCAACTCCGGCTCAATCGCAATTTCCGGAACGTATTTCATTCGTCCATTGATTCGATCGAGCAACGCGCGCGCCGCGATCTCACCCATTTTTAGTAGGGGTTGTCTTACGGTCGTGAGTGACGGGGTAATGTAGGCAGCGCTCTGAATGTCATCGAAGCCCACCACTGAAACATCCTCCGGCACACGCAGGCCGGTTTCGTTAAAGGCATAGATGGAACCAATAGCAGAAATGTCATTGTAGGCAAATAGGGCGGTAAAAGGCTGTTTGCGCTCGAGCAATTGCTTGGCAAACGGGTAGCCCAGATTCGGAGAAGGATCATCTCCCTTAAGCTCGATAATCAATTCTGGCCGCATGCGAATGCCCATTTTCGCGGCAACTTCGCAGATCGCGTTCCAGCGGTCGTCAGAATCAGCGCTTAACTTCGAACCTTTCATGAAGGCGATTTTTTCGTGGCCCAGATCCACCAGATGATTCAACGCCAGCGAGGCGGCGCGGTGGTGGTCCAGAACAATATTAGTTACGCCCTTAATCCTGCGATGCCCAGCCACAGCGACAGTCGGTAGAGGCGGTTCTTCCGTTAGAAAGGTGTCCAGTGTGATGAAACCTTCGACCCCTCGTTCCCGAAGCACGTTCGAGTACGTCGCGAGCAATTTCTTGTCATGGCGGTGAGACACCGTAAGAAAGAAAACGTTCTGCTCTCGAAGGTAACGTTCGATGCCGCTAACGACAATAGAGCCGTAGGCGTCGCCGATCTCTGCCAGAATCACGCCAATCATGTAGGTGCGCTTAACTCGAAGGGAACGCGCGAAGAAGTTCGGTCGATAGTCAAGGGCACGAGCCGCCGCTAGAATTCGCTTTTTTGTACGCTCCGGCACGGAATGCGAAGCCGAAGAACTGTTCAGGACAGCTGAAACGGTGCTGGCAGTGAGGCCAACAAGTTCTGCCACTGAGCGCAACGTCACCGCCGGCTTCGTATTCCGACTTGCTTTTGTCTTGAGGGACTTCATCGGCAGATATCCTCGCTGACCTCTTGGCCTCCGCCTCGATTGCGTCTGACTGTTTTTCCCGTTGCCGGACCCCGGATTGTATATCAAGAACGAGCCGGTACGAAACCTGAAACGTTCGGAGTATCGCCTTATCGTCGAAGAATATCGATATTGTTATTTGTTATATTGTTCCTCCACGAAATCATATTGTCGCAGCCTTATTGCCTAAGAATATCGATATTTATGTATTTCAAATTCCGAATATCATATTGTGCTGCATCTTTAGAATATCGTTATTTTTATCTTGACAAAGATAAGGCGAGTGGAGCTTAATCTTCACGGACCGTAATAGCGTAAAAGCATTAGCAGGAAAACCAGTAGAACAACGATATTCTTCACCGAATCTTGGAATTTCGGGGTGGCGCAAAACTTGCTGTACTCGTGCCTTATTCGTGACGAGCGAGGCCAAACATTTTTGCTGAACGCTGGCCTTCAGGGCGGCTGTGCATTTCGATCTTTGTAACTCGAAGAACCCCGTCCCTGGTGATGGGATCGACTTTCTAGCTTGGGAGAAACTCTATGACGCGTTTCGTCCGTTGCGCACTTGTGTTTTCTTTTCTGCTTTGCATCGCTCTTCCCGCATTTTCACAGAGCAGGAATACCGGTGAGATTCGTGGCACGGTGACAGCGGCGGGAGCCGTCGTCCCAGGTGCAACCGTCACGCTCACAAACATTGACACCGGAGTAACGCAGGATTTCGTCACCAACGGAGACGGAATCTACGATACCGTTTCAACCCCCGCCGGAAACTACCGAATCACCGTCACCGCCAAGGGCTTCAAGACGGTCGTGATCGGCCCCGTCGGACTGCAAGTCGACACGATCACCGAAAATGCCAGCCTGGATGTTGGCTCGGTATCGGAAACGATCAACGTGGAAGCAGGTGGTGTCCCGCTCCTGGAAACCGAAACCACCCATTTAGGGTCAATTCTCGAAGCGAAGACCATCGGCGAATTGCCTCAGATCGGCGCCGGAATTACCGGCAACGATTGGGCGAACTTCAATATCCTTCTCCCTGGAGCCTCCAGTTCTCCCACCATGCCTATGTCCGAGGGCAGTGGTGCTTACAATGCTGGAGACGCCGTCTCTATTAACGGCAACTTGCCGAATTATGCCAACTACCTTCAAGATGGTGGTGTAGTGCAGTTGCCTGTCAGCAACAACGTGGACAACACGTTGTTTGAGGCCATACAGGAAGTCCAGGTTACGACCTCTTCGTTCTCGGCGGAGTACGGCATTGGTGGCGCCGTGTTCAACCAGATCACCAAGAGCGGAACTAACAGCTTTCACGGGTCGGCTTACGAATATTTTCAGAACAATTTTCTGAACGCAGCCCCCTACTTCGCTGTTAATGGAGTTCCCCAACAAGCATCACTTTTACGTTACGACGAGTGGGGCGGCTCCATCGGCGGACCGATCATCAAGAACAAATTGTTCTTCTACTTTGTCCGGGACAGGATTCACAACAATACCGCAGCGTCTGCCACTTTAACCAACACTCCGACGCTCGCCGAGATAGGTCAAGGTACGGCTTATCCGGGGGCCTACGATTTCAGTGCTGCTGGTCTCCCGACGCTCTACGATCCCGCCAGTTGTAGTACGCCGGGTTGTACTCGGGCGACATTCGCATCAGAAAACACGGGGGCGCTCGCTGGCGTGAACGCGATACCAGCCAGTCGGGTAGATCCAGTGGCGGCGAAGATTCTGGGCTTCTACCCTGCGCCTAACACGGGAGCCCCGGGAGCGCTCACAAATAACTTCAGCACCGTTCTGCCAGCGCCCAACCCGAACCTCAGATATTTTGGGCGTCTAGACTACAATTTTTCACAGAAGAACAGTATCCGTTTCTCAATCAGCCAGAAAGACAACCCCGCGGTCAATAAGGGCGGACCGTTCGCATGCCCACTCGACTGCTTTACCGGAGATATCGACGGGTACAACGCGCAGGCTACTGTCACCTCGGAGATCAGCCCGATGATGGTAAACGAACTTCGCATGGCCTATACCAAGCAAGGCAACTGGTTTGTTCCCTATACCATCGGCTTTAATGCGGAGAGCGCACTAGGTTTGCAATATGCCAAAGCGGACCTTTTCCCCACGATAAATATCAACAACGGCGGCGGCACTTGTTGTGGTCAATTGGCTCCAGGCACCAACGCCATCTACATCGAACACCTCTACGATCCGTCGGATGTTTTAACGCTAATTCGAGGCAGACACATCCTCCATTTCGGTGTTGAGGTATTGATGGGCCTGGGCAACACAACGCCTTGGGGAAACGTTGACGCCGGCCAGTTCACCTTCACGGGGAACTACACCGCGCAAAATGGCGCCCCAGCGAATTCGACGGGAGCCGGCCTCGCAGATTTCTTGCTCGGTGATGTCCAAAGCTGGCAGGCGAAAAACCAATCAACCTCATACCAGCGGCTGAAAAGCCCGCAGCTCTTCGTTCAAGACGATTTCAAGCTCCGCCCCAATCTCACGTTGAACCTTGGCCTACGTTACGTAGCGACCACCGGAATTACTGAGGTCAATAATAGTCTGGGTGGGTTTGATCCAAATCTAACGCTTGTGTGCAGTGTTGACAGCTTAGGCAATCCTTGCGGCGCAGCGAACGGCTCATTAGGCTCGTTGTGGTTTGCTCCTCAGAACAATCGAGACTCGTTGCAGAAGCCGATTCGCAACATCTTCCTTCCTCGCGTTGGCTTTGCCTGGTCGTTAAAAAACGACACAGTGGTCAGAGGCGGGTTCGGAATGTATACGTACAACTTTAGCCAGGATGTCTACGGCAATGGAGCCGGCTTTGGAGCCCTCTCGACCAGTCAGGGTAACAGCACAGACCCGAACTCGGGCAGCGGTGCCACTCCGCTCGTCTCTCTCTCCGCAACTGCCGCCGAAGCTGCCCCGGTGCTGAACTATGTCGTGGGTTCGCCGAATGCGAAGAATGTCTCGCAATACCTCAATGTCACAACACCCTCAGGCCAGACCTACGTCCCTTATAACGTTCATCCGGGACAAATCAATCAATGGCAGTTAGGAGTGGAGCACCAGTTCGGACACAGCTACATGGCGTCGGTCACCTATGCAGGAAGCCATGGGTCGCATCTGGAGACGGGGACAGACCTTAACCAAATAACCACTCCCGCCGGCTTGGCGGCAATAGGGGCACAAGGCGCGCTGATTCAAGGTAACCGTCCATTCCAGTATTGGGGAAACCTTAGCGGATTTAATTACAACGGCATTTCGAACTACAATTCCCTGCAAACCACGATCAACAAGCAATTCTCCAACGGCTTGCTCTTCAGCTTCAACTACGTCTGGTCCCATTTCCTCGACGATCAGGATTCCGGTGGATGGGGCAGCCGCGGAGGGACCCAATATTGGCAAGTAGCCAATAACCCGTCGGCTAGTTACGGCGATTCGAACTTCGACATCCCGAACGCTTATAAGGGATACGTTTCTTATGAGTTACCGTTTGGCAAGGGAAAAGCCTATCTGAACGGCCATACGTGGGCTGATGAGGCGGTTGGCGGATGGAGAATTGCCGGAACCATGATCACCCAGAGCGGTAGTCCATTTACCGTGGTCAACAACACTAACTCAAACCAGAATATTACCGGTTGCGCCACCAATGACGGTGGCACCGCCACCGGCGGCGACATTCCCAATGGCTGCAATTGGTTTCCCAACGTTATAGCTTCCACGCACGTTAGCAATCGGGGTCCCGGTGAATGGTTTAACACGGCAGCCTTTGCCAACGCCTGGACGCCGCCCACCACGCCCGGCACGGGCGTCCCGTTCGCGTTCGGCGATGAAGGCAGAAACTCGCTGCGGGGACCGCGCCTGACGGTCTTTAACCTGTCCTTTGCTAAGGCCTTTAGCTTCGGAGAACGGGTTCGCTTGGAACTGCGATCGGACTGGGTTAACGTGTTTAACCATCCGAGCCTTAACCTTCCGGGCCAATCGTTTGGCGGAAGTAATTTCGGAGAGATAAACGAAGCAACCTTGGGCCAGGGTGTCACAGTCGCCGCTCGCAGCGGTCAACTCAGCGCAAAAATCACTTTCTAACTACACGGCTCTCTCCCCGGGGGAAGAGGAACGGTCGTCCTGACGTCCTCTTCCCTGTATAAACGCAACTGAGATCGAGGCTCTGAGGACGATCGAGATTCTAAGACGCGACTCGTCCACCGTACAATCCTGACATGAGAACAATAGAAGTCGTTGTCTTGTCTTGGGTGGTTCTCTTTCTTGGGTTGCTAACGAGTTTCTCTCAATCGAATCCTGGCCGTCAGCAGCAGATCGAATCCCACAGCCACAAGGCGGCGGAATACTTGAAGGAGAACAGGTCCGATCTGGCGGTACCGGAATTTAGAGCCATTATTGCTCTCGATCCGAATAACGTGGATGCCCACGGTAACCTCGGCGCGGTGCTGTTCTTCCAGGGGGCATATGCGGACGCGATTCCACAACTTCGGGCCGCGCTGAAACTGCGTCCTACTTTGTGGAAGACGCAAGCTCTTTTAGGCATTGGTGAAGAGCGAACAGGAAACATCGAAGCTGCTCGCAGCGATTTGGAGAAAACGTTTCCCAACCTGCCCGAGGAGAAGATTCGCATTGAGACCGGCATGGAACTGATCGAACTCTATTCCGGCACGGGCGATCTGGATAAGGCGGCGGCGACTGTCAGTATTCTTCGGAAGCTGGAGCCTACGGACGAGGCAATTCTCTACGCCGCTTACCGAATCTATTCCAATCTTGCCGACGAATCCCTCCTCAGCTTGTCCGTGGTAGATCCGAATTCCGCCAGAATGCATCAGGCGATAGCGCATGAACTGGCGAAGCGCGGCAATACCACGGAAGCAATCGAAAACTACCGAGCTGCGCTCAAACTCGATCCGCAGCTTCCCGGACTCCATTTTGAGCTAGCCGAAATGCTAAGCACATTGGGGACACCAGAGGGTCACCAGGAAGCTGAAAGCGAGTACAAGGCAGCCCTGGTTGCCAATCCACTGGATGAACAATCGGAATGCAGGCTGGGTGATATCGCTATTCGAGCCAATGATCTAGCGGCTGCCACCCAGCACTACACCAGGGCCGTACAACTACAACCGGGCGACCCCGAAGCCAGTATCGGGTTGGCGAAGGTTCTAATGTCGATGGATCAACCTGAAAAAGCTGAACCACTATTGCTGCATGCTCTCCAACTGGACCCCACCAGTGCTGTTGCCCACTTTCGTCTGAGTACGATCTATCGGCAGACTGGACGCGCCGCCGACGCCAAACACGAACTTGATGAATATCAGAAGTACAAGGGAATGAAGGAGAAACTTCGCGAGGTCTACGGCGACTTACATCGGGACCAAACTGCGGATGACGAAGATAGTAACCCCAAAAGATAGTCAGTAACTGCATCGGATCGAGATGATCAATAAACTTCTCATTGCTGCAATATTATTAATGGCTGTTCCGATGTTCGCAGCCTCGTATTATCCGGCACGCTTGAGCGATGCAAAAGCAATCTACCTAACGCCTGACAATTTCTCAGTGAAGGGTGACGGAATCGCGGATGACACCACCGCCTTACAGCAAGCCATTAATCAGATTCAAGAGAAGACTAACCAGGGCATACTGTTCATTCCGTCGGGCCGTTACCGTCTAACTAAAACCATCTATATCTGGCCAGGTATTCGGTTGATCGGGTTTGGGGCAACACGGCCCGTATTTGTGCTCGCTGCGAATACGCCGGGTTTTCAGCAAGGGCCCGCATATATGTTTTTCTTTGCTGGTGGCCGTCCCGCTGCAAATGCAACTCCGCCAGATGCAAACCCAGGCACTTTCTATTCCGCAATCAGCAACATCGACATTGAAATTCAAGACGGAAATCCTGGCGCTGTCGGCGTACGCGCCCACTATGCCCAACATTGTTTTCTGGCGCACATGGATTTTCACATCGGCTCTGGACTAGCGGGCATTCACGATGGCGGAAATGTTGCTCAAGACGTGCACTTTTATGGCGGCAAATACGGCATATGGACTCGGAAACCTGCTCCCGGATGGCAGTTTACGGTGGTCGACGCTACGTTTGAGGGACAGCGCGAAGCAGCGATTCGAGAGCACGAAGCCGGGCTGACCCTGATCCGACCGCAATTCAAGAATGTCCCCACCGCGATTTCCATCGATCCGGAATATTCCGACGAGCTTTGGGTGAAAGATGGGCGCATGGAAAACGTTACCGGTCCCGCCGTAATTATCAGTAATGAGAAGAGTGCTCGCACCGAGATCAACATGGAGAACCTCGTCTGCCGAAATGTTCCCGTTCTTGCGGTGTATCGCGAGAGCGGAAAGCGCGTCGCAGCTCCGGCGGAAATATACGAAGTGAAGACCTTCTCTCATGGCCTTAACTATGAGGACATAGGCGCCGTACCCGCGATGCAGGACGTCTATGAGACCGCACCTTTGAGCGCATTACCAATGCCAGTCAAATCCGACATCTTGGATCTGCCGCCGATTGACACCTGGGTCAATCTCCGCTCCTTTGGCGCGATGGGGGACGGAACGACCGACGATACCGCCGCGTTCCAGAAAGCGATCGCTCAGCACCGTGCCATCTACTTACCTTCGGGTCAGTATCGTGTAACGGACACCATCACGCTGAGGTCGGATACAGTTCTCATCGGCCTGCATCCGAGTGTCACACGAATATTGCTTAGCGATTCAACCCCAGCTTTTCAAGGCGTAGGCAGTCCTAAGCCTCTGCTCGAAACTCCAAAAGGCGGGACAAATATCGTGACCGGCATCGGCCTGTACACCAACGGCATCAATCCGCGAGCAGTGGCTGCGAAGTGGATGGCCGGCAAGGATTCGATGATGAACGATGTTCGTTTTCTAGGAGGCCACGGCACGATTGATCTAAATGCTACCGCTAAAGAAAGTAACAAGATTTGGAAAGAGATTTATAACAACACACATAGCGCGGACTCGGATCTAAATCGCCGCTGGGATGGGCAGTATCCAAGCTTGTGGATCACAGGCGGGGGTACTTTCCTTGATATCTGGACCCCCAGCACCTTCGCGCAAGCGGGCTTGTACATCTCGAACACTTCCACCGAAGGACGAATCTACCAACTCTCGAGCGAGCATCACGTCCGCAACGAGGTAGTTCTGGATCATGCTTCCAACTGGAAAATCTACGCACTCCAAACGGAAGAAGAGCGCGGTGAGGGCGGCTTCGCTCTGCCTCTCGACATCCGGAATTCGAGCAACATCACCTTAGCGAACTTGCACATGTATCGCGTCGTGAGCAGCTATCAGCCCTTCCCCCATGCGATCGCAGTTACGAATTCCAGCAATATACGATTTCGCAACGTCCATTGTTATAGCGACAGCAAAGTGTCCTTCGATAACACAGTCTACGATCAAACTCACAACATGGAGATACGCCAGCGCGAATTCGCATGGTTGACAATGTCAGGCCGTGATCCCCTGATCCGTCCGAAAGAACCTTCTCCAGTTCTCGCAACGGGCGCGAAGGTGGAGAAAGTCGCGAACGGCTTCTTCAATATTTCTGGCGGAGCAGTTGACGCCGCAGGAGACGTTTACTTCGTGGACGCCCATCGCCAAACCATCTATCGCTGGTCTGCCGCTACTCGCCAGTTGTCGAAGGTTCGCGACAATCCGCTGGACCCAGTGCAGCTGTTCTTCGATAGGGCTGGAGATTTGATAGTAATTTCGTATGCGGGAAAGGGAACCGTGTATAGCTTGAGGCCCGACGCGCAGGGTAACGATATTACACTACTGGAAGCTGTACCGGCCATGTCACGCCCAGGACTGACGCCCGTTCTGCCCGTCGACTATTGGAGAAACGAAAACGACTTTCTCGAAGACATTGCCGCAAAACGACCCTATCAGTTCGTATCTCCGGACGGAACAACTTTCTTTTCGGCGGGAGAAGATTTCGTGACCGGCGAACTCTACTATGGCTCGAAGTTGAATGACACGCTGCGAGCTTTTGGCCTGGCGCCTGCGGTTGCAGGTCAGCCATATTATGTTTCCGATGAATCTGGAGAGAAGACATACGTCGGCAGCGTCGGTGTCGATGGAGCAATCTCAAATCTGAAGCTCTTTGCCGAGCGGGGCGGAGAAAATGTGATAGTAGACGACAAGGGTAATGTGTACATCGCTGCGGGACAAGTGTTCGTGTACAACCCGGCGGGCGATCTAATCGATACCATAGAGATTCCAGAGCGGCCCTCGCAATTATTATTCGGGGGCAGCGATGGCAAAACTCTGTTCATTCTCGCAAGGAGTTCGTTGTACGCCGTCCAAACCATTTATAAAGGACGCTGAAAAAAGCGAATCCTAATCTTGCCAGGACCATCGGAACATACGGGTTCCCACGCAATGACTGCCTCCTGGGCGGCCTCGCTGATCCTATTAGTTTGTCTGCAATCTTCTTACTTGTTACCACAAAGTCCCCAACCTAAGCCCGATGTATCCGAGAGTAAGTCAGATGTGATCATTCATGCAGATACTGTATCACCTCAATTAGTTGACATTACCAATTCGACTGGCATCAAGTTTGATCATCTTTCGAGTCCTGAGCAGAAATACATCGTGGAGTCGATGAGCGGAGGCGTCGCTCTCATTGACTATGATCGCGACGGATGGCCCGATATCTACTTCACTAACGCCCAGAGCGTAGAGATGGCGCTTGCCGGGAAGAAATCGCGAAGCGCGCTTTATCACAACAATCACGATGGAACTTTCACCGACGTAACGGATAAGGCAGGTGTGGGTTATCCCTGTTGGGCAATGGGCGCGGTCGTCGGAGACTATAACAACGATGGCTGGCCAGATTTGCTGGTGACTTGCTTTGGAGGGGTTGTGTTATATCGCAACAACGGCGATGGAACATTCGCCGACGTCACCAAGCAAGCTGGCCTAAGCAATGACTCAGGATGGGCCACGGGAGCCGCTTTCGGCGACTACGATGGCGATGGCTGGGCAGATCTATTCGTGTCGCATTATGTGAATTTGAATCTGAACGATCTTCCGGCGTTCGGTTCCAGTCCAACCTGTAAGTTTCGCGGAATCGCTGTCCAATGCGGTCCCCGTGGACTAAAGGGGTCTCCGTCCAACCTTTACCACAACAACGGAGATGGCACATTCACGGATGTATCTAAGAAGACCGGAATTGCTGACTCTCTTAATTCTTTTGGATTGACAGCCGTTTGGTCCGACTTCGACGGCGACGGACGTCTCGACCTTTTCTTGGCAAATGACGCCGGAAGAAATTATCTCTACAAGAACGAGGGAAATGGACACTTTACCGAGATCGGATTCTCCGCTGGAGTTGCTGTCAGTCAGGACGGGAATGAACAGGCCAACATGGGTGTCGCTCTCGGCGATTATAAACACACTGGACACCCTTCAATCGTAGTGACTCATTTCAGCGATGAATATGCGGCACTGTTCCAGAATCTCGGGGAGATGAATTTTTCTGATGTTTCCTTCCCCTCCGGAATTGCTCCGAGCACCACTCACTATGTTGGCTGGGGCGATTCATTCTTCGACTTCGACAACGACGGGTGGGTAGATCTTTTCATGGTGAACGGCCATGTCTATCCGCAAGTGGATACTGGCGAGGCGGGAGCCAGATACCAGGAGCCGGCGCTGCTCTTCTTGAATCAGCGGAATGGCAAGTTCAAGGACATAAGCAAACTTGTCGGTCCAGCCCTTCAACTCCCCCGAGTCAGCCGCGGAGTGGCAACCGGCGATCTATTTAACAATGGCCAGATTGACATTGTCATAGAAAATTTGAAAGGTGGCCCGACGATTCTTCGGCCCGAAGGCGGTACTCCCAATCACTGGATCAGCTTCGAGTTAGTGGGCACAAAGAGCAACAGGCTTGCCTTGAACACGCGCGTGAGAGCGACCGCTGGAGATCTAGTGCAAACGAGTGAGGTGCTGAGTGGGGGCAGCTACCTCTCCCAGAACGATCTCCGAATACATTTTGGTCTCGGGCGGAGAGAACTTGTGGACAAAGTCGAAATCTTTTGGCCGACAGGAAAAATCGAAACCCTAACTAACCTGGCTGCCGACCATTTTTACGATGTGAAAGAAGGCGAAGGGCTGGTTTCTGTCGAAAAAAACAGACCAGTATCTCCGAAGAATTAATGTTGTTTAGGACCACAAGAAGATCTTTGAATTTGAGGAGGCATTTATGAAAAATCAAACCTCGCGACGAAGTTTTCTCGGAATGTCCGCTCTGGGATTAGCGGCGACGGTTGTTCCGGAGATAGTCCGGCCAGCGGCTGCGGCAACAATAAAGCCCGCATCCGGTAACGAGCTGTCGACTAATAGCCCGGAGATCTCCATTTGGGTCACCTCTGGCGATGAACGTTTTGCCGCTGCTCCTCGATCCTCCTGGCATCCCGCAGTGGGGGCAGCCACAACCGATCAGCTCCGGCTGAACCCCAGCACGAAGTTCCAGGAGATTTTGGGATTTGGTGGCGCTTTTACCGACGCTACCTGTTACACGTTCAATCGACTCTCGCCCTCAGAGCGAGAGAAACTGTTCCATGAGCTGTTCCATCCCTCAGAGATGGGGCTGAGCATTGGCCGTATCTGTGTCGGATCGAGCGACTACTCCACAAAACTTTATAGCTTCGATGAGGGCGAGCCCGATCCGGATCTGACGAGATTTTCAATCGAACATGACCGTGAATATATTCTTCCTGTGCTGCGACAGGCGCGAAAGGCGAATCCCGACCTATTCCTTTTTTCATCTCCCTGGAGTCCGCCGGGCTGGATGAAGTCCAACAGTTCCATGCTGGGTGGCGCGATGCGCAAGCATTACTTGCCGGTCTATGCGCAGTACTATCTGAAGTTTCTACAAGGGTATGCCACCGAAGGCGTGCCGGTGCAAGCGCTAACTACACAGAACGAAGTGGACACAGACCAGGATGGCAGAATGCCCGCTTGTATCTGGCCGCAAGAGTACGAGATTGAATTCATTCGCGATTATCTGGGCCCGCTCTTGGAGAGCAGCGGTGTACCGACTAAAATTTGGATGTTAGACCATAACTATAATTTGTGGGGACGTGCCGTTTGCATGTTGCAGGACGCAAAGCTTCGCCAGTACGCCAATGCAATTGCCTGGCACGGCTACTATGGCACGCCCGACATGATGAGCAAAGTCCAGGACGCCTATCCGGAAGCGGAGATGCATTGGACAGAAGGCGGCCCTGACTATACGGATCCTGGTTATCTGACGGATTGGTGCAAGTGGGCAGGAACTTTCAGCGCAGTACTGAGCAACTGGTGCCGCTCCATCACATCATGGAACCTGGCGCTTGACGAACATGGAAAGCCGAATATTGGACCTTTCCCTTGTGGCGGCGTAGTAACCATCAACTCGCAGACGAGAGAGATCACCCGCAGCGGACAATACTGGGCCTTTGCTCACTACGCACGCGTCATCCATCGCGGAGCGCGCCGGTTTGCGTCCCAGAGCACGACCGCTGACCTGCAGCACGTTGCCATGGAAAATCCAGACGGACAACAGGTGTTGGTTGTAACCAACCCCGGCGTTGCAAAGACAATTGAATTGCGGCTAGCGAATATGACAGCCTCGGTTCCGTTAAAGGCGAATTCAGTTACCACTATGGCTTGGAAGTAAGTGTTGAGGATAAGTGTCAGAGACAGGGCGCTCAAGGATTCCCATGAACAGACTGAAGAAGTTTTTTCTGATTGCTATTTGCTTATATGCTGGTTCGGCGACCGCCGCGGCAGCACCTGCGCCATCGAACCTCATTGCAAACATTCCAGGCCGGACCAGCATCAACCTCAACGGGACCTGGCGCGCCATCGTGGACCCGTATGAAGTCGGAACGGGCATGCGCTTCTACGAAAATGCGAAGCCGAAGACTCCACGTGATCTCGTTGAATACAACTTTGATACCTCTTCTATTCTGAACGTCCCCGACGACTGGAATTCGCAGCGTCCCGAACTGTTTTTCTATGAGGGCTCCGTTTGGTATAAGAAGTCGTTTTCCTACCACAAGCGCGGCCACTCGCGCGTCTTTGTTTACTTCGGAGCCGCCAACTACAGAACGTCCGTGTACTTGAATGCCCAGAAACTTGGAGATCATGAAGGTGGCTTCACGCCGTTCAACTTCGAAGCCACCAATCAGATTCGCGAGGGTGACAATTTCCTGGTGGTGGAAGTCAACAGTAAGCGCAAATTGGAAAACGTTCCGAGCGCAGTGACCGATTTTTGGAACTACGGTGGTCTAACCCGCGACGTTTCGCTCGTCGAACTGCCAGAAACTTTCATTCGGGATTACTGGGTTCAATTGGCCAAGGGCTCTCTGAATGAAATTGAGGGTTGGGTCAAGCTAAACGGCGCATCGTCCCCCCAGCAGGTCACGCTAGAGATTTCGGAAGCCGGACTCGAACAGGTGATCACTACCGACGATAAAGGCTATGGGCATTTTCATGTTCCCGCGAACCTCAAACTCTGGTCACCGGAGAATCCAAAACTCTACCAGGTAACGCTGTCGGCGGCCGGCGATTCCATCAGCGATCAAATTGGTTTCCGCAGCGTCGAAACCCGAGGCTCAAAGATATTTCTCAATGGCAAACCCATCTTCCTCCAAGGGATTTCATTGCACGAGGAAGCTCCGTTTCGCGGAGGCAGAGCCTTCTCTGAGGAAGACGATCGGACCCTACTAACTTGGGCCAAGGAACTCGGCTGCAATTTTGTCCGTCTCGCTCACTATCCTCACAACGAGACCATGATTCGGTTGGCGGACCGGCTTGGCTTGCTGGTCTGGTCCGAGATTCCAGTTTATTGGGAGACTGCATGGGAGAATCCTGCAACTCTTCAGAATGCCCAGGAACAATTGCGGGACGTGATTGCACGCGATCACAACCGTGCGGCGGTCGTGCTCTGGTCCGTAGCCAACGAAACCCCAGTTAACTCCGCTCGGTTGGCGTTCCTGCAATCTCTGGTCCAGCAGGCAAGAACGCTTGATCCGACTCGCCTCATCACTGCTGCGTTGAACCACTTTGAGCGCCCGTCTCCCAACACAATCGCGCTGACCGACCCCCTGGCTCAGTCTTTAGACGTAGTCGGGTTGAATGAGTATCTGGGTTGGTACGGCAACGAACATCCAGAGGATTGCGATCATATCCAATGGACTCTCCCGAATGAGAAGCCACTGATCGTCAGCGAAT
The DNA here is from genome assembly GCA_049674665.1 of Terriglobales bacterium. Taxonomy (GTDB): domain Bacteria; phylum Acidobacteriota; class Terriglobia; order Terriglobales; family Acidobacteriaceae; genus Acidiflorens. The sequence continues at coordinate 76,280 of JBATZM010000096.1, forward strand.
TTGGTGGCGGAGCGCCCTTCGGCAACCACGGCGACTCTGATACCCGCTGGACTGAGGAATATCAGGCCAATCTTTACGAGCACCAGCTCAATATGCTAAAACGCATCCCGTCGCTGGCTGGAATTTCACCCTGGGTGCTTATGGATTTCCACTCCCCACGCCGGTTGTTACCTGGCATTCAAGACTACCGCAACCGAAAGGGTCTCATTTCCGATCAGGGAGAGCGTAAGCAAGCTTTCTATGTGCTGCAGCGTTTTTATCGCGACATGAAGGAAGCTGCATATTAAGGTAAAAAATGAGTTGGTGTAATTCTCCCTTCGACGGTGTAAATGGTGACGATTGCATCCAGCTATACGGCTCAAGCACTGAAAAGAGAAATTGTCACAGTTGTATTTTGGACATTATCGAGCAGTCAGGCGATATAGGATCCGCGGCGTCGCTGCCGCCTCGCAACCACTCCTCAAAAGGCGCTGTGGATGGCCGCAATCGTCCCGGGTTCATGACATTGCCTGGGTCAAGTCCTCCTTTGATTGCAGCTATGGCCATTACGCCCGCCGTCGAAATGTCATCGGTGAGCCACGGCAGGTGTTCGGTGCCGACTGCGTGATGGTGTGACAGGGTAGCCCCGTGATCGATAAACGACTGCTGGGCAGCTCGTTTCGCGTGCAAATACTGTTGCATTTCGTGCCCATCCCGCTGCCTGCAGGCGAATGTCAAATAGAGGCTTGCCCCGGAGTGATAGGTGTGGCTGATATGACATCCAACCCAAGGTTTTACACCACTCTCCAGGATCGCGTCGCGTAGGGCTGTGGTCGTCGCGCTATACAAAGGAACGAGGTTTCTCCAGACGGTTGAGGTCTCACTCACATCAGAAGTGATACCGCGATCCAGTAAAAAATCACGTATGTGTGGAAAATCGTACTTGGTCGCCTCGAACGATTTCCCCGAACTGGTACCCAGGTCCACCCCTCCGAAGCGACGGTAGATGGCGTTCACTTGACTGTGTTGGCGGGCAACAGCATCTTTACTGCCCTCAAAAGTGGTGAGCATAAGGCAGGTCCGCGCGAAATCGAAACCCTTCACTCTGAGGTAACTCTTCATAACTTTGCTGACCGCCTGCGATAGCCGCGACGATGGCGGTTTGAATGCCAGCGATAGCGCTGTCTTGTCAGGATCGTTGAGGCGCATCATTGAGGGTACACACTCTTTTCGCACACATTCGTGCATGGCCGCGATGCCCGCTTCGAAGTCGCGAAACAGGTAGCCGTGAGTGCGACGCGCGCCAGGTCGGCGATGAACTCGCATGGTTGCCTCAGTAATGACTCCCAGAGTTCCCTCACTGCCGATGCACAGATGATTGACATCAATGCCGTTCGAGGACTTGGGTACGGTTCGCGTTGCCAGTATGCCTCCTGGCGTGACCATGCGTAGCGCAATTACCATATCTTCGATCTTGCCGTACTTGTCGCTCTGCATTCCAGCAGATCGTGTAGCGATCCACCCCCCGAGCGTAGAGTGCAAAAAGGAGTCTGGAAAGTGGCCTAGCGTCAGGCCGTAGCCATTCAATTGCTCTTCCAGATCCGGACCAAAGGCACCGGCCTCGATACGTGCTGTAAGTGACTCTATATCTACCGCCAGCACGCATCGCATGCGTCGCATATCGAGCGACACCGCCATGCGGCGGGTTTCACTTCGCTCCAGACAACCGGCGATATTTGAACCACCCCCGAAGGGGATGACCACGACATCATGGTCCGCCGCCGCCCGTATTGTCATGAGCACATCGTGCTCGTTCTCGGGATAAAGCACCAGGTCAGGGGCGCCCTCAGCCATACCCCGCCGCATACGAAACAGGTCGCGGATGCCCTTGCCGTATGCGTGGACCAGGCGTTCGTGACGACTGTCGCAGAGTTGATCAGCACGCATCCCCAGGCGCAGTTCAGCCATGAAGCCATCATGACGAATTGCCTCGCGCAACCGCACAGCTGCGATCGGCACGGGCGGCGTATCTATCTCTTCTTCCACACCGAGTACCGCTTTCGCATAGGGCCACAGACCAGGATGGACATTCGAATCGAAGCCGACTTCTTCGTCTCCCCATCCCCACCACTTCATATGTTTGGCTGTGTACAAAACGCCCTCTCGGATCTACAGGTTGGACTGGCGTGAGCCGACGCGCAAGGAAATTGTCGCCTGATCTTCCTGTGCAGGCTCTGCAGGCAGTCCGGTCACGTTTTCAGTGGGAGGCCTCAGGCTCAATCCGCGGATACGCTGTTCAAGCAATTCGACAGCAGCCCTCCGTGACCCACGCCCCAACCGAGGATCGAACTGCTTCGATTCGAACATAATCGGCTCTCCAAAACGAACGGTGACGGTTCCCAGCCGTGGCAAGAATTTTCCTTTTGCCAGAATGCTATGAGCACCCTCGATATATGCGGGCACAACGGGTACCCCAAGGTCGATTGCAAATAGTCCAGCACCCTTCTTAAATGTCTGAATCTCGCCGTTGCACGAGCGCGTGCCTTCCGGATAGAGAATTAGATTACCGTGCGCCCGCTGCAGAAACTCATCACACATCGCCAAACTCCGTCGCAGCGACTTAGGTTGCGCATGGCGATCGATCGGGATGACATTCATAAATCGCGAGACCAAGAACCTCGTTCTCCAAGAGTCAAAGAAATAATCGCTGGCGCCGAGCAGTGCGAATGAAGAAAAGGGAAGGCCCGAAGCTGTCATCAGAATTGCACTATCGATATGGCTCGTATGATTGCTGCAGATGATAAACGGCGAAGCTGGAAGATGACGCTGCCCATCAACCGTCAGGCAGCAGTAACAGAGAAAAAATACTTTGCAGAAGCCTTGAAACGCGGCGCTACCCGCTATCGGCGCCAAAAACATTTCCTCGGCTTTGCTCCGGTCCGTCATAGGACGTGCAATAGTACTAATGGCTGCGAATGCGAGTGAGCACTTCGTTGCGCTGCGGTGGTAGTTTCTTCCCTCACGATTGTAAGGAGACCCCACGCCGTTTACTGTAGCTCGGACTGCGGTGTTGAGCAATCAAGTCGGCGATGTCAGGATACCTGTAACCTCAACGCACGCCACTGCTAAAAAGCTGTGGCCGCAGAGCGCTGAGCCAAGCCTCGGCGCGAGTGACGCATTCCTAGGCAACTTTCGCAGCGCGTCGGCGGTGCGTTCATCGAATCTGCTAGAATACGCCCGAATTCAAATTCCATGGAGTAACGCATGCGCGGATGGTTAGTCGTCTTGGCTGGACTTGTCTTGTTCGGAATTGCTTTGTCATTCTCACCTGCGTTTTCATTGCGCGCGTCTACACCCGAGGCTGAGTTGAAGGGCGCTTTCCGGCGCCCCGAGAATAATGGGTGGACGTTCGTCCATCTGCAAGGAACCCCGCACGAAATTGGTTTTCAGAATGGCTACTTGCTGGAGCCGGAGATTGAAGACACGCTGGCAGTCGTAACTCTGGAAACGACACACGACAATAATAAAGACTGGCAATTCTTCCGCGATGCCGCCCAAAACATGATGTGGCCACATATTGAGCAGGAGTATCGGCAGGAACTGCAGGGGATCACCGATGGCATCAATGCCCGCCGCAGCAATGCCCACGGCGTCGGAACGAAGGGCGTCGGAATGAAGATCGATCTATGGGATGTGGTGGCTTTGAACGCCGCCGAGGAGTGGGAGTACTACGTCAAGGAATACGACAAGGCACATGGGATCAAGTCCACGGCCTCATTAGCGGTTCCCGAACATTGCAGCGCGTTTGTGGCGACCGGCAGCTATACGAAAGATGGCAAGGTTGTGATCGCTCACAATAATTGGACGGAATATTTGGACGGCGAGCGATGGACAATCATCTACGATATTGTTCCTACGAATGGCAAACGCATGATCATGGATGGTCTGCCGGGTATCATCCACAGTGCCGATGATTTCGTAATGAACTCGGCGGGGATCATAATTACAGAAACGACGATCGGCGGCTTCTCCGGATACGACCCGGCTGGAATTCCGGAATTTGTGCGGGCGCGCAAGGCAGCGCAGTATTCGACGTCCATTGATGATTTTGCGCGCATTATGAAGGAAGGCAATAACGGCGGCTATGCCAATACGTGGCTGGTTGCCGACACCGAGAAGAATGAAATCGGCCGCCTCGAACTAGGGTTAAAGAATGTCACGCTGGAGCGAAAAAACGACGGGTATTTTGTCGGCTCGAATTTCCCGATCAACGAGAAACTCATTCGCGAAGAAACTGACTTTGATCCCCATGATATGAGTTCGAGTGCCAACGCCCGCCATGTGCGTTGGGAGCAGCTCATGGCGGAGAACAAAGGCAAGATCGACTTGGCTGCGGCGCAGCGTTTCCTGGCCGACCACTACGACACGTTCGAGAACAAAGAAGATCCGGACGAACGCACATTGGATGGGCACATAGACCTTTCACCGCGAGGGGATGGAGATTGGCAGCCACCTTTCGGAATGGCTGGAGCGGTTCAGAATAAAGCTGCCGATGCGAGTCTGGCGGCAGAAATGAGCTTTAGCGCCGCCGCTGGTCATGCCTGTGGTTTGGATTTCAAAGCAGCCGACCATCTGCGCGCGCATCCCGAGTTCGCTTGGCAGAAGGCTCTCCAGCGGGACATGAACGCGCACCCCTGGACGACTTTCAGCGTGGCCAAGTAGCCTGCCAATGCGCTGCAGTTTTAATCCTTGAGCCCTACCACCTTTCCCCGCAAGACCGTGATTGAAGCCTTAGGCAGGGTGAATGTAGTCTGCGGATCTGCCGCCACAATCGTCGCGATGGGTGGATGATCAGGATCCGCATGGCTGTTTGGACCGTCGTCAATCCAGACATACTGCTCGCTTCCGAAAGTCACGAAGCTGACTAGCCCAGAAAACGACGCATTCTGTTTGCTCTTGGAATCCCCAAATTCCACGCGCACGGTGTGAGGATTGGTCTCGTCTCGGTTGACCAACATCAAAGACCAATTTCCATCGGGACGATGCACCGCATACGACGTCACCAGCAGGTTGCCTTCAGCATCCCTGACATCCGCGGATGACGGGAACATGGAATGAATGCCAGACCGGTGCTGCACCCACTCCAGGTTAATCATGTGAGCTGCGAAGTATGGCGATGTGTATCCCTTGATGTCATAGTTTTCGTCAGAGACAAAATTCGACCATGAGGCCCAGCCGAGACAACTGTTCTGAATCCCCTGAGGCTGAATTGGCGAGTGATAGAAAGCTGCGCCTCCGCCCTCGAAAAAAGAGCCAACGTTGTCGGCTAGCCATAGCGCTGCAAAGATCGTGGTCATGGGTCCGGTGAGCTGGGCCGCGAGATGGTTCTCGGTCACCATGAGTGGGACGTCTTTGGGAACGCCGTCATCTCTCCACACTTGCAGGATGTGCTTCATCAACGGAGGTTCGGTGTACAGAGTTTTCCAGGTGATGGTGCAAGGCTCGAAAGGGTAGTGCTCGAAGGATACAAACGCCAGGTCGGAGATGCGGCCGTGCGTTTTCAAGTAATCCACGAAGCGGCCCATCCACGAGATTCGACCCTGCGCATCGGGCCAGACGCGAATGTCTTCGTTCACTCCCTCGAAGATCGGCCCGCCAAGCTTCAGCTTGGGATCAACCTTGTGGATGGCCGCGGCCCACTGAATGTACAGGGCTCCGTAGTCTTCCGGCATGGCGTGCTTGCCGTCGGGCTCCTCACCCATTTCAATGTATCCGATGCTGTAGCCACGCTTCTCAATGTAGGCAATCTGGGCGGCAGCGTCGTCCGGTGTGCCATAAAGCAGGGTAACCGGAATCATCGCCGGAAGATTGTTAGTCAGCCCACTGGTGAAGAACAAGTCGAAACCGCTGTGTTGATAACCACCTGTCGCATTCACATCAGCGGCCGAGTGCCAGGGGTCAATCGAAGATGAGTAATAGGAAGTTGGTTTATCGCTAAGATTTTTCTCAACCTCGGCAAAAGCGCCACTGGAATCGACAGTACCAACGCGAATCTCCCGGATGGCATAACCCACGCAGTTACGGATGTCGTCTGCTAGATTGTCCGCTCCATGTAGATCGCAAGTGTTCGATGATTCCGTCATTAAGACGCGCACGTACTGGGTTATCACCGGAGCATCGGCGAGTTTTAGATTCACCGTTCCGCCTTGACCGTTTTTGATTGTGCCCGACGTGAAAGTCTTCCACTCGCCTTGTGGTCCCTCATCGAAATCGAGGGCGCGTTTTCCCACCCAATACTCCACATCGTAAGTCGTGGCATACGGGCTCTCCCAGCCGATGCGGATCGCATTCACAGGCTTTTCCGCCTTCAAATCCACGATTACCCATTGTGGGTGCAGCGCGTCACTCTCCCCCGTGAACTTGCTGGTGAGATATGGATTGCTCTTCCAATAGCTGGGATGGGGGCTTTGCAGCGGGCGGTCTTCGCTGGTCGAGAAGCCACGGTGCGGCAATGCGTAAGAAAGGATATAGCGCAGCGGCTCCTTGAGCTCGGTGCTGCCCGTAAAATATCCGCTCTTGTGCGCTGGATCGCTCCACGTTCCATTCTCGGTCCAGTGCCAGGCGGCCATTCGGAGCTCGGAATTATTGCGATACGTAATCGGTCCCCAGCCCGCCGAGAGCGACTCCTGAATGATGTGTGGTGTATAAACCTTATCGATGTCGTCATGGGAGAGGACGTCAATGGAACTGCCCAGAGCGCTGTCGGGATCGAAAGAGTTGATGGCATGTCCAGGCGTCGCATCGACATGGACGGTTGCCGTGGGCAGTGTCGCGGAGGATGCCGATTGGGCCGTCGCGGTAGCGCTGTGCCCAACAAGCGCACTGATTATGATGGCAAACGCAAATTTGCTCCGCATTGTTCTGGCGTGAATTCGGCCGAAGGTCTGCATCGCCAAAATTCTAAGCCCCATAGGATGCCATTTCATGGCTGCGGCTGATGCAAGGCCTTCGAGCGGTCAATCACCCATTGCGGAAACACCGGGGTTCCCTGCGGAGGATGGCCCAGCGTGATCGCCCAATGATCGATCCATCCCGTGCCTTCCTCGCCGACAAAGGTGTCGGGCAAGCTGTACGCCTGATCGCTGAGGGCGTCTGCCAGTGTGATGAAGCGATAGCCTCGCTTGCGCATGAGCTCGATCAGTTCGCCAATGTGGTCAGCTTCCAGTTGTGTGGCATGCAGAAGCAAAATCTGTTTCGGTTCGTAGCCAATCGTCTTTTTAGCAAGCTGTTCCGAGTAGGCAAACATGGTGTCGCTATAGGAGAGATAGCTGCTCACCAGTTGCTGCTGCAGCGCGCTGTCGCCGCGATTTTTAGCATCCAGGTAGACGCCGGCGTACATCCAATCCCACGCGTCGAGGGTGACCGGAGCGATGCGATAACCGCGGCCGACAAGAAATGCCTCAGCCTCGCGCCTGGTCTGAAGGTCGCGGCCCGTCTCCAGAAACGGGTGCCGGAAGTATCGAAGCGTCATCTTGTGTTCGGCCAGCAGCAGGCGGGTCACAGTCTCGCCCTCGATTACATCGTCTTCCCACGCGTGCAATCCCGCCTGGTTCAGCGACATGTGGGTAAAGGTGTGATTGCCGAGTTCAAAACCGTAGTCGAGCCACATGCGGAGAGCGTTGATTCGCTCATCCACCTCCCCGAATTTATAAAGCTTGTTTTCATTGACGAATCCAACCACCGGGACCTTCTGATCGCGAAGCGTGCCCAGCAATTTCGATGTCAACTCGTTGATCGTCGCCGCGGACATCGAGTTGGCGCCGATGGCGGGCAAATCGTCAATTGTGATTGCGACTTGGCGGTCGGGCGGTTGTTCCGCTCTCAATGGCGTTGGGCTCGCGAAAACGCAGACCACACTAACAGCGACAAACAACCTCAACGTCTTTTTCATGAAGACAGCTCTCTTGTGGGATATGTAACCATGCAGCAGCACCGATGCCTATTTTTCCCGTAGCAAAACTACATCGGAGGTGTTGTGGGCGCGGGCCACGGCGAGCGTTTTTCCGTCCGGCGACCATTGAAATTGCGTAATACTGTCAGAAGTGAAGTTTGTGATCTGATGCCCGGGCGAGCCATCGAGAGGCTGTACAAAAATGTTATCCACGCCCTGATCGCGAATAATATAGGCTAGCGATTTTCCATCGGGAGTGAAGTTTAGGGCGTTGTTGAAAACACCGCTGCCCGCTCCTCCAGCGATGCGGGGATCGGGCTGAATCAGGTGTGCAGTAGATGGCGAATTTGAGCCAAGGTTGACCAATGCCAACCTGCTTATAGCGGCCTGTGGGTTGTCAGGAGCGGTTATCTCGGCGTCGAAAGCCAGCAGTTTTCCATCTGGCGAAATGGCATCGCCAGCACCTAGCGCGTACATCCTGGGTACCTCGCTCGAGGGGACAGGTTCCGGTGCTCCGCCCTCGAGGCGTACTCTCATTAGCGAACGCGCCACTTCCGAATCATTGTAGTAAACCCATTTTCCATCCGGAGAACACGCTGGATCATGATCGAAAGCTCCTTTGGTGAGTTGTGTCGGGTTCGATCCGTCAGCATTAGTTCGCCAGAGTCCAACTCGGCTTGTGCCTCCGTGGAAGGCCCAGGAGAGCACCAGGTAGTGATCTCCGCAGCGGGCCAGGTCCACGATCCACGAGTTCGGATCATTGAGCACCGCAGTTTGTTGTCCACCGTCGCTGTTCATTCGTCGCACGCCTTGTCCGTCAGAAACCAGCAGCTTGCCATCGGCTGTCCAGGCGACGGACTGGACATCCTGAGCCTGCGCGACAGACTCGACGGCTGCATTCTTCTCAGACCACGCGCCCGGGAGCAGATTCAAACTGCGCGTGATTCTTACCTGAACGGTGGCCGCGGTTTTGCCGTCCGCGGAAAGAGTCAGCGTCGAATACCTGTTTGTATCTCGGGTGACAGGCTGGATTGCTCCTCCCGTGTGCGAAATCAGGCCGATTTGAGCGCGCTGGTAATTCGGTCCCTTTTCCCCGTACATTGAAAGAAGCCACTGACCGCTCGGCAACCAAGCGATTTCGAACAGAAGATCATTCTTGAACGATGCAAAGGGTTCGACTTTCTTGCTGCCGACATCGAACATTTTAATCGTGCCAAGAGCGTCGCCCAGAGTGAAGACATCGTAGGCGATCCGTTTCCCATCCGGCGACCAACTCACAGAGCGAGGGAAATCGTCGGTAGTGTTAGCCGAGATGCGCAGAATGGTTTCTTCGCTGCCGTCCAGATTCGCCGTCAGCAAACGATACTTGCCGACATCGGGGTCGTTACCGCGCGCATAAGCCATGCGATGGCCGTCAGGTGAGAAAGTGATGCCAGTATCTACATCTCTGACAATGATCTGCGGCGTGCCGCCAAGCACTGGAGTGCGATAAAGATCCCACTCGCTCTGCGTGTTCAAGCCAGCTTTTCGAAAGTAAACGTAATTCCCATCCGGCGAGAAGGCCAGAGAACTGTAAGTGGCCGCGGCTGGAGGAACGATCTGCGTGTCGCTGCCCGTCGGCACGTTGCGCAGCCACAGACTCTGCAAGCCATTATCGTTCTGTACGTTCAAAACATATTTGCCGTCGGGAGAAATCGCCGCCGCTTGGGCCTTCCCCGTGTTCGTCACCTGGGTAATGGTGAAATTCTGAAATGGAGTTGGTCCGCTGCGGCTGAGCAGCGAGTAGACGCCAAATCCGGCGGCGGCAAGAAGAATCACTGCCACCGCGACCATGGCCGCAAGGCCAAACTTGTGCTCCCGCGCCACGGCGCCCACACTCGAACTGCTAGCCGCGACACCCCGGGATGAAGATTGAGATGACAAAGACTGAACCGCGGCCGATTCACTTGCTGGTGCCAGAGTTGGCGATGATACTGACGGCGCGCCCGGGTGGGTCGGGCTTTCTGTCGATTCCTGCGAGGGCGCGGCAGCCCGATGACCCGACCCGCTGTCCCGCTGCAGACGCTTCAAGTCACTGCGGATCTCCGAGGCATGCTGGTAGCGCAGGTCGCGGTCCTTTTCGAGTGCCTTATTAATGATCTCTTCCAAGCGCGGTGGCACATCGGGATTGAGGCGAAGCGGCGGTACCGGCGAGCGATTCAGAATGGCCTCGAAGATAATGGCTGATGTGTCTCCCCGGAACGGCACCGCGCCGGTCGCCATTTCATACAACACGGCGCCAAAGGAAAACAGGTCGGTCCGCACATCGAGTTCTTTACCCTTCGCCTGCTCTGGCGACATATACGCCACGGTCCCGACCGCGGTCCCGGGACTGGTAAGGTATTCCAGGCTGACGCCAGCGGTTGCTTCAATGGCCCCCGCATCCGCTCTTCCCGTCGCCGGCGTCTGCTTGGCAAGGCCAAAATCGAGAATCTTGGCGTGTCCCCGCTTGGTGACGAAGATATTGGCCGGCTTAATGTCGCGATGCACAATGCCTTCGCTGTGGGCGGCATCCATGGCATCCGCAATTTCAATGGCTAACGACAGTGCGGTCTCAATCTCCAGCGGTCGCCCTGCAATTCGATGCTTCAGGGTTAACCCGTCCAGAAACTCCATGGCGATGAAGCGTTTGCCCTCATGCTCGCCGATTTCATAGATCGTGCAGATATTAGGATGGTTCAGTGCGGAAGCCGCCCGGGCTTCGCGGCGGAATCGCTCCAGCGCCTGCGGGTCTTGCGCGACATCATCGGGAAGGAACTTGAGCGCAACAAATCGCCCCAGCGACGTATCCTCAGCCTTGTAAACCACACCCATTCCACCGCCGCCGAGCTTTTCAACAATGCGGTAGTGAGAGACAGTTTGGCCGATCATTCGGAAGGCGCCTGCATTTCAGGTCGCTTCATCTTACGGACACAGCATCCCCTAGTCAACGAAGGGCGGGGAGGTGGAAAGAGACCAATCCAGAGCGCACCCTTAATGTGAGCATGAAAGTGAGAGTGAAAATTCGCTTAGGCGTTTTGCCGGTCCGGTCAATTCTCAAGGAGTGTAAACGCCTTGATAGCGTCAACTATAATGCTAGCCATCGAACTGACCCCCGAAGCCGGCACTACGTTGTCAGTTCCCATGGCTCTCTCATGACGGATGTGGAGCGTCAGTCCAGTGGCATCTCTCCGCGACCACGCGGTTTTGGAACTCATTCGTATCGAAACGCGCGCGTCCACATGAAACATTTGTGCTTACAATAATTGTACGTACATTTGTCGAGTCTACTGCCGGGCCGTGGGAATCTCCGCGACAGGTGGTGTAGCGATGGGAGCCATTGTCTCTGCCTCAGAGGGCATCTGTGGCAGTGGCCCTTCGAGGGCGACGGCCAGCACTTGGTCCATGTTATCAACGAAGTGCAGCTTCATTGCCGTGCGCAAGTTTTCCGGCACCTCGGCCACATCCTTTTCGTTTTCCTGCGGCAGAATCACTTCAAACAATCCAGCGCGATGGGCGGCCAGAAGTTTTTCCTTCAATCCGCCGATGGGAAGCACCTTGCCGCGCAGAGTGATCTCGCCGGTCATGGCGATATCGCGACGCACCGGAATCCGGCTCAGCGCGCTGGCCAGAGCTGTAGCGATGGTGATGCCCGCCGACGGTCCATCCTTAGGAATCGCCCCTTCCGGCACGTGCACATGAATATCCAGGTTGCGGTAGAAATCGCGGGGTAATCCAAGCCGAGCCGCACGCGAGCGAATGTACGACATGGCGGCCTGCGCCGATTCCTGCATTACGTCGCCCAGTTTGCCGGTTAGAGTGAGCTTACCTTTGCCATCGACCACCGTGGCTTCGGTACTGAGAATTGACCCACCCACTTCCGTCCAGGCTAGGCCCGTCACCAGGCCAATTTCGCTCTTCTCGTGAGCCAGCGTATCGCGGAACTTCAGGACGCCGAGGTAGTCGCCAACGTTCTCTGCCTGAATCGAGGCTGAAAATTCCGCGCCTTCTTTCACCACCTTGCGCGCAACTTTACGGCAGATGTTGCCAATTTCCCGCTCCAGATTTCGCACCCCGGCTTCGCGGGTAAAGCTGCGAATGATCTGCCGGATCGCGTCATCGGAGAACTGAATATTCTTTTCAGTCAACCCCGCCTGCAACATCTGCTTCTTCACCAAAAATTGTTTCGCAATCTCGACCTTTTCTGGTTCCGTATAGCCGTGCAGACGCAGCACTTCCATGCGATCCTGCAGCGCAGGTGGAACGGTGTGAATTACGTTAGCCGTGGCCACGAAAAATACTTGCGACAGGTCATACTCGACGTCTAGGTAATGGTCCACGAACATGAAGTTCTGTTCGGGATCGAGAACTTCGAGCAGCGCCGCCGACGGATCGCCACGGAAATCCATCGACATCTTGTCCACTTCGTCCAGCATGAACACCGGGTTCTTGGTCCCGGCTTTTTTCATCATCTGGATGATCTGACCGGGCAGGGCGCCGATGTAAGTGCGGCGATGGCCTCGGATTTCCGCTTCATCGCGCACGCCGCCGAGTGACATGCGCACGAACTTCCGGCCGGTCGCTTTGGCGATCGACATCCCCAGCGAAGTTTTGCCCACGCCGGGCGGGCCGACGAAGCAAAGAATCGAGCCTTTGGGATTTTTCACCAACTGGCGGACGGCAAGAAATTCGAGGATACGCTCCTTGATTTTCTCCAGGCCATAGTGATCTTCGTTCAGGATTTTTTCGGCGCGTGAGATGTTTCGGATTTCTTTCGAGCGCTTCTTCCAAGGTACCGCCAACAGCCAGTCGAGATAGTTGCGAGAAACAGTGGACTCCGCGGACATCGGCGGCATTGCTTCCAGCTTTTTCAATTCCTGGATCGCCTTGTCGCGAACTTCCTTCGGCATGCCTGCGGCTTCAACCTTCTTTTTCAGTTCGTCGAATTCACTTTTTTCGCCGCGCCCCAACTCTTTCTGGATGGCCTTGATCTTCTCGTTGAGGTAGTACTCTTTCTGCGCCTTCTCCATCTGCCGCTTTACGCGCGATTGGATGGTGCGATCCATGTTGAGCTTTTCGATTTCAACGTCGAGGACATCGCCGATCCGGTTCAAGCGCTCAGCAGGATCGAAGATTTCGAGCAGTCCCTGCTTCTCTTCGATCGAGAGCTGGAGGTTGGCAGCGATGGTGTCGGTCAGCTTCGCCGGATCTTCCATGCGCACGGCCGCGATCATGGTTTCGTAGTTCAGCGACTGGCAGAGCTTTACATATTGCTCGAACATGCCGGTGACGCGCTGCATTCCAGCTTCAATTTGTGCCGTAGTCTCAGTGGCATAACGTGCCACGCGCACGGTGGCCTGCAAATAACCATCGATCTCGACAACCTGCAGAATCTTGCCGCGCTCGATGCCTTCGACCAGCACCTTGATGTTGCCGTCGGGCAGTTTTAGGCTCTGCACGATGTTGACGATGGTGCCGACCTGGAAAATGTCTCCCGCCTTGGGTTCGTCGATGCTGGCGTCGTGTTGCGTGGCAAGAAATATCTTCTTATCGCTGGCCAGAGCTTCTTCGAGCGCACGGACACTCGACTCCCGGCCCACCACGAACGGCGTCATCATATAAGGAAAGATGACCACGTCCCGAATGGGCATCATCGGTAGTTTCTTGCTCTCGAACTTTTCCTTGGGGTTCGACAACTCAGTCTCCCATCTCTGGTCAGGTTTAGCTTACTCTTTGCCGCGTTTCATAACTGCTGTTCAACTAGCCGCTTTCTCGATCATGGCCAGTGATACGTTCCGCTTCTCCACCATCTCGCGGGTCACTTCAAATTCCTTGACCTTCTTCTGGCTGGGGAGACTATACATCAGTTCCAGCATGAGCTCTTCCAGGATCATACGCAAGCCGCGGGCTCCCACTTTGCGCGCCATGGCCTGTCTCGCAATCGCTCGGTTAGCGTCGTCGCTAAACTTCAGCCGCACATTCTCAAACTCGAACAGCCGCTGATACTGTTTCACGATCGCGTTCTTCGGACGCGTAAGAATTTCGACCAATGCGTTTTCATCCAGTTGCTGCAGCACTCCCATTACTGGCAGGCGGCCGACGAATTCCGGGATCAATCCAAACTTAATGAGGTCTTCGGGTTGCGCCTCCGAAACGAGCTCGAAGTTTCGCTTCGAAGCCAGGCCAGCCTCTGTCTCGTCGTCCTCTCCCATGCGGAAACCCAGAGCCTTCTTGCCAATGCGCCGCCCAATAATTTTTTCCAGGCCGACAAACGCACCGCCACAAATGAAGAGAATGTTCGTGGTATCGACAGGCGTAAATTCCTGGTGCGGATGTTTGCGTCCACCCTGCGGCGGCACATTCGCGATCGTGCCCTCCAAAATCTTGAGCAACGCCTGCTGTACGCCCTCGCCTGACACGTCGCGGGTGATCGAGGGATTCTCGTCCTTACGCCCGATCTTGTCGATTTCGTCGATGTAGATGATGCCAGTCTGGGTGCGGCTCACATCACCTTCGGCTGCCTGCAGAAGTTTAAGGATGATGTTTTCAACATCCTCGCCCACGTAACCGGCTTCGGTCAGCGTGGTCGCGTCGACGATCGCGAACGGCACGTCCAGCATGCGAGCCAGAGTTTGTGCCAGCAGCGTCTTGCCAGTGCCAGTCGGCCCAATCAGCAGGATGTTCGACTTGGTTAGTTCCACGCCATCGCCCGTTCGCTGACGATTCATGTAAATTCGTTTGTAGTGGTTGTAGACGGCGACGGCCAGCTTCTTCTTGGTCTGCTCCTGCCCGATGACATATTCATCAAGGAAGGTCTTCACTTCCAGCGGTTTTGGCAACTGATTCGGAACCGCAGCCGAAGGAGTTGCCGTGCGGTCGTCCTCGAGGATCGAGTTGCAGACCGCAACGCATTCGTCGCAGATGTATGCCCGCGGATAATCACTTGGCGATGAGATGAGTTTCGCCACCGCGTCCTGCGACTTATGGCAGAACGAACAGCGTAGCATCTCTTCCGAGCCCGATCTGGTTTTCACTCGGCCTTACTCCTTTTCTCCCTACCCCGCGTTTGGTGCGGCTTTCTACCAGACAGCCGTCACGAATTGACGATCATACCCTCTATCTCGTCTTATAGATGATATCGTCGATGATTCCGTATTCCTTCGCCTGCTGCGAATTCATAATGAAGTCGCGTTCTACGTCCTTCTCCACTTTATCCAGCTTCTGGCCGCTGTGCTTGGCCAGTAACTGATTAGTAATCTCTCTCATGCGCAGGATTTCGCGAGCGTGAATGTCGATGTCCGTGGCTTGTCCCGAAAGTCCGCCCATTGAAGGCTGGTGGATAAGAATGCGGGAATTCGGCAACGCCAGCCGTTTCTTGGCTTGTCCCGCCGAAAGCAGCAGTGCCGCCATGGACGCGGCCTGGCCGATGCAGATCGTAGTCACGTCATTTTTAACGTACTGCATGGTGTCGTAGATTGCCATGCCCGCCGTGATCGATCCGCCCGGCGAGTTGATGTAGAGCTGGATATCTTTTTCCGGATCTTCCTGTGCCAGGAACAACATCTGGGCGATGACCAGGTTAGCGATGGTGTCGTCAATCGGAGTGCCAATAAAGATGATGTTGTCGCGGAGCAGCCGCGAATAAATGTCATAGGCGCGCTCTCCGCGGCCCGTCGATTCGATCACCATCGGCACCAGCATCATTTGCTCCTGTTTGGAACTGGAATTGGAGTTCACGTTCACCCTTTCCACACTCCTGCCCTCAAGTCGGTCTCGTCGCTCGGGGGAGAATCGAAGTTGTCCGCATCATGGTCATGCGGACTGTTGATACAGAAATTCGAGGGTTTTCTCGTTGCGGATTCTTGTTCGTATCCTATCGAGACCCCCATCCCGTGTCAAACGAGCGCGCACCGCTTCGGACGTCTGTTTGGACTGTCTCGCCAGCGCTTCCAGTTCCTGATTCAGTTCCTCGTCGCTGACCTGCACGTTCTCTTCCTCAGCCACTCTTTCAAGTAGCAATGCGGCTTTTACATCGTGAATTGCCTGCTCGCGTTGGCCGGCACGCAGACGGTTCAAATCCATTTTCTTCATTTGTTCTGCAGTCAGACCTTGCGCCGCCAGCGCCCGCAGTCCCCGCTCTAGGCGGATATCAATCTGTTGTTCGATCAATGAATCGGGAACTTCAAAATCGTTCCGCTGAATCAATTCTCCCACCAGCTTTTCCTTGGCCGCATGTTGCGCTTCGTGTTTGCGCTCGGATTCCATTTGCTCGCGAATCGCTTTGCGCACGTCGTCCATGGTCTGGAATTCGCCCAGTTGCTTTGCGAACTCATCGTTCAGTTCCGGCAGGCTCTTCTGTTTGATCGCTTGCACCTTCACTGCATAAGTAAATGTCTTTCCCGCCAGTCGCTTGTCCTGTGTATCTTCCGGATAGTTCACGTCGAAGGTGCGCTCATCCCCAGCGCTCGTGCCGCGCAGGTGTTCAGTGAATTCAGGCATGGTGTTGCCGCCCGCGATTTCGACCAGCACCTCATCCATGTGTACCGGTTGGCCGTCTTCAGTCTTGGCTTCGCCAGATGTTTGTCCGGTTTTGGGAGTGCCATCGAGCGAAACCTGAGCGAAATCGCCATCGGCCAGAGCGCGGCCCTCGACCGTGTTGAAACTGGCATGGCGTTCGCGTAGATCGGTGAGCGCCTGCTCTACATCAGCCTCTGAAACCGCGATCTCCGGTTTGTCGGCGCGCAGCTCTTTGTAGCCTTCCAGCTTGATTTCCGGCAGCACTTCAAAAGCTGCTTTGAAGCGCAGCGGTTCGCCTTCGTGCAGGTGCAGATCAGTCACCCGCGGCTGCGATACCGGGTGCAGGCTCAGACGCTCAGCTTCCTGGCGGAAGAAGCGCGGGATCAGCGCCTCGACCATGTCGGTCTTGATCTCTTCTGAAAAACGCTGGCGAATAATCGATGCCGGAACATGACCGCGCCGGAAGCCGGGGATGCGCGCTACCTTCTGGTATTTCTGGATCAGCGATTCGGTCTGCCGGTTGACGTCCTCGACTGGAATCTCGACCTGAATCTCGCGCTTGGTGGCGCTTTCCTTGGTCGTATTTTCGTTAGTACTATCTTTAATCTCAGCAGGGCTCACAATTACCTTTCCAGCGCGGCAGCGGCAACAGAGTCAAGACAAATGTTCTGCAGCAACGCCTTGTGCCGTGACTTGAGTGTAAAGACTATCGAAGAGCAACGTCAAACGGCGGAGGGGGAGCCCATACCCACTAAAGTAACGAGCCGTTAGCTCGTGTGGCTCGGACGCCCTCGTCCGCAGCCGTTGTCTTTGTACTTGTTCTTGCTCTCCTGTGCGGCCACGACGACAGCGCTCCCGGGAGGTTGCATTCTCCGTACGTTTTCACGGACAAGAGTGTCCGCGTCAAACAAACTAATACAATGAAAACGAATGGCCGTTCCCAACTGGCTCAGAGTCCTCAACGCAGAAGTCATCAGCTGCACGCGCTGTCCGCGTCTCGTCGAATATCGTGAGCGCATTGCCCGCGAGAAGCGTCGCGCCTACCGCGACCATGAATACTGGGGCAGGCCAGTTCCCGGCTTTGGCGATCCGCACGCGCGCGTCCTCGTTCTCGGACTCGCTCCCGGAGCCCACGGTTCCAATCGCACTGGCCGTCCTTTTACCGGAGATGCCTCTGGCAATTTCATGTATCCGGTGCTGCACGAAACCGGATTTGCTCTATTGCCCACCGCGATTTCCCGTGACGATGGCCAGGTGCTGACCGATCTCTACATCACCGCCGCCGCCCGCTGCGCGCCGCCTGATAACAAGCCTCTACCTCAGGAACTGGCCAACTGCGCTCCGTTTCTGGAACGCGAACTCGAAGGACTCAAAGATCTGCGCATAATCGTTGCTCTAGGAAGAATCGGATTCGAAGCCTATCTCAACTATTTGGTGCGAAAAAAAATGATTGCTTCCAAGCGCGAGTATGAATTCCGCCATGGCGCCGAATATGTTCTGCCCGATGGACGCGTCCTCTTAGCCTCGTACCATCCCTCCAACCAGAACACGCAGACCGGCAAGTTGACCAAAGCCATGTTCCAAGGGATATTCAAGCGCGCACGCGAACTGGCCGATGAACCAACGGGGCGGATCTCGCGGTAGCGGACACCTCTGGGCCGGCATGGGGGCTCCGTCGCTACGGGATGCGCCGCCCTTGACTCTCCTGTATGTCGTGCCTCCGAATGTCGTGTCTGCGCTGAGACGCGGTAAGCCGCGTCTCTACGGGAAGATCAGCATAGTGGGTCAGTTTGAATATCCACGGTCTCGCTTTAGCATTCCGTCTGTGGCATCATACTTTTAGTGCGGGAGGTGCTTAATGATGGATCACGAAAAGCTCCAAAAAGGACGTCTTTGGGCGTACGCCGTCGGAATAGTTTTGTTTGTGGCCGTCGTGGCGTGGAAATTTGTGGCTCGCTAAGAAAACCCTACGAACACCGGCTCCGGCTCCAGAAGAATCCCCCACGCTTCCTGCACCCCGCGCTGGATCTCATCTTTCAACCTGACAATATCCCTCGCCTCCGCGTCTCCGCGGTTGATCAGAGCCAGCGCATGTTTGTGCGAGATTCCGACCGCTCCCGCCACATATCCTTTGGGGAATCCAGAGTGCTCCACCAGCCAAGCCGCCGAAACTTTGTGTTGTGCATCGAGAGCAGGGTAGCTGGGAATCTCGAGCCCTTTGGATGCGGCGCGTTCGGCCAGCTCTTTGAACTGTGCCTCGCCGAGCACAGGATTCTTGAAGAACGATCCGGCGCTGCGGCAATCGTCGTCTCCGGGGACAATCAGCATGCCTTTGCTCCGCCGTATTTCACATACTGCCTCACGCACTTCGGCAAGCGATGGCAGCGTCTTTTTTGCGACAGTGTGCGCCAGCCGCCCAGCAAAATACTTCTGTAAATCCGCGTACTTCAAACTCGGAGCGCCGCCCCGCTTCAACCGGTAGTTCACTCTCAAAATGATGTATCGTCCACGTTCCGTGGTGTTGAAGATGCTCGATCGGTAACGAAATCCGCACGCCGGCTTAGGCAACACCACGATGCGATCCTCTTTCAAGTCGAACGCCCGCACCGCTTCAATCGTGTCGGAGACCTCCTGTCCATAGGCGCCAACATTTTGCACGGGTGTGCCACCGACGGTGCCCGGAATGCCGCTCAGGCACTCAACTCCGGCGCAATTCTGCACCACTGCCTGCGCGACAAAGTCATCCCAGTTGACGCCTGCGCCCACGCTGAAAAGTACGGCGTTGCCAGTAGCGTCAGTCCTATTTGGACTGGCGATGGGAGTGGTGATTCCGCCGATCGTGATTCGCAGCACCAAACCCGGCCAACCCGAATCGGCGATCACCAGGTTGCTTCCCCCGCCCAGCACAAACAGCGGCAGGTCGCGGGTTTTGGCGAACTGCACAGCCTCGCGAACATCATCTTCTCTACGCAGTTCCGCAAAGTAGCGTGCCGCCCCGCCCACCTCCAAGGTGGTCAGCGGTGCCAACGGAACGTTTTCTTGAATCGTCATCAAGCTGATTTACTCTATAGTTAATGAAGCAAGTTAGCAGAGCAGGATAGTTGAGCATCTCATGTCTGCCCGTGAAGGCATATTGAGAACGCGGCTACGTTTTCGAATCGCTACAGCAAGTCAATATTAGGAATCTAGAATTACAGGAGAATCCATGTATCCAGAAATTATGGTGATCCCGATGCGTGAAGAACTGACGCGTCTGGGAATTGAAGAGCTACGCAGCGCCGCCGATGTTGACCGCTTTGTGCAGAACGAACAGGGCACAACCATGGTAGTCGTGAATTCGATTTGCGGATGCGCTGCCGGGCGCATGCGTCCCGCCGTCCGCCTGGCATTGCAGAATGCGACCAAGCCGGGCAAGATCGCAACTGTATTTGCCGGACAGGACACGGAAGCCACAGCACGAGCTCGCTCCTACTTCACTGGATATCCACCATCCTCGCCATCCATCGCGATTCTGCGCGATGGCAAGCCGGTCTACATGATGCACCGCCATCAGATCGAAACCCGCGACGCGTCCGACATCGCCGCTGATCTGAAAGCCGCCTTCGAGCAGCACTGCGCGGTTGCAGCCACACGTACTTAATGGAGCGCCGGGCGTCCCCGCCCGGCTGCATTCTTCCCGGTGTTTGTGGTCTAATGCCGTCACCACAAACTCACACGGGAAAAATATGAAACGTCTCCTGCTTCTGCTCGTCTCGCTCTCTATTGCGTCGCTCTCCGTAATATCGTTCTCCGTAATATCGTGGGCGGCCGAGCCCTGGCGCGCTCCATCGGCTCAGATTGATGCGGTCTATCCCCAGGTCGAAGCGCTCTATCTCGACCTGCATCGCAATCCCGAACTTTCTTATCACGAGGAAAAGACTGCGGCCAAAATCGCCGACCAGCTTCGCAAACTTGGATACGACGTCACCACCGGAGTCGGCGGCACCGGCGTGGTCGGCGTTTTCAAGAATGGCGCCGGTCCAGTGGTGATGTTGCGCGCCGAACTCGATGCTTTGCCGGTGCCGGAGAAAACGGGTCTTCCTTATGCGAGCCATGTCACCACGCACGATGACCGAGGCGTCGAAGTGCCGGTGATGCATGCCTGTGGCCACGATCTGCACATGGCGATCGGCATCGGAACCGCCGCGCTGCTGATTCAGAATAAAGATCGTTGGCACGGCACCTTTATTTATGTCGGACAGCCTGCCGAAGAGCGAATCGGCGGCGCCAAGGCCATGATTAAAGATGGCCTGTTCACCCGCTTCCCCAAGCCCGATTTCGCTTTCGCGGTGCATGACAGCAACGGATTGCCCGCCGGGAAAGTCGGCTACACACCTGGCTTCAGCGCGTCGAACGCCGATTCTGTGAACGTCACCGTGTACGGTGTCGGCGGGCACGGCTCGGCTCCGCAGGAGACTGTCGATCCGATCGTGATCGCCGCGCGCACCATCGTCAGCTGGCAGACCATCGTGTCACGCGAGATCGATCCGCAGGATCCGGCGGTGATTACCGTCGGTGCGATCCACGGTGGCACCAAGAACAACATTATTCCCGATGAAGTCCTAATGCAGTTGACGGTACGCTCTTATAAGGATGAAGTCCGCAAGCACCTGCTGGCGGCCATCGAGCGGATCGCCGATGCTGAAGCCGCGGCCGCGGCCGCTCCTAAAAAGCCGCTAATCCAACTCGAGGAAGGTGTCGGTGCCGTTTACAACGATCCTTCAACCACTAACCGTCTCGTGGATCGGCTGAGGCTGGTCATGGGAGATTCGAACGTCGTCCTCGAACGTCCGATTATGGCGAGCGACGATTTTGCCGAATACCGCTACGCGGGAGTGCCGAGCGTCATGCTCGAATTGGGCGCGGTCAATCCGGAGAAGTATGCAGAGGCAAAGAAGACTGGAGAGGCGCTTCCAGGCCCGCATTCGCCATACTTCGCGCCCGATCGTGAACCCAGCCTCAAGACCGGAATCGAAGTTGAGATGGCCGGGATTCTGGAGTTGATGAGCAAATAAGTGGATAGACTGCTCTGCCCGACGCACGAGCGAATCGGTCCGTCACAAATTTGGTAGCGGCATCACAGCGCGGACCAGCATGATTGGTGGATGATATTAGGAGATTGAATCGGCACAAGTCGGTGCTACAACGTGGAGCATTCGAATGGCAACAGAACTACATCCACCCACAGCCATTAACCATGTTTTTAACAAAGACCTGGTCGAGGATCTAGCCGAGTCGCTTACTCCTAAGCAAAAAGAAGCGCTGCAGCGCGCCGTCGCGAAGATTGTCGCGTTAGGCGTGCAAGTGGGAGTCAATGCGGATCAGATGATTCAGCTGCTAAGGTCGGGCCTGACAGTTCGAGAACTGCTGGAATACGTAGCTGCTCGTACCGGGGACGTTGCCTGAAATTGAGCCATGCATGGTTGGCGTGGGGTAGAAGCAGCCTCGGGAAATTTCCCAAAGTTTGCACCTTTTCGCGGAGTTTGAGATTTAAGCGTTTGCCGCCGGGCTTGCGATTGAGTAATCTCTAGCGATGCTAATTCGCCAGGAAATCGGCATCTGGAAAACGATGCTTATTACACGGTTTCATAAAGTTTTCTCTCTGCCAGTGCAACTTTGCGCGTTAATTGTTTTCGGAGTAATTGCATCGGACCCGGCAGCTCAAGTATTCGCTCAGGAAACTCCGAAGCTGGAGACCCAGGCCAGTCCTTCACCGGCCGCGATCCCTCCTCCCGGTCAAGCTCCTCCGAGTCGTCCCGCGCCAATTCCGCCAGTGGCCTTGTACAATCTGCTGCAGCGGAAGTCCATCGTTTTTCCCGACATTGCCTACAGTACGGAACGGCTTTCGGTGGGTCAAAAATTCGAGCTTTCCGTGGATAACAGTATTTCCGTGAACTCGATTACATGGTCTATGCTCGGTTCGGCCGTCGGCCAAGCGGATGATTCGCCAACCGGCTACGAACAGGGTTGGGATGGATATGCCAAGCGATTTGGATCCGACATGGGCCGAGAGGCATCCGGCGAATTTTTCGGGACATTTATCATTGCTTCTGCGCTGCACGAGGATCCGCGTTTCTATGCAGAGATTAATCCAAGCTTCTTCCACGCCGCGAAATACTCGGTGCAACATGTCTTCATTATGAGCAACGATGACGGTCATGAGGTGGTCGCCTGGTCAAGACTGGCTGGGCCGCTAATGGCCGAAGGACTGGCGAATGTGTACTACCCGGATCGCAATCGCACCGTCGGAGACACCTTCTTTCGTTATGGCCTGGATTTAGCGAGCCGAGCGGGCGGAAATATGCTGCGAGAGTACTGGCCCGTGTTTATAAAGAAGATTAGCCACAACCGCCCGTCAACCTCTGGGCATAACTGACCGTCCGGGAAAAAGACTGTTTTCCCTTTTCTGCAGGCGCATCTAAGTGAAGAACAGAGTTTGGAGAACAGCGATTAAGGGTAGAACCTTGACAGAAATCACAACTTTCTTTTGAGCGCGGTTGTACGGCCAGCTCTAGAAAAACAGGAGATAGAGATTGAGCAACAGGATTTTAGCGTTACTTGCTTTTTGTGCACTCATTGTTTGTAACCTCGCTGCACAAGATTCGCCACCATCCAATTTCAATCGGTTTACCTATAACGTCGGAGCCGGACTTGGCATTGGCCACGGCGATGTCGCGAGTTTTGTTGGGAACACTTTTAATGGAGTGGCCGGAGCCGGCATGAACTTCACCCGTATATTCGGTGCCGATGTCGAATATATGTACTACGATCTGGATTTTAAAAGGAGCGTAGCCTACGGTCAGGGGTTGCCGAACCAAAGTGGACATATGCAGTCCGTTAGTTTGGACGGCATTGTCAATGCGCCATTCCATTTTCACAAAGTGGGATTGTACGGAGTTTACGGCTTGGGTTTTTATCGACGCACTGTTTCGGTGAACAGCCAATCGCTCCTGCCTGGCACGCCCTGCCAACCCGCATGGAGGTGGTGGGACTTAAATTGTGAGCCCAACAACGTCATTGTGGTTCCGCAAACCATGTCCACGAATTCCTTGAATGCTGGCGGTTTCAATTACGGTGCCGGACTAACCTGGCGTTTGAACCGTCTTCATAATTCCAGGCTCTACGCCGAATATCGCTACCATCGCGCGTATACAAGCGACGGCCTGACCATCGTTTCGCCCATCACGGTTGGGCTGCGTTGGTGAAGCTGCGCGGTGAAAAAGTTGTTGGGACGCTCGTTCGCGAGATCGGTTGACTTGAAGCGAGACGCGCCTAGCGGCGTTCCGGTTGGATTCGATCCGGGATTCCGAGGCCTTCGACGTGGCCTTCTCGGCCTAGACCTGGGTGCAGACTGGCAGTGTTAAAGTTAAGCGGATTGCGAGCTGCTCGGTGTTTCTGAGACCCTACTTTCCAGCAACTTCAGATGTCCTCATTATCGAGGCCGGCATGGTCGTCATGGTTCTGTGGATGGCGATCAGGCGGCCCTCCTCGAAACCTGAACCTTCGACCTTTCTTTCTCTTGAGCGGTGGTTAAGAAAACTGGCTCGGAGAAAGAGGGTTTCTGTCCTATGCGTTGGCTTGCTGGTTCTTGGCATCCGCGTGGCTCTGCTTCCTGTGCTCGGCATCCCTGAGCCGGACGCTCATGATGAATTCAGCTATTTACTGGCGGCAGATACTTTTGCTCATGGACGCCTGACCAATCCGACTCACCCCATGTGGGTCCATTTCGAAAGTTTTCACATCATTCAACAACCGACCTATATGTCGATGTATCCGCCAGCGCAGGGACTGGTATTGGCAGCAGGGGAACGTCTGGGAGATCCGTGGATCGGCCAGTTGATCGTTACTGCAATCATGTGCTCCATGGTCTGCTGGATGTTACAAGGTTGGCTGCCTCCAGGTTGGGCTCTCCTCGGCGCCATGCTGCTCGTGTTGCGTTTAGGAATTCTGAGCTACTGGATGGACAGTTATTGGGGTGGGTCTGTATCGGCGCTCGGAGGAGCACTGGTGCTGGGAGCTTTGCCCCGGCTGAAGCGCAGGCCAAGCATATGGTATGCGGTCCTCATGGCCGCCGGGTTGGCAATTCTGGCAAACAGTCGTCCTTACGAAGGACTCCTTTTGAGTGTTCCGGTGACAGTTGCGGTGGTGGCGTGGCTACGTCCGGGGCATGGCCCTAAGCTGTCCGTAACTACTAGTCACGTGGTTCTGCCGTTAGTCCTGACGTTGGCTTTAGCTGCCGCATGGACTGGATACTACTACCGCAGCGTGACGGGCAGCCCGGTGAGGATGACATATGAAGTGAATCGCAATACGTATGCGATGGCGCCATATTTTATCTGGGGTCGACCTCGTCCCGCGCCTATTTATCACCATATGGTCATGCGTCAATTCTATGAAGGGGAGCTGCAGGACTTTCTCAATAACCGCCGGCCTTGGAACTTCCTCCGCTTTTCCGGATTCAAAATCTTCGCCGCGTGGGCCTTCTACATCGGGCCTGCACTAACCGTTCCGCTGGTCGTTTTTCCCTGGCTCTTGCATGATCGTCGTATCCGCTTTGCTTTGCTTGTTTCATGTGTATTTCTGACGGGACTGGCGTTCGAGACATGGGTTTCGCCGCACTACCTCGCGCCCGCCACGGGATTGCTGTTCTTGATTTTGGTGCAATGCATGCGCCACCTGGCGCAATGGCGTTGGGAAAATCGGATGGTCGGAATCGCATTGGTGCGAGCCACACCGATGGTATTGTTCGCCATGCTGGTTTTGCGATTGCTGGCAGTTCCGGCACATGCGCGAATCGAGCCTCCACCCCCTGCCGGCAACTTGAATCGTTCACAAATTCTGTGCAGCCTTGAGCACATGCCAGGCAAGCATTTGGTCATCGTGCGCTATGGGAGAAATCATCGCCTCGGGACTGAATGGGTCTACAATTCCGCGGACATCGATGGCTCAAAAGTAGTATGGGCGCGTGACATGGGTGAATCGAAAAACCGAGAGCTCCTGGAATATTTTGCGGATCGAAAGATTTGGCTGCTTGAGCCGGACATGTCTCCTCCCCGGCTGATCCCGTATGTGTCGTCATCGTCTGCGGGCACGTCGCAAGATTCGGCGCCGGCCGCCGAGAGTCGTATCGACTTCACGCCAAACTAACTGTTTCTTCGAAAAATGCAGCGAGTAGGGCTTCTGCACTAAAGACAACACAAGATCTTTAGCAGGTGAGCTGGTCGCGGGTTAGCTTCAGGCCCGTGAGGTTACCTAAAATCGTTACGGCGATTTGCTCGGTACGGAAAAACTCTTCGGCGGTTTGCTGAAGGTCCTCTAGGGTGACGGCTTCGATGCGTTCGATGAGTTCATCCAGCCCATAAAAATGGTCGTAATACATTTCCTGGCGCGCCAGATTCGACATGCGCGCGGTCGAAGATTCGAGCGAGAGCATTAGACTGCCTTTGAGCTGGTCTTTGGAGCGGCGTAGTTCTTCTTCTGGGACAGGGGTGGTTTTCAGGTTGCGGAATTCCTCGACGACACACTCCACAACTTTGATTGCCGACTCGCGTGAGGTGCCCGCGTACACGCACATGGAACCGGTGTCGCGGTATGGGTTCAAATCGCTGTAGATGGAGTAAGCGAGCCCCTGGCGCTCGCGAATGTTCTGGAACAGGCGCGAACTCATGCCTCCTCCGAGCAACGTATTCAGGATGTAGGAAGCGTAGCGGCGTTCGTGCGCGATAGGATGCGAGGGAACACCGATACAGATTTGCACCTGCTCCAGCGATTTCTTGTTACGCAGGTTGATGCGCGAAAAAGTCTTAGGTGGAGGCGAGTGCAGGCCATTTTTCGCTGGCTTCACCTGTTCGAAATGTTTCGTGACAAGTTCTACAAAGTTCTTGTGGTCGAGGTTTCCAGCGGCACTGACGATCAGATTGCCGGGAGCAAAATGGTGGTCATAAAAGCGGGAGACGACGGAGCGTTCGAATTTTTTCACCGTGTCGCGCGTGCCCAAGATGGGCAGGCCGAGACCGTGGTCTTTCCAGAAACTTTGCGTGAAGATTTCGTGGACGAGGTAGTCGGGATTGTCCTGGTCCATTTTTATTTCTTCGAGAATAACGCCGCGCTCACGCGCAATGTCCCCCGCATCGAAGACAGGATGCAGGACAAGATCGCTAAGGACATCCATGGCGAGCGGAAGATGCTCATCAAGAACCTTGATGTTAAAGCAGATACATTCCTTCGCTGTGAAAGCGTCCATATTGCCGCCGATCGAATCGACCTGGCGTGCGATCGCTTCAGCGGATCGAGTTTCGGTACCCTTGAACACCATGTGCTCGATGAAGTGCGAGATGCCATTCCATTCCGAATCCTCGTCGCGCGAGCCGGACTTAAGCCAGATGCCGATCGCGACCGAGCGGATATGGGGCATCTGCTCGGTAATGACAGTCAGGCCGTTCGGCAGTACTTGACGACGAATGCTGCGGGTTTCTTTTACCATTTAGTTCCTTACCATGACGTTTTAGGATATGAGTTCAGGGACAGTGCTGGTGTTATTGTCCCATAATACGATGCGATGCGACCGGGGTTGCAGTTTAGCCTTGTTTTTGTTCAACTTACCGTGAATCCTTGCATCAAAATTTCAGTATTAAACTATGAGACGGGCAAGGACGCCAGCTCTACAACCCAAATGCTCAGCCAGCTATACCATTCGCTATTAGGACTTGACCTGCAGGAACTTACAAGTCTTGCACTAGAAACAGGGCAGCCTGCTTACCGTGGCCAACAACTATTTGATGCAGTGTATCGGCAAAAGATTGACCAGCTGGATCAGATCTCGACGCTGCCACTCGAATATCGCGTTCGGTTGGCGGAACAAGGCTGGCGAGTTGGGCTCCCGAAAGTTGACCGCAAGTTCGTTTCGAGCGATGGCACTGTCAGGTATTTGGTGGAGCTAGCCGATGGGCAGACGGTGGAGACGGTCTGGATGCCGGAGGGGGATGGCGGCGAGAGCGGCGACGGAAGCGAAGCGGGCGACGAGATCGAGGGTGGAACTGCTCCGGCGACGTGGCGGCGAGCGACAATCTGCGTATCGAGCCAGGTGGGATGCGCGGTGAATTGCAAGTTTTGTTTCACGGCGTTGCTCGGGGTCAAACGAAATCTGGAGGCGGGAGAAATCGTTGGGCAGATCGCTGCGGTGCTTCGCGATCAAGGTGTTGAGCCGCCGCTGCAACGCGTCAACATTGTGTTCATGGGCATGGGCGAACCGTTCCTGAATTATGACAACTTCATGAAGTCGGTGCGACTGCTGGCGGAAGGTGTGGGGATTCCAGCGTCGCGGATGACGGTGTCAACGGCGGGGATCGTGCCGCGGATACATGATTTCGGGCAGGAGGTGCTGCGTCCGAAGCTGGCTATTTCGCTGAATGGATCCAATGACGCGTTGCGCAGCGAAGTTATGCCACTGAACCGGAAGTGGAACTTGGCTGATTTGATGAGCGCGGCGCGGGAGTTTCCGCTGCGGGCGCGCGAGCGGCTCACGTTTGAATATGTGCTGCTGGCGGGCGTGAATGACGCGCCCGAGCAGGCTCGCGAAGTGGTGGAGTTGGTCCGGGGCATAAAGACAAAGATCAATTTGATTGCGCTGAATCCCGGTACGGAGTTGCCATATCGGACACCGGATCGGGAACGAGTATTAGCGTTTCAGCAGATTCTGGTGGCAGAGGGAATTCCGACGTTTGTGCGGCGCCCGCGCGGACGCGACATTTTTGCCGCGTGCGGGCAGCTGAAAAGGACGGTGGAAGTGACGCCTGCTGGAGAATCCAAATCCACGTTGTCATCCTGAACGAAGCGAGGGACCTGTGTTTCGCCCAGGATGACAATCCAATTTTTACGCAAAACAATGCTAAGAACTGCTGCGGGCCACCGACCGGCTAGGCAGTGAGAACGAGGGACGGCTGGCAGAGTTTGCCGCGACCCGCAGTTCCATACGGAAAGCGAAGTTTGCAGAAGTCGAAGGCTGCAGGAGACGGCCACCATGTTCTTCGACGATGCGGCAGCATGCGCTCAACGAAAGAGTAGATGGCTTGTTCTCACCCTCGGAGTTGAGCGGCAACGCATACGAAGATGGTTGCGAAGAAGGGTCGTCAGCTGAAAAGTCAATCAGAACGAGGTTGCCTTGGCTGTGTGTGCGAATGAATAGGGCGGAGTCGATCTCGCGATCGAGACGAGCGCTGATCTGTCCAGCAAGATGCATACAGACATGAAGAATCTGATTAGAGTCGGCTAGGACCAGCGGTAGTGAAGGGGTGAGTTCGAGGCGGATCGAAATGGCTTCCGCTTCCATTTGCGGGGCCAGCAGGCGCACGGTGGTTTGTAGTACAGAGTTAATATCGACAGCGGCCAGCCGGGCAGGGGCCTGACGGGCAAATGTAAGCAGACTCGAAACCAGAGTCGTTGTGCGGCGGACCTGCTCTCCGATTTGGGCGGCTTGGATCTGTTCTTGGGGAGGCAAACTGGATGCGCTGAGCAGGTCGGAGTATCCCAGCATGGCGGTGAGAGGGTTGTTGATTTCGTGGGCGGCTCCGCCCACCAACTGACCGAGCGATGCCAACTTCTCGGACTGAATAAGCTTTTCTTGCAACTCCTTGAGGTCGTCGAAAGAGTGGCGCGACTTTTCGAGAAACAACGAGAGTTCGGCGCGGAGCATGCGTTGACGCCAGAAAACCACGATACCCATCACAATCATGGTGAGAAGACTCACGACGATGCGGAAGGTCTTGACCGAGGGCGGAAGCTTCGAGTCCAGTTCGGAGTGAAGCGCGGCCCAGGGGAGGCTGAACAGAGCGAGCATACTCAGACGCGTGATCCAGATGCCAAGCAAAGGCCGCGATGGCTTGGAATCGGATAGGTCGAAGCGCAGAGCGAGCAACGGAGCCGCGGCCATCCAAGCCATGGAAACGGTGAGCGGGATGTCGTAGATGCTGCCGCTGTAGTAAAGCTTGCGGCCGATCGCCCAGTTTGCGACGTATGAGCTGGAAGCGTAGAGTGCACTGGCGCCGAGCAATTGTCCGTAAAGCTGCCGCCAGCCGCCACGAGCGGTATAGGCAAGGACGGCAAGCGCAACCAGGAGCACGAGTTTTTCGGTCAGATAAGTGAAGTTGTAGTTCGTGCTGTAGGCCGCTTCATCAACCTGTACTGTTTGCCATGGGATGACGGCGTATACATAGATGAAGACCCACCACGTGAGCAAGAGAGTGAAGTCGAGCATGCGGATGCGTTCATCGCGCTCGTCTTCCCGGAGATGAGGAAGCACGGCGAGAGCGGCGATCATGGGTACCAAATGCAGCCACAGAATAATGTCCCCGAGGAAGGGGTCGGGCACTTCTTGATGCTTGTAGACCTCGAAATAATTCCACATCCCCTGGTAAGTGAGCCAGAACAGCATGCCCGCACTCATGAGGATCCAAAAGAGACGGATGTGAAAAGTTGGGCAGCGCGAGCGCGCGATGTTGGGCAGAAAAGCCAAGACGGTAACGAGCAGAAGAGTACCCTGAATCAAGTCGCTGGCGATGGTGAGGGTCGCGCTTCTGGGCATGAGCAGAGACGCGGCAGTCTGGGCGAGAACCAGAGCGACCAGCAGAGAGATCCAGACTTTTGAGAGTACGGCCAAAGCAAACTACTCCGGTCCCATTCTAGAGTGAGCTGTGGAGCTCAAGGGGTTACTAGAGTAACTACCGGTACGGAAATTAGAGTTGTGAACTGCGGAACTAAGCGTAGTGGGTCAGTTTGAATTTTGCCTTTGAAAGGCACGGCTTGAAGTCGTGCTGTAACTATCGCAAAATCAATAGCGGCTTAGCCGTTGGGGGAGTGTGGTCTTTTCAAACTGATAAACTAACCCACTACCGAAATTAAGAACCTCATGGAGTTTGTGTTCGATTGCCTTTAGAATTAGGCGCTTAACTAAAACAACCCTCAACCACGAGATTCTCTTGTCCTGGATAATCCCTAGATATCGTGACTTATGGCGTTTTCGGGCGCCGCTTAGTGCGGGCGAGATCCGTCGTACTGAGCGTTATCTGGCCACAGCGCGGGTGGCGCTGACGATTGCGGCGGTGCTCACCCTTTGGATGGAGCCGGTGCGCGGGTTTGCCTATTCACGCTGGTTGTACTGGCTACTGACGGTGTACCTCGTGAATTCGGTAGTAGTGATGTTACTGGTGCGCTTCCGCCCGCGATCAACAACCGCTTTTCGGCTGGTAGTACACGCGGTGGATATCCTTTGGCCGGTCCTGATTTCTTTGTTCGCTACGGCACAGCGAGGTCCATTCTTTCTGTTCTTTGTGTTCGTGATGGCTGAGGCGGCATATCGCTGGGGGCTGTGGGAGACAGTGGGAACGGCAGTGACGGCTGTTGCACTGCTGTGGGCCGAAGCCTACGCGGTTCGGGCTGGATTGGAATCGGCGGCTAATCAATGGCTGCACATGGTGCATCTCCCGCATCTGGGAGTAAGCGTGCATGAACTGGATCCGCAGCAGCTTTTCATGACTTCCGTGTATCTGATCGTGCTCGGACTCTTGCTGGGTTACATGTCGGAGAATCAGAAGCGAGTACGAGCTGAGCGCGCTGTGATCACGCGCGTTCTCAGTTCAACGCGGGTCGAGGCAGGGCTCACCGGAACCATGCAGCAGATTCTTGGGGAGGTGATGAGCATTTATGGTGCGTCCCGGGTGCTGGGCGCTTCCCAGGAAGCAAACAGCTATCGAGTTTTTCTGGCAGACGTAAAGCGTAGCCCCGAAGGCTCCGAAGCCTTGCGCTGGCGCGAAGCTTTGCCGGAAAACGAAAAGACATATCTGTTCGACTGGCCCGCGGACGCAGTTTATGCCTCGTGCAATGGCACTGGTTTTCGCACAGTGCTACTCGATCGCGACGGCGGCCGGTTGCGCGAATCGGGCACGGAATTTCTGGATGCTCTGGCGCGTGTAGAAAAGTTTAACGCGATGGTTTCAGTGGGATTGCTGTTTGGGACGGAATGGTCTGGCCGCGTGTTTGTGTTCGATCCAGAGATGATGGGAGAGCCGGAAGAGGAATTGCGTTTCCTCCAGGAATTTGCGCAGCAGGTAGGCCCGGCGATCTACAACGTCTACTTGATGAGGCGGCTGCGTGAACGCGCGGGGGCACTGGAGCGATCGCGATTCGCGCGCGAACTTCATGACGGAGCGATTCAATCGTTGATCGCGGTTGAAATGCAGTTGGATGTGTTGCGACGCCAGTCGGGAACGCAAGCCCCGGTGGTGAATGCGGAACTGGGACGGATTCAGAAACTGCTGCGCGAAGAAGTTCTGAAATTGCGCGAACTGATGCAGGCGATGAAGTCGTTCGAAGTAAATGCGGACCGCCTTTTGGGTTTTATTTCCGACACCGTAGAGCGCTTCCGTCGAGAGACGGGCATCGCAGCGGAGTTCGTCAGCGAACTGGAGCGGGTCGACTTGGCCCAGAAGAGCTGCCGAGAACTGGCACGCATTGTGCAGGAAAGCCTGGTGAACGTCCGCAAGCACAGTGGAGCGCACAACGTACTGGTGCGTCTGGCGCAACGAGCGGGTAATCTGCAATTGACAGTAGAGGATGACGGGAAAGGATTTTCTTTTTCCGGAAAGCTGTCGGACGCGGAACTAGAAACGACCGGCAAGGGGCCGGCAGTGATCCGAGAGAGGGTGCGTCTACTGGCGGGCGAACTCACGATAGAATCGACCCCGGGGCATGGCGCGCGGCTGGAAGTGCGGATTCCACCCGCGAGAAAGAGTCATTAATCATGGACAGAGATAGGCCAATCACGGATAGGCCAATCATGGAAAAACGCAGTCATCCCATACGCATTGTGATTGCCGACGATCACCCCATTTTTCGCGACGGCTTGCGCCGCCTGCTGGAATCGGAAGGCGATATGAAAGTAGTTGGCGAAGCCTGCGACGGCCGCGAGGCAGTAAAGCTGGCGACAGAAATTAAGCCCGATATTCTTCTGCTCGATCTGGCGATGCCGCATCACACCGGTTTGGATGCGTTGCGCGACCTGAACACGGGCAGCACTGCGGTGGCTGCGGTGCGCATTATTCTGCTGACGGCGGCGGTGGAAAAGAAACAAGTGGTGGAGGCGTTGCAGTTGGGAGCACGCGGCGTGGTGCTCAAGGATTCCGCCACGCAACTGTTGCTCAAGAGCATCCATGCCGTGATGGCTGGCGAATACTGGGTGGGCCGGGACAGCGTTTCGAACCTGGTGCAATATCTCCGCAACCTCATGCAGAGTACCAATGAGGAATCGAAACAGAAAAAATTCGGGCTGACTCCGCGTGAATTGGAGATAGTCTCCGCCGTGGTAGCGGGTTACGCCAATCGCGAAATAGCGGAATACTTCAAGATCAGCGAGGACACGGTGAAGCATCACCTCAGCAATATTTTCGACAAACTGGGAGTCTCGACCCGTCTGGAACTAGCGCTATTCGCCGTGAATCAAGGATTACCTCTGAAAACGATTGTGTAAAAAATGTGTAATCTGTGTGCAATCAATAACTTAAGTGGAGTCTAAGGTAAATCACTGACTTATGGCACCATAGTGCCATTTTAGGTCACTGCTGTGCTATTGGGTAGAGGGGTCGGTTCGCGATATTTTACAATGACACGACGGCGAATTACTGCTCGAAGCATTGATATAAGTTTTGGGTGGTGCCATCGATTGGGGGCAAACAGTGATTAACGCAATGCATCACCTTTGGGCTGAAGAGAATGGCCAAGACGTTGCCGAGTACGCGGTTATGCTGGCGGTAATACTCGTAATTGTGATCGGCACGGTCCGACTGATTGGCGGTAACGCCAACAACGTGTTTTCGCAAGTCTCAAGCCAGATGGGTACTCAGTAGCTGCACGATCCCAGCCCGCTGCTGTCCTGGCAGTCGGGCTTCCCCTGATCTGCCTCTCGTTTTCCCCTATTACATGCCAATCTGCGCACGATAATTGAGGCCAGGATAATCAGACCTATGTCTTGAGCCATTGGCTTTGAGCTTCTGTGCCAACAGGTTGTTGAATGTCGCCCCAGGCATTGCTAGGCGTCCCAACTTCCTGACAGCGTATAGCCAAACCCAAGAACCCTTCTCATTGCCCCGATGGCGCTGCCACAGTCTTGTCTGGCACCGGAGCCGCTTTCCCTGGAGTCGCGGTATCGAGCCTGGTAAGGAACGGGAAGAACGGCGTGACTTCGAAAGGCATCTTCTCGGCTGCGGTAGTGATGGCCACGGGCTTGGTCTTGATCAATTCGAGCTGATTGTTCCACGGATCAACCTTGACCCGGCCACCGAGAGGAAGCGCCGCGACTTGGCCCACCTTCTTCGGATCGAATTGCGGCGAGGCGGTCATCAACGCCGACATCTTAGTCGCATCGCCATTGAGCAGGCTGTCGCCCAGGTGCGCACGAATCAGGTTCTTCAGCGCAGGAGCGCGTGCCTGGACTGCCTTGAGGAACAAGCCGGCGTTACTAAGCTTGTCCTTATAGGGAGAGTTGTTGAGCAGCTCGATGGCTTTCTTATCGGCGGCTTCTTCTTCGCCGCGATCGCGAGCGAAATCCATGCGCTCAAAAGTGCGCTCATCGGGAAAGAACATGCGGTCGTTGAAGGCCAACTTGGTGTCGAGATGATGGCCGAGCACGATGTGCGCCAACTCGTGAGTCAGAATCATGGCCAGAGACGCCTCATCGGGCAACACGTCAATCATGCCGCGGCTCACGACGATAGTGTGGCCAATCGTGAAGGACTCGAGCGGCGTGGTCATCAGAACACGACACCTGATCTCGGGTTGAATGTCGAGGTTATTGGTGACCATCACGTTGTTGACGACGGTCTGTAGCACCTTGTCGATTTCACCTTCCGGTGCAATCAGGCCGATCTGTTGCAGGCGGTCAATCACATTGATTTCAGCCTGGCGTTCCCATGCACGCTGGGCCTCAATGGGCGAGGCATCCTGGGCTTTCTGACTTTGATCCTGGACTGACTGCGGAGCATCAACGGTGATCTCGGTGAACTCAGAATTGCGGCGAAGGTCTTTCAGGTTGTATCCCCAAAGCCGTGTCTGCGCCTTGTAATCAAGCGTCTGCCCCAGACGATATTTCAGATCCGACTCCTCGGAATAAATCAGCGAAGGCAGCCAAACGCCAGGGCGTAGGTTCTCTCGCCAACTGTCAAAGTGCAGGTAATAACTGGCTCGCGGATGAGGATAGTAAGTGCCGTTGAAGCGAACGATGTTGTAGTCTTGATCTTCAATCCAGACACGCCCCAGGAATCGGCCCTTACCGGCGTCTTTCTTGGGAGCGACGTCCATAACCACGCAGCGTACTTCACCAAGAAACTCGCGGCGAACGAATGTGAAATCATAATACTTGCGCTGAAAATCCTGATCGAGCACTACCATTTGCGCGAAGCCCAAAGGCAGGAACTTCATGGAATAAACGTTGCTCAGTTTGCTGAGCATGCGTTTGCCAAGTCCTGCCGTAGTGGGCGAGGTGAAGGCGCGGTCGTCGGTTCCTTCGCTCATATCCAAACGTCCAAGAAAGTACACATCGCTGGTGGGGACGGGAGCGCCGAGGTCTTTGTCTTCCTTTAAATTCTGGAGATAAGTTTCCACCAGGGGATGAAGTTGCTTCATTTGGGCCATGAAGAAATGTTCACGCTCTATTGCCCGATCGACAACCTGATCGAAGCTGGCGGCAGAAGCGCTTGCCTGTTGGGTAGCGGCGTCGCGAGTCGATAGTTGCGGCTCCGGCGCGGTTTGGGCCGGTGAAGTCTGGCTGGGTGAAGTTTGGACGGGTGAAGTCTGGGCGGGCGTAGTTTGGGCGAACAAAGACGCGGCGCAGAAGACCAAAGAGAGTGTAAGGAGTGCAAATGGGGAGCGCAACATTTCAATTTGTTTCATTTTACCTGCGATGCATGACCTGCAATTCGTGAGCTGCAATTGTGTGACCGTGAATGCATTACTTTATGAAGCAAGTTCAAATACGATGTGCAATACCGCCTCGAAATCAGCGGGGTGGCCGTCTCTTAGCGCCGGCTTGAACTGAATTTTTTCCGCGGCGCGAACCGCAGATTCGTCCAGGCCATGACCAAGGCCGCGCACCACTTTCACGACGCGAATCTGCCCGGTTGCCGTAAAGACAACATCCAGCAGAACCTCGCCTTCAATCTTAAGCTGTCGTCCTTCATCAGTGTAAACCGGACGGGGCTTGAATGTGATCTCAGCCGGCAAAGTTTTGACTACAGCTTCGGTGGATTTGGTCTTAGGCTGAGAGGCGGTTACGACATCGGCGTCTCCGAAGGCGCCTTGGCGTACTGTGCCCCGCGAGCCGGAAACGCCGGAACTGTCGCCGGTAGCTACGCCGCTGCCAAAGCCTGTGCTGGCAACCACTCCACGGCTGCCATGCGATCCCCCAGTGCCATTGCCGGAACCAGGGCCATTCGGCATATCAAACGAGCCCGCTTGTGCGATCGTGATCGGACGTCCATGAGTATCCCGGTTGGGCACGCCGTTCGGATCGCCAAAGCCACCAGTTTGCACCTTCTCTGGCGCAGCTGCCATCGTCGGTGTCGCCGAGCTTCCAGTAGAGAATACATTCGTCTTGACCGGCGGCCTGGGTATCATCGGCTTTACGTCCGGTAGGATTTCTTTCTTCGCAGCCAGCGCTACTTCTGGAGCCTTCTCCTCCGTAATGGGAGGTTTTTTCTGCACTAACTCGGCGGGAACGCGCATGGCTTCGGGCCGCGGCGTTACCGGTTCGGTAATCTTGGGAACCGGAACGGGAAAATTCTTGACCGGCGCTGGAGCCTGTGGAACTGGAGGTGGAGTATCAACCAGGCTGACAAAGTGGTAGTCATGCTCCGGCGGCACAAGAACATCGGGATACGCAATGGCAGCAATTACACAGAACGTCACCAACAGCGACTGCACGCCGTAACTGAAAACGAACCTTTCCCAACGCCTGCGAGGCTCGGGCAGAAGGCCTAGGGTCAATTGTGAAGCTTGGGAATCCATGTCCGACACCCTCGTGGAGCGGTCAGCTTTGCACTTGCTGAAAGAAGTAGTCAATCCCACAGCACTTCAAAGACCGCGGGAGATGGGCCGAAGGACGACACTTCCGGTATTTTGAGTGCACGCCGAAGGCCATTTTCGGCGAAGGTTCTCCACACTTAAGATGCTGCTAACCGACCACTTACACGAGGAAAATTTCATTTTAGCAGACCGAAATAAGTCACCTGCAAGGTTTTTCCTATTCGGGGAAGGGAAAATTTTGTGGGAAATCGGAAATTTCTTCTGTGCCGATAATCCTTAGATGAACCCTTTAAGGATCCGATCATAAAACAACCTGATCATATACTACACTGGCATGTCGATAAAAATAATAGACTTGTACTTAAATTTGCCGCGCGAAACCCTTTCGATGTCTCTCGTGCTCCGGCCCTACTCGTCGTCCGCTTCTTCGTCGATCTTGATGCGCAGCGACTTGAGAAACTTCAGATCCTGATCGCTGATCTTGAGCTCAGCATTGGTGCTAAGCGTGGAAACAAGAGAAGTTTTGTCGGTGGTGTGTTCACCTTGTTTGCTGACGCCGATGGTGGCTTCGAGAACCAGGAAAATGTCGTAGCCGCCTTCTTTGATGCGGGACACCACTTCGGCAATCTGTTCTGAATCGGAAAGAGATTCATTGATTGCCTCTCCCAGTTCTTTCATGAGCTGCTTCAGTTGCTGATCCACGAATCCCCCTCGAATCGGACGCCGCTGATGGGGGACATCACAAGTGGTGGTGATTCCGCCCATCGCCATTGTACGCCGGGCCACTGCTAAAATCGACTGAGGATCAGCCGGCCGATGGTGACTGACCATGGGTGGTAACCGACAGTGGCAACCGAAAAATGATCGATGGCCAAACGATAAGAAAAATTAAAGCGATTTACAGCGCGGCCATCAACCTGGCGAAGCGCAGCCGAACGGGCCGGGCAGTCCTTCTGGGAATCCGCACGACTGCACATTCATTCGGACAGTTGCTGCACCAACTCTGGCTGGAAGTGACCGGCTTCACCTTCCTGGCAATTGCAGCGATGGGAGCGATGGCCGGCATACGCGAGTATGGTAAGTACCAGTCTGGTCACGCGGCCGGACCGGGTCGATTGCTGCTTGCGGTATGCTTCACGGTTTCGTTTACCTGGTTTGGGCTAAGTTCGTTCTGGAGAGTGAAAAAAAGAGCTAAGAACTAAATCTGAGATTGCCCAAAAAGCCGAGAGTGTCAAGAAGTTCGGAAGAAGAAACACAGCATAGGAAACACAGGGAGTCATGACAGATTTGAAGACGTCTGGACCCTTAACTAAACGGGAAGCCTCGCTCCTGGGCGAAGAGACGTCTTCTCACATTCCTATACGCCCACTCTCCACGCCCGACGATCTCGCCGCTTGGGATTACGACCGCGACGTCGGCTACCCCGGGGAGTTTCCCTACACCCGCGGCGTGCAGGCCACCATGTATCGCGGTCGCCTGTGGACCATGCGCCAATACGCCGGCATGGGCGATGCCGAGGAGTCGAACAAGCGTTACAAATACTTGCTTGCCAACGGCACGACCGGCCTATCAGTCGCCTTCGATCTGCCCACGCAGATCGGCCTCGACTCCGACAACCCGTTAGCCATGGGAGAAGTCGGCAAAGTTGGCGTGGCCATCGATTCCATCGAAGACATGCAACGCCTCTTCGATGGCATTGACCTGACCACAATTTCAACATCGATGACCATCAATGCCACGGCGTCGATCCTGCTCGCCCTATACGTAGCCGTGGCGCGGCGGCAGGGCAAGAATAGCGATAGCGATTGCGATTGCGATAAAGTCGTTCGCAAACTCTCCGGCACCATACAAAACGACGTGCTCAAGGAGTACATCGCCCGTGGAACCTATATCTATCCGCCGCAGCAGGCGATGCGTATCATCACCGACCTTTTTGCCTGGTCAAATGAGAATGTGCCGGAGTGGAACACGATCTCAATCTCCGGCTATCACATGCGCGAAGCGGGGTCGACGGCTGTGCAGGAAGTCGCCTTCACGCTAGGCAATGGCATCGCCTACGTCGAGGCGGCGATTCGCGCGGGTCTAGATGTGGACAAGTTCGCGCCGCGTCTATCCTTCTTCTTTAACGCCCACAACAATTTTCTGGAAGAGGTCGCAAAGTTTCGCGCCGCGCGCCGCATGTGGGCGAAGATCATGCGCGACCGTTTCCATGCAAAGAATCCAAAGTCGTGGATGCTGCGTTTCCACGCCCAGACGGCCGGCTCGACACTGACCGCACAGCAGCCGGAGAACAATATTGTACGGACGGCGATCCAGGCCATGGCGGCCGTCTTAGGCGGGACGCAGTCTCTGCATACCAATTCCTATGATGAAGCTCTGGCCTTGCCGACCGAAGCCTCGGCGCGGATCGCGCTGCGCACGCAGCAGGTAATCGCCTTCGAATCAGGCGCACCACAAACCGTCGATCCGCTGGCTGGGTCGTATTACATCGAATCGCTGACCAATGAAATCGAGAAACGAGCCGTCGACTACCTGGAAAAAATCGGAGCTATGGGCGGCATGCTCAAAGCCATCGAACGCGGATACGTGCAGCAGGAGATCCAAAACGCTGCCTACGAATATCAGCAGGCGGTCGATCGACTGGAAGCAGTAGTGGTTGGTGTCAACCGGTTTCAGATGCAGGGCGAAGATGAGAAGGCAGTGCCGATCCAGCGCATCGATCCGTCGCTGGAGCCAAAGCAAGTAGAACGCCTGCGAACGCTGCGTGCCAGGCGCAATACCGAAACGTGGAAGGCCGCGATCCGCGCAGTCGAAGACACAGCGCGCTCTGGAGATAATCTAATGCCGCGGATACTCGCAGCGGTTGAGGCAAATGCTACAGTAGGCGAAATTTCAGACGCGATGCGCAGGGTGTTCGGAGAGTACAAGGAAGCCGTAGTGATTTGATGGTAGGTTCCGGCAAGGCTCCAACTGTCCTAATTCGCCGTCTTGTAGTCGCAGGCAGTGCGGCAAGCCTCGCAGTACATAAGCCCGTCGACGCAGAGGCGCACGTCGAGTTGAGACTGACAAAACACACAGAATTTTTCGCACCCGCAATTCGATTCAAGACTCTCACATTGGGCGCAAACGATGCGGCTTACACCCGGTTTAGTGGACATAAGTGCAGTTTAGTTCGGCCGCGCCGGGGAAGGAACATAACGGAAGTCACCCAGAATATGTCTCAGGCATAAGTCTCAGGCCTTTAGGAAAAGCGGCCCGTGTTTCTGGTACAACTCGTCTTCTCCAAATTCGATTTTCCTGAGACCTAGCACCTAAGACCTGCCGCACAATTTGCCGCCCTTCCCGCCCGGATGTTAACTTAAAATGTTAACGTAGACAGTTCCACATTCGGCAGCCCAGCCACTGTCGAACCAATACCCAAGAAATATCTAACCGAGGTTCTGTTTGTCTGTTGCTGAAGCTACTCCGCCCCTCGTCCCAGAGAACGTTCCCAAGAACGTCCGCAAGACTGCGTTGAACGCCGTCCATCGCCAGATGGGCGCGAAGATGGTCGACTTTAACGGATGGGATATGCCGGTCGAATTCCCCGCATCGATCGGATGCGGCATCGTGAACGAGCACATGGCTGTGCGCACCGGCGTCGGTATTTTTGACGTCAGTCACATGGGCGACATCCGCTTGGCTGGTCGCGAAGCATTGGCCGCCGTGCAGCATATCTCCATGAATGACGCGTCGCGACTCGCCATCGGACAGGCGCAGTATTCCGCACTGCTCTATCCGCAGGGAACCTTCGTCGATGATGTCATCGTTCACCGCTTAGGCGAAGACGAATACCTGCTCGTGATCAATGCAGGCACGCGCGAGAAAGATTTCAACTGGGTGCGCGATAACACGCGACAGTTCGACTGCAAGCTCGAACATCTTTCCGACGATTTCACCCAGATCGCGATCCAGGGCCCGAAAGCCGTCAACGTCCTGCAAAAGCTCACCGACGCCAACCTGAATGCCGTGAAATTTTACTGGGTAACCCGCGGAACTTTATCCGGGCTGAAGAATATCTTGCTCGGCCGCACCGGTTATACCGCCGAAGACGGCTTCGAGATTTACATTCCATCGGACGAGGCAACCAGCGCGCGCGTCTGGTACGAAATTCTGGAAGCGGGAAAAGAATTCGGTGTTGTTCCCTGCGGACTGGGCGCGCGCAACACCCTGCGCCTCGAAGGTAATCTATCGCTCTACGGACACGAAATCTCGGACACGATCAACGTGTGGGAAGCCGGCCTCGATCGTTTCTGCAAAATGGAGAAGCCGGATTTTATCGGCCACGCCGCGCTCATGAAGGCAAAAGGTGACGGCGTGAAGAAAACGTTGGTCGGGCTCGAGATGATAGACCGGGGAATCGCCCGCGATGGATACAAGGTTCTAGACGTTGCCGGACGCGAAATTGGTTACGTCACCAGCGGTTCGCCAGCGCCGTTCTTAAAGAAGAATATTGCGCTGGCCTACGTTCCACCTGACCAGGCTGTGATTGGCAACACAGTAAAAATTGATATCCGCGGACAAGGCGTCAAAGCGCAAGTAGTCCCGGCGCCGTTTTATAAGCGTCCGAAGAAATCTTAATACAGTGGGTGCCCCATCCTAAACGTCGCGTCCTTTGCGACGTTTAGGGTGGGTCCACCCGCAAACGACCGAACGAAGAACGACCGAATCGCCAGGAGCGAAACGACAAATGCCCTACCCAACCGACCGCAAATACACCAAAGAGCACGAGTGGATCGCTCCCGATGGCAGCATCGGCATCACCATCCACGCCCAGGATTCGCTCGGCGACATCGTCTTCGTCGAACTGCCCAAACTAGGCACGGAGATCACCACCGGCAAGCCCTTCGGCACCGTGGAGTCGGTAAAGGCCGTCTCCGATCTCTATGCTCCGGTTTCAGGGACAGTGACGGCGGTGAATGAGGCTCTGGCTACGTCGCCGGAATTAGTAAACAAAGATGCGCACGGCTCCTGGATGATCAAGATCACACCGAAAGATCCGGCAGAGCAAAATGCGCTGCTTTCGGCTGCCGATTACGACAAGTTCGTGAGCGAAGAGGCAGGACACTGAATCCCCACAATCATTTCAGCTGCTGACTACATCTAAAGAAAGTTCCTATGAGATATCTGCCTAAATCTCCCGCGGATCGCGCCGCCATGCAGCAGGCGATCGGCATCCGTTCCATCGATGATCTTTTCTCGCCGATTCCCGCCGAGTATCGTCTGTCGCGCGATCTCATCGTCCCTCGTCAAATGGCGGAGTCGGAAATCGTCGACTGGTTCAAACAACGCGCCAAAGAAAATGGTGAGGGCTACACCAGTTTTCTAGGCGCCGGAGCCTACTTTCACTACCGTCCGGTAGTCATCGACGCGTTGGTGCAGCGCGGAGAATTCCTCACCTCCTACACGCCGTACCAGGCCGAATTTGCGCAGGGCACGCTGCAAGCCATTTTCGAGTTCCAGACCATGATCTCGGAGCTCACCGGCATGGATCTTGCCAACGCCTCAATGTACGACGGATCGACCGCCGCTGCCGAAGCCGTTATGATGGCCGTCCGCGTTACCGGAAGGCATTCGGCTGTCATCGCGCGAAGCGTGCATCCTGAGTATCGGGAAGTACTCCATACCTACGCAACCCATCAGGCGATTCCGCAGAAGTTGGTATCGTTCACGAACTCAGGACAGATCGAT
The DNA here is from genome assembly GCA_049674665.1 of Terriglobales bacterium. Taxonomy (GTDB): domain Bacteria; phylum Acidobacteriota; class Terriglobia; order Terriglobales; family Acidobacteriaceae; genus Acidiflorens. The sequence continues at coordinate 118,581 of JBATZM010000096.1, forward strand.
CTAAAAGAACTAGAGAAGGCAGTCAGCGACGATACCGCGTGCGTTCTGATTCAGTCGCCGAATTTCTTCGGCACAATCGAAGACATCGAAGCCATCGCAGAGATCGCCCACAAACGCGGAGCGCTGCTCATTGTCTCGATCGCCGAAGCCGTATCGCTAGGCATCATCGAACCGCCGCGCACAGCCGACATCGTAGCCATGGAAGCGCAGTCATTCGGAGTTCCATTAGGATTCGGCGGTCCCTATTGCGGCGTCCTAGCCACAAAAGAAAAATTCGTAAGGCAAATGCCGGGACGCCTAGCGGGCCAGACTGTCGACAAGAACGGCAAACGCGGCTTCGTGCTGACGCTGGCGACGCGTGAGCAGCATATAAGGCGAGAGAAAGCGACGTCGAACATCTGTACCAACCAGGCGCTGGTAGCACTCATGGTGAATATCTTCATGACCGTCTACGGCAAAGTTGGCTTGCGAGAGCTGGCAAAACAGAATATGGCAAAAGCTGCTTATGCTGCCGACCAGTTCGGTAGACACGCCAAAGTATTGTTCGCGGGTGCGCCAAGATTCAACGAGTTCGTGGTCGAGACCAGCGAAGATCCTTACGCCATCAACTCGCGTCTACTAGGACACAAAATCGTAGGCGGTCTGCCGCTGAAGAAGTTCTACCCCGAGCTAGGCAACGCCGCGCTGTGGTGCTGCACGGAATTAACCACGCGTTCCATGATCGATACGGCAGTCGGCCTCGTAGCCGAGAGCGAACGGACATTGTTAACTAAGGATGCCGAGCCTGAAGAGGTGACGCGATGAAGCACACAACCCGCAAAGCCACACGCCACATCAACCAGAACGAAGGATTGATCTTCGAAAAGTCGTCACCCGGCAAGGCCGCCTGGAAGTTGCCGCCGCTCGACGTCCCTGAAGTCGACACAGCAAAATTGTTGGGCAAGCAAGAAAGAAAAGATCTAGGCGATATGCCCGAAGTGAGCGAGATCGAAATCATCCGCCACTTCACGCGTCTTTCAACCTGGAATTACGCCATCGATCTAGGCATGTATCCGCTAGGCTCTTGCACCATGAAGTACAATCCGCGCGTCAATGAATTCGTCGCGCGCGTCGAAGGCCTCGCCAACGGACATCCTTATCAGGCAGAAAAAATCTCGCAGGGCGCTTTGCAAATCATGAAGACGCTCAGCGACTGTCTGCTCGAAATCACCGGCATGGACGCGATCACCCTGCAACCCGCAGCAGGCGCTCAAGGCGAACTCACCGGATTGCTCATGGTTCGCGCTTATCACGAATCTAAAGGCAACGCCCGCAAGAAAATTCTGATTCCCGATTCCGCTCATGGCACGAATCCAGCCACAGCGGCAACTGTCGGCTACGCCGTAGAAAATTTAAAGTCCAACGACCGTGGTATGGTCGACGTCGCAGCGCTGGCGGCGCAGATGAATGAAGATGTTGCGGCGCTGATGGTGACCAATCCCAATACGCTCGGAGTTTTTGAACAGGAGATTCACAAGATCGCCGATCTCATGCACGAAAAAGGCGGTCTGCTCTATATGGACGGCGCGAATATGAACGCGTTAGTCGGCAAAACGCGGCCCGGAGATTTCGGCGTCGATGTCATGCACCTCAACCTGCACAAAACTTTTTCCACGCCGCACGGCGGAGGCGGTCCAGGCTCCGGCCCAGTCGCAGTAAAAAAGATTCTCTCGCCGTTCCTGCCCACGCCCGTAGTCGTCACCAAGCCCGATGGCACGCTGGTCTTCGAATACAACCGTCCGCAGTCAGTCGGACGCGTGCGCGCCTTCTATGGAAATTTCGGCATGTTCATCCGCGCGCTAGCTTACATCTTTGCCAACGGACCCGACGGACTGCGCCAGACCACCGAAGACGCCGTGCTGAACGCGAATTACATCCGCAAGGGACTCGATGGCACATTCGATCTGCCCTACGACACGCCGTCGATGCATGAAGTAGTCTTCAGCGACAAGTTGCAATCGAAGAAAGGTGTCAAGACGATGGACTTGGCCAAACGCCTGATCGACTACGGATTTCATCCTTACACCACTGCATTCCCGCTGATCGTCCCTGGCGCGCTGATGATCGAGCCGACCGAGAGCGAGCCGAAAGAAGAACTGGATCTCTTCATCGAAGCCATGAAATCAATCGCGGAAGAAGTAGAAGAAGATCCGCAGTTTGTGCTCGACGCTCCGCACAACACGCGCATCTCGCGTCTCGATGAAACCGCTGCGGCGCGTAAGCCGGTGCTGCGCTGGAAGCCGGGGCAACTCTAACGAGACGCGGATTTTCCCTTCCCAGCTTCTAAGACTTGTGTTTCTTCGTCAGCGCTTTTTGCGCGTACATCCCCGCGTCGGCTCGTTCAATCAGCGATTTTGCTGTCTCGCCGGCTTGCCATTGTGCGAAACCTACCGCGGCATCTACGCTGGTTTTTACTTCACCCGTGCCTTTGCCGGGACGGATCGTGTAGTCGCCGAAAACCCATTTTCGCATGCGTTCGATTTGAGCCTGCGCCGCGGCGGCATCCCCGTGCGCGACCACGATGAATTCGTCGCCACCCCACCGGCCGACCATGTCAGACGAACGAAAACTTGAGCGGAGTTCCTGCGCAAATTGCTGCAGCAGGTTGTCGCCAGCCAGGTGTCCGTGGATGTCGTTAATTTTTTTCAACTGGTTGACGTCAACCACAACCACGCAAAACTCTTGCCCAGCCACAATTCGAGATTCGATGCGCTCTTCAATGTTGCGGCGATTTGGCAGGCCAGTTAAAGAATCCCGCGACGCGAGATCTTCGGCATCTTTCAGCTTGGTTTCATAGCTGGAGATCTCGGTTTTCAGCTGCGTCACCAGTTTCTTGCTCTCCTGCTCCATCTTGTCGACGTAAGTCTTCAGCGCAGTTGCCTGTTGCACCAGCAAAGTGCGGATGTGAGTCAGGTCGTCCACATTGGAGATGTCCCGCAGCCGGGCGGTGAACTGGTTGAGATTATTGGCGTAACTCTGATCGCGCTTGCCGACCGACGCGGCGGTCTGGGCCAGTACGATCAGAAGCTCCTTCACCTCTGCCGCCTCGGCTGCGGAATATGCCGCAGCCTGCTCTCCCCATTGCTGCAATTGATCCGTAAGCTGCTTGTCAGTTTCCTTCACCAGGGGAGGCGTGATATCGCCGGCCAGATGCCTTTCCAACTCGGTTAGATTTTGTTGCAGATCGTGGCTGACGGCCGGGCATGCCTGTGCTCCACTCTTTCCCATGGCCAGGAGCGCGGAACGGTAGGATTCCACCAGTGCCGTCAGCAACGCAACCGGATCGGCTTCCTTTACCCTGAGTTCGTCAATCCCCATCTCCAAATACTTTTTCAAGGAAATCACAAATCAGCTCTCCCGGTTGTATATCTTGGGCATGTATCTTGCTCAAAATCGCCAGTTATCCTCTGTAATTATCGGCACTCCCGCGGCCAACCTTTAGGACGCTCCCAAACGACCGCCAGGGTGCCCCATTCTTGCGCGTTCTGTGCGCAAGAGTGGGATTCCAATGTAGTCTCAATCATGGGCTCTTGACACCACGCGAGCCTGTCCCGATCTTTCGTCCGATCCTGCCCGATCCTGACCAATCCTGCCGAAGTGAAGCGGCCAGCCGCGTCTCTCTTGTTAGAATCACTGGAGCGCATCCCATGCCTGACGACTCAGCCAGCTCCGAGCCCGAGATTGCCCAAGAAAAAGCACGCCAGATGGCCGAACATCACTACTACGCCGCCCTCGATCTGGTCCTGGAAGGCCATCACGAGCAAGCGGTCGAAGAGTACCGGCGAGCGGTGGTAGCCGATCCAAAATTCACCGACGCACTCCACGGACTGAGCCGCGCCCTGCAAGACCTCAACCGCTTTGACGAAGCCATCGCAGCCGCCCAGCAAATTTCAGAAATCGATCCCGACGACATTCTGGCCCACACCAGCCTCTCCATCCTGTATCAGAAAAAGGGAATGGTTCCCGAAGCCGAAGCGGAAGGGAATAAGGCGCGGGTGCTGGGGTGGAAGCAGCAGTTGAAGAAGGGAAGCGGCTAGTGGCTGGGTGCGCCACGAAGGCACTGCGAGACTGACGAGCTACGGCACACTAATGTCTCGTTAATGTCGAATGATGGCTCCAAGCATATCCTGCAAGGCGTGTGCGATCATTCCTGGACGCACGGTTCCACACCAATAAGCTAGAATTCCGCACATCGCCCCAAGCAGGCCGATCCGCAGCGCGGGTCCTAACCCCAGGTACGAGTGCGCCCCACCGAATGCCATCGCAGAAAGAATAATGCCGGCAGGAACACTCTTGGTTAGAGCCGTAAATTGCCGCTGCAAGTACCCTCGATAGACGGCCTCCTCGCAAATACCCGCGGAAATCGACAGTACTGCCCAGAGTGCCATTTCGACGCCTCCGCGGGGGAGCAGGAATTGTGCGGCTTTGTCGCCCGCGCCGCCGTGCAAGTACGGAGGCATGATCGAGCCGGCCACAATCGAAACTATCAGGAACGATATGGCGATTCCGACGTCCCGCAAAACCTGCCGGAAGGAACGCCAACGTTCTCCCAAAACGACGAAAAGGGACGAGCCATGCAGCGTTACGCCCACGATCACCAGAGCAAGAATGAACCATTCGAAGAACATGGAGTGTTCATAGGCTCCGATGCGATTCGGATTCACAATTGCGCGCATTTGATCCGCGTGAATCTTGCCCCGATAGGCGATGAGCGCCTGCAGCGCGAGCACCAGGAGGGTGTGCCATGGTGAGGCGATGGGGTGGAACATGAGTGACTCTGACTGCGCGCGAACCTCAGTTTTCATTTTCAATCTTCAAATTAATGACCGCTTCCCAGAGCCGACCGAGGTTGTACATGGTGCCGGTCAGCGCTGTTTCTTCTGAGCTTTCTCGGCGAGCCTCGCCTTGACCATCCTTTTCAACAGGGCGGCAGGCAGAGGCTTGTCCACCGAGAACTGGATCGTCCCTTTGGATGTCTTGTAGCCCTCGAGTTCGTTCGTGAACGCTTTGATCACGGACGCACCCGGAAACAAACTGCAATGGTCCGAAAATGCAGCGAACCACACGAGCGTTCCGTTGTACTTGAAGGCCGGGATTCCATAGCTGATGACCTCGGTAGTCTCCGCCGGCATTGCGGAACGAATCGCCGAGCGCACCCGCTGCAAAGTGCTGCGCGCGGGTTCCGGGACGGCAGCCATGTAATCGTCCACGGCATTTGGAGTTTGAGCGACGCTACCTTTTGCGGTGGAACGGCGGGTGCTGGAATTCGCTTTTTTCATGCGGGCAATATCGCCACGGCGTTCGGTCAAGTCTACTCGCCGGATGCTGCAAGGACGAGCGTCTCAGGGCGGCTGATTCGAAGTTCACCGATGCGCTGCATGCACTGAGCCGGACGCTACAACACCTCAACCGCTTCGACGAGCCATCGCAGCCGCGAGGCAAATTTCAGAAATCGATCCCGACGACATTCTGGCCCACACCAGCCTCACCATCCTGTATCAGAAAAAAGGAATGGTCCCCGAGGCCGAAGCCGAAGGCAACAAAGCGCGGGTGCTGGGGTGGAAGCAGCAGCTGAAAAACGGCAAGTGACGCCGCTTTCGGCTGGCGCACCCGGTGAGTTCAGAGTACACTCCCACACTCAGATGCCAACCCTGTCGTTCGGCATCAGCTTTCCCATCTCAATCTTGCACGGAGGATTGCATGACCCGGTGTAACCCCTGGAAGCAAATCTTTGCCGTCGTCGCCGTTTGTTTCGTGTCAGCTCTAGCTGTTAACGCCCAAACATTTAAAGTAGTTCACAGTTTCCATAACTGGGACGGCAACAATCCCTACTCCGCGCTGATCCAGGGGACGGACGGTAATCTTTACGGCACCACGGTCGACGGCGGTCCCAATCATGGCGGCAACATTTTCAAAATCACTCCTGCGGGAACACTAACGAGGCTCTATAACTTCTGTTCGCTGGCTCAATGCGCAGACGGTGAATATCCCGTCATGGCGCTAGTCGAGGGGCCCGATGGAAACTTCTATGGCACAACCCAGTCCGGTGGAACAAATGGCGGCTGGGGTACCGTTTTCAAGATCACTCCGACTGGTACGTTAACCACTTTGCACAGCTTCGGCGGGCCCCAGGGCGCCGGCCCGTACAGTCCGCTCCTCATTGGCAGCGACGGCAATTTCTATGGCACGACTAACGGAGGCGGACCTTTCAACGCTGGCACCGTGTACAAGATCACCTCGAGCGGCGAACTAACCGATCTGTACAACTTCTGTTCGAAAAACGGCTGCTCGGACGGTCAATATCCTGTCGGCGCGATTATCCAGGCGAGCGATGGAAACATCTACGGAACAACCCACGCCGGCGGCAGTTACGCTTCCTGCAATGTGGATGGCTGTGGCACCGTCTTCAAAATCACGCTGAGCGGAAAGCTGACGACGTTGCATGCCTTTGCTACGACCGATGGAGAATATCCCTATGGCGGCGTGATCGAGGGCCCCGGAAATGTGTTTTACGGCACCACGGGAGCGGGCGGCGCAAGTGGAGAGGGCACCGTGTTCTCGATGACTGCAGCGGGTGCGCTTTCCACACTGCATAGCTTCGACGGCACCGATGGCGCAACCCCTTACGCGATCTTGCTCGGCGGTGACGGCAAATTATACGGAACCACCGAAGCTCTGGGTCGGGGCGTTGGCGGCACGATTTTTAAAATGACCACCGGCGGTACGTTCGCCACCGTGCATAATTTCAACGGCACCAACGGCAGAAACTCGTATTGCGGCCTGGTCGAAGTTGCCAACCACGTTTTCTACGGAACGACCTACTTTGGCGGCACGAAAAATGACGGCATCATTTTCAGTATTTCAGTAGCTGGCGGTGCCAAATAACCGAATCCGCGACACGGAGACCAATTACTTCTCGCGTGGGAGCAAGACCCCTGATTTAACAAACTCCGCGTCCTCAGCGGAGTAAAATTATCCCATGCGAGAAGTGGTAGTAGTCTCCTCCGTCCGCACACCCGTAGGCCGCGCGTTTAAAGGCACCCTCCGGGCCACG
>JBATZM010000097.1:0-1502 GCA_049674665.1 Terriglobales bacterium
TCCACGTGTTCGCCGACTTCGAAGCCTTCTTCGGCCGCAGGCAGTACATCAATTTCGCCGGCCACCCAAACATAGAGCGTCGGCAGCAGGAAGACGCTCATGATGAGGGCTGCGATAAGGCCACCGACGATCACGATGGCGAAGGGACGCTGCGAGTCGGAACCGATAGCATGGGATAGCGCGGCCGGCAGCAGTCCCAGAGTTGCGACCAGCATGGTCATCATGATGGGCCGCAGCCTCAGAACAGCGCCCTCAACTGCTGCGTCCACGATGGAATAGCGCCGCGATCGCAGCTGATTGATGTACTCCAGCATGATGACTCCGGTTTGCACGGATACGCCGAATAGCGCCAGAAAGCCTACGCCGGAAGAAACACTGAAATGGGTACCGGTGATCCAAAGAGCAAGTAGCCCGCCAATGGGTGCGATGGCAACCGTCGCCATAATCAACAGCGCCCATTTGAAGGATTTGAACATCGTGTAAAGGATGACGAAGATGAGGAGGATGGTGATGGGGAGGACGATCAGCAGGCGCGCATTGGCGCGCTTCTGACTCTCGTATTCGCCTTCCCAATCAAGGCTGTATCCGGTAGGCAATTTGACTTGCTCGTTTACTTTCTTGATCGCCTCTTCTACCGTGCTGCCAAGATCACGGCCGCGGACGCTGTACTTGATGGCAACATAACGCCGATTGCCTTCGCGATAAATTTCAGAAGCACCGTCGGTCACTTGGATCTTGCAGAGCTGTGCCAGCGAGACGCGTTCGCCGGAAGGTGAGAGCAGCCGGATATTCTCGATGGCTTCCTGCGTGTCGCGATATTTTGGCAGGTAGCGCAGCGTGAGGTCATAGCGCGCTTCGCCTTTGAGAACCTGGGTGAGGGCGTTGCCGCCGACTGCGGTCTGCACCGCATCCTGCACGTCGGCGACGTTGATCTGGTAGCGAGCGGCCGCCGCGCGGTCCACCGTCACATTCAGGTTGGGCTGGCCGAGGACGCGGAAGACTCCAAGATCTTCGATGCCATTGATTTTTCGCATGATGGCAACGATTTCGTCACTTTTTTGTTCGAGAACTTTCAAATCGTCGCCATAGATTTTCGTGGCCAGCGCGCCTTTCACTCCGCTTACGGCTTCTTCCATGTTGTCTTCGATGGGCTGGGAAAAGCCCCAGACAACGCCGGGGATTTTGTCGAGTTCGCGCTGCATGGCTGCGATCAATTCGTCTTTGTTTCCGTGGAACACAGGCCGCCACTTTTCTTTCGGCTTCAGGTCGACGAAATACTCGGTGTTAAAGAAACCGGTGTTATCGGTTCCGTCATCCGGTCGTCCCACTTGACTGGTGCATTGCGGGACTTCAGGGAACGAACAGAGTACGATTCGTGCCTGGTTTGCTACCCGGATGCCTTCATCTGGCCCGGTACTGGGCGCAAGCGTGCCGCGCACCCAGAGTGCGCCTTCGTCCAAATGAGGCAGGAATTCGGAACCGATAGCGCCGCTGAAGGCAAG
>JBATZM010000098.1:0-107965 GCA_049674665.1 Terriglobales bacterium
CTCTCTAACTCCTACTCTCTTGGTCAACATTCTCTGGCTTACAATCATCCTATGGCAAATCTGACATTGGTGTATGGTGTGCGCCTGCTGCCCTCCGATGAGGTCGCGGAAGTTGGCGAGGCGACGATTAAGTTGAAGAATGGGCGTGATGCACACGTCACTATGCACGTTCTCGAGGGCAGCAAGGACGAGATCGAGAAGCAGCTCAAGACCAGTCTATCGGCCTTTTTCGAGTTTTATCCCGAGATTTGATCGCGGGAGATATGAGGGCTAGCCGTCCTATAATCAGGCGGCAAATTGGGCAACGGGATGAGACTGATCTCTCTGGAACTCGAGAGTAAGCTGCACGACAAAGGGCTCTGGCCACGGAGTCGAGTCGCGTGGGCGGTGCTCTATGTGCTGGCGCTCGACCTGCTTCTGTTCGCAGTACAGTGGCTTACGTATCGTGCGAGCCCGGCAATATCGGAGAGTCTGGCGGGCTGGGTAACTTTTCTCAGCACGGTCGCAATCGTTTTGCTCGCGATCGTCGCGTTCCGCTGGCTGCGCTCACAACTGCTGTGGCGACTGCGAAACCGGTTGATCGTTACGTATGTCTTCATCGGTGTGATTCCAGTTTTTTTGTTGGTGATGATTTCGCTGATCACGCTCTATCTTCTTGCCGGTCAGTTCGCCAGTTTTGTCGTGACTTCTGACATTGCCACTCACCTGCGCAGCATGGAATCCGCGAACCGAACCATCGCCCATCACCTGGCTACACAAGTTGCGAGCGGCAAAAAGCTGGATGCGGAAATGCTCGATCAGGCTAGGCCGCGGCGCCCGGAATGGTCACGGCGGCAGGTGTGCGCGTGGTACCGGAATCAGCCCAAGCCTTACTGCTCAGGCCCAGAGGGCATTACTGGCTTTGACTCTCCGTCGTTTATTACCGGAGATTTCCGTGACATGGTGAGCGACCACGGGACCCTATATCTCCGGACAGCGACCGCGATCGCGGCTGAGCCGGAATCTTTGCGCGTGATTTTAAGTGAACCGCTCGACAAGGATTTTGTCGAAAAGATCGCAGGCGACCTTGGCCGGATTGCCGTCTATGGAATCAAGAGCGCTGCTGCTGTTCCTGAGTCAGGTTTGAACGCGCCGGCACAGCAGAACAACTCGAAATCTTTTTTGGGATTAGACAAAGGGGAACGCCATCAGACTTTCTCGGCGGGAACGATTCCACTAGCGGTGAACTCGCTCGATCACGAAATCACTTTTCCCATCCCGTTACAGGTGGTGGACTGGGCCACCGGAGAACGTGAGCGCGCTGGAGCGCTCGCCGAAGTTGAGACGCGACCTTCAGTCCTCTATGCGAGGCTCTTCGCGGCGCTCGGAGATTACGCCAAGGGCGTGGAATATATTTTGCTCTCGATTGCGGTTGTGTTCGCAATCATCGAACTGCTGGCGCTTTGGGTTGGAACCAAACTGACGCGCAGCATCACGTCGGCGGTGGACCAGCTTTATGAAGCCACCAAACACATCAATCGGGCGGACTTCAGTCATCGCATCACGGTGCAGTCGAGCGACCAACTGGCGACTTTGGCAAATTCTTTCAACTCGATGACGACATCGATCGAGAAGCTGGTTCAAGAACAGAAGGAGAAGCAGCGGCTCGAAGGCGAATTGGCCATCGCGCAGGAAGTGCAGGCGCAGCTTTATCCCAAGTTGATTACGCAATTGGATACGCTGGAAGTGCATGGCTTCTGCCTTCCGGCACGCACGGTCAGTGGCGACTACTACGATTTTCTCGCGTTGAATTCAGACAAGTTGATGCTGGCGGTCGGAGACATCAGCGGCAAAGGCATTTCGGCAGCACTGCTGATGGCGACGATCCATTCGGCGGTACGCGCATACACAATCGAAGACGTTCCCGTACTTCGGGAATTGACAGCGGGCGAATTGACGGCGCGCGAATTAATGCCACGGGAGCCCGCCACTGTCGGCACAATCGGCGGTTCTGGGTTAATGCTGGCTTCTGAGTCGAGGGGAGCGGACGCGTCTCCTGCAATGCTGCTGTCGCTCTTGAACCATCAACTCTACGAGAGCACTCCGGCGGCAAAGTACGCGACTTTGTTCCTGGCGATCTATGACGGAGCGACGCGCCGGCTCACCTACAGTAACGGCGGACACCTGCCGCCGATTCTGATCTCCGAAGATGGGTCGTCGCAATTGCTGAGCTGCGGTGGAACTGTGGTTGGCCTGTTCGACAATTTGAGTTTTCCGGAAGCGACCGTACAACTCTTCCCCGGTGATGTGCTGGTTGCTTACAGCGATGGAGTGACCGAGCCGGAAAATGACTACGGCGAATTTGGCGAAGATCGGCTGATCGAACTGGTACGCGAGAATCGCCATCTACCGCTGGAACGCATTACTGAAATCGTCACCGCCGCCGTGCACGACTGGATCGGCGACAACGAACAGCCCGACGACATCACGCTGGTATTGGCGAGGGCGAGATAGCTTACTAGCACGTTCATCCGATGCCGTTAGATAGCCTGCTAGCACGACTTGCAGGTTACCTTCTGGCAGAATTTATGAGCGACACCTTGGCTGTCACCTGCTGCCCTTTTTCCATGCCTCCCACGATGACCAAGCCGTGCTCCGTAACCAGCAGCCCGCGATGATCCATCGTCGGGTCGGAGGTATTCTCGATAATCGTCTCCCATACGCCGCTGCGGGTATTGAACGCAAACGTCACCTGAGAAGGTTCGGAAGGCTGGCCGTTATAGCCGATTCCGTCATAGTTGTAAGGATTGTCGGTGCCGCCTGAAAAATAGATTTTGCCAGTTTCCTTTTCCGACGGCCCCGCGCCCGCCGCAATGCGATAACGCGCATTCCCCGGATGCGCTGGAAGTCTTGTCCATTCAATCTTCGTGATGTCAGCCTTCTTCGAATTTGGGATCTTACCCATCCAGCACTCGCTCGATGCAATGTACTTGGGATCAGTGCCGTTAGGATTCTTGTAAGCGCCGTCCACATAAACAATGGAGTCGCCCACAATCGCGCCGGCATGGCCGAACACCGGCGTACCGGGAATTGGCGTGCCCTGCATCCAAGTGTCTTTATCGGTGTCATATATCTGGACGTTCCGGACTGCCTCGCCCTTTGACGTTGACCATCCGCCAATTAGAAAAATGTACCGGTCGTGAAAGAGCCCGACCACAGCGTCGTCGACAGGTACAGGAATATCTTTGCCGCGGTAATAGCGATCTTCAAACGGGACAAAAACGTTCAGATCCGAAACCGTAGTCTCCCCACCCTGCGAGTCGACGATGTAGCCGCCGAAGATAAAAACCTGGTCATGAATCGCTACCGCGGACGCCGCCAGTCGGCCGGCCACACCCGGTACCGGACGTTTTTCCGTCCAATTGCCGTTCGCCGGATCCATTTCGTAGGCGCTGGTAGTAATTGCATTCCAGGTTTTTTTCGGGCCGATACCCATGAAGGAAAAGATTCGGGCTTTGCCTCCGTCGTGAGAAATGGCCACCGCATTGTTCGAGAGCGGCACCGGAAGCGGATCAAGCTTCGGCTCCTTTGCGGCTTGTAGTTGAGCAGCAAGAATGAAGCACAATACGGCCGGAAGATATTTTATGGATGCCGATTTCATCGCTGAAATCATAGCAGTCCTGTGTTCAAGGCAATTTGGATTTACTGCCGGGAAGGCTTCAAGACCAGGCACCTTAGAACCAAGCACGCTAGAACCATGTGCGTTAGAACCAGGTGCGCTTTCGATATTCGCGATATTCGTCGGCGAACTTTTCTTCCAGCACTTTCGCTTCGCGCCGTGCGCGGACGATTTGGACTGGAACCGCCAACGCTGCAATCCCCCCCATAAGAATCTTCCACAGCATGAGCGCGAGACCGATAAACAGAACGATTCCAGAAACGTAAATAGGATTACGAATGCGCGAGTAGATTCCGGTGGTGACCATGGCGGTTGCTTTGGCCTTAACGGAAAACGACCGCCCCAGCGTATAACGTGCAACGATGACGCCCGCCAAACCAATCAGGCTCAGCCCGAGCCCGAGCCAACGCGCCTGATCGTAAGGGCCGAGATGTGCCCGGAAGATTTCGATGATGCCAAAAAGACCGATGGCTAACGGCAACCAGACGCGTTTGATGGTCGCAAAATCCATGAGCTGTTCCTGATTACTCTATCCGAATTACTTTACGCGACTCACTGCACCAATCCCTGACGCACCGCATGAATGAAATCTGTATAAGCGGGCTCCATACCAGAAGCGCGCATCTGCAAAGCGATCTGCCCGCGATGATATGCCGAGTGAAAAAGTACATGCGTCAATATGTCTTCCACACGGCTGGACCAGGGTTGGCCCTTACTGTTGCGGTATTCTACTTTGTCGTCGAGTGAACCGGGCGCAAACTGGTTTGCAAGCCTCTCAAGATAGTTTCGCCACGCTGCCGACATCTCGTCGGCCATCGCCATGCAATCCTCGACGGTTGAACTGGGCCATACCGGCATGCTCTGAGGTTGTTTCAAAATGCGTTCGAGCCAAAGCTTCTGTGCAGAAAGAATGTGAGCCATGCGTCCAACCGTGTCCGCAGAAATCGACTCCGAGGAATGCATCGCGGCAAGGCATTGGCGATTCGCCCAGTCGTCGTAGGTAAACATCCGAAGAAAATCTCTGGCGTGCATAGGATCTCCCTTCGATGTAACACGCTTCAACGCAAACGGCCGGCGCGTTGCGACTGGCTGCGCTAAGACGATACGATGCTAGCGATACGATGTTAAACGATGAGATGGCCGGCGCGACGGCGAACCAGCCGATAATCAACACGCTGATGGAGTATTTTCTTCTCCGCAGGGGGACCGCGGCGGCTAAAGCCAGTCCTCAAGCAAAGTCCGCAATCGCAGCGTTGAAGCCCTGCGCCACCCAAAATTTAATCTCCGTATTCGTTATTGCTGTGTCCATTTGTTTATTGAGCGCGGTTGCGCAGACGCAAGTTCAGACCTTAGCCCAAACCCGTGAACAATTATTGCAAGATTTGGAATCTGGCCGGTTGCGAGATGCAGTCCTGCTTGGCCAGCAGGCGGTTTCTCGTTGGCCGCGCGATGCCCAACTCCGTCACTATCTCGGCGTTGCCTACTTTAAGACCGGAGATCTCAAGCAGGCGCAGGAGCAATTGACACGAGCACGAGAGCTGAATCCGAAAGATTCCGCGACGCATTTTGATCTGGCATTGGTGTTGTTGAGCCAGCAGAATTATGCCGGGGCCGCAGAGGCACTCGAATCGACGATCAAGCTCGATCCTTCGAACGCGCTTGCACATATGCTACTGGGCAGGGCGTATCTGAATTCGAATCGCAGCCTACAGGCGGTCGAAGAATTCAAAACCGCTCTGAAGCTCGATCCGGCGATCAAGCTTGGACACTATCATCTGGGATTTGCCTATTTCAGTCTTGGCCGCATCGACGAGGCCATCAGCGAATATAAGGAGGAGTTACGCCGGTCGGGAGAGAATCCGACAGTGGTGTCCGCGTTAGGGCACTCGCTGCTGGAGAGCGGGAAGTATGTAGCTGCGATAACGTATCTGCAACGCGCGACGGAACTGGACGCGCCAAACGCCGAGGTTTGGTACGACTTGGGCAAGGCGCAGGCGCTTGCGGGACAAGAATCTCAGGCTGAGGCTTCTTTGCAGAAGGCAGCGGAACTGGACCCGAAAGATCCGAGTCCGCATTATCAATTGGCGCGCGTTCTGGAGAAACTCGGCAAGACCGAGGAAGCACGCAGCGAACGAGAACGCTTCGCACAACTCAAAAAGGCGCAACCGGCCGCGGCAGGCATGGCTACTGGACGCGATCGGTGATGATGCGATCTGTGATGACGCGATCTGTGACAGCAATTCAGAATATGAGAAAAATGCACATTACGGTTGCGGCGGGCGTACTGCTGATTGCACTCAACAGCATTTGGATTTTGAGCGGAGCTGCGCAGACGACTGCGTCGAAGAATTACGGTCCCGTGACAAAATCTGCGGCGGTCGCATCAAAACCGAACGCGAAGACTCCCGCAAACACGCCGTTGTTTGTTGACGTCACGCACGCCGCTGGAATTGATTTTCACCTGACCTGCGGCAGCCTAGAGAAACTTTATATCGTTGAAACCATGTGCGGAGGCGCGGCTGCGCTCGACTATGACAATGATGGATGGATGGACATTCTATTCGTGGATGGTTCGACGCTTCCGGATTACCGCGCGGGCAAGTGCCATCCGCCGCGTCTCTATCACAATAACCATGACGGGACGTTCACCGATGTGTCGGCGAAGTCGGGCTTAAATTTTTGCGGCTGGGGTTACGGCGTGGCGGTTGGCGATTTCGACAACGACGGATGGGAAGATATCTACATCACGGGGTTCCACGGTTCGGCGCTTTACCACAACAACCACGATGGCACCTTCACCGACGTCACTGCAAAAGCCGGTGTCGCCAACTCCGACCGCTGGGGGACAAGCGCGGCCTTCGGTGATTATGACAACGACGGCAACCTCGATCTCTACGTCACCAACTACGTTGACCTCGATATCAACAATCTGCCGAAATTCGGCGACGGCTTGTTCTGCCAGTATCGCGGCATCCCAGTGAATTGCGGGCCGCGCGGATTGAAGGGTGCGCGCGATCGTCTGTATCACAACAACGGCGACGGCACCTTCACCGACGTCACCGAAAAGCTCGGCCTTGATACCGACAGCTACTACGGCCTGGGCGTGTTGTGGCTCGATTACGACAAAGACGGCTGCCTCGATCTCTACGTGTCAAACGATTCTTCGCCAAGCTTGCTCTATCACAACAACTGTAAAGGCGGATTCACCGAAGTCGGCGCGGAGGCCGGCGCGGCCTATAGTTCCGACGGTCGTGAACAGGCTGGTATGGGCGTGGACTCGGCGGATTATGATCGCGATGGCTGGCCCGACATTGTGAAAACTAATTTTTCCGACGACGCCACTAATCTCTATCACAACGATCGCAATGGCGAGTTCACCGACATGGCAGGCGCAGCAGGAATTGGAGCTGGCAGCAATCCTTATCTAGGTTTTGGCGCGAAGTTTCTCGACTACGACAACGACGGCTGGCCGGACATTTTCATCGCGAATGGCCATGTGGATCCGCAGGTGGAAGGACAATCGTTCGGCGTGGGCTATGCTGAGCGGCCGTTTCTTTTTCATAATTTGAAAAACGGAAAGTTCGAAGAAGTCGGCGAGAAGGCGGGGGGCGCTCTGGCGAAAAAATATGTAGGTCGCGCAGCCTTGACGGCGGATTTCTGGAATCGCGGTCGCACGGATCTGCTGATTACCAGCCTCGATGCTTCTCCCGTTCTACTGCGGAACGAAGTTCCCTCACCCGGCCACTGGCTGGAGATCAAAACCATCGGCGACAAGTCAAGTGGCAGCAAATCGAACGGCCGTAATTCTAACTACGATGGTTTCGGTGCAAAGATAGAAATCACAGTCGAGGGATCAACCCGTTATGCGGAAGTGCGTGCTGGCAGCAGCTTCGAAAGTTCGAGCGATCCACGGGTTCATTTCGGCTTGGGCACATCGACCAGAGTGGACACGATTGTCATTCGCTGGCCAAGCGGATGGGTCGATAAATTGGGGCCAGAGGCGGCCAACCAAGAACTCATAGTCCTAGAGGGACATGGTGTCATTCAACGAAACATCGAAAAAATAATGGAAAAGCGCTGATGTATGAAGCAGTCAAATCTACTGAATTTGGTAGATTTACTCATTTCGATCTTCAGATACTCATAGGTATAGTAGTCTCTCCCCTCGTAAGTTACTGAATCCTTTGGCACAGTCGTTTGGTTTGACAAGTGCCACATGGCTCAAAAGGACTATCTTTCGCTGCTTCGAGTAGCAACAATGCGGCGCACCTTACCGGAGGGATCTCCGTTGATGGGATTGTAAGATCCCGGGCCGCAACCAGAGTTGGCAACAAGGGTTCTGAACAAGAATTTTCGTGCATAGTGACAAAAACCACGTGCCAAAAGATTTCCAGGGGGTAGGTAAAATGAAAAGATTGCAGTTTTGCCTCGCAGTGTTTGCCGTGCTGGCTCTGACTTGCAGCGCATTTGCACAGGTGCAGTTTGGCCAGTTTTCCGGCACCGTGCTCGATCCTACTGGTGCCGCCATCGCGAGTGCCAAGGTTACGGCTACCAATCCCGCAACCGGCGAGAGTCTTTCCGCCACCACCAACTCCAGTGGTAACTATGCAATCAAGGAAGTGACGCCCGGCGTTTACAAGATTTCGGTAGAAGCTACTGGCTTCAAAACCACTTCTGACAACGCTGTGACTGCGAACGCCGGCACCATCGCGCACGTCGATTTCAAGCTGCTAATCGGCAAGGCCTCGGAAGTTGTGGAAGTCACTGGCGAGGCATCTCAGGTCAACACGGAAGATTCGAAACTGGCCACGACGGTTAGCTCAACCGAGATTGCCAACCTGCCTTTGAACGGGCGGAACGTGTATGACCTGATGCAACAGGCTCCGGGCGCTGTCAACGTAAACGGAACCATGATGGAAGCCGGACACGGCACAGTGGTCAACGGAGTTCGCGAAGATTTCAACGGCTTTCTCATCAATGGCGTCTCTAATAAGGATCTCAGCGGCGGTGTCAACAACACCCCGATTCAAGACACGGTGGAGGAGTTCCAGCAGTTGCAGCTCAACATGTCCGCCCAGTACGGAAGCAGCGCGGGCAGCGTCAACAACCTAGTTACCAAGTCCGGCACCAATCAGATCCATGGCAGTGTCTGGGAATATCTGCGCAACAATGACATGGATGCCAACAGCTACTTCTTGAACCAGGCGGGAGCATCGAATCCGCCTTTGCACTTCAACCAGTTTGGCGGAACGTTGGGTCTACCCATCATTAAGGATAAGTTGTTCGTTTTCGGTGCTTACCAGGGCGATCGCTTCAAGACCTCAGGCGTCCCTTCGCCCATTACGGTGGAATCGCCGGCATGGGAACAAGCGGTAGAGGCTGGTGCCCCGAACTCGGTGGCTGCACTGCTGTATAAGAATTTTCCACCGTCTATCCCTGGAACCCAGTCGTCAACGCTGGATGGATACGTTCCTGCCAATTACTTAAACTCAACGCCGGACTACACAGGCTACCTCTGCAACACCGCCATTGCCCCACAACTCGTTCCTATTATTGGAATTACGTCTCAGGATGTGACGAATGCGGCACAGCCTGCTAACCCGTTAGGAACCTGCGCGCTAACCGTCACCCCGCAAGCATCTGGGGTGAACTTTAGTCGAAGTGGATCGGCATTCCTGAATACGAGCACGGCCGTCTTCGGTGCACAAGCTCAGGTTTTGGGAAATTTAATCAACGGCAATGAGGCAATGGGCCGCATTGACTACAACCCGAACACCAACAATCGCATGTACGTGGCCATGAACTGGGACCACAATACCGACTCTTTCGGCGGCTTGAACTGTAATACGAACTGCACCCGCGGTTTCACCAACCCCAACAATGATTTTTTTCCGAACGCGCAGGCCAGTTGGGTCCATACCTTTTCTCCCACGATACTGAACGAGTTCAAGTTGGGATACACACAGAACAACACCCAGATCAAGCCCAACGTTCCTGGCGTTCCTCAGGTCACCTTTCTTGACGGCACCACCGGGTTTGGTTCCTACAGCGGATATCCGCAGTTCTTCAAAGACCACGAATATTCTTACGGCGACATGGTGTCGATCAGCCACGGCAACCACAATTTCAAGATCGGAGCTGATTTGCGCCGCAACCTGGAGAACAGCATCTTCAACGTGGCGCGACCAAACTATTACTTTAACGACTCGCTTTATTTCGCCGCCGATTCTCCTGGAGGAGAAGCAGCGGGCGTGAATCCCGATCTGTGTACTGCAGTTCCTTGCACCAATGCAACCCTCAATTCCACTCCCAATCCAGAGCTCGACAGCAACGAACGCCACTGGAGGAATTGGGAGGTCGGTGCTTACCTGCAGGATGACTGGAAGGCAACAAAACGCCTAACCCTGAACCTCGGTCTGCGCTGGGATTTCTACAAGCGCCACACCGAAGAAGACAATTTGGCAACTACCTTTAAGTTTGGGCCGGGTTCGACTCTCGCGGAGCAAGTTGCCAATGCCAATGCGGAGCTCGGCACCCCAGGCTGCGATCCGGCAACTATTATCCCCGGCACTCAGACTCTGGCCGGGGTTTGTGGTCCGGGTGGTTTCGCCGCTGCCCCGAATCTCGGACCGAATCAGTTTCACGATTTCGGCCCCCGCGTAGGTTTTGCCTGGGATGTCTTTGGGGATGGTAAGACGTCACTGCGTGGCGGCTATGGTATTTCCTACGAAGGTACCCTTTACAACCCTCTTTCGAACTCCCGTTGGAATTTGCCCTATTACTCGTTTAACGCTGTCGGACCGATCGAAGGTATACCGGGAGTGATCGTCTACGGTCCCACTGCCTCCTGTACGAGCGCGGGTTGCACGCCCTCAGGCGCCGCTCCGACTTTCACTGGGGCGGGCAACGCAACTAACCCCGGCCAGGGTGTGGGAGCGCAAGCCCAAGGAAACATTTCCGGGTGGGCTGCTACCAATATTGACGCAGCCCTGCTGACTGGAATTGTTCCTCCGCAGGGCCTCAAAGATCCCTACGTGCACAACTTCTTTTTCGGAATACAACGTGAGGTCGCGCCAAAGACTGTGGTTGAGGCAAACTACGTGGGCACGGCGGGACATAGACTGTTCCGCTCGCAGCAGCTCAACCGCCAGATCGGTGGGGAGCTCCCCGTCGGGTCTTGCGTAACCAACAACTTTGGCAACAATGTGTGCGGTCTGACGGGTGGCGTTCCGAACACAAACTATGGAGTTCTTCGCGAATGGCAAAACGCCAATAACTCAAACTACAGCGGTCTCCAGCTATCGGTGAAGAAGCAGATGAGCCATGGCCTGACCGCCAATGCCAACTACACTTACAGCCATTCCATTGACAATGGATCGTCGTGGCATGACTCGGCCACTTCGGCGGCAGGTGGGGCGGGTGGAGACGGGTACAGTACAGATACCAACAACCCGGGGCTGGATCGCGGCAACTCCGTCTACGATACTCGGCATCGCCTGGTGTTGAACTACGTTTATCAGCTACCTGGTCAGAATTTCCGCGGGCCCGTGCGTGCGGTACTCGGCGGCTGGAGTCTGAATGGCATCTGGGCGTTCCAGAGCGGACCGCACTGGTCGCCTTACACCCGCCTTACAGGAGCAAACTTGACGGGCGATTGCAGCCAAGCCGGTATTAACGCTGGCAACTGCGTCAACACTGGTGGCGAGTGGACCCTGGATGGTCAGTTCCCTGGGGTAGATCGTCCGGACAGCAGCGTTCAGCACGTCACTCCCAGCCGCTCCAACTGGGAAAACGGTTGGGCTCCCGGAGGTAATTTTTCCTTCTTCTCAAATACGGCGCCTGCCAGTTTCTCGGGCCCCGGTCTTCCAACCCTCTCCGCGCCTTGCTTGGCCTGTGTTGGGAACCTCGGGCGCAACAATTTCGTCGGACCCGGAATATGGACGGCGGATATGACGCTGGCTAAAGTCTTCACCCTCACGGAACGCTTCAACCTCAAATTCGAAGCGGCCGCGTTCAATATCTTCAACCGCGCCAACTTCATCCTCTCCAACGGAAGCGCGTTCAGCCAGCACAACAGCCTGGACGACCCGTTGTTTGGAGAAGCCGGTGGAACCCTCAACGCGCGCAACTTGCAGGTTGGGCTTAAGCTGAGTTTCTAGCCCAAGGCTGCGCTTGTTTCAAAGGGCTTGTTCTTGATTTTCGAGAACAAGCCCTTTCTCCTTTAGCCGCACCGTGATTCCCCATCCTGCGATTCGCGGTGCCATGGTTTGCAGTGCCGCGATTTGCAGTAATATGATTTTCCGGGTGAATGCCATGCCCTCGGGCTCACGCCTTCTGGCCTGCTCCGCGCTTCTGCTCTCGCTCGTCGTACCCAAGCCCCTCCATGCTCAGGCCAACGTAGCCGGAAAAATCATCGGCAATGTCAGAGTCTCACGCAGCGATTTCCCCGACCACCCCGTGCTAATCTCCCTCGAAACGCGCGGCTCCGTCATGTCCAGCGCCTACACCGACAGCCAGGGACGCTTCGGCTTCTACGCCCTCCCCGCCAACCCGTACAAGATTACGGTGCATGATGATGCTTATGAGGTCTTCAGCGTGGACGTCGACGTCAACCCGAGCAACTCGCCCATGAACTTCGTGCAGGTCACGCTGATTCCGCGCACCGACGTCAAGAAAGATCCATTGCCGGGACGCGTCGCTGGCAGTAACCCCGTCCTCGTCGATCCAGCCGATTACAACCGCCAGTTTCCCAAGAAGACCCTCAAGGAATTCGAAAAAGGTGTGGAGGCCGATCACAAGGGCAATGCCGACGATGCGACCCAGCACTACCTGAAGGCTCTCAGCTATTCCCCGGATTTTTACCCCGCTCACAACAATCTCGGCGCGCTGTATGTGAGCAAGTCGGACTTCAAGCCCGCCGAAGAACAATTTCGGGAGGCGATTCGCCTCGACCAAAATGATGCGCAAGCCTATTTCAACCTCGGCCACGTGCTCATGTTGACAAATCGTTTGCCCGAAGCTGAGACCACACTGGCATCGGGCCTCCAGCGCGGCCCCGATTCCGCTTTCGGATATCTTCTGCAAGGACATTTATACGCGCAGACCGGCAAGATGGCAGAAGCCGAGAGCAGTCTTCAGAATGCCATCCGCCTGGACTCAAAGATGCCGGATGCGTACTTGCAGTTAGTCAGCCTGTATCTCCGGCAGAATCGGCGCCAGGATGCCATTATGGAGTTGCAGACCTTCCTGAAAGATTTTCCGGATGCAGCAGCGGCGCCGAGAGCCAAGGAAATTCTGACAAAGTTACAGACTGAAGAAGCTTCTGAGAAACGCTAAGCTTCACCTGGGAACGACATTGCAGAACTTCGCTTCGAGCCTGCAAGCCGTTGCGTACTCTGCCTGAGCCTGTGTGATCTTCCCAATTCGCTGGTAGGCATACGCGAGGTTCAGATGCGCTTCCGCCAGCTTCGGATCGAGTTCAATGGCGCGCTGGTGTTCGCGCACGGCTTTCGATATTCGACCGGTCTGACTGTAACAGATGCCCAGAAAGTTATGCAGCTTGGCATCTTCCAGCCCAAGTGAAAGTGCCTTCTCCAGATGGGTAGCGGCGCCGGCATAATCCTTTTGCTGAAAAAGTGCCATGCCCATTTCCCGTTGCCCCGGCGAAAAATTGGGTTGGATGGTAATCGCTTTCTGATAAGCAGCAGCCGCCGCCGCCGGATCGCTCCCTGCATCGAGCAACCCAATCTGATACCACGCCCGGTAATTCTGGGGATTGCTCAGCACCGCCTTGTTGAGCCAACTTTTCGCCTCTTCGGCGCGACCGAGCTTCGACAAGGCGAGCGCCAGCCCGGTCATTGCGTTGTCGAAATTCGGATTTAATTCGAGGCAGCGCTGCAGTTGATCGGCCGTTTTTTTCCAGTTTTGCCGCCGTAACGCCGACTCACCCAATAGAAAAGGAATTACGTAGATTTGGGGATCTTTTTGTTGGACCTCGGCGAGAAGAGTTTCTGCATGATCGTCGTCTTTGCGTTCGAAGGCATCCTGAGCTCTTAGAATAGAATTAAATTCCCAGAGCTTGTCTTTGGGATCAGCCAATCCTTTTTTAAGCGACTCCGGAGAGACTGCGGCACGAAATCCGAAGTAGCCTAGAGCTCGTAATTTTTCTTGCGCATCGGGACTCAAATTTCCAGCACCCGCATTCTGTCGCGCGAAGGGATTATGAGCCAGCAGCGTCTGCATCTTTTCCCGAAGCACGGCGACTGTGGCGGGTTGCTCGCTGGCAATGTTTCTTGTTTCTCCGGGATCGGTTTCAAGATCGTACAATTCTGGGTTAGGTGCCTCGATAAAGTGAAAACGTCCACTCTCGAGCGCGTGCAGTGGACTCCAGCCGAAAGAACTGAACGGATAGAACGTTTCGCTATAGGCCAGATCTTTTGTCGCGTCACCTATCGCATCACCCGGCGCCTGATTCGCATCTGATTTCGAACTTACCTTTGCGCCTAACTTCGCATCCAGCAAAGACTGCGACTGAAACTGTGCGTGGATCGAATCATTCGAATCTGTGAATCCAGCAAGTTGTAGAAGCGTCGGAGCTACGGCCGTGGTCTCCACCGGCTCGCTTCGCCGGCCAGTCGCAATGCCGCTACCGGCGGGTGGTTTCACGATCAACGGCACATGCACAGTAGCGTTGTAGATGAAGAACCCATGCTCGTCTTCGCCGTGTTCCCCTAAAGACTCGCCGTGATCGCTGAGCGCGACGATCAGCGAAGAATCATAAAGATGGTTCTGCTTGAGCCATCGCATCAGGTTGCCGAGTTCATGATCGGCGTAGGCAATCTCACCATCGTAGAGGTGGCTGCGATACTCGGAGCGGAAGGGCTCCGGAGGATCGTACGGGCTGTGCGGATCGTAGAGATGCAGCCACAGAAAAAACGGGCGTCGCGGAGTTTTTTTCAACCATGCAATGGCATGTGCTACGCTTTCTCCGGCGCGGCGGTCAACCAGGCCGGTATCCTTTTTCTCGAAGGTTTTTGCCGAAAATGCATCATCGTAAAAGCCGAAACCGCGTGCCAAGCCCCAGCTTCGGTCGAGAACAAAGGCGCTGACCACGGCTCCCGTGGTGTAACCTGCCTGTTGAAAGGCCTGGGCTACCGATCGAAATTGTGGAGCGAGTGGCTGACCGGTGAAATCCTGCACGCCGTTCTGAAAAGGGTAAGTTCCGGTCAGGATCACCGCATGTGAAGGCCAAGTCAGCGGAACCTGAGAGATGGCCCGCTCAAACACAACACCGTCGTGAGCGAGCGCATCAAGCGTCGGAGTCTTGACTGTCTGCGCTCCATAGCATCCCACATGATCGGCGCGCAGAGTATCGATGGTGATCAATATAACGCTGGGTCGCGCAATACTGGGTCGCGCAATATTGGGCCGCTCAATATTGAACTGCGGATTTGTGTTCGCGCGAACTGGCTTAGCCGGGGTGTTTTGAGCGAACGCGCCAGTCCCAAGCGCGGCCACGGCTACAAACTGAAGAAGCCACCAGACTGAGAAGCGTCGGAACATGCGTCTATTGCGGCGCCAGTTGCTGCGAGCGGCGCGTCTCCTCATCTGCCTCCGCTGTGAGTCCCTTGGCGGCGAGAGCCTTAGCTAACGACTCGTGCATGATGGGCTCTTGCGGCTCCAACTCCACGGCGCGGCGCAACTCCGCAATCGCTTCGTCGAGTTTGTTCTGATAGAGCAGGGTCTCACCCAGGGCGCGATATCCACGCGCAAGTTCTGGATTAATCGAGACCGATTGCCGAAACGCCGCAGCGGCAGGCTCCAATTCCCTCTTCTGTAGGAACGCTACTCCCAGGTTGAATGCGGCTTCGAAATTGGTGGCGTCGAGTTGCAGAGTTCGCTGCAGCGTCGCAATTGCGGCATCCATTTGTCCGGCATGGGCCTGCGCCATTCCGAGGTTAAAAAAAGCTAGCGCGTAGTCGGGACTGAGCTGAACTGTTTTCTGGAGCTCGTCCACCGCTTCGGTAAACATCTTCAGGCGGTAGTAATTCAGGCCTTGCAGATAGTGTACTGGAACAGAGTTAGGCTCAGTTTTCACCACATTCTTCAGCTTTTCAATCGACTCTTTATAGCGACCGTGCTGGCTGTCGGAGACAGCATCGGAAATCAACTCATACGCGGCAATGCGGTCCTTCGGATCGGGTAAATTGCGATCGCTGACGCCCGCATCGCCACCGCCGGAGAATCCGGCGTAGCCTAACGCCTTCAATCGCTCCATCAGCGCCGGATCCAGACCGGTTTTTTCGGCCATCTCTTTGCCGGCGCTGTAATTGCGAATCATGGCATTGAGTTTCGCACGCATCTCCTCAGCCACTGCACTCTTATCGGTGAACAGGTTGTGAACTTCTCCTGGGTCCTTCGACAGATCGTACAACTCGGGTCGAGGCGCATCGATGAAGTGATATTTTGTATTTTCCGAACCCCGCAATTCGCTCCAGTTAAAGTGAATCCGCGGTAGGAACGTTTCTCCATAAAGAACGCGGTCGCGCTCTGCTTGGTCGTCGCGATTACGTTTATCTTGAAGTTCTGGAAGCAAACTTCGTCCTTGGACCTGCGATGGAATCCCCAGCCCGACTGCGCTGAGAACGGTGGGCATCAAATCAACCAGCGAAACCGGATCGGCCACAGTATGCGCCGATGTATTCTCCGGCAAACGAATGATCAGCGGCACATGCATAGTGGCGTTGTAGATAAAAAACCCGTGCGTTTTTTCGCCATGCTCTCCCAGACTTTCGCCATGGTCACCGCAGAGCACGATCACCGTGTTCTGATAAATTCCCTTGTCTTTTAAGAACTGTAGAAGCCGTCCTACCTGTTTATCCGCAAAAGCAATCTCGCCATCGTATGGTTGTGAAGCATATTCGCTACTGTACGGTTCCGAAAGATGGTAAGGAAAGTGCGGATCATAGAGATGCATCCAAAAGAAAAACTTCTTCTGCGAATTCTTCGCCAGCCAGTCCAGCGCAACATCGGCCACAACATTGCCGGGACGCTCCATCTCGTCGAGATTCGCTTCGTCCAATCGGCTGAAATCAAAATGGTCGTAATAAAAATCAAATCCCTGATTCAGCCCAAACCGCGAATCTAGCACCGCCGCGGCAACCACTGCTCCTGTCTGATACCCAGCCTGTTTGAGGACCGAAGCCAGCGTAGGCTGAAGCGGACTAAGTTTATTCGCACTGAAATCATGCATGCCGCTGAACATGGGATACGTTCCCGTCAGCATCGAGGTGTGCGAAGGCAGCGTTACCGGGACGACCGTAAACGCCCGCTCAAAGCGCGCGCCATCCGCAGCCAGGCCGTCGATATTCGGTGTCTTGATTTGCTTGTATCCATAGCACCCAACGTGATCTGCTCGCAGCGTATCAATGGTGATCAGGACTACATTCAGCGCCGGTTTGGCTGGCGTTTGCGCTGCCATTTGCAACGCAACAAGAGCCATTGAGATGACGATCAATCGAGGAAAAGTAGGTGCCATCGGTGAATTCAGTTTATCGCATGTCATCGTATGAAAGACGCATGGAAAACGTCCCAGCGGTCTGAGCAGAGGGTCTATCATGCCGAGCGATTGTGATAGGCTGGGCGCTTATGAGACGGCTAGCCATTCTTTTGGGAATCATATTCGTCCAAATATTCGTCGGGACTATCGTGTTCGGAATTACGGCATTGGGCCAGGCATCTCCCCAAACCCCCGCGGTGCGCAACTCAGCACCTGACGTGTATCTCATCACCATCGACACGCTGCGTGCCGACCACGTCGGCTGCTACGGATATAAGCAGGTCGAAACTCCTGCACTCGACGCGCTCGCTGCCGATGGTGTCCGCTTCACCGAGGCCTTCACGCATAGTCCGATTACAAACACGTCACACATTACGATCATGACCGGCCTCTTACCTAGCGTGCACGGCGTCACCGATTTTGGAGTCCCTCTCTCGGCGCAACATCTAACCGCGGCGGAACTGCTGAAGAAGCAAGGCTACCAAACCGCAGCTTTCATCGGAGCCGTGATTCTCGACAGCAATACCCTCGCTCCCGGCCTAGATCGCGGTTTTGATTTCTACGATAATTTTCCTAAGTCCGATAGCAAAGACGCCGAGGGTAAAAATACCGATGGCAAGAAAGGAGAACGATGGGGACGCGTCGAACGCCGCGGCATGGAAGTCGTCGAGCACGCTGAAACCTGGTTCGACGAACACCGCACTGGACCTCACTTCGTCTGGGTCCACCTCTACGATCCGCACGATCCCTACGAGCCGCCGCCGCCGTTCTCCGAGAAATACAAAGACCACCTCTACGACGGGGAAATCGCCTATGCCGATTCCGCAGTGGCCCACTGGATCGCATTTCTGAAAAAAGCTGGCGTCTATGACAACGCCGTCATTCTGGTCACCGGCGACCACGGCGAAGGCCTCGGCGAGCACGGAGAGGAAACTCACGGCCTCTTTCTGTACGACTCGACACTGCATATCCCGCTCATCCTGAAGATGCCAGGAGCCGCTCATCATGGCAACGTGATTGATACCCAGGTGCGCACCACTGACATCCTCCCGACCATTCTTTCCGTAACCGGTGTAACCGCCCCGCCCGAACTCAACGGAGAGTCACTGCTTCCCCTCCTCAATAACAGTCCGTCAGCGCCCTCAAGTCGTGAGCTCTTCGGAGAGACCGACTATCCCCTCCGTTGGGGATGGGCGCCGCTACGCGCCTTGCGCACCGAAAATACCAAGCTCATCAAAGCTCCTCGCCCCGAACTCTACGACCTCAAGGCTGATCCCAAGGAGCTGAAGAATCTCTACCTCCCCGCCAGTTCAAAATTTGAGAGCATGCAGCAAGACATGCAAACAGCAATGTCGAAGTGGGAGGCTAAGCTTCCGCCGCAGAGCGCCTCCGTCAAAGCCGAAGAAAACCTGCCCGATCCCAAAGACAAAATCGGAGTTCAGAACCTGCTCCACAACGCCATGCTGGCCGACGACGACAATCGTCAGAACGATGCGCGCCAGTTTCTGGAAAAAGCCTTGCAACTCGACCCCAACTCCCCAACCACGCTACGCCAACTGGGCGAACTTGAACTAGCCGCTGCAGACTACGCCCAAGCCGCCGTCCACCTAAAGCGGGCCACCGCGCTGCGTTCCGAAGATTCCACTGCCGCCTATGAATTAGGCGAAGCCCTCGAGAAAACTGGCGATTGGCCGGGAGCGCGAGATGCGCTCGAATCAAGTCTGAAGCTGGCACCCGATCAAATGTCCGCGCGACTGCAGCTAGGGCGAGTTTACCTGCAACTCAAAGACGCGAAGAATGCAGAAGACCAGTTCGAAGCGGCGCAGCTGGTGGATTCAAACAACAGCGAAGCCCGTTTAGGACTGGCGGAAGCGCAAATTCAGCAATCCAATTTTGCCGGGGCTTTGCCCGATCTTGAGGCCTTCACCAAAACCGATCCGCGAAATCCAGCAGCCCTACGGTTGTTAGCGCGAGCCTATCGCGGACTGGGTAAAGAGCAAGCCGCCAAACGAGCCGAAGAACAGGCCGCTGCGCTGGGAAAAAAGTGAATCTAGCTTCATCTTCATTTGCGCAATAACAAAAGCGTTAATTGAGTTTGAAAAAAAAGCAGGGATTCCCTGGAGTTCCGTGCTTTTATTCATTTTTCCGATTCTTCAATGCACTATTTAGGAATTGCAGTTCTCTAGCAGGATGGTAGACTTTTTTATCCGGCGGCGGTGATCTTATGTTAAGCGTGGTCCCTTCTTTACCGATTTGCTCCCTCTGCAAACTTCCCGTGATACTTGAAAAAAGCAAGACCGACGAGAACGGCAAGCCCGTCCATGAAGAATGCTATGTCCTCAAGGTCTCGTTATTGAAAAAACAGCCACCTACGTCAGCGCAGTATTAGGACACTATCCGACGCCTTGCATTTACATTCCTTTCACATTTCCGCTTTATGCTAACTTCTGTGTAATACAAGCTCGGCTCGAAACGAGCAGGTTTCCCAAGGTCCGAAAATGACCCGAAAGCAATCGCCCCCAGCCGCACGACCAAAGCGCCCCTCGACCGCAACGCGATCCCGAGCAACGGAAGCGCGCCCTCGCCCAGTTCAGCCACGTAGTAGTAATAGCGACGATTTGGCAGAAGATGAATTGACGTCCCTCGTCGTCCGCGGCTGCCTGATCGCTCGCGACGCCGTCTTCAACGTCAGAGACTTTCTAGCCGACGGTTCACGCCTGGCATTTCTAGCAATCAAAGATTGCGAGAAAGAACTAGACCAGATTGAGCGCAAGATCGACGAGCAATTGCCCGAAGCCATTACCCGCGTAGGAGAAGCCAAAGCACGTGAGTTGCTGGCGTGTCTGAAGTTCATCACCGATCTCGAACGCATCGGAGATCTAGCCTACAGTGCCGTAATGCAACTGCAATCGCGCCGTGAAAAATTGCCCTCGGCAGACTCGCGTCAACTCGTTGAGATGGCTTCTCTGCTTCGCGAAATGCTGGAACAGGTTCATCAGGGCTTCCTCAAGCGCGATGTGTCCTACGCGCAATCCGTTCTACAATCGGATCCGGAAGTCGACCGATTGTGCCATTCGCTGTTCCATAGGCATCTAGCCGAACCAAACAGTCCGACTGGTCAGAAAAATTTCGACATCCTTCTAGCAGCGCAGGCGCTGGAGCGTATCGGCGATCACGCCAAAAATCTGGCGGAAGAACTCTACAGTCTGTCCGAAGGCCGTTCGCTGCGCCACAATGCCAGAAAACTCTCGTCCGCCTAGTAGTACTTTGTCGTGAATGATCGCACCCGACAGTGATTGCTTTAGGCCCGGCAGATCTGATTAGAACGAGCTTTTGTTATAATCGGATTTCGTCGCAATCCACCCGAGTGGCGCTATCGTCTAGGGGTTAGGACGGAAGATTCTCAATCTTCAAACCCGGGTTCGATTCCCGGTAGCGCTACCAATCTTTTCCGGGCCCGCATTTTCTGCGCGTTATTGTCGCTACCGCAAGACTGTCAACCGGTTGTGCAAAAACATACCTACGATCTACTAATAGCCTGAGGCTTTTTTCGCTACGAAATCAGAACGGTGCCGATGCGATCGACAATACGCGCCGATCTCTGGTCGCTTGCCGTTTGCGAATACTGCCACAACAATGGATGCGTTTGTGGATCGAGGGTATAACCTACCGGGTTGGATTATGTTCTGGTTCAAAGAGAAGGGGCAGAATGCAAACACTATCTGATCTGCTGGCCCATAGCACTATGGTCTCTCCGGTTATGCAAGCTTCTTCGGGATCAGGCGGCAAGAAAAAACTCATCTATGACCAGGACCATCGCGGCCCGCTTTCCACTGATACGGTCGCGACCTTGATGCTCCTGCAAGCTGAGAATATCGATCTGCTTGGCATTTGCACCGTGACTTGCGATATGTGGGCGAAACAGGAAACTGCTTATGCGTTACGTCTACTTGAAATCATGGGTCGTCCGGAAATGCCGGTGTACATGGGCGCTCAAGAACCTTTGGTCAACACGAAGGCTGAGGCGCAGATGCGCTACCAGATGTTTGGCTCGAGGACACTCGGAAATGAAGGATATCTGGGGTGCTTTGCTAAGGATGGCGGAAGCCGTGACAAAGTAGAGCCGCTGCCCCCGCCATACAGCCGGTTTGCACAGATCAATGCTCAGTCCGAGCCGGCCGCGGATTTCATCATCCGTACGATTCGTGCCAACCCGAACCAAGTAACGGTCTATTGCGGCGGCCCAATGACGAATCTGGCCATTGCAGTCATGCTCGCGCCCGACATTGTGCCCATCACTAAGGAAGTGGTTTTCATGGGCGGAAGCATGCATCGCTCTACTAGTTCCGTGAATGTCTACTTCGATGCCGAAGCCGCGAAGATTGGCTTTCGTGCAGGTTGGCCGAAATTGACGCTCGTCACCGCGGACCTCGCAGAGGAAGTCCATATGCAGGATGACGGCAAGGTGGATTACATCGTGGATCACGCCCACTCGCCAATCGCGGATCTGTTCCGCAATTTCGAGCAGAAGCCGCAGCGCGTCAATCCGCGAAGGAAATCATTCCGTATGCCGGATGAAATGATGGCCGCTCACGTTATAGATCCTAAGATTTTTAGTGGCTTCGATGAAATGTATATCGATATCGTGACCCACAACGACGGTCACTACGGCGACACCTCATTTTGGGACGGCAATTGGAAGGACGTCGGAGAAGGCACCGAACGTTTGGGTCAAAACAATCCGTCGATCAAGGCTGGCCGGGTTCAGTTGCTGAAGGGGCTCGACAAAAACCGCTTTCGGGAGCTCTTCATTGATTTGATGACCCGCCCGATCAATAGTTCGGGGACTTAGATTTCGAGACCTAGATTTCGAGGACCTAAAGTTCGAGTAGCTAGGACGAATTACCGAGGATCGCGATTAGAAAGGGTATAACAGTGACCGCAACGCGAAGGGAATTTATTAAAACGGTAGGAGCCGCTATTGCCTCGTCACAAATTCCACCCAACCCGGCTGCGATGAGCGCGTCGGCCGCTGCATTTCCGAAGGCGGATCTTATGCCCCCACAGGCTGGCGTGAGGCGAAAGGTAATTTACGACCAGGACAATTCTGGCCCGTTCGGCACCGACATACTTGGAACGCTGATGATGTTGCAGGCCGACAACATCGATCTTCTTGGCATCACTCTGGTTACTGGCGACGCGTGGATGAAACAGGAAATGGCGTTCACACTTCGCTTGCTGGAAATGATGGGACGCACGGAAATCCCAGTGTATCCAGGCGCCGAGTTCCCCATGCTCAATACAAAAGAAGAATGGCTGCTTCGGCTGCAACTCTATGGTGGCCACCGTTTGGACCCTTGGATGGGAGCTTTCAATCGCACTAATAGTGGACCAGACGAGATCAAACCCCTGCCGCCTCCTTACGATCATTTCGCGAACATCAAAGCTCAGCAAGACCACGCCGCTCGCTTCATTATCAAGACCGTCCGCGAAAATCCAGGCCAGGTGACCATCTATGCTGGAGGACCGCTTACGAATTTGGCGCTCGCGATTGCCCTTGCACCCGACATCGTTCCCCTGGTGCCTGAAGTGGTATTCATGGGAACTGGTTTTCACGTATTCACCAATGCCTTCAATGTCTTTTTCGATCCCGAAGCTGCGCGAAAAGTTCTGCGCGCTCCGTGGCCGAAATTCAGCATTGTCACTGTAGACATTGCAGAAGAAATTCACGAAGGCGATGAAATCGTTCCTGGCCGCAGGATGATCGAAGAAATCGCCGACCGCGCTCAGAGCCCCATTTCAGATCTTTTCCAAAGGTATGTGGTTGAGCCACTGCGGCATGATCCCAACATGCGCTTTTTTCGCATGGCGGACGAAATGATTGCTGCACAGGTGATCGATCCAAGTGTTTTCACGAAATCCGCACAGATGTATGTGGACATTTGCTCCACGCCTGGACCACGCTATGGGGATTCGATGTTCTGGCCAATGAATTGGCAGGACGTTCCCGACTCAGGAGGAGTCCCGGTGAGCCCGGAAGATCGGCGAGTCTTTGTAGACTCACGACAGTTCTATCTGGGGCCGCCGCCTTCTGCAGGAATGGTTAACGTCCTCCTTGAAGTCGACCACGATCGTTTCAAGAAACTTTTTGTTGACTTAATGACGAAGCCGATCCGCAAAGTCTAATGGCTTCTGCATCGTTTGAAAATTCAGGATGCCGAAAGCGCCATCTCCTGCCGGCGACATGACAGACGTGTAATCGCATACTCTTTAAGTCGCAGTTCTGGTTGTGAATCTGTGGCTGCTGGCTGTATCGTGTACTTCTCCGGAGGAACAAAATTGCGAACGACTACACTCGCTCTTCTTGTTGTGGGTCTAACTGGTTCTGTATTTGGACAGAAACATCCACCGAAGCAAACTCCCGATTCCAGCCAAATGCAAGCGGCCCAGAAAAACCAGGCAGAGACGGCGGGGCAGCAGGTTGGTGACACTCAGAAAGATAAAGAAGAGGAGGACAAGGGTCCTTGGAAGGGTTTGCAGTATCGACAGGTTGGCCCATTTCGCGGCGGGCGCGTGGTTGCGGTATCGGGCGTCGTCGGCCAGGATAGCATCTATTATTTTGGCGCAGTCGCCGGAGGCGTGTGGAAGACGACCGATGGCGGCCTCAACTGGAAACCAATTTTCGACAAGCAGAAGGATGCGTCGCCGGCGATTGGAGCGATCGCGGTTTCAGCGTCTGATCCAAATGTTATTTATGTCGGAACTGGAGAAGCGTGTATTCGCGGCAACATCGTTGGCGGTAATGGTGTTTATAAGTCGATCGACGCGGGCAAGACCTGGAAGTTTGTCGGCCTCGCCGACTCGCATGCCATCGGGCGCCTCGCGGTGAATCCCAAGAATCCTGATATCGCTTTCGTGGCCGCGCTCGGACATCCATTCGGCGATAACGAGGAGCGGGGAATTTTCCGCACACAGAATGGCGGGAAGACTTGGGACAAAGTGCTCTATAAGGACGCGAAAACGGGTGGCATCGATATCGTGTTCGACCCCAGCAATTCCAACGTCCTGTTCGCGGCACTGTGGCAAGCCAAGCGGACCCCGTGGAGCCTGGACAGCGGTGGTTCGGGAAGCGGCCTTTATCGTTCCAGCGATGGAGGAACAACATGGAAAGAGCTCAAAGGCCACGGATTGCCGGAGGGTATTCTGGGCCGCATCGGGGTCGCGGTCTCCGGCGCGAATCCGAACCGAGTGTGGGCAGTCATCGAAGCAGAAAAAGGTGGCATCTATCGTTCGGATGACGGTGGTGATTCCTGGCACCTGATGACCGACGACCATCGCTTTCGCCAGCGGGCGTGGTATTACTCGCACATTTTCGCCGATCCTAAATCGGTGGATACCGTGTACATCCTGAACACAGCGGCGTATCGCTCCAATGACGGAGGCAAGACTTTTAGTTCGATACACGCGCCGCACGGAGATAATCACGGGCTGTGGATTGATCCCACGAATCCCAAGCGCCTCATCAACGGCAACGATGGAGGAGCCACGATTTCGATTGATGGGGGCGAAAGCTGGAGCAGCATATATAACCAGCCGACGGCGCAGTTTTACCATGTCACTACCGACAACCGGTTCCCGTATTACATCTATGGCGCGCAGCAGGACAACTCCACTGTGGCCATTGCCAGCGCGAGCCCCAATGGCGCGATTGATCGCCCGGATTGGTATGACGTAGGCGGTGGCGAAAGCGGCTACATTGCGCCCGACCCGGACGATCCGGAGACCGTATACGCCGGCTCTTACGGTGGTGAGATCACGCGCTACGATCACCGCACCGGTGAAGAGAAGGCGGTTAACCCCTGGCCTGTGAACCCGATCGGGTGGCCTGCAGCGGACGTCAAACACCGCTTCCAATGGACTGAGCCCATCGCTTTTTCGCCGCACGATCCAAAGACAATGTATTTCGCGGGTGAAGTACTGTTTAAGACAACCGACGGCGGTATGAGTTGGACGATCATCAGCCCTGACCTGACACGCAATGACAAGTCGAAGCAGGCGAGTTCAGGCGGCTCGATCACAAAGGACAATACTGGTGTCGAGGTATATGACACGATCTTTTCGGTGGTGGAATCTCCGCTGCAGAAGGATCTGATCTGGGCCGGGACCGATGATGGATTGGTTCAGCTCACCCGCGACGGCGGCGAGCATTGGGAGAATGTCACGCCTAAGGCCATGCCGGATTGGGGCACGGTGAGTATGATCGAAGCTTCTTCGCGTGACGTAGGAACTGCTTATCTCGCAGTTGAACGCCACAAGTCGGATGACTTCACGCCCTACGTGTTCAAGACAACTGACTTTGGAAAGACCTGGACCAAACTGGTCGCCGGGCTTCCGGCGAATGATTATGTCCATGCGGTCAGGGTCGATCCCCGACGTCCTCGTTTGCTTTTCGCCGGCACGGAACAGGGTATGTATTTCTCGTTCGACGATGGCGCGCACTGGCAGCCGCTGCAGTTGAATCTGCCGACAGTCCCGGTAAATGACCTGGTAATCAAGAACACGGATCTGGTAGTGGCGACGCACGGGCGCAGCTTCTGGGTGCTGGACGACATCACCCCGCTGGAGCAATACGAAGATTCGATTCCGCAGCAGGAGGCGCACCTGTTTACTCCTGCTCCGGCGAGTCATACGGTCTTTCATGGTTCTGGCGCCAGCGGAAATGTTGGAAAGAACCCGCCAGCAGGGGCCGTCATTGATTATTGGTTGAAAGTTTCACTCAAGAAGTCCGACCAAGCGAAACCAACGGCTTCCGGCGCGGGCACTGAGAATGCTCCGGCAAAAAGCGAAACGAGTTCGTCAACGTCTTCTTCTGAAAACAAGAAAACGGATGCAGAATCCGAAGCGCCGAAAATCACGCTGGAGATACTCGACGCCTCGGGCAAAGTCATCCGGAAGTATCCCAAGAAAGAAGAAACCGGTGGCGATAATAATGACGAGGAAGATTTCTTCAACCGCAGCGCCGACGCGGGCAGTCTGCCAGTAGACGCGGGCCTGAACCGCTTCGTATGGGACCTGCGCTACGAGGGAGCGACGAAAGTACCAAAAGCGCCGCTCTGGGGTGGCAACACAAACGGTCCGGAAGCGTTGCCCGGCACCTATCAAGTACGGTTGACGGTATTAGGCAAGAGTTATACCGCTCCGTTTGAGATTAAGACCGATCCGCGATTGAAAATTAGCCAGGAGGATCTGGCCAAACAATTCGATCTGCTTCTCAAGATTCGGGACAAGGTCACGGAAACGGACGATACTATCATTCAGATTCGCGATCTTCGCGAGCAGATTAATGCGTATAACACGCGGCTGAAGAACGACCCCCGCGCAAAGGTTATTGCCGATGCGGGTAAGACGCTTGATACAAAGATGACGGTAGTGGAAGAATCGCTGATCCAGACGAAGGCCAAGAGCGGCCAGGATGTGCTCAATTTTCCGGTTCGGTTGAATAACGACCTCGTGGCGCTGAGCGGTGTCGTGGGCAGTGCCGACTCGGCCCCGACGAAGCAGTCCTATGAAGTATTCGATATGCTCAGCAAATCTGTCGATGAACAGCTGGCAAAATGGAAGACAATTGTTTCGACCGATGTGGCGGCTTATAACAACCTGGTGAAACAGCAAGAGGTTCCCGCACTCATGCTGGCGCAACCGGAAGCGGGAAAATAACGCAGCAATGTTTTAACCGAAGATCGGAAGCATTTCACTGCGCGGCGGCAAAACTTGCGTGGCGTCATAACTACGGAGGAGAAGAGATGAGAATGATTCGCCAACTTTTTGTTGTGATTTTCGCTGCGCTTTGTTCACTCGCTCTCACCGCCCAGCCCTCCCACCCCTTGCTTCAGCGGCCAACGTTTAACGGCAATTTGATTGTCTTCTCTTACGCTGGCGATTTGTGGACTGTGGACCGTAATGGCGGCCACGCATCTCGCCTCACGACAGGCACAGGCATTGAGACCGACCCGGTCTTCTCGCCCGATGGCAGCATGATCGCCTTCACTGGTGAATACGACGGCAATACGGATGTCTTTGTCGTCCCGACAATCGGCGGAGTCCCGAAGCGCCTCACCTATCATCCAGCAGCGGATTCTGCTGTGGGATGGACGCCGGATGGTAAGTCGGTGATCTTCCGTTCGAATCGAGAAAGCAGCAGCTCGCGCTATACGAAGTTGTTCAAGGTCTCGCTGGATGGCGGGCTGCCCACCGCACTGCCACTGCCGATGGCCTTCTCGGGCAAGTTTTCCGCGGACGGAAAATACTTTGCCTACTCTCCGGTGGGCGGCGCATCGCCGTTCAATTATTCCGCCTATGTTGCGTGGAGAAACTACCGCGGCGGACTGGCAAGCTCGGTATGGATTGCCGACATGGCGACGCTGGACGTGGTGAAGATCCCGCGTGAACGGTCAAATGATTTCAATCCTGTCTGGGTCGACAAGCAGGTCTATTTTCTTTCCGACCGCGATGGGCCGATATCGCTGTTTCGTTTTGATCCGGCAACAAAAGCTGTAACTGAAGTGGTAAAGAATGATGGCGCGGATATTCGCTCGACGAGCGCGGGCCAAGGCGGCATCGTCTACGACCGCTTCGGCGAACTCTTTCTGTACGACACTGCAAGCGGCCAGACACACCCGATCAGCGTGGACGTGAGCGCGGACTTGCCAGAGGTGCGCACGCGCCTTTCGGCGGCAGATCGCGAAATTCAAAACTATGGCATCTCACCCACTGGATTGCGCGCCGTGTTCGAGGCGCATGGCGACATTCTGACCGTCCCCGCAAAAGAAAGTTCGACGCGGGATATCACCAATACTCCGGGTGTGATGGAGCGCGAGCCAGCATGGTCACCGGATGGACAGAGCATTGCATATTTCTCCGATGAGTCGGGCCAGTATGCGCTGCACATCAGCAGCCAGACCGGTGCGGGCGAAGTGAAGAAGTTTCCGCTAGCGAATGACGCGACATATTATTTCCAGCCGGTATGGTCGCCAGACTCGAAGCTGATCGTTTTTCACGACAACAAGATGGAGATCTGGCTGTTAGACACGGCGACAAGCAAGGCTACGGTCATCGACAAGGCGGTGGTTGACGATGGAGACTACGACGCAGCCTGGTCGCCGGACTCAAAGTGGCTCGCGTACACGCAAAGCGTTTCGAACCGGTTCCATGCCCTGTTTCTGCACTCCGTCGCGTCGGGCAAGAGCACGCAGATCACCGATGGCATGAGCGATGTTCGCTTTCCCGCGTTTGACCGCGGCGGGAAGTATCTCTACTTCACGGAAAGCACGAATTATGGGACATCCACGAGCGGGTTGGACATGAGCAGCGACGAGTTCGACGTCACGCGCAGCGTATACGGGCTCGCGCTGGCGGCGGATACGGTTTCTCCGGTTGCGCCACAAGCTGAAGACGAAAAGACGCCTGAAGCAAGGGAGAAGGACCCGAAAGATAAGAAGGACTCCGACGAGGACGCCAATAAAGACAAGGATAAGGACAAATCCGATACGGCCAAGAAATCGGATGATGAAGACAAGCACGAGAAGACGGAAAAAGTTGAGAAACCGAAGCCGGTGAAGGTCGATCTTGCACATCTGGAGGATCGTGCGGTCGCGCTGCCCCTGCCTGCTGGCGGTTATACAGCTCTCGCAGCGGGCAAGGAAGGCACGCTTTATCTGCTTGAAGATGGGGGAAGATTCCAGGCAGAACGCAGCCAGACGCTGACACTTTTCGTGCTGAAGACGAAGAAATCAAAGAAGCTGGCCGATCACATCGCGGGATTTGATCTTTCGTTCGATGGGGACAAGATGCTGCTGGAAATGGCACATGGCGAACCTCAAGGCCCGCCTACGGCCGCTGGTCCAGCGCCAACGTTTGTTATCGTTCCCGCCGATGCGCCCGTCAAACCCGACGAAGGTAAATTGGACCTGTCCAAGATGGAAGTCCGCGTGGATCCACGCGCCGAGTGGCGGCAGATGTTTCACGAGATATGGCAGATTGAGCGCAGCTTTTTCTATGATCCGCACTATCACGGGGTAGACCCGGTTGCGGGCGAAGCGAAATACAGGCCATATCTGGATGAGGTGGGATCGCGGAGCGATCTGAATTATCTTTTTCAGGAGATGCTTGGCGACTTCTCGATCGGCCATCTGCGCGGCTCTGGAGGGACAATTCCGCGCCCGAATCAGGTACGGGGAGGCCTGCTGGGCGCCGACTACCAGATCGTCAATGGGCGCTACAGGATAGAACGGATCTATACCGGCGAGCGATGGAATCCGAAGGCACATGCGCCGCTAGCGGAACCCGGAGTGAAAGTCGCTGAAGGAAATTTCATTCTTGCCATCGGTGGCAAGGACCTCAGCCGTTCTGATGATATTCAGCGTCTGCTAGAAGGCACAGCGGGAACGCAAGTGGTGCTGAAGATCGCGGCCGACGCGAGTGGCAAGGATGCACATGATGTAACTGTGACGCCGATCGCCGATGAACTCAGTCTGCGCAACCTAGCCTGGATCGAGGCGAACCGGCGGAAGGTGCAAGAGTTGAGCGGCGGAAAACTGGCCTACGTTTATCTTCCGGACACTGCGATGGGCGGACTGACAAATTTCAACCGCTACTACTTCGCGCAGCTCGACAAGCAGGGGGCCGTTATCGACGAGCGCTTCAACAGTGGTGGGCAGGCGGCAGACTACATCATCCACTCGATGCAGCGCACGCTGATGAGCTGGTGGGCTCCGCGCTACGGAGCGATCTACCGCACGCCGCAGGCTTCGGTGCTCGGACCCAAAGTGATGATCACCAATGAATTCTCGGGCTCCGGCGGCGATGCCATGCCGTGGTACTTCCGTGAAGCGCAACTCGGCCCACTGGTCGGCAAGCGCACGTGGGGTGGGCTGGTTGGAATCGGCGGCATCCCCGTATTAATGGATGGCGGCCGCGTCACCTCACCCAGCTTTGGATTCTTCAATCCGCAGGGTCAATGGGATGTGGAGAACCATGGCGTACAGCCTGATTACGAAGTGGACATGGAACCGAAGGCGGTCAGCGAGGGTCATGATCCGCAGCTGGAAAAAGCTGTGAGTCTGGCACTGGACGAATTGGCGAAGCACCCTGTGCCGGAACCGCATAGGCCAGAGTATCCAAACTACAACCGGCATGGGGCGCAATAATTCGAAAGTGTGTGTCGCAGAACACCCCAGGTGATTCCGGAACAGGAAAATCGCGATCCCCTTCATTGCGGATAACGCAAAAATACGACGTCATCATTCTTGGAGCTGGCGCTGCTGGCCTGATGTGTGCCATTGAAGCTGGCAAGCGGGGCCGTAGCGTTCTGCTGCTCGAGCGCGCGGATCGAATCGGAAAGAAGATTCTGATCTCCGGTGGGGGCCGCTGCAATTTCACCAACCTGCACACCAGCCCGGAAAACTTTCTTTCAGCCAATCGACACTTCGCCAAGTCGGCGCTCGCCCGCTATACTCCTGCCGACTTCGTGCGTCTCGTCGAAAAACATCGCATCCCTTACCACGAAAAAAAACTTGGCCAGTTATTCTGCGATCGAGCCGCGAGCGACATCACGACAATGCTCGAGCAAGAATGTCGTGACGCCGGAGTAGAAATCAGACTCAACACGAAAGTGAGAGATGTCTGCAAGAACGAAAGGGGCGAGTTCGGCCAATTTACCGTGCAAGCTGAAGACTCCAGTTTCAGCGCGCCGCGCCTGGTGGTCGCTACCGGAGGTTTGTCGATTGCGAAAATCGGCGCTACGCCTTTTGGTTACGATCTGGCCCGGCAATTTGGACTGAAGGTCGAGCCCACACGCGCTGCCCTGGTGCCTCTTGTCTTCAGCGAACGTGACCGCAAGCGCTGGTGCGATCTGGCAGGAGTCTCAACCGATGTGGTTGCTTCTCTTCGCAGCACAAAACAGACATTTCGCGAAAACGTGCTTTTCACTCATCACGGCCTCAGCGGCCCCGCGATTCTCCAAATATCTTCGTATTGGGACAGCAACGAGGCGATTCAAATCGACCTTGCACCCGACTGCAATCTCGACGCCGCTTTGAGAACACGTGGCTATCGCGACGAATCCAATTGGAAACTGCTGCTAAGAGAAATGCTGCCTCGACGCTTCGCGGATCGCTGGCTTGAAACGTATCCTTTGGCAGGTAAATCCGATCGCGCTTTTGTCGACGCCGAACGTCAACTGCATTCGTGGGAGGTCAGGCCGGAAGGTACCGAGGGTTACGGAAAAGCGGAAGTGACTGCGGGCGGCGTCGACACCAGTGAACTTTTTTCCGAAACTATGGAGTCGAGGAAAGTGCCCGGTCTTTTTTTCATCGGAGAAGTAGTCGATGTTACGGGCCAACTCGGCGGCTTCAATTTTCAGTGGGCATGGGCTTCCGGATTTTGCGCGGGCGGGCGATGTGAGGATTTTCCGCGAAATAGGTGCGGGTGTGCGATGCAGTACTAAATCTCCGCGCCTTCTTGCATGAACGGCATGGACGAGAGAATTTCCGCAGCTTTCTCCAGTTGTTTCAAGTCATCGCTGGTAAAGTCAGCGCCTGAGAGAGATGAGTCCAGCCCTTTGCGCGAAACCTGCACTACTCCGATCACATTTCCGGAGCCGACCACCGGAACGGACATGATTTTCTGGATCGGCATTCGATCCTGGCTTTGATCGTCTTCTTCCTTGGGTCCTAGCTTGACGGCTTCAAACAGGCTGACGTGTTTTACGCGCATGAAAGCGTTTGATAGAAGTGGAGTGCGAGTCGAAGCCGTGCGCGCTGCCACCGCCGAACCGTTAAGCGGCAGAACGCCCGCGGATCGGAGTTCGGGCGGAAACACAAATCGCAAACTACCCTTGTCTAATCGGAGCAGCGCCACTTCGTTCCGGCGCACGCGCAGAATTTGCGCGAGTTTCAGGCAAACTCTATCTGAGCTCGGGGATTCCGCAAGCATGCTCTCCAATTCGCTAAGGCCAGCTTTGGTGGCTTTGGCTGCGGAACCATGATTGCCGGTCGATGACATATTTATGCTCTTATGCGTGCGCTGGTGCCGCGCGCTGATGCAATTCTCTAAGCGTGACTCATCTATCCTGCGGGCACATCTGGCTTTCGACAAGTTACCGGAGTACTTTTGCTGTCTTCCAACAGGGGCTAATTGTCCGTGTCCAAAAGGGTGACCTCTTGTACAAAAAAGAGAAGAATTTCGTTGGCTTGCGACCCACTTCCACAGCTGTTCGCGTTATATTTAGATATATCCTTTGCAGCAAATAGTCGGATGGCGGCTATATCGGAGTACGCATATGTCGCTTCTTCATTACGCAAGACCATTTTGGGAGTTGGGTATCTGTAAGGAGTACAGCATGGCTCGCAAGACAACTGGAAATACGACCACCAATCGCAGCAAGAAAGCTGGGATCCCCGTTCAACCTGCCGTTGTGCAGAGTGCTTACGAAGATCGCAAGAATGAGGAATCGGCTAACGCAATTCCTAGCAGCATTCCTGTCCATCGCCCCGTCAATCTCACAGTTAATCTCGAAGAGGAGATTCGCCGGCGCGCCTATGAACTGTATCTGCAGCGCAGAGCGACTGCGTGCGGCGAGAGCGGCGATGAAAATCAGGATTGGCTGATTGCGGAACGCGAAATTCTTTCGCTCCGCGGGAGTCAGGATCAGCACTCAGCGTAGCTCCCGCCAGGGTGCAGGCTGCCGATCGGCTCAGCACGTATACGGTACGGCGGATGGACGCATCTGTGTACCAATTCTGCCTACTGCTGTACGGCCTGAACCAGTTTCGGCCTTACCTGTTCGTTCTGAATTTCAGACGCGTCCCACGCGCCGCCCAGAGCTTTCACCAGGAAAACGGAAGTCGTCATTTGCTGACCGAGTAACTGCGTGGCCAAACGCTCGTTGCTCAGCAGTGTGGATTGCGCGGTAATCACATCGAGGTACGTAGTGATGCCGCCGACGTATCGGTCATTGGCAATCTTGAGCGCATTGCGCGACTGGATAACTGCCTCCTGTTGAGTTTTCGCGGCCTGATCAAGCATCGCGAGACCTGTGAGCCCGTCCTCTACCTGCTGAAATGCCTCCAGCACAGATTCGCGATAGTTGGCGACCGATTGATCATAGGCGGCGCGGGTTGATGCCAAGTTGGCGCGATTGCGGCCGCCATTAAAAATCGGCTGCAGCACATCACCACCTAACGACCACAACGCGCTGGGACCGCTCAACAATGTTGCGATGTCGCGGCTTTCCCATCCGCCGCTGCCGGACAGCGTAATGTGCGGATAAAATGCAGTCATCGCTATTCCGACTTGTGCATTTTCGAACGCCATCTGACGCTCGCCGGTCGCCACGTCAGGACGCCGTTCTAAAATCTCCGATGGAACGCCGAGGGGAATCGCGGGAGGCACGACATCGAACGGCGCCTCAGCCAGGCTGAAAGCCGAGGCCGGCTTGCCCGTCAGCACTGCGATGGCGTGTTCGAATTGTGCCCGCTGCTGCAGGACCAGCGAAAGCTGGGTCGCAGTTGAATTTAGCAATGCGGCCTGTTGCGCCACTTCCAATCCATTCGCGACTCCGCCTTCGTGACGATGGTTGACCAGGTCCAGTCCTTTTTGCTGGATTTCGACCGACTCGCGCACCACTCCAGCTTCACGATCACTTTCGCGCAGATTGAAATAGTCGGCGGCGAGTTCGGCGGTTAACACCAGGCGAACATTTTCCAGGTCAGCCGCACTCCCCTGCAACGAAGCGTTGGCCGCCTCAAGATTGCGGCGCACGCTTCCGAATAGATCAAGCTCGTAGCTAACCGAAAACGGGACGGTAAATACATTCTCAGTGTCGGTTTTTACGGTCTGCGGCGTACCGCCCTCAAGCGGACGGTTGCCAGAGAAACGCTCGCGTTGTCCGCTGGGATCGGTGCTGACGGTGGGAAAGTACGCGGAGGATGCGATCCGCGCTTGCGATCGCGCTTCCGAGAGCCGGTCCCGCGCCGCCTCTAACGACTGGTTTGCCTGAAGCAGTTGTTGCTCCAGTTGATCGAGTTCCGCGTCATGAAATATCTGCCACCACGTACCCTTGGGAATGGCATCCTTCGGAGCCGCCGTTTGCCACGGCCCTTCACCTTTCCATGTATCGGGAACTTGAGCAGTGGGGCGCTTATATCCCGGCCCCACAGTGCAGCCCACCGTACAGGCTAGTAACACAGCAGTCAGTAAAGCAGTTTTCAATTCAACCTTGAGGACAGGAGGCAATCGCTTCACGAACGCGTATCTCCTTGGCTCGGCTTGACTACATGTACTTTCTGCCCTTCCTCAAGTGAGTCGGAGGGATTGATAATGATCTGATCGCTTACGTCGACCCCGCCAAGGATTTCGAGCGTAGCGCCGAAGTCGCGTCCGATGTTGATTGAGCGCAAATGCACTTTGCCGTCCTGGTCGACGACAGCGACCTGCGGTCCCTGGGCGCGGAACAGCATGGCATTTACCGGGATCGTAATTCTTGGAACCGAAGTCCCAGCTGCAAAATGCACTTGACCGAAAGAACCGGGCAGCAGCTTGCCGTTCTTGTTGGGAACATCAACCTCGGTATTCAGGGTGCGAGTCGCGGGATCGATGGCATCGGCGGTGCGGACCACTGTTCCTAAGAATTTCTGGCCGGGAAATTCCTGCAGTGTCACGTTGGCCTTCATCCCAACTCTTATGTTCGGCGCATACGTCTGGGGAACACTGACGTAAACGCGAAGTGGATCGACGCGGGCGATATCGAACAGCTCTCTACCAGTCGCTCCCGCCCCGCCAGTCGTCCCGGCCCCAGAATTGATCAGCGCGCCCGGATCGACATTGCGCCGGGTAAGCACGCCGGAAAAAGGAGCATATACACTTTTGAAAGACTCCAGTTCTTCGAGGCGGCGAACATTCGCGTCCGCTGCGGCCATGTTTGCCTGCGCCTGCTGGTAGCCACTCGCCTGCTGGTCGGCTTCCTGCTGCGAAACCGAGTCAGTCTTGCGCAGGTTCGCCCAACGGTCGGCGGAGATCTTGGCCAAACCTAGTGCGGCTTTGATCTGCTCGCGGCTGGCTCGGGCCTGGGAAAGCTCCTGGTCGACTTCCGGAGTGTCAATCGACGCCAGCAGTTCACCCTTCTGCACATGGCTTCCAATGTCCTTGTACCAGCGCAAGAGGTAGCCATTCGTTCGAGCAAAAATAGGAGACTCTATAAAGGCCTGCAAATTTCCCGGCAATACGAGTTCGTCGTTTCCCGGCTCGGTTTGGGGTTGCACTACGGCGACGTTTGGAATCGAAACGGCTTCAGTTTCTTTTGCCAGCGCGTCCGCTTCGCTTCTCCGATTCAGAAAAGTAATTGCGC
This sequence comes from Terriglobales bacterium, assembly GCA_049674665.1. Lineage (GTDB taxonomy): Bacteria > Acidobacteriota > Terriglobia > Terriglobales > Acidobacteriaceae > Acidiflorens. Next base: position 35,620 of record JBATZM010000098.1, read on the forward strand.
CTGCGACGAGCAAGACCAGCAGCGCGACACCGACCAACAGCTTTGCCCGGCCTGCCGGGGCGGGCGGCAGATCAGGAGGCCGTTCGATATCCGGATGGGCGTGTTGCGAGTGCGCAGCATTCGTCTCGTTCTGTTCTCGCGTTACAGGCGGTTGTACTGGCATGATAGCGATCTCCAACAAATTCTTAACTTTTGCTCTTTTCTACTTCTCCGACTGCCGCGCCTCGCGGCGGCCATGAATAATCGTAAACACACTCGGCACAAAAAATAAGGTGGCTACGGTGGCGAAGAGAAGGCCGCCAACCACAGCGCGGCCTAGTGGCGCGTTCTGCTCGCCGCCTTCGCCGAGACCCAACGCCATCGGGACCATGCCGATAATCATGGCGAGTGCGGTCATAATCACGGGACGCATGCGCGTATAACCCGCTTCGAGCGCAGCTTGAAGGGCGGGAACTCCAGCATCCATCCGGTCCCGAGCAAACGAAACCAGCAGAATCGAATTCGCGGTCGCCACCCCCATGCACATGACTGCACCCGTCAGCGACGGAACGCTAAGCGTGGTGCGCGTAATCAGTAGGAACCAGCAGATCCCAGCCAATGCTCCTGGCAACGCGGTAATAATGATAAAGGGATCGAGCCACGACTGAAAATTCACTACGATCAGCAAATAGATGAGGACGATCGCTCCCAGAAGGCCGACGCCCAAGCCGAAGAATGAAGACTTCATGGTCTCCACCTGCCCACGGACCACGATCTGCGTTCCGCGCGGCAGATGATCTTCGAATGGTTTGAGCGTCTTCATGATGTCCGACGCAACCCCACCGAGATCGCGCCCCTGCGTGCTTGCATACACATCGATGACCGGCTGCACGTTGTAATGGGTGACCTCTGCGGGACGCGTCACCGGCGAGAGTTGTACCAGATTGCCGAGTACCTGCGGCTGCACGTTTGCACCCGTCACCGGCGTGTTCATAAGGTCCTGCAGCGACGTCATCCGATATTGCGGCGTTTGAATGGCGATGGGATACGTGACCCCATTCTTTGGATTAAGCCAGAAGTTCGGAGCCGTTTGAAAGCTTCCGCTCAAGGTGATTAGCACACTTTGCGCGACATTTTGGGCGGTCAGCCCCACTTGGTTGATGCGAGTGCGCTCCATGTCCAGATGGAGAGTGGGCAGGCTCATCATTTGCTGCACGTGCACATCGGCGGCACCGGGAATCTGGCGCACCTGATTTGCGATCCTCTGCGCTATGTCGTAGCTCGTGGTCATATCGGCGCCTACGACTTGGATGTCTACTGGCGCGGGCAAGCCAAAATTAAGAATTTGCGACACGATATCGGCGGGTTGGAAGAAGAACTCCACACCCGGAAAACGCGCTGGCAGTATGCGGCGCAACTTGCGCACATACTGAGCCGTCGGATGATGGCGCTCCGGATTCAATGAGATCAGAATCTCTGCATCGCTCGTCCCGATCACGCCCGAACTGCTGTAAGAGAGATTAATGCCCGAGTACGGAACGCCGATATTGTCGAGCATCGTCTGCAATTCTTCCTTGGGGATCTCGTCGCGCAGCACTAGCTCAACTTCGTCGCATAGGCGCGCGGTTTCTTCCACGCGCAGGCCGGACCGGGCGCGAAAGTGCAACCGAATCAGGCCCGCATCCACTTGCGGAAAGAAGTCCTGCCCGAGGAAAAATACCAACCCTAGTGACAAAACGCAGAAAATTACAAAGCAAATGGCGAATAATTTCCGGTGTTCGAGTGTGGTTTCCAGCAACTGCTGGTAACCGCCGCGGAATCGCTCGAACCCGCGCTCGAATTTCCGCTGAAATCTTACGAATGGGTTCTTCGTTTCTACAGCGCGATGCTCGTGTCCACGCATGATGAACATCACCATGGTCGGGATCAAGGTTCGCGACAGCAAGTACGACGCCAGCATGGCAAAACACACCGCTTCGGCCAACGGAACAAAAAGAAACTTTGCAACTCCCGTCAGAAAGAACATCGGTACAAACACAATGCAGATACACAGCGTCGATACGAAGGCCGGCACCGCAATTTGTTGGGCGCCATCGAGGATGGCTTGCTTCATCTCCTTGCCCATGGCCAGATTGCGCTCGATATTTTCGATTTCCACCGTGGCATCATCCACTAGAATTCCGACGGCAAGCGCCAGCCCTCCAAGGGTCATGATGTTGATGGTCTCGCCGAGCGCACTCAGCAGAATCACGGAGACAAAGATGGACAGAGGAATCGAGACCGCGATGATCACGGTTGGACGCCAATCGCCTAGAAAGATCAGGATCATGGCGGCGGTAAGACAGGCGGCGATCAGGCCCTCCCGCAGCACGCCCTGAATCGACGCGCGTACGAAAAGCGACTGATCGAACAGAGCCTTGATGCTAAGTTGAGGGCTGAGCTCAGGCGGCAGATACTTCCCCGTGTTCTGCACCATATCCTTCACGCCATTGACAACCGTTAGCGTGGAGGATCCACCCAGTTTGTAGATCGACATCAGCACGCCGCGCACGCCGTCCTGCCGCACGATGTTGGTTTGTGGCACAAATCCGTCACGCACGTGCGCCACATCGCGCAGGTAAAGTGTGGATGAATTCGAGGTCTTTACCGGCAGATCGTTCAGTTCGGCAACGGTTTCTGGAGTGCCATTCATCTCCACTTCGTACTCGGTCGCTCCGATCTTCGTAGTCCCCGTTGGCAGAATCAGATTCTGAGCGGCCACAGCGTTGACGATGTCGTTCGGCGACAAACCATAGGCCTGCAGCTTGGCGGAATCGAGGTCCACCTGAATCTGGCGTGGCTTGCCGCCATACGGATATGGGGTACCCGCACCCGGGACCGTGGTCAACTGGTTTCGGAGAAAATTCTGCCCCAGATCGAACACCTGCTGTTCCGGCAGTGTCTTGCTGCTCAATCCCAGCTGCACAATGGGTGTCGTCGATGCCGTATACGTGATCACCAGTGGAGGAGTCGTGCCCGGTGGTAGTGAGCGCAACGCGGTCTGGCAAATCGCCGTCACTTGTGTCACCGCCATGGCAATGTCAACGGAAGGCCGGAAAAAAATCTTAATCACAGCTTTTCCGTTGATCGACTGCGACTCCTGATGTTCGATGTCGTTGACCGTGACCGTAAATCCGCGCTCGGAGTTGCTCACAATCCGATCCGCCATCTCCTGCGGCGATAGACCGTCGAAGTTCCAGACCACGCTGACCACGGGAATGTTGATATCGGGAAAAATGTCGACGGGGGTACGCAGGATGGTGATCGGCGTAAGAATGATGATGAGCAGGGCCATCACCACGAATGTATAAGGGCGGCGAAGCGCTAATGCGACTATCCACATAAGACAAACAAAGACTTTTTAATACCGAAACGCAACCCTGACGGTAACCGTTACTGCCGAAGCCGAGGCCAATGCTGGCTTGGGGACTTGCAAGTAAAGATTCAAAACAGTACGTTTCGGATTTAAATTATATTAGACTTCAGCCATGGCGCAAAATAATACCCGGAGTATCGCAGTCCGGAACGGAAGGAATAGAACTAACGGGAAGCGCCCGCCCGGGCGGCCACGCAGTGAGGAATCACGCCGGTCGATTTTGCGAAGCACGTTGAAACTGCTTAAGCAGAACGGCGGATTTCCGGAGCTGAGCATTGAAGCCATCGCCGCTGACGCCAATGTTGGCAAGACAACTGTCTACCGTTGGTGGCCGACCAAGGCGGCTCTGGTCGCCGATGCTTTCTCGACCAGCGCCGAAGATGAACTCCAGTTTCCGAATACCGGCTCCGTGCAACGCGATATGAGTTTGCAAATGAGGCGGCTGATTCGAATCTTCCGCTCCGAGCGTGGCAAGGTCGTGGCGGCTCTGCTTGCGGGAGGGCAATCCGATCCGGAGTTGATCGAAGCGTTTCGCGACAGATTCCTGTGGCCCAGACGAAAGCAGGCTTATCAAACTCTGCAGCGTGGCATCGACCGCGGCGAACTACCCGCCAACAGCAACCTCGACCTCATCCTCGACTCATTGTATGGGCCGATCTACATGCGCTTTCTTATCCGCCACGACAAACTCGACGAAGGCTTCGCAGACGAAATTTGTGAGCTGGTGCTCGATCGTCTGAAACGCTGAGCGCAATGCTGAGATTAGACAAGCCGTGAGTCACTCATCGGTATCGACCGTTAAAAGAGATTTACACCGGCCCAAAGATGGCAACGGTGTTCTGCAATCCTCGATTAACGTCTTCCGTTTCCTGCCCAATGTGTAGACACTTCAGCTTGTGAACTTGGAGGAGATGATTGCACGACTCTTCGAACCCCTCCAACGATTCGTCGCACAACGGGCAGGTTCGCGGCTCACCGCTGACGAGGCGAACGATCAGTTTCTTTGCAGGCGGCATGAACGCTCCTATCTTTTCGGCTTTGGGCAAGGGAATGCTTCACAAAGGGCACTCATCACCTGCCCTATCGTGAGTTCGTGGGCCTTGGCCGGGTTGTCGCGGACATATTTCAGAATGATTCGCACTAGCTGGTCTGCCTCGACTCCAGCCTCAGGAAAACAGTGCGACGAGGTTACAGGATGCTTGTAAAGTCCCTCCATCCGTCCTTCTTCATAGGCGGCACCAGCTAAAGCTCCTCGAATATACATAACGCAGCCAACGGCTCTGGTTTCCTCGGCATTCGTCCGTTCCACCTTCTCGACGACAGAGCAGTCACGCAAGAAAGCATTGCCAGATTCGGTGGGATCGATCTCAGGCCTTTGTCCGGGGCTCACGGTCACGCATAAAACGAGGAAAATGTATGGCAGTTTCATTGGAATCTCTGGATGAGTGTGCACTTCTTTCGCTGCCTCTTCAGTGATTGAGATCACCGAGAGATTGTGACTATTTTCCTTTTCCTAATATCACGTCTTCGTCCAAGTTGGCTCTCTAAGCCATTTACCCGCTGAGACTTACCGTTTAACTTCCGATTCTGGCCGATTCCCGCCCCCATTATCCCTACAGGGTTAAGACCTTGCGTTAAGTTATCCCTGAGGGTTAATATCTAAATACGACCGAAACAGTCGGAGTTTTATCCGACCATATAAGTCGGCTTTTGGCAGTATGCTGAAACTGACAAAAAAGGCGGATTACGGGCTCATGGCCATGAAGCATCTGGCCGAGCACGTTGACCAGGGGGCTTGCAGCGCCAAGGATGTGGCGGAGGCCTATGGTATTCCGCAGGAAGCGCTGGCGAAGATCCTGCAACGGTTGGCAAAGGTCGGTTTAGTTCGTTCCCAGCATGGCATGAACGGCGGTTACACGCTGACGCGTGATCCGAAAATGATTTCCGCATTCGAAGTGATCAAAGCGATCGACGGTCCGCTCTTCATTACGTCGTGCGTGACCGTTCGCGGCGAATGCGATCAGAGCGATCGCTGCACCATTCGTGAGCCGTTGCGGAAGGTAAATGAAAGCATCGAGCAGGTGCTCAAGAACATCAAGATTTCAGAGATGAAGGAAGAGCCGGAAGTTCTCCACGTGAACAAGCAGGAGATCAAGAAGCCGGCAGAACTGATAACGATTTCGTAGCGGAATAATAATCCATATTTTATAAGGAGAATTAAAGATGGGGAAAAACGCAATACTCGACGAGCTGTATTCAATTCGGAAGACTATCTGGGCGAGGCTGCAGCCGCTCCTCCAGCGTCCTCTCACGCGAGAAGAGAATGATCTTCGCACTTCGATAATCCGGGAGGAGCTCTTGCCGAACACTAACCGGATTAGGGCAATCGAAAATGGCCTTTGCAATGCCTGAGGATTTACGCAGGGCTGAAGTTTTTTGACTTTTAAGGAGAAGGTGACATGAGCACGAATGGCAAGACGGCGACCCTAGCCACTCAAGACGTCGGACAGCATACAGCTCCCAATGGGATCAAGCTGCCCATCTACATGGACAATCACGCGACCACGCCGATGGACCCACGTGTTCTCGAAGAAATGCTGCCCTACTTCATGGAGAAATTCGGCAACTCCGCCAGCCGCAACCATCCCTTTGGATGGGCGGCGGAAGAAGCAGTCGAGTTGTCGCGTGAGCGTATCGCGAAGCTGATCGGCGCGACACCGAAGGAGATTATCTTCACCTCTGGCGCCACCGAAAGCGACAACCTTGCGATTAAAGGCGTGGCCGAAATGTACCGCGAGAAAGGCAACCACATCATCACCGCGGTCACCGAACACAAGGCGGTCCTGGATACCTGCAAGCATTTGGAGAAGTTCGGCTTCCGCGTGACCTATCTGCCAGTGCAGAAGGACGGCCTGGTTGATCTTGATGACCTCAAGCGTGCCATCGATGACAAGACGATTTTGGTCACGATCATGGCGGCCAACAACGAAATCGGCGTGCTGCAACCGATCGCGGAGATTGGCAAGATGTGCCGCGAGCGTGGTGTGATCTTCCACACCGACGCTGTGCAGGCAATTGGCAAGGTGCCGATCGACGTGAACAAGATGAACATCGATGTAGCGTCCATCACTGCACACAAGCTTTACGGCCCGAAAGGTGCGGGCGCGTTGTATGTGCGGCGCAAGAATCCGCGCGTACAAATCGTGCCGCTGATAGACGGCGGCGGACATGAACGCGGCATGCGCTCCGGAACGCTCAATGTTCCGGGCATCGCCGGTCTCGGCAAGGCATGCGCGATTGCGCAGGAAGAAATGCCGCAGGAATCGCTCAAGATGGCTGGCATGCGAGATCGTTTGAAAAACAGCATCATGAGCCGGCTCGACGAGGTATACATCAACGGTTCCATGGAACACCACCTGCCGGGCAATCTGAATATCAGCTTTGCCTATGTGGAGGGTGAGTCGCTGCTGATGGGCATCAACGATATCGCGGTTTCGAGCGGATCGGCATGCACCTCTGCGACACTTGAGCCATCTTATGTATTGAAGGCTCTCGGCACCGGCGATGATCTGGCGCACAGCTCGATCCGCTTCGGTATCGGTCGGTTCAATACAGAGGCTGAAATCGATTACGTGGCCGACCGCGTAGTCGAGACGGTACTGCGTCTGCGCGAACTTTCGCCACTCTACGAGATGGCGAAAGAAGGCGTGGACTTGAAGAGTGTGAAGTGGGCTGCGGAACCTACAGAAGCGCACTGAGAAAGCTGAAGTGAGATTCGTATCGCTTTAGTGGTGCCGCAAATAGAAAAGTTTTCAAAGGAGATCGAGGATGTCATACAGCGATAAGGTAATCGACCATTACAACAATCCGCGTAACGTCGGCTCCATGGACAAGAAGGATGCCGATGTAGGCACCGGCTTGGTCGGCGCACCCGAGTGCGGCGACGTGATGAAGCTGCAGATCAAGGTCAATCCGCAGACCAACGTCATCGAAGATGCCAAGTTCAAGACCTTCGGCTGCGGCTCTGCGATTGCATCGTCTTCGCTGGCGACCGAATGGGTCAAGGGCAAAACCATCGACGAGGCACTCGCGATCAAGAACACTGAGATCGTGAAAGAACTGGCCTTGCCGCCAGTGAAAATTCACTGCTCGGTATTGGCCGAGGATGCCATCCGGGCCGCAATCGGCGACTGGAAGAAGAAGCAGGAAGCCGCAAAACCTGTGGCAGTGCAGGCTGCACAGTAATCATTTTCCGGTAGAGACGGGGCTTGCCCCGTCTCACTCGGCGGTGGAAGACGCGACAAACTGCATCTCCACAGGATCAGAATCAAGCATGGATCAAGCTGTCAAAGATCAAGCAGTCAACGATCAGCCATCGAATGAGCAACCGGTCAAACCGGCGTCGCCCGCAGCTCCGGCCAAGGGCATCCAGGTGACGGACAACGCGCTCAAGAAGATTCGCTCCGCCATGGTGAAAGAAAATGTTTCGCCGGAGCAGGGCGGTCTTCGTTTGGGCGTGCAGGGTGGCGGATGTTCGGGCCTGAGTTACAACATTCGGTTCGATACGCAGCCGCGCGAGCGCGACCGTGTGTTTCAGTTCGAGGATGTGCGCGTTTTTGTGGATCCGAAGTCCTTTATCTATTTGCACGGATTGACGCTCGATTACCACGAGACGCTGATCCAGCAGGGCTTCGTGTTTGTGAATCCGAACTCGACGAAGTCTTGCGGCTGCGGCAGTTCTTTCTCGTAGCGAGTAGTACGGGTAGATCATGTGGCGCGGGCGCCCTCGCCCGCGAAAAAGTCTGCCGAGAAATCAGGCTGGATGGTGAGGGCGGGCCGCGCGCTCGCCCTAAATTTTGTTATGGCAAATGTGGAATCCAAGTCGACGCTGGTTATGCCTGGAGATGCCCTCGGAGAGGCGACCCCGAGTTGCTGGTCCTGTGGAACAATGCGTGCTGTGCACTTCTGCAACGCGTGCGGCAAAGTACAGCCGCCGGTGCCGGTCGACTACTTCACGTTCTTTGGATTTCCACGCAAGCTCAATCTGGACACTGCCGCGCTGGAAAAAGAGTTCTATGCGCTGAGCCGAAAACTTCATCCCGACGTCTTCGGGCAAGCTGACGATCAGGAACGCACTTGGAGTCTCGAACAAAGCTCCCGTCTCAACGACGCCTACCGCACGCTAAAAGATCCCATCAAGCGCACCGAGTATTTGCTGAAACTCGAAGGCATCGAACTGGAAGAGCAGTCGAAACAGGCGACGGAAAAGGCGCGCGCGACCGGCGAATTGAAAAAGCAGGTTGTGCCTCCCGATCTGCTCGAAGAAGTTTTCGAATTTAACATCCAGCTCGAAGAAGCACGCAAAGTAGCGCAAGTAGGAAAGGCTCTTGATAAGGGCCAACACAGTTCTCTGCTGACAGAAGAACTCCAAGAGCAAAAACGTAAGTTCGAACGAGACATTGAAACAAATTTCGAGGAACTAAAGGTTCTCTGGGAAAAATGGGATAGGCTAATTAACCAAACAGTCGTCACTCATTCTGTGGCAGACCAAGATACCAAGCAAATACTCGATGACATTCTGAACTTATTGAACCGTCGCAACTACTTTCGAAATTTGGTTAACGACGCTGATGAGGCTATCGAAAATCTAGAGAGTTAATAATTAAGAATCCTCCAAATGTCTCCTCCTCCCATCGTCGGCATCGATCTCGGCACCACGAACTCGCTCGTGGCTTACATGCAGGGAGACACCCCCGTCGTTATCCCCGGAGAAGACGGGCTGAATCTCGTTCCCTCCGTGGTTGCGCTCACGCTCGATGAAAATGACAAGAATCAGATCATAGTCGGCAACGCTGCGCGCAAGTATCTGATCGAAACGCCGGAGAGGGCTGTCTACTCGATCAAGCGGCTGATGGGCCGCGGCCTTGAGGACGTGCAGGACGAATTAAAACTCTTTCCCTTCCAGTTGGCGGAAGATCTTCAGCAGGGAGAAGTACTGCGCATCAAGATCGGTGAGCGCACTTACACGCCTCCTGAGATTTCAGCGCTGGTGCTGCGCCAACTCAAGCGCAACGCCGAGCGGTTTTTTGGAGCGCCCGTCACCCAAGCGGTCATTACCGTACCCGCATATTTCAACGACGCGCAGCGGCAAGCGACCAAAGACGCCGGTCGCATCGCTGGACTGAATGTTTTGCGCCTGGTCAACGAACCGACGGCAGCATCGCTCGCTTACGGTCTGGATAAAAAGAAGAACGGCATCGTGGTCGTATACGATCTCGGCGGCGGCACATTCGATATTTCGATTCTCAAGCTGCACGACGGTATTTTCGAAGTGATTGCCACCAACGGCGACACGCATCTTGGCGGAGACGACATCGATAATCTGTTGATCGCGATCGCGCTCGACGACACTCGCGGCGAGCTTGGACTCGATATACGGTGCAACGGCGAAGCGGTAGCTCGCATCCGCAAGGCTGTAATCGAGGCCAAGATTGCTCTTTCATCGCAGCCTTCGGCGAAACTCGATGTCGATTTACCCAGTGGGAAAAAATATCAGCGGGAAATCTCACTCGAAGTTTTTGAGCAGATGATCCAGCCGATTATTGACCGCACGGTCGGCCCCTGCAAGCAGGCGCTCAAAGACGCAGGTCTGAAACCCGAACAGATTGACGAAGTTGTGCTGGTTGGAGGTTCGACGCGCATCCCGAAAGTACGGCGGCTCGTGAGGGATCTGTTTAAACGCGAGCCGCACATCGATCTGAATCCCGACGAAGTGGTTGCGCTGGGCGCGGCCGTGCAGGCACACATACTTGGCGGAGGCTCCGAAATCACGCAAGACATGCTGTTGCTCGACGTCACTCCACTTTCTCTGGGGATTGAAGTAGCGGGTGGAGTGACCGACAAAATCATCCTGCGCAATTCAACTGTCCCGGCTTCGGCAACGCAGCACTACACGACTCAAGTGGATGGCCAGACCAACGTGGCGATTCACGTATTGCAAGGCGAACGCGAACTGGCCCGCGATTGCCGGTCGCTGGCTCGATTTGATCTAAGAGGCGTTCCACCGATGCCGGCGGGCCTGCCGCGCATTGAAGTGAAGTTTCTGATCGACGCTAACGGCATCTTGCGAGTCTCAGCGCGTGAGCAGCGCAGCGGGCAAGAGGCGGAAATCGATGTCCAGCCCACTTACGGTCTTACCGACGAACAGGTAGAGAACATGCTGCTCGAGTCGTACGACAATGCCGAAGAAGACTTCCGGCAGCGCCAGGTCATTGAAGCGCGACGCGAAGCAGAGACGATCTTAACGCCACTCGCGAAAGCAAAGAACAATCATGCTTGGCGGGAACTCTCGAATGACGAACGTCGGAACGTCGAGGCGATGGAAAAAGCTCTTATCGCGGTAAAGGATGGCGAAGACTATCACGCGATCCGCAGAAGTATAGACGAACTGAACGAGGCCACGATGCGTCTGGCAGAATTAATGATGGATACTGCTGTCTCGACCGCGCTTAAGGGCAAGGCCATGGACGGCACCGGGATGGAAGAAGGGCTGGAAGCGGGCCATCCGATGGCGAAGGCGGATTTCGAATAGAATTTCGAACGAATAAGTTTGTAATTTAGGGGTTTTATGTCTGAAGAAAAAACGCAGGGAACCGGAACAACTACAATGGATGCTCCCGGTGAAAATACGGTTGAGGTCACCTTTCTTCCCGAAGGCAAGACAGTGACCTTCGAACACGGCAAGCTGCCGTATAAAGACCATGGCAAAGAAGAATCGCTGCTCGATGTCGCCTTGAATTTCGGCATCCATCTCGATCATGCTTGCGGAGGAAACTGCGCCTGCACGACCTGCCACATCTGGGTGAAAGAAGGCGCGGACCTGATCTCGGAGATGGAAGATGACGAAGCCGACAAGCTCGACATGGCCGCCGATCTTCAGCTAAACTCGCGCCTCGGATGCCAGACCGTGATCAAGAAGCCAGGCAAGGTTGTCGTGGAAATTCCGGCGTGGAACCGGAATTACGTTTCGGAAGAACATTAGAAAACAGCTTTTCAGCCATCAGCCGTCAGCTTTCAGTTAAAACCGTATTGGGGTCGGCTGAGCGCGAACTTTCATCAGGAGCAATCATTCATGCCTAAGGAACTGACTTGGAGCGATCCTGAAGACATTGGGATTCTGCTCTCTGAAGCCCATCCAGAACTCGACCCGCTCGCGATCCGTTTCACCGACCTGCACAAATATGTGATCGCGCTTCCGGGTTTCAAAGACGATCCCACGAAGTCGAACGAATCCAAGCTGGAGGCGATCCAAATGGCTTGGCACGCCGAGGTTCTCGACCGAACGCAGGGATAAGGCGTTTTTAAAAATCGTGTAACCGGCATCTGCTGTAACCATATCGGTTGTCCCTCGGGGAAACTGCTCCAGCTGATCTACCAAAAATTATTTTTCTGGCCCGAGCTAGCGGGGGTGCCCTCCGACTCGGTGTTTCTGCGTAAGTTTACTGACTGATTACCCCACCCCCTCCCCCCTGGTCTATAGGAATCAGAAGGTTAGCGGGAAATTTTCGGTCCGGTCCTTGAAAAATAAGCACTTATATCAAAGTATTCTGAAATAAGGACTTAGTTTGCAGGGAGCTGTGTACCCCAGTGCCGTCCCGATCGATTTGTCAAGTAGCTGTCGCAGCGGCAAGTAAGTGCCGGTTCTGCGCGCGCCTGAGCGCTTAGTCAGTTAGTTACTAACTTCTAGTATAACTCAGTGTGTCAAGAGGATGACCGATCTCGATCAGGAGGACGCTCGGCCCAAACCTACGCTATTGACCAAAATGCTCTAACACTTCGGTTCTGCCAAGGGTCTATCGCGGCTTACTCATTATTGTTCATGAGTGTAATTGCCCCGTTAACGTCAGTAATCTTGCGCACTCCTGCCCATATCCACATAATCGGCTCTGGGTGAGAAGTTTTTCCGATAAGGGGTGGCAATGGGCAGGGTAAATCGGGTGGTCGCTCTAGCTGGGTGCTTATTAGCTTCGCTGTCCGCAGGTGGGCAAGTTGGCGACAACACACGCAAAATAATATTGCCGAATCCCCAATTGATTCATTGCCATTCGGCAGAATGCTCGCAGTTGTGGAAACAGGATTCGGGGGATGGTGGGGCAGTTTATCCCGCACAGGTTCTGACGGACTTTGTAAATGGTGAGGTAGTTGGGCTCACTGCCGTTTATGACAAGTCAGTGTCGATGCAGGAGCTCCGGGCTGCAATCGACACGCTCTATGCCAAGTCGAGAGTGGCACATCTTGACGGCAAGTTAATTAGTATATGGCGAGTCGGACCGGAGCAGCTGGTTGTCCAGCTAGCGGATCGGGGTGACGGAACAAAATCAGTGATCTACTTGAAGATTGGCACATATGGCTCTCACGTGCCTTCTGCACACATCCATCCCGATGAACAAAACGATTGCGCCAAATAGTCGGGCCTACCGCGCTGCCACCGCACTCGGAGCCGCATCTTCCACGCTCGCCTCGCGCAGAAACTTCGCTGCCTCTTCCGGCGGTGTGGGATTGATGTAGAAACCGGTTCCCCACTCAAATCCTGCGGTCTTCGTCAACTTGGGCATGAATTCAATGTGCCAGTGGTAATACTCGTTGGTGGGGTCCTGCACCGGCGAAGTGTGAACAACTAAGTTGTACGGTGGATTGTCGAGCACGCGGTCTGCTTTCATCAGCAGCAGTTTGAGCGCTTTCGCTAGATTTTCGAACATGTGCGACGACGAGTTCTCGAAGGCCGATTCGTGGCGCTTGGGGAGAATCCAGGATTCAAACGGAAATCGCGGAGCGTAAGGGGCAAGCGTCAGAAAATCTTCGTTCTCCGCCACCACGCGGATTCCGCTGTCGGTTTCCTGCCGGATAATGTCGCAGAACACGCAGCGCTCTTTGTAGATGTAATACTGTTTGGCTCCTTGCAGTTCCTCAGCTACATAAATCGGCAGAATCGGCAACGCAATCAACTGCGAGTGCGTATGCTCGAGCGAGGCGCCGGCTGCTTCTCCGTGATTCTTGAACAGCAGAACGTACTTAAAGCGGCGGTCTTTCTTGAGATCGAGAATGCGATCGCGGAAGGCCCATAGAACGTCTTCGATTCTTTTCGCGGGAAGCGACGCTAGAGTCGCGCTGTGGTCGGGTGTTTCGATGACAACTTCGTGAGCGCCGATGCCGTTCATCTTGTCAAACATGCCTTCGGCCTGTTTATTCAGATTGCCTTCGATGCCAAGCGCGGGAAATTTGTTCGGAACAACACGGATCGTCCAACCCGGTCCGTCTTTCTGAGGAGTACTGCCGTTGGCGCTGGGACGGTATGCCAGAATCTCCGACGGTGTCTTGCTTTCATTGCCATAACAAAAGGGACAGAATCCGCCCTTGATCTTCACAGCTTCGCGCGCAAAGTCGGTCGGCCGCTTGGCGCGGTCCGTGGAAATAATCACCCACCGGCCCACGATGGGGTCTTTTCTTAATTCAGGCACGTACTAAATCCTTTCAGCGGGAGTTCGCAAAACCGAGATTTCGCAAATTATGAGTTCGCAAAAACTATCATCTCGCAAAACGGCGATTGTACGATATGGGAAACGCATTCTGAAACAACTCGAATGAGGGTCGGCTCTCGCCGCGAATATAGTATACGGCGAGCACGTCGAAGCGCCACTCTACCCCATCCCGCGAAAAGCGCGCGGGATGAGGGCCCCGTTGGCAAGAAGAAGGCATGTGATGCAGGAAGTCGCGCGCGACCAGCGATAACTCCCTTTGCTTATCCCGATCTACAGCGGCTTCGGCGGGCTTAAGGTCGCGCTTGGTCCGAGTCTTCACTTCGACAACGCAAAGCACGTCCCGATCCCAGCCGACGAGATCCAGTTCGCCGCGATGATTGGGGGAACGGTAGTTGCGAGCGATGATGATGTAGCCGCGCCGGCGCAAATAGAAATATGCATCCTCCTCGCCGCGTCGGCCAGTGCGCTGGTGCGCCGGTATATCCTCCGGAGGAAGTGTTGTCGCTGCCAGCCAGTCCAATGCGCGTAGCGTGATTTTTGTCAGGCGTCCAGCGAACATTTGGAGACTCCGGGAAACTCCACTTTCAGCCTAACTTGGCCCAACCGAGTGTGATGTGATGCCGATCACTGCGCGTCGGTTACAATTCTCGGCTGGCCATTTCCCGGATGTTTTTGACAGGCCGGGGTTTCGATGGCATCATGCTTGGCCTATGACCAAAAAAGACAAACAGGGCAAGAAGATGCGATTGGGGCCCGGGTGGAAACTTACGCGTAAAGGCCAAAAGTTTACAGGGACTCTTCGCGCAAATATACATATAGGCGAGGGAAAGATGATTGCAATCTTTGCCATGCGTGCGCGAAAAACTAAGGGTTAGTCTTTCGTCGTACTTTGTGGCCCCCTCAAAGCCACGTTACTCATATCCCCTTTTAGCCTGCCAATTCCGTAACCAGCAACGCGGTCGCTTCGACCGCTGTAGTTCTGTCCGCTTTCTTTTTTCCAACAGTGTTCACGATCACCACACCTACGAGGGCTACCGCGCCTCCAGCCAGAGAGATCGCCTTCGGAACCTCGCCCAGCCAGATCCATGCAATACCAATAGCCACAATCGGAATCACATAGAGCAGCGTCGACGTTCGTCCGGCAGCACCGTGCGTGAGCACGTAGGACCACGCGACATAGGCAAGCGCTCCCGGAAAGATGCCGAGATAAATGACCGCCAACGTCACCGAAGCGGGAGCGGTGCGCAGGTTGTGCGCTAGCCCGTTTCCGAAAGGCAGCATCAGTGCCGTGCCGAACCAGATCGAGTACGCCGTAAATTCCAGAGCGCTGTATCTGCCGAGATAATGCTTCAGCAGAATCATGTAAAGCGCGGAAGCAACCGCCGCAGTAAGAATGATCAGCGCTTGCGATGAGAGACGGATGCCTTGGCCTTCTCCGCTCGAAATCAGCGCGACTCCAGCGAAGCTCACCACCACTCCGCACCATCCGATCACAGTGAGCTTTTCGTGCAGCCAGAATCGCGCCGCCAGCGCGGTCCAGATCGGCGTGGAGGCAATCAACAGACTGGCCGCACCCGCAGTAACGCGAGTCTCTCCATAGTTAAGTGCCAGGTTATAAAACGTAATCCCAATAGCACCGGTCAACGCCAGGCCAGGAATGTCGCGCAATTCCGGACGTCGAAAGTGTGCAATCCCGGCATAGATGGCGAGCACCAGTGATGCAATCAAAAAGCGCAAAATGGCAAGATTCGCCGGCGAATAGGCGCGCAGACTGGCACGAATACCGGCGAAGGCAGAGGCCCAAACCACCAGCGTGAACGAAAGAGCGACAAGAGTGCGAGATGTAAAGCGGGGCATCGAGAGCCTCCTTTCAGTAATAATTTCGATTGATGAATTTCTGCTTGGCGGGATCGGCATACCAAGTGTTTGTATACCAGTGTCAGCTATCGCTTACCGGTATAGTTCACCAGGTATCACCGCCTCGTTCGGGAGGCCACGCGCCAGATTGGCGGCGGAGCAAGGCGATCTGGCCAGCGTGATAGCTATTATGCGTTGCAATTTGCCACAGGATGGCATGCACAGTCGATTCACGAGGAGACTGCGCCGGACCCAGGCACTTAACTTTGCGCGCCAGTTCCGCCGCATCGGATTCCGCGAGTCGAGCAATTCGAGCCAGCAAATCAGTGAAGCGGCGAGTCGTGGCCTGCCATGCTTCAGCGTCATTGCCCGCGCGGTCCTTGGCGCCTGGATTCGGATGCGTCGGCCAACTTTCGATTGCTTTGTCTGGGTAAGGACGAACCTCTCCCGCGATTTTGCCGAGATCGTAGTCCATCCAATAGTTCATGTGCTCCACGATCTGCCAGATGGAGTGCGGATAACCCGCTACGGTCTGCGCCGCCAGCTCCGCCGAAATATCTTCGACACAAGCGACCGGATCCACATGAGCGCCCTTGCCGTAGACGAGTTCGCGCAGTGTAGTGTCGCCCATACGTTCCATCCTTTCTCTAGATCGTGCAATCTGGGAAACCACGGAAAACTTGACTTCGTATCAGGGTATCGCTTAGCGATACCGCAAGTTTCTTCGAAATTAAGACGTCCCTTTAGGGATGACTCGATCACGCATTCTTTTCGACGACCGCGATTGACTCTTCCAGCACATCCATGGCCACTTCTGCTTCGTCCTTGGTAACAATAAGCGCGGGTGCGATGCGAACAGTGCTTGGACCGCAGCCCAGAAACAGAACGCCGCGCTCGAACGCCTGCTCCACGATGCGATCACGCTCGCTGGCACCATATTCACGCGTCTTCTGGTCTTTCACGATCTCGACGCCGATCATCAGGCCGCGTCCACGAACGTCGCCGACAATCTTGTGTTTCTTTGGCCAGTCGGACATGCGTTTCATCATGTGGTCGCCGACTTCCTGTGAATTGCGCAGCAGCCCTTCTCTCTCGATCACATCGAGCGTAGCCAAAGCTGCGGCAATACACACGGGGTTTCCACCAAAAGTCGACGCATGCGAACCAGGAATCCAATCCATGATGTCGGCTTTGCTCAGGGTGACACCAAGTGGCATTCCGGAAGCAATGCCCTTCGCCATGCAAACGATGTCAGGCTGCACACCAGTGTGTTCGACCGCAAACCATTTCCCCGTGCGGCCGATGCCGCTTTGTACTTCGTCGAGCACCAGGAGAATTCCGTGCTTGTCGCAGATGCGGCGCAGTTCCTGCATGAAGATTGTCGGCGCGACAACGTAGCCGCCTTCACCCTGGATTGGCTCGACAAAAATCGCCGCGACCTCTTCCGGCGCGAGGATGGTCTTGAACAGTTTGTCTTCGATGTAGCGCGCACAGCCAAGCGCAAATTTCTCCGCATCCTGCGGACCTACACCGGCCCGGTAAACATCGGGATAGCTCACGTGCGTAACTCCCGGCACCAGCGGTGAGAAACGGCGCTTTTGTTGCGGCTTCGAGGCGGTCAACGAAAGAGCGCCCATGGTCCGGCCGTGAAAAGCTCCGAAGAAAGCGATTACCTGTTGCCGCTTGGTGTGATAGCGCGCCAGTTTCAAAGCGCACTCGACCGCTTCGGCTCCGGAGTTTCCGTAATAAATTTTATGCGGCCCGGGCATCGGCGCGATCTTTGACAGCCGTTCGGCCAGCGTCACCAGCGACTCATAGTAGAAATCGGTGCCTGACATATGAATCAGTTCGCCCGCCTGCTTCTGAATGGCGGCGACCACGTCGGGATGGCAATGGCCAGTCGAAGTCACGGCGATGCCAGCTGAAAAATCGAAGAACTCATTACCATCCACATCTTCAACCACAATCCCACGACCGCGTTTCGCTACCAGAGGATAAGAACGCGTGTAGGAGGGGGAAATGTATTTTTCATCGCCCGCGAGAATGCGCTTGGCGTTAGGGCCCGGAATCGCAGTCTTGAGCTTGGGGCCGGCAGTCAAAGTCTTGGTGGTCATGGCGTCCTCCTGATTAGTTCCCGTTTCTCAGTTCTCAGTGGTTATTGGGCCAGAGTTCGAGCAGCATCCACGGAGATAGGCTGCTTGGGCTAGGAGCTAAAGGCTAAGAGTTAAGAGCGATTAGCAAAGCAATGAAGAGATAAGAAAATTAGTCGCTGCCAAAGAGATTGGCGCGCGCGTGTGAAGGCAGAACGGAAAGGTATCGGCGGGGACAAGCGCGTCCCTCAATCCAGCACGTCCGCAGCAGCGAAATGTAGCCGTTCGAGCGCATGGCAGCTAAAAGATTATATCGCGAGTATGATCGCGGCGTAACCCCCAAAAAAGCGAGCTAGCTCGGCTACAGTAGGGTCGAGACCACAATCGGGCTCTCCGCTGCGTCAAACACAAACCGATCGCCAAGCAGAAAATTCACCAGCGAACAAACAATAATCGCAATAAGATTCGAAGCGACATAATTGAGCTTCAAACCGCCAACCAGCAAACGCATCAGCAAGAGGTTCCCAACGATCGAGACCGCGCCATTGCTGGCATTGAACTTAGCCAGTCTAACGAGCGACTGAAGCGGACGCGCCACTGGCCGATCTGACCAGGTATAACGTTCGTGCCATAAGAAATTGTGGATCACCGCGATCTCAACCGCCAGTCCCGTAGCCAGCAGATAATCCAATTTGAGCCAGGAACGAAAAACAGCAAGTGCTGCGAGTTGCACAACAATTCCGATAGCGCCGACAACGTTGAACTTCAGCCAGCGGAAAAAACTCTGCCGAGCTTCGCTCGGCTCGGACGGGCGAGGGCGCCCGGCCCTACACGAACTCGTCATGAAATTCTCTCTTCGCGATAAAGTCGAACAGTATTTTTTACGCAAACGACTCCCAGCATCAGCAACATCACGGCCAATCCAATTGCACCGCCAATATCAAACAGCCGGTAGCGTCCGTGGATCACCCACGCCCAACGGAACACTGCCAAGTTGCCGGCGATCAGCAGAACGCGCAACTCGGTCGGTCCGAAACGGCAGAACGAAAGGTGAAATTCACCGAGCGTGTAGGTCGCTAGATACGACTGGATCGACAGCAACAGAAAAGCAATCAGCAATCCAATCGCAATCACCGGATGCATAAACCCAGAAAGCGCCAGTCCTCCCATCATTGCTACTGCGCCGATGGAATCGATGATGTGATCGACATAAAAGCCGTAACGCGGTCTCTGCTGCTGGCGAACCCGTGCCAAGGTTCCGTCGAGGCTGTCGCCGAACCAGTTCACCGCGAGACAAACAATGGCCGCAAACAACATGCGGCGATCATGAGCGGCAAGCGCATAGCAAACGCCAGTCGCGATCTGGGCGGCGAAGCCGAGAAGAGTTAGATGGTCAGAATTGACCCATTCCGGCATGCGCTCGGCCATCCAGACAAGTGTCCGTTTTTCAGCCGCGGCCAGAAAGCTTCCGTGAACCCGAGTCGCCTGCCGGAACCCGGCGCGACGGGCCTCGGCTAAAGTCTTTGGATTGATCTGTTCCGCAAAGTCTGTCAGTGAAGTCGCCACAATTGCCTCCATACTTGCGGCACTATGCGGCGATCGCAGAGGAATGACAATGCAGCGCGGATAAAACTGAGATCAACAGCTAAATCACTATATTTCAACCATTTAGAGAGTGGTCTCGCCTGAATTAAGACTTGTGGGGACGAGCGTTTCGTCTGTTCAAACCAAGCTTGGCAAACTCCTCGGCATTCAGTGAGCCTGAACGGCCGATTCCAGAACCGCTGCCCTTATCTGCTCCACTGCCTCTGCGATCTGCTCCGCCGAAATCACGGCTGGAGGCGCAATCAGCAGGTGGTCGCCTGCAATCCCGTCCACGCATCCTTGCATGGGATAGACCAATACCCCTCGCCGCAGACATCCCTGTCCGACCAACCCGGCGAAATTTTTCTCCGGCGCAAATGGGGCTTTCGTTTTTTTGTCAGCCACGAACTCAACGCCCCACAACAAGCCGAGTCCTCGGACATCGCCGACCGCATCCAGATCGCGCAAACTCTCGAGCGCAGTCTTCAGCACTGATCCCGAAGTTCCGGCAGCAGCGGAATCGGCGGCACGCACCAGATTCAACGACCGGATGCGCCGCAGCACCGCGCGTCCCGCAGCCACCGAGACTGGATGCGCGTTGTAGGTAAAACCGTGCAGAAAAGCTCCCGAAGCATCTCCGGAACCATCGGCAATTGCATCGACAACTTTCTTGCTGGCAATCACCGCGCCCAGCGGAGCGTATCCCGACGAAACACCCTTTGCGGTAACCAGAATGTCGGGCGCAATTCCCCAATGCTCTATCGCGAAATTCCGTCCGGTGCGGCCCATGCCGGTCATGACTTCATCGGCAATCATCAACACGCTATGACGCTGGCAAATCTCCGCGATGGCCTGCAAATATCCGGGCGGAGGCGTTACTGCTCCGAGCGTCGCTCCGCTCATGGGTTCAAAGATGAAACCTGCGACATTACTGTTACTCTGCACTGCTGTGCTCTGCGCCGACTGAATCGCACGTTCTAACTCCGCGGCATACTGCTGTCCGCAGTTGTAGCAACTGTCAGTGCAGTCGAAGGCGCAGCGATAGCAATACGGAATGCCGATGTGCTCGAACTCGCGCACCATCGGCAGATAAATCTCGCGCCGCTTCTTGTTGCCAGAAACCGACAGCGCACCGAGCGTCGCTCCGTGATAGCTCTGTTGGCGGCTCAGGATCTGATGCCGATTTCTTTCGCCGATCTCGACTTGATATTGGCGCGCCAGTTTCAGCGCGGTCTCGACCGATTCCGATCCGCCAGAGGTGAAGTAGACAGCTCCGCCGGCAAAATTTTCTCCGGCAAAATCCAGCAACTCCTGCGCGAATTCTTCAGCGACCTTGGTCGTGAACTGGCTGCTATGGACGAACTCTAACTGCCGCGCTTGCCCTGCCATGGCGTCGGTAATTTCGCGGACGCCATGACCGATGAAGTTCACCGCTGCCGATCCCGAGAAATCGAGGTAGCGATGGCCGTCGGTATCCCAGACGTAAACCCCTTCGCCGCGAACCGCTATGGGATACGACTTGCGAAACGAACGCCGCAAGACGGGCGTACGAAGTTGTTGTTGGGTGGGAACAGGTCCGGTCACAGGCGGATTATACGAGGTTCATGGGATGCGGGCGGAATGTATGGATTAGGTGGCCACGACAAGATTGTTGATCATGCTTCGGCACAAATTGTAATCGAACCCCAACGCGGCCCGCAGCATCGTGCCTACCCTCGCCGAAAGACGCGAGGATGGGGCAGCCTCTTCAGTGACGCTGCAAGGGTGGGCCAGCCCCCCGCTTGCCAACCTCAGTAGCTCTCAGGATGGCGCAAATATCCAGCGCGGTAGGCCAGGAAAGCTATGATACCCAAAGTTACTAAGATTACCGAGTGTAGTGCGCGACGGGAAACCTCGGATTTATCTAGGTAATGTGGCCATAGAACAGAGTAAAGCATGCACAAATATATTGCATCAAAGCCAAGTGGAAATCCAGATACTGCCAAAGTTTGTTCAGAGATAGACGCACCTTCTGGAAAAACTACCTGTAGACATAGAATAAAAAGCCCATACACTCCTAGTATCAGAGCTGCCTTCCACATCCATTGCGGGCAACTTTTGATTTGGTCCATCCACCCAAGGCCGTCCTTTATAAACGCCGTTGCCGGAACTCCTACAATAACCGTTCCTCGAAACAACATTAAGCCGTATTCAGCGTAAGGCTTTCTTGCTCCCATACATACGCTCAAGTGTAGCAATAGGGACCCTGTGAAAAGCAGTAGTTCGAGCACCAAAAGAAGACGAACGTATGCATATGCTAGGCGAACACTCATTGATTCCTGCTGTCAGGACAGTTGACGAACCTTGCGCTCACCCACCACGGAATTAAACCTTTCATCGTGTCTCGCATCCGAATCTAGCGCTCCCCGAAACCCAGACTAAGGTTCAACCCCGGTTCTGA
Source organism: Terriglobales bacterium (assembly GCA_049674665.1). GTDB lineage: Bacteria > Acidobacteriota > Terriglobia > Terriglobales > Acidobacteriaceae > Acidiflorens. The sequence continues at coordinate 57,523 of JBATZM010000098.1, forward strand.
CCAATACCAAGACGCGGGGTTTCGCCTGCTACCATTAACGTTGAACATACATATACGGATCTTCCCAGTTCAAACCGCCCGAGGGGACTGTAGCTAGCGGGTCTGGCGGGTGGCCCACCTTCGCCCACCAAGTATAGCCCGGGACAGGTTAAACTTTGGGTGGCCCGCTCCTTGCGTTTTTTGCAAGGGGCGGGTGCTGCCACCGCTCATGCTGCCGGTTTTCTTAGCTGCATCTTCATCACGCTGGTGTCATTCACCTGGACCTTCCCCGTCTGCCCATGCAAGTAATCCCGAAAACTGCTCCACGGCCACTGCTCGGGTTCCGCTACTAACCCGCGCTTCACGGGATTGCGATGCATATAACGAAGCTTCTCCACCCGCTTGTGTTCAGTCCACACGTTGAAATCATAGAATCGTGCCTGCCAAATATGCACCGGCGCAAGGTTCCACAACGAAGTTTGGTGAAGGACCACCGGACGGCACTCCAATCGACAATGCCATTATCGTCTGGCACGGCGATGGCACGGAGATCATGAATTCGGGGCGGCCACCTCAGGATGGAGATTTCTGCATGGGCATTTGGGAGAAAGTCGGGCCGAACAAATACAGAGTCAATCACTTCGCGTGGAGCGACAACGATACCACTAATCCGGGCGGGATCGGGAATCCAACCGGGCCGACTCGGGTCATCGAAGCGGTTACTTTGTCGGAGGACGGAAACTCTTTCCAGCGGCACGTTTTCTCTGAAAGGCACCGATCCCGCAGGAAAGACGACTGCCTACATCGTCGGCACGATCACGGGGACGCGCGTCACCATGGAAACGACGATCAAGGATTTGCTCTAAAGGAAGGTCTGGTTCGCGGCTGAGCGGACGAGGGGGACGCTTCGACGCAAAATGGTTTTCGCTTCGGCGAAAACCATTTTTTCGTCGGGTGGGGCAGCCGACGTGTGGGTGGCGCTAAGGCAGGCCAGCCCCCGTCGTCTCATTCCTTTCCGCTCTAGTTTTTAGCTGCTCTAGCTTTCAGCATCTTTTCAGCATCAAGGTGCATAACGAGTAAAGACAAGGTCGGTCGCTTTGGCTTTCTCGTGGCAGGGGAAGCAGCTTTTCATAAACGCCGCGTCGTCATGTTTGCCGTCCGCGAAGTGACCGAACCCCCAGCCGCCGGTTGCGGCGTATTTGGTTGAATCCTTGACCATAAACTGAATGTTCGTGGGGGCTCCGGGAACGAAAGATTGGACCTGGCCAAAGATTTTGTTGTTTTCATCTGATGGGACGTTACGGTAATGCAAAGCCGCAAGGATCGTGCCGTCCGGAAACGGAAGCGTTCCTTCCCGGAAGGCCTTGATCGCTACATCGTTGCCCAGGAGGGCGCCCAAACTGTTGAGCTTGCCTGCTTCATGGGCCGAGGAGATCCACCTCCAGTCGCGGTACCCTTGAGGCATTTCGGTAACGAAGGGGGCGGATTCCCCATCCGCGTGTCCTGGCGCAGGGGCAATGAGAGCGACAAGGCCGGCCATGGTTGCAATTGCAACCAAGAAGAATGTGAAGTGTTTCATAGAGGATCCTCCATGCAATATGCTTAGGTGAATTGAAATCAGAAGTCCTAACTATTTCGCCTTAAAAACCGATGCCTTTTCGAATCGCCAGTAGCCTAGGCGGAACTTACGCGCAACTACAATACAGGAGAACCTGTATTGCCGAAATGACAGTCTTGGCGGTGGGTTTCACGGCTACGTCCAAGGATTTCCGCGAAAGTAAAAACCCATCAATTGTTGAAACCAGGCGACGGAAGTATGTCTCGCACACTTTCGACAGGCGTTTAGATTGATGCGGCTAGCGGACGATCCATTCGGTGACTTCATGAGTGAGCGTCAGCACCGGGCGGTGCGCAACGCTCACCAATAACGAAACAGCTATCGCAAATGGAATTAAGAACCAAGTGCGAATTCGCACGCGCCGCGACTTGGTCGCTTCATCCCAGTCAAGAAGACGCGCGACACGCTCGCTAATGGAGCCAGCGACGAAGGGGGTGCTGCAGACCGGAGTTTTGACAGGAACCAAGCGAGAAAGCTTGACCAATGCTGCGGCCAGGTCAAGAGCATCACGCTGAGTGGAGGCGGCTGCATCATCGGCGGCGAGTTCCGCGGATTGCGACCAGGCACTTTCCAACTTGGCCATGCCGGGAAAGGGACAAAAAACCAAGATGAGCCTCTTCAAGTTATCGCGAGATTTCATGTGCTCAAGTTCATGTTTCAGCGCCATGCGGAGCTCGTCAGGAGCCAGCAGGGCAACCGTAGATTCTGAAACTAATACTCTGGGATGGCGGACCCCCACTACAATGAGCGGAGGACTCTCGCGTCGAGACTGAAAGGTGGTGGTGGTGGTGGTGGTGGAGTTGGAGTTGGCATTGACTTTCAGAGGACGCGCGCCTTCCAGCCAGCAAGTCACTGCTCGTGTAGTCCTGGATTGGGCTGCGATTGCGCGGAAGAAGCCCCAAGCAATCAATAAAAGAGCGCAAACACCGAGGGCGAGCGGGATCGCGCCCATGGCCTCATTGATCGGTATCGGTTCCATTAGCTGTGACGGCACGACCAAAGCGAATGTAATGATCAGGGAAGCTGCGAGCGGGAGAATCCGCAACCCGAAGAGTATCGTGGCCACGCTCCGTTGTGCCACATGTAAAGGTCTCACGGCGCGCCATACCGTCTCTACCAGAATTGACAGCAGACAGTAAAGCAGCAGGAACCAATCGAGCGAAACCGCGATTCTAAGCGCAAACATCTTATGAAAGCTTTCTGAGTTCGGCTTAAGCTTTTAGGTTCACAAAACGGCGATAATCATACACCTTTCGTGCTGCTTGCCGACAGTGAAACAATTTGGCATTCAGTTCCGAACCCATACCACCGGTATTCCGCTGTGAGATGTCCTTCCGCCAACAGTAATTAATGACTAGTCTATGCATTTCCGCATAGTCACTTTGGACTATTGCGGCGCTTTTCATCCACAAGGCGCCCTAGCTCCTCAAGCAACTCGGCATCGTGTTCGCTGATTTCTTCTACCATGCGTGAAAGCAGCATTGGCCCGGCTACATCCAAACCCAGAACCTGACGGATCGCGTTGCTCGCGACATCTCGCTCTACTTCCGCCATAGTGAACCGAGGCACGTATCGGAATGTCACTACCTTGGATCCTTCGACGGCGATCCGGTCTACTAAACCCTTCTTCCGCAACCGATTCAGGGTTGTGACAATAGTGATATAGGCTCGTCCGATGTCGGCACGGTCTCGGAGTTCGCGTATCGTGCTACCTTCTGGGCGCTGCCACATAGCGGACAGAAGCCGCTGTTCCAGTGGACCAAGCCGGATTTTACGAGACTCCAGAAGTAGTCGGAAGATATCGTTCATTGTTGTTGTCAGACACCGTTATCAGAGACCGGCTATCAGTGCAGTTTACGATGAATTTCAGTCAAGTTGTAGGCGAAATTGTTCAAGGCAGTCTTACTTTGGGATTGGCGAGGACGACAAATAGCCGACGGTTGGGGTTGCTACTTTCTACGAGCCGTAGTTCGCCACAACTCTTGCCACCTTCCCGATCGCTGACAACTCCATAAATTCTGCGGTTCGCGTCCCGTTATGGTTTGTGTAGTAGAGCACCACAGTGTTTACGCCCCACAGCACGTCCACAAGGCGAAAGTTGAGTTCCGGGTAGGCTTCGAGTCCTCGTCGAAAGTAGGCTTGCAAGCTTGCCTTTCCGACCACCTTTCCATCCGATGTGCCTAATAGCTGGGCGGCAACTGGCGAAGTCAACTCGACTGCATCGTCATAATGGGTCATGATCAGATCCAAATCGTGAGCGTTCCACGCCGCGATCCAAAGGTTGGCCAGATTCCAGGCCTCATCTTTCGTCATTGCCGATTCTCCGATCGAAGACCATGATTTGGATTGATTCTATAGGTGCCGGATGGACGGCGAGGAGAAAGAACGCTGATATCGTTGGGACCACAGGTGGATGTTTGCAATGGCAATATTACGCCAATCGTGAGGAGCGCCTACGCCAGGTTTCCCCACATGTCACGGTTTGATGGGCTGCGATACAGTTATCTGGGGAAAAGAGGCCATCAAATACTTAGCCTCGTCGCTGTCGACTGTTTCAAGATCCACGTACGGGGGAGCCGATTCTATGCCTGGCATTCCACCAAAAAAACGGGTGCGAAAATAATAAATTTTCCCGGGCTCCGCCGTGAAATGCGCGAGAGCTAACAGTCGCCCAATCGAAGCTTTCGATTGCACGTTTGCACACACGTGATGCTCCCCCGGGTCCACGGACACGGTGAAGTAAGAATTTTGTTTGTAGGCACCCACCCAAGCGCCGTCAAGTCCGATCTTCATCACATAATGTTGATGCTCGCCCCACATGCTGTCATCCTGAATGAAGGCAACCCGCGCCTTCCCCGGTTCGGGCTCTGCCGGTTCGTGCGAGGGGTCCATCTTGACCGTGAAGGTGACATCCTTTGGACCACAAGCCAATGCGAGCCGAGAAGATGTGCCCTGCGCAAAAACGGACAGTGCCAGGAACATCACCAGAAACATCGCAATGAGCGCGGTTTTCATGTCTTACCTCCAAGGGAGGGTTCGCTAGCTGCCACGAACTATAGCCCCATTTGAGCATCGCTGTCGTAATCAGCTGGGATGAGAAGGCCGGCCTCCGACGGGATGCGGTACGCTCCCTGAGAATTGCGAACCGGGAACTGAGAACCGCCCTAGATCGGTGTCGATCCCTTAAACAACCAGATTAAATCGATGATCAAAATAATCACTACCATCAGCTCCAGCACAAACGCGCGGCTCTGATGGAATTGGTCGACCATGAAACGGTAGAGCTCTTCAGCCGTGTGGACTTTCTGGTTAACCAGGTTCTTGTAATCACTCACGCCGATCTTGGACGCGGCGACTTTGTAGAGACGCGCGGAAAACATGTCGCTCAGGAACTTGATGGCGTTGTCGGCGCGCTCGGTCAGTTCATCCACATCGAGCAGGACGGTATGCAATCGGCTGGCGCGCCGCGCCGTGCGCCAACGCGCCCAGATGCCGGAACCATGGTCCATGAAATCGTAAACACTCGCCAGTTCACGGGTCAGCAGCTCGTCATAATGGCGAAATTCGAGAAGCTGCGAGTTGGCATATTCCAGCAGTTGAATGACGGTTTCAGCGCCGCTCGAAGTGTCGTAGAGAAACGCGCCGTTCCAACTGATCACGGCAAGGTCGTTTGGATAGTACGAAATCTTCGACTGCATGATCTCCTGCTGCTCGCCGTCAGAGAGCGGAACGTTTTCGCCGCGGACGATCTGAGCGATGCGTCCACCTTGAGTCGCAAGCAGTTCAGCCGCCGTAGGATTGCCGGCAATGTCGCGCACATGGAAGACGAAATAATCTTCATGCAGCCAGCTGTCGTAAAGTTTGACCAGCGCAGGACGAGCGCGTTCTATTTTCTGTTTGACGATTTTCTGCGCGAAGCTGGTGAAATCGGTGTCCCAAACCCAGCGGCTGGCCAGGCGGACGAGCGTATCCCAATCGCCAGAAAATGGCAGCTCGAACACAACGCTGAGTACGCCGTAATCGTAGTACTTGATCTGCACGTCAAGGCGCTCGCCGCTCTCAAGGATCAGTGGCTCAACCGGTTCGACCACAGGAGCACGTTGAAAGCGGACGTACCCAGGAGCAGGATGTTTGAAGCTAGCTTCCTGCCGGCGAGCACCAAAGATATCGCGCAGTGCGTCGAGGTTAATCTCCTCGCAGACGTCGAATTGGATCAGCACCAGGACCGAACCTTGCAAGGACTTGTTCAGGACGGTGACTGCAGATGGGAGCGACGTTAGGACCGGGTCTACGACGGTTGGATTTGCGGTTTCCATAGGGTCCAGCTTTCTTGCTGTTTTGTTGTAACGTCCACGGCGCGATCCGAAGTGCCACGGGACCGAAAGCCGCGACGAGGAGGCCCAAGTGTCTATGTCTATTGTCCCAGAAACAGGGAGGGATGGGGAATAGATTGCTAAGTTATTTATTATGAATAGCTTGCCATGGATTGTGCACCGGGAATGCAGGCGAGGCGCCCGCGCCACACGGGCTTAGGGCTTTCTGGCCAGCGCAAATAGAAGTGCCGCTCCGGCAGCGATTCCAGCGATCGCCAGGCCGGTGCGCTTCATGGATTTTTCGATAGCGCCCTGGTGCGGCCGCACCCAGGCGTCTTCGGGATAATGTTGCGGCGCGGGATCGAACATTGGGAAACCTTCAGGGGTTTCGGTAGCTTCGCGGATGGCCATTTGCAGAACTTCGGCTAAGTGCAAGGCGTGACGGTCGGTTTCCTGCGCGATCTGCTCGCGGCAACTGAAACCATCGGCGACGATGAGCCAGTCGGTGGGAGCCTGACGAACGGCAGGCAGAAGTTCGAGTTCGCCGATAGCTTTCGAGATCTGGTATTTCTCCTTCTCGAAGCCGAACGCTCCTGCCATGCCGCAGCAACCGGGAGCAGGCGCGGTGAAGCTGATGCCCATGCGATCGAGGACCGACTCTTCGGCGGTCATCTTCATGATGGCCTTGTGATGGCAATGTCCGTGGATGAGCGCCCGGCGCGGTAACTTGGGAAGCGGGAAATTTTTGGCGTGCTGCTCAAGAAATTCACTAAGCAGGAAAACTTGTTTCGAGAGAGCTTGCGCACGCTCGTCTTTCGGAAAAAGATTGGTGAGTTCATCACGAAAGACGGCGGCGCAGCTGGGTTCGAGTACAACGATGGGCGTTGCTGCTTCGATTTCAGGAAGCAGCTCGTTCATGATCTGAAGCAGCAGGCTCTTGGCGCGATCGAGCATGCCGACGTCGTAGAGTGGCCGGCCGCAGCAGAGGTGAGCATGTGGGACGCGTACGTCGAAACCAGCGGCTTCGAGGACTTCTGCGGCGGCTTTGGCGGTCGCGGGAAGAAAGTGGTTGTTGAAAGTGTCGGCCCAGAGGAGAACGGAGCCTGTTTCGCGGAGCTGCGTTCCGCTGGACGGGCGAGTGTGCCCATCGCTCCACCGACTTTCCCACCATTGTTTAAACGTCTGCGGGGCAAACGCTGGAATGCGGCGCTGGGCCGGGATTCCACCAGCCAGTTTAGCGAGATCGCGCAGGCCAGGAAGTTGCGTCGTAAGATTTACCAATCCCGGTGCGTGTGAAGCAGCTCTGGCCCACAGGTCGATGTTCGAAAATGCCAGCGCATTCAGTGGACGCCGATTGGTTTCGTAGTAGTGCGACAGAAATTCTGCTTTATAAGTCGCGACATCGACGCCGACCGGGCAATCGCTCTTGCAGCCTTTGCACGCGAGACAAAGGTCGAGCGATTCTTTCACGGCTTCGTTCTGCCAGCCGTCTTTGATGACGTCGCCTTTTGTCATCTCCCAGAGCAGATGAGCGCGGCCACGAGTGGAGTGCTCTTCATCGCGCGTAACGCGGAAGCTCGGACACATGACCCCGCCTTCGTCGCGGCGGCATTTGCCGACTCCAACACAACGCAATGTTGCGGCCGCAAGGCTGCCATGATCGTCGGGAAACTTGAAGTGCGTCTCCGGCTGCCAGGGATCGTAGTCCGCGCCGAGGCGGAGATTTTCGTCGAGACGATAGGGCTCGATGAGCTTGCCCGGATTCATCTTCCAATCGGGATCCCAGAGCGATTTGAATTCGCGGAAGGCCTGCATAATTTCAGGCCCAAACATTTTGGGAAGAAGTTCGGCGCGAGCCTGGCCGTCTCCATGTTCGCCCGAGAGCGAGCCGCCGTAGCGGACTACGAGATCGGCGGCCTCTTCCATGAACTGGCGGAACTTGCGCACGCCTTCGGTGGATTCGAGATCATAGTCCATCCGCGTGTGTACGCAAGCGTGGCCAAAGTGTCCATAGAACGAGCCCTCATAGTGGAAGGCTTGCATCAGTTTGCGCAGGTCGCGGAGATAAGCTCCGAGTTTGTCGGGCGCGACCGCGGAATCTTCGAAGCCTTCCCAGCGCAGTGGCTCGCCGGGAACGTGCGAAGTAACACCCAAACTGGATTCGCGGATATCCCAGATACGCTTGGCTTGGCGCGGGTCGGTGAACAAACGCATGTTCGGCGGAGCGGCGGAGCGATCCAGCGTCTCCATCAGATGGTGCGCCTGTGCTTCAGCTTCGGCAGTTGTGTTACCTCCGAATTCGACCATCAGCCAGCCACAACCTTCGGGCAGCAGCGCGAGGCCTTCGAGGTTCATACCCTTGCGGCGGCTCGCGTTGACCATGATGTCGTCAAAACCTTCGAGGCCGATGGGGCGATGCTCCTTATCTATATCTGTGCCCGCCATAATCTGCGGGACGTGGTCGGCGCATATATAAATATCGGGCCATCCGATGACCAGCAGCACACGCGACGGCGGACTCTCAACCAGGCGGCAAGTTGCTTCAAGAACCGTGACACATGTGCCTTCGGAGCCGACGAGCGAGCGCGCTACATGAAAACCACTTTCGGGTAGAAGGTGGTTGAGGTTGTATCCGGAAACCCGACGCGGAATGTTCGGGAACTGACGCCTGACCTGCTCGCCATAACGGTCGGCGAGGGACTTGAGGCCAGTGTAGATTTCGGCGCAGCGTCCACCCTCGCGAATGATGCGCTCGAAGTCATCCGCACTGGTGGCACCAACTTGCATGCGCTGGCCGCCGTAGGTGAGGACCTCCAGCGCTTCGATGTTGTCGTCGGTTTTACCGGCCATGATCGAGTGCACGCCGCAGGAGTTGTTGCCGATCATGCCTCCGAGCGTGCAGCGCTCGTGACTAGCAGGATCGGGCGCGAAGGTAAGGTGGTGTTTCTCGGCTTCGGCACGGAGTTGATCGAGGACGATGCCGGGTTCGACACGAGCGATACGGCGCACGGGATCGATTTCGAGGATCTTCGCCATGTATTTCGAAAAGTCGAGAACGACTGCGGAGTTACAACATTGTCCCGCGAGAGACGTGCCTCCACCGCGAGCGAGCAGCGGAGCGCCATGGTCGCGGCAGAGGGCAACGGTGGCGAGCACATCTTCTCTATCGCGAGGAACTATGACGCCGATTGGGACTTGGCGATAATTGGAGCCGTCGGTAGCGTAGAGAGCGCGGCTACCGGAGTCGAAGCGGACCTCTCCTCGAAGATGGCGGCGGAGAGCGGCTTCAAGCGCGGATGGGTCGAGTTGCGCGGAATGCGCCGGGGGTGGGGCGATGTCTTGCGGCATAAGGTACAGAACATCTTGGAGGATGCGGACGCTGGGCGCAAGGCAGAAAGTGGTAGCATCGCTTACACCCGTACCTGGAACGGATTCAGCGTTGCTTGTGTGGGGATGAGCTGCGGTGACCAATATGATTTCTAGCGCTATGATTCTTAACTCAAATAATCCGTGCGAGAGATTCCCAACCGTTGCATTTTGTACTGCAGGGTGGTGCGTTTGAGTCCAAGCCGGGTCGCCGCGCCTGAAGGGCCCGACAACGCGCCGCGCGTCTGACGCAGAATTTCGATGATGTGTTCGCGTTCCCGGTCGCGCAGCGTAACGTCGGCATCGGCTGGCTGCCGTGAGATTTCCTCGCGCAGTTCGCCGAGCGGCGGGGTCAACCGGTTGCCTTCCGACAGGATCACGGAGCGCTCAATAAAATTCTCCAGCTCGCGGATGTTTCCCGGCCAACTCCAGCGCTTCATGGCTTCAATCGCTTCGTCAGGGACTATATCGATGCGCTTGTGCAGCCGGGCCGCGCATTTTTCGACGAAATGACGGATGAGCATGGGGATGTCTTCACGGCGGTCGCGCAAGGCGGGCAGATGTAAAGGAAACACGTGCAGGCGGTAGAACAAATCGCCGCGGAATTCTTTTTCTTCGACGGCACGAATCAGATCGCGATTGGTGGCGGCGATCACCCGCACGTCCACCCGGATCGTTTTGTTGCCTCCCAAGCGCTCGAATTCCTGATCCTGTAAAACACGCAGCAATTTGGGCTGCAATTCCAAAGGAATTTCTCCAATCTCATCGAGCAACAAAGTGCCCTTATCCGCCAATTCAAGTCGGCCGAGTTTCTGGCTCACTGCGCCGGTGAACGCTCCCTTTTCGTGGCCAAACAATTCGCTCTCGAGCAGCCCGGTGGGAATAGCAGCACAGTTCAGTTTGATAAAATTGCGTTCCTTGCGCCGGCTCATGCTATGAATCACGCGCGCTATGCGTTCTTTGCCGGTCCCGGTTTCGCCGGTGATGAGTACGGTGGAATCGGTATCGGCGACAATGGCAGCATAGTCCAGCACGCGTTTCAAGGCTGGGCTCGTGCCCACGATATCGTCGGATCGATTCGCACTGCGTATTTCGTACTCTAAGTAACGCTTTTCCTGGGTAAGACGTTCTTTGAGTTGTGCGATTTCACGGTAAGCGTGCGCATTCTGCAGCGCTGCCGCGATCTGATTGGCTACCTGCTGCAAGTAATCAACCTCGGATGGCCCGAAAGCATTGTCGATCATGCTGCTCGGATTCAACGTCCCCCAGATCCGATTGCCCGCGACCAAGGGCACACAGCAAACCGACCGAACTCCGACTTCATACATGGCTTTCGCCAGCGGGTCGCTTATTTCCCTCAAATCGGCGACAGTAAAAAATGTAACGCTTCGCATCTGGATCGCCTGCAACGAGAGCGATTGCTCAAGCGGAATCGTATGTCCGTGGTTAAGAAGAGATTCCCATTCCAGAGCATCTCCATAGCAGTGGACGCGCTTGCCGTCCTCGTCCAGTAGCGTCAGCACGGCCCGGTCGTAGCGCGCGATGCTGCGGATGCTGGAAAGAATTACTGGTAGCAACACTTCCAACTCGAGACACGAACTCAGTTCACGGCTGATCGCGACCAGGCTCTGCTGTTCCTCAAAGGCACGGTCTGCTCTATCCTTCTCCAGCGCCAGCGCCCCCATCACCGCGACGCGAGAGAGGAATTCGATATCGTCGCGATTCATCGCCTCAGGAACCACCTTACCCAAGCCCAATGCGCCAAAATGGCGTGAAGGCGTGCTCATGGGAAGAACGGTATACGATCGGACGCCGTGATTAAGTAATACAGGCACGCAGCTGGAAAAACGCTGCTCGCGCTCGGTATCGGGAATGGCGACCACCTTCTGATGTTTCCACGCCCACCCGCTCGCCGCATCATCAACAGGGAAAGCGCCGAATTCTCCACTTTCCTGGTTCTTTTTCCAGTATTGAGTCAGCATGCAATCCTGACGCGGGTCGTAGAGAGAAAGATTCAACAACTCGCCTCCCGTCAGGGCCAGCACCGCGGGTGCGAGTTCCTTGAATGCGTCGGGCAAACTCTGGGATTGCGCTACCACGTCGGTGATCTCGAGCAGCAGCCGATAACGGTTGTGCTCAGACGAAAAATATTCCTCAACCGCAAGTCTGTTTCCTGACACGCAGACGCCTCCTGCACCTGCCGAGTGCGATGGGTTTGGGCAGATTGTATTGAGCAGGAACTGGGGGTCATCGCAGCTTGCCAAGCTGCGGGACTCTTTCAACATTGCGTCGCAGGTGTTGGTTCTTTACATTGGAACCAATCTCGTCCTCCCCGCTTGGGGAGCCCCCTCAGGTTCTGCGACACGTTTTCCGGCCTGTGCTTCCGGAAGGGGTATTTTTACTATGCCTCCGTGTCCCAAGCAACAAAGCGAATTTCCTGTTACGAAAGCCGAACAGACGCTTACCGAGATCAGCCACCTGGCACGACCGGTGGTAAACGTCCAAGTCTATTTGGAAGCAGTTGCACTACGCCCGCGCGGGGTTTTCTATTCCAAAATCCGAAAACCGAGATGGGGAGCTCGCGTTCATTGCCAATCGGAGGCGATGGTAGAATGTCCCCAAGAGGCTAGGGGTCGTGCAACTTAATGGCGGGCAGAGGCTGCGGGCGCTGAGAGAAACCCTCGGATATCGTATGAGGGACGTGGAACTGGCCAGTAACCAGATTGCGCGGAGATTTGAGAGTGAGGAATTCGCAATTCCACCCAGCCGCTTGTCCGACATCGAAACCAAAGGCATAATCCCGAGTATTTTTCGGCTCTATTCGTTTGCCGCTATTTATCGCAGAGAATATCGGGAATTACTCTCCTTCTATGGCCTCGAACTTGATGGCATCTCAGCAGACATTGGTTCTGGACGTCCGCAGAAATCTCACCTGTCTGAAGCGTTGAGCAATGTCACGCAGGTACGGATGCCGACGAGGCTCGATCCGCTATTCTCGCTCCAGAAAACGACGGACTTAAGGCGGGCAATCGAGCAATGGGGAACTGTGCCCATGGCTTACCTTGAGCTGTTTGCAGACGATCGATACACATATGGATACATCGGATCGGAAGATTTCACCATGTATCCCATTCTTCCGCCTGGGAGTTTCGTGCAAGTGGACGAAACCAAGAACAAGGTAGGAGAAGGAATATGGCGCTCGGAGTTCGAGAGGCCTATTTACTTTGTCGAAATGCGCGATGGACATACCTGTTGCTGGTGCTCGGTCAAGCGGGACTCCATCGTCTTACAGCCTCATCCCCTATCTCCCGTTTCGGTGCGAGTTCTTAAATATCCGCAGGAGGCCGAGATTCTTGGGCAGGTGGTGGGGGTTGCGATGCGCCTTGGAGATTGGCATTATTCCGACTTTCAACCAACGCCGAAAGTGCGTTCAACACTGACCCGAGATGTGCCCGGGCAGCTGGAGAAAGAGGCTTAGGAGAAGTTTGCGCCAGCCTCGCCAGAAAGTCCCTTTCCGTCAGACGCTCGTTCGAGCATGACGACAGCACATCCTTAAGCAGCGCAGCCAAAGGTTTTTTCAAAATCTCCGAAAGCAATATCCGATGGGACACACGGATTGCGTCTTGTGCAGCCTCGTCGCCATACACCTTGGCCAAACCCCAGTGCTCATACCTTCCATTGCCCGTTCCATTGCTGCCCTGCAATCTACCAACGTAGAAAAGTCTACCCAATGACCCCGGGACAGCGCCTAGGGTATTCGCTTCAAAGTCCTCGATTGCGGATTTAAGTCTCATCGAATTTACGATTTCCGGAAAAACATCGGATGTGAACTAAATTCAGAAAACCACTATGCCGCCTGCAATGTATCACGGTGCGAATTCTTTCGCAAAGGAGAACTACCGTGAAACGACTCATGCTGGCTGTAGCTGCAATAGCACTGTTCCTCACAACCGCGGCACTTCCAAGTCTGGCCGATGGCAATCCGTTCAATTGCACTCCCGCCGGCGTGTGCACCAAGTAGTCATGGCTAAACCAAGAAAGATTCGCGGCGGGTTTCTCAGTTGAAAAGGAGCGATGTCAGGGCTATAGTGCACTGCAATGCTCCCCATGAATTGGCACAGGCTGCTGGCGCTTTTCCTGTGGATCTCGCCGCATGTGCTTCTAGGCGTGCTTGCGGTTGTACTTTACAAGCGCCGTTTGTACCGAGAGTTCCCGTGTTTTTTCGCCTATGTGCTTTATGAGATTGCTGAGTTTATTCTGCTGTTCGTGTTCTATTTCGTCCCAAGTGTAACGGGAGAGCAATATGCATATGCTTATTGCGCCACGCTGGTGCTTAGCGTCGCTCTGCGTTTCGGGGTAATTGACGAAGTTTCTAAAGATTTGTTTCGTGAATCTCAGTTTCTGAAGGTGACGGCGAGGCGATCGCTGCAAGTTGTGACAGGCTTGTTGCTTGTAGTGGGTGTTCTGCTTGCTGTCTATGTGCCCATCGGCAATAGTGTCAGGTTGACTGCCAGTTTATACGTCGTCAACCGGGGAGCGGCCATGGTTCAATGTGGCTCGCTCCTTGCCTTGTTGCTCTTTTCCCGCTTCTTGGGTGTGTCCTGGCGTCGCCCCGCATTCGGGATCACGCTGGGTCTTGGGATCCTGACCAGCGTCGATCTTGCCATTTACGCTGTTCGTCCGGATTTCACCAGTGGGGTATGGATGGAATTTTTGAATCTGCTGACCACCGGCACCTACCTAATTTGTGTTTTGATTTGGGTCGGGTATTTGCTGGCGCCCGAACTTAAACCTGCATCCCTCACGGTCGTTTCCCGCGATGAGGTAGAGACTTGGAATACGGAGTTGCAACACTTGCTCAGGGACTGATCGCCGCTTGGACTCTTGTCGCCGTTGCGTTCTTGGCGCTGGGGATCTTGGTGTATGTTGCCCTCCGCGGCCGCGCGCGTGGGGTTGACTTAGAAAAAGCCGTCCTCGCGTTCCGGTCCCTCGACATTGAGGCGTTTAGAAACCTGGTCGACTCGGAAGAGGAAGCATTTCTTCGCAACAATTTATCGTCGAAGAAGTTTCGCGAGATTAAGCGACAGCGCGCGTGGGCGGCATTTATCTACGCTCGAGAAGCGGGCCACGCCGCGACGGCGCTTGCAAAAGTTGGTCAAGCCGCGCAACGGAGTTCTGACCCAGAGATTGCAGCATCCGGTGCTCAGATTGCCGAGAGTGCTTTTCGGCTTCGATTGGAAACCATCGGGGCTTGCCTCCGCCTGCTGACCGAGGTCGTATTGCCGGGCCTGCAAAGCCGATCGCTTCCGACCTTAGCAGATCAGTATGAGCGAGCGACAGAAACACTCCTTCGACTAGGCCGATTTTCATCTGGAAGGCACGGACTAGTATCCAGATAATTGCCGTGCCCAGAACCGCGCAATGACAAGCGCAGTACTGTGGGAACTCAAATGGCACGTGGCTGGGAGAGTAAGTCGGTAGAAGAGCAGCAAGCAGAAATGGCGGAGTGGCAGACAGCCGTCCGCACCCCGCTCTCGCCCGATGACCAGCAACGCAATCGTAAACGTGAGGGTCTGCTTCTTTCCAGAGGACATCTAGCCCAGCAACTACAGGCAGCCAGCAGCCCTCGTCACCACGAGATTCTTGAGCAGGCCATTGCGGAATTAGACCGCCAACTGTCATCTTTTAAAGAGGTTAGGGATTCGACGCCACCAAAGTGAGTGGCCTGAATGAATGCCTCCTATAACGAAAACCACGGTTCGGTTTGCTGCCCTCTGACGTATAATCATAGAGTTGATGAAAGCCTACGTTTACGTGTCGCTGAAGAAGAGCGTTCTGGATCCGCAAGGTAAAACTATCCACGGCGCGCTCACGAAAATTGGCTACAAGAGTTTGCACGACGTGCGGCAAGGAAAGTATTTCGAAATCACGCTCAACGGCGGCATCTCAAAGCATGACGCGCAAGTGGAAGTGGAGCGGATGGCGCGCGAAGTTCTAACAAATCCGGTGATTGAAGAGTTTCGTTTCTCCCTCGAAGACTAGATTGCCGCTTGTTTTGACGGGCACCCGAACAATCACCGGTCCCCACCGATGCATTTCGTCAAGGAGACAATATCTAATGTGCGGCATTGTGGGATATGTGGGTAAAAAGCAGGTTGTTCCCGTCATCATTGAAGGCCTAAGAAAGCTGGAGTATCGCGGCTACGACTCGGCGGGAATCGCAGTGGCCGGAAACGGTGCAGGTCTGCAGATTCGCCGTGCCGAAGGCAAGCTGCGCAATCTGGAAGAAGCTATCCGCCTCAAGCCGCTCGATGGCACCTACGGCATCGGACACACCCGCTGGGCGACGCATGGCCGCCCTACCGAAGAAAATGCCCATCCGCATCGCGACTGCACCGGCAAAATCGTGGTCGTACATAACGGAATTGTTGAGAACTATCTCTCGCTCAAAAAGAAATTAATTGCCGAAGGGCATAAATTCACCACCGAAACGGATACGGAAATCATCGCGCACCTGGTGGAGAAGCACTATCTGCAAACCGGAAACGGTCATCATCCTTCGTTGGAAGAAGCTGTGCGCAAAGCCGTAAAGGAACTTACCGGCGTGTTTGCGCTGGTCGTGATCGCGATTGACGAACCAAACAAGATCGTCGCCGCGCGCAATGGACCACCCGCCGTAATAGGCCTCGGCAAGGACGAATACTTCGTTGCCAGCGACGTGCCCGCACTCCTCGATCACACGCGCGACCTTTTCTTCCTGGGAGATGGCGATCTGGCTGTGATCACCCAGGACGGCGTGAAAGTCACCGATTTCGACGGCAATCCGATAGAGCGGAAAGCGCAGCGTATCACTTGGGATCCGATCATGGCGGAGAAAGGCGGCTTCAAGCACTTCATGCTCAAGGAAATTTATGAGCAGCCGCGTACTGTCCGCGACACCACGCTCGGCCGCGTCTCGCAAGATACCGGCGCCATCTTCCTCGACGAGATGCAGGTTAGTGAAGCTGAGTTCAAAGCACTGAAGAAAATCAATATCACCGCCTGTGGCACCAGTTGGCATGCCGGACTCGCGGGCAAGTTCATGATCGAAAACCTGGCCCGGGTTCCGGTCGAAGTCGATTACGCCAGCGAATGGCGCTATCGCGATCCAATTTTGGGGCAGGACACAATCACCCTGCTGATTTCGCAGTCTGGTGAAACAGCGGATACCATCGCTGCCCAACGCGAAGCTAAGAGCAAAGGCTCAAAGACGCTGGCCATCTGCAACGTGGTAGGTTCGATGATCACGCGCGAAGCCGCCGGAACCGTCTACACCCACGCTGGCCCTGAGATTGGCGTGGCTTCGACCAAGGCATTCACCGGACAACTTACGGCTCTTTACTTATTCGCTTTGTATCTGGCGCAGGTGCGTGGCACCATGACCCCCGCACAAGCCAAGGCCGCCGTACAGGAGCTTACTCATATCCCCGGCAAGCTGGAGCAGATTCTCACTCAGGATGAGGCTTGCGACGAACTGGCGAAGACATATGTCCGCGCACAGGATTTTCTTTTCCTCGGACGCGGCATTCACTATCCCATCGCGCTCGAAGGCGCGCTCAAGCTCAAGGAAATTTCCTACATCCATGCCGAAGGGTATCCTGCAGGCGAGATGAAGCACGGCCCGAATGCGCTGATTGACGAGAATCTACCAGTGGTAATTATCGCCACACGCGATGTAAACAGTCCGCAGTCGATGATCAGATATGAGAAAACTATGTCGAACCTGAAAGAAGTTAAGGCGCGTTCCGGCATAGTAATCGCGCTAGCCACTACGGGTGACAAAGAGATCAGCGAAGAAGCGGATCACGTCCTCTTCGTTCCGCCGGCTCCGGAAGAACTGTCGGCGATTCTGGAAATCGCCCCGCTGCAACTGCTCGCCTATCACATCGCCGTGCGCCGAGGCTGCGATGTGGATCAGCCGCGAAATCTGGCGAAGTCAGTGACAGTGGAGTAAGAAAGCCTCAGCCGCCAGGAATCAGGGTTACCTTGATAGGAGCGGCGACGCTCCCCATGCGGTTGCCTAAGGAATCTCGGACCACAAAGCGGACGGTGTATTCTCCCGGTGGAAGCTGTAGACCATTGCGGTAGGTCATGCCGTTGTGCTGAATTTGTTCCAAGCCGTCTGATTTCAGGTGGGTATCGATGCGCTGAGAGAATTCAGCAACCACTTCTCCATTCGCATTTCTTGCCACGGCGGCGATATCAACCACCATGTGATTCTGATCCGATTCATCCACGGAGGCGAAGTTCGGCGGCATCACAAGATCGAATCGCACGGTTGTCTTGCCAGCAGACTTGCCAACGCCTCTGCCAGACCAGATGACAGAGACCGGCACGCCTACGAAATCAAGCGGAGAGATCAGCGCTAATTGCACGTCTTGTCGAGCGGAAGTTGTGGACGTGTCCCGGGAAAGAAAGAAGCCGTTTCGATAGCGTGCGTGTGCGCCTTTTCTGCTGGTCGTCACCGAGATCTGATGCCATCCCGGCTTGGTGCTGCTTCGACTGACGTAGTAGCCAAGCATGTAGTAACTGCTGTCATCCTGAATGGCCTGCCTAAAGGTCTGGACCAGATTGTTGCTTCCTAGAAAAGCTTTCCCCCCGGTGCTCTCTGCAAATATCTGAAGTGCACTGTCAGTGTCCTGTCGCTTCCATCGCGCTTGCGCTTCGGTATCGAACTGGGGATCTCCGACGTCATAGGGATGAGTAAAAGTATTTTCATCCGCCGTCGTGCCGGAAGCAGCCGATCGCAGATCAACGGAGTAGATGGCGATTTGAGTATCGTTCATCATTCTCCAGAGATTGTCATACGACGATTGCACCTCATCCCGCTGATGAACTGGACAAGCTGGGTCGCACATAAGGGCGGAAGGCGGACTCAACGAGAATGGGAAACCAGAACTGGCCCAGATAAGCGCCTTGCGTCCGGGCAAACCGCGAAAGGCCTTCGCGATTTGCTGAAAGGCCTGGACTGTAATAAAAGTTGTATTTTTAGTCTCTGTCGATGCTAGCTGAGCCTCGTTTTCCAACTGTCCTCTAATCAGCTTCGTAAGCTGTGCGCTCATCGCATCGCTCGGCGGGGGGTGCCCGGGATCCACTGCAGATTCGTGGATCAGCGGCGCGGTGTTGGATTCCGTCTTACGGAGTGCTGCGGCTAACAACTTCGGATCATCTGTGAAATCGTGGAGTAAAGTCAGGCCGCCGCGGGTTAGAGCAAGCAGACACATTGGCTCACCGGATTCCGCGGCTTCCGAAAGAAATTTGAGTAGTTCGTTTCTGGCGTTGGCCTGATCGAAGAACGGGGTATTGACGAAGTCCAAAACAATGATGTTGAGACGGTGATAGTCGCTGCCGCCCGTTTCGAGATTGCTGAAGGAGCCATGCTCCCCCTCCGAGCGACGCACCCGAGCCGAACTAGTTTCTACCTCCTCAAAGACCGCTATCGGAAGAGCTTTTCCGTCTTGCTTAAGAGCAAACTCTTCTTTATGGAGGCCCGCAATGTGGGCACCGGACTTATCGTTGACGACAGTGGGAATTAAGACTAATTCAGTGGAGGACGTAAATGTCGCGGTGGGTTGCGTAGTCTGCGCCTTGAGAGGTGACGCGAGGAGAAGAGTAATGCCAGCTATCGCAAAACAGGCTTATATGCGACACATATGCCGCCTCATCTCCAGAGCTGCGCACAGTATAACGTTATTGATTAGTCTAGCGGCGGGTGGCTTTGTAACTCACCGCTTTCGCGCTATTTCGGCATCACCACGACTTCGTCCTTCGGCATGGCGTCGAGCGTGGACTTATCAATTCCCAGGTGTGCGATCACCAACTCTGGCGGTGTGTGCGTAAGCCATTCCGAGAGCGCCAAATCCTGATAAACGTTGCTCTTGAACATCTCCAAAAATTTCAGATCGGTGTCGCCCGTATTCTGGACGTAGTGGGGCAGCGTCTTCTGGATATAGCCAACGTCGCCGGCCTGAAAATCCATGGTGCGTGCGCGGCCTCCAGTGGCAAATACGGTCATTCTTCCGGTACCGCTGATGTAGTACTGCCATTCGTCGGCATTGGGATGCCAGTGCAGTTCGCGTATCCCTCCCGGATGAACGGTGACGATCGCCGCTGCTATCGTGGTGGACACTTTGAACTTACTTGAATCAACAATCTTCACTTCGCCGCCCATGGTGCGCTTCGTAACCGGCAACTGTGCCGTACGAAAAGCGAATTCCTGCGACGACAATCCCAGCGAGCCAGCAGTTGCCTTCAAATCGGCAGCCAGAGGGCCGGGTACCGGAGCCTGGAAAATGAATTTTTCCTTTCGTGGCATTTTTTCCATCGCCTGCTCACTCACTCCGAAGTTTTTTGAGAGCACGTCGTGAGGCGTGTGCGCCATCCAGTCAGTGAGCAGCACTGTTTCGTATTCCGAAAAGTTGCCATCGTCGAACACCAGCAGAAACTCGCAACCGTCGGGACCAAGACCTTGAATGGAATGCGGAACTCCCGTCGGAAAGTACCAAAGATCGCCCTCAGTGATGTCGGCGACAAAGCTCTTACCGTCCAAATCAAGGCCCGTAATACGCGCATTTCCATAGAGCATAAAGGACCACTCGGCCGCTGTGTGCCAGTGCAACTCACGTATGCCACCAGCTGTCAATCTCATGTCCACGCCGGCAATCGACTTGGAGACGGCAAGTTCCCGAACCGTGACCTCGCGCGACCATCCACCTTCTTGCATGCGTTTGTGAGCGAGCCCGAAAGGATATTTGAACGCCTGTACGCCGCCTGCGTCTGTGGGTGGTGGAAAGAAAGAATCCGGATTTTGCGCATCGAGTGGCGGATTGCCTGGACCCGGAGCGCTGGCGCTCCTATCGTCCTTGCTCGGGTACGGCTTCTGCTCTTGGCCTACGGCATCCGCTGACGACAAGATTCCTGCAGCTGCCAGCGCCGCCGATCCCATTTCCAGAAATCCACGCCGCGAAACCACGTCCTTCTTCGCATCCTCGCTCATGAGTCCTTCCCTTTCGGAAGATAGATATAAAGAGATTTTCCGATTCCACTTCTCTGTTTCCGAACATACGGCAGCCACCTGGCGGTGTCAATTCGCGTGAACTCACGCGTCCCATAAGGGGAAACAATCATCTAACTCGACGATGGCTCAGTTCAAAAATTTTGATGCCCGCGTGCTCCGCTCGGTTTCGCTCTCCGAGTTTACAAGACACATTGAACTTGAAGTGAGTGGAGTAACTCGCTTCGGCTTCGTCCCCGGACAATGGCTCTCGGTGAAGGCCGACACTCCCGATGGCGAGGAGATTACGCGTGCGTATTCGATCGCGTCCCCGCCATCCGAGAACGGGCGTGTTGCCTTCTGCCTGAACCGTGTGCCGGACGGGTTCATGTCGAATTATCTCTGCAATCTCGAAGATGGCACGGAGATTTCGTTTCAGGGCCCTTTCGGCGATTTCATTCTGCGCCCACCCTTGCGTGACACTGTGTTCATCGCCACGGGAACTGGCATCGCGCCGTTCCGCTCCATGCTGCACTGGCTGCTGGCTGAGAGTGACCGTCATCAGGGACGCCAGTTCTGGCTGCTGTTTGGCGCTCGCCATGAACAGGATATTTACTATCGCGAAGAGTTCGAGCGGCTCGCCGCTGAACACGCCAACTTTCGTTTTCTTCCTACACTGAGTCGCGCTGACTCGGCCTGGAAAGGGCTGCGAGGATATGTACAGCAACATCTCGGAGAAATCGTGGGAATGCGTAGCGACATGCATGCTTACATCTGCGGTCTCGACAAGATGGTCAAGGCGAACCGTGAGTTGCTGAAGAGTCTGGGTTGGGATCGAACTTCGATCCGTTACGAAAAATACGACTGACTTGTAGAATGATTCGCGTTCTTATTTTCGTTGAGGAGAGCCGCCGTGTACGTCGCAGATGATAAGCGTTACGACTCCATGCAATACCGCCGCTCGGGCCACAGCGGCATCAAACTTCCCGCCATCTCGCTCGGGCTGTGGCACAACTTCGGTGGCGCGGATAACTTCGAAAACTCTCGCGCCATGCTGCACCGCGCCTTCGATCTCGGCATCACCCATTTCGATCTGGCCAATAATTACGGCCCTCCATATGGATCGGCAGAGGAAACCTTTGGTCAGATCCTAAAAAAAGATCTCCTTCCCTACCGCGACGAGCTGATCATCTCGACCAAAGCGGGCTGGGATATGTGGCCCGGGCCTTACGGCAATCTCGGCTCGCGCAAATATATTCTGGCCAGCCTGGATCAGAGCCTGAAGCGCATAGGGCTCGAATATGTCGACATTTTCTACCATCATCGTCCCGATCCCGACACTCCGATGGAGGAGTCGCTTGGTGCGCTCGACACGGCGGTGCGTTCGGGCCGCGCTCTCTACGTGGGCATTTCGGCTTACAACGCCAAGCAAACGGCGGAGGCGGTCAAGATTCTGCGTGGTTTGGGAACGCCTTGCCTGATTCATCAGCCGAAGTATTCGATGTTCGTGCGCGATCCTGAACAGGGATTGCTCGACGTGCTGGAGAAAGAAGGCGTGGGATCAATCGTCTTCAGTCCGCTGGCGCAGGGGTTGCTGTCAGATCGCTATCTGAACGGAATTCCCAGTGATTCGCGTGCGGCTCGCGATTTCTTTTTGAAGAAGAAAGACATCGGAGAAGACAAACTCACCAAAATTCGCGCGCTCAATGAAATCGCGAAGCAACGCGGGCAAACGCTGGCGGGGATGGCTGTCGCATGGGTACTGCGCGATCCGCGCGTCACCAGCGCACTGGTCGGTACGAGCAAAGTGTCGCAGGTGGACGACAATGTAGCCGCGTTAAAGAACCTGAAATTCTCGGCCGACGAGTTACGCGAGATCGACGGGGTTCTTAGCGGCAAGTAACTGTTAGTGACTATTTTGAGATCATTGCATGAAGTTGTGAGTTGCGGCACTGGGTCCGCAACTCACGAACATTCACAGAACACCAAAATTCAAATCGCCGCTATTCCATTGAAACCGGCGGATTCTGACAGTCCGGTCGCGTCGCCAAGGCTGGTCAGCGTGCCGTCCTGATTGATTGCGAAGATGCTGACTGTGCCCGTACCAGAATTCAAGCTGTAAAGGAATTTGCCCTCCGAGCTAATGGCAATGTCGAGATTCGTACTTCCGCTCGGATTGGTTCCCAAGATTGTCCCGGCTAGAGGCATCAACGCTCCAGTCCCACTGATCGCAAACCCGGAAATCGTAGACGTGCCGGCATTTGAGGTGTATACAAAGCTGCCGTTTGGCGTGATAGCGCTCCAGCAGGTTGCAGCGCCTAACGTCGGAACGCTGGTGCTGATTGGAGACAGAGTTCCGTTGGCGGCCACTGCATAGGACGAGATAGCGGATGCGTTGTCGCCTCCAGCAGGACCGGTTTCCGCGACGAGTGCCGCCCCGTTTGGCGCAAACAACACCGAGAATGCGCCGGGACCAGCACTGGCGTTGACCTTGATCGGACCCAGAGTGCCATTGATCTGAACATGAAAGACATCAATGTTATTAGTCACTTTTTCAGTTACCAGCAAAAATTGGCCGTCGGGGCTAAACGACAGCGACCCCGGTCCTGAGTTGCCAGTGGAAAGATAGGCGATGGCACCCGGAATTTGTTTTAGTCGTCCATCTTTCTCCAGGGCGAAACCGACGACATCGCTGCTGCCTCCGGCATTAACGACGTAGACCAGGTTGCCGTATTGGGCCACAGCTACCGGCTCACTACCACCGCAGGGTGTCTTGCCCAAGAGCGACAAACTGGCACCATGAACCTGAAACACAGAAATGTTGCCACTGCCCGCGTTGACCGCAAAGAGCAGTGAGTGATCCTGGCTAAGGGTAAGAGAACCTTGGGATGCCAGAGGGTCCGTAGTACCGCCGCTACCTCTGCCGCCGGTTTGAAAACTGTGGCCCTCCATTAGCGAGCCATCTGCGCCCCGCTTGTAGGCGATAATCTCGTTGTGATCGGCCGCATTCGTCATGACGAACACCGCGCCGTTCGCGGAATTGCTATTGGGTTGGGTCTTGCCAATGGCGGGCAGTATTGTGCCAATCGCCATAATAGCGGTCAACAGAAGATGCTGTGTCCTAACCATATTAAGCTCCTTGAGTTTTAAACATTTTTTTGTTAAACAATTTTGCGAGCAGCTAAACCGTGGAAAGGACTGCCGAAGCAACTGCAGTTTGCCTCCGGTTGAGGGGACGCACCGTGATAAGAGATGCCAGCCAGAAAAAAGTTTCAAACCGCTGAGTTAAACTTTTTCGGTTTGTGAATTCCGCTAGAATCGACTGAACACGAACAAGAGCGTCTTCGCGATAGCGAAATTTCCGGTGAAAGCAATCCTAATGAACGCAACTCAAGAGAAGGTCGTTCGCTGCACGTGGGCGAGTAACGAGTTATCGATTCTCTATCACGACCGCGAATGGGGAGTCCCGCAACATGACGATCGCGTGCTGTTCGAGTTCCTGATTCTGGAGGGCGCACAGGCTGGGCTTAGCTGGGACACAATTCTGCGTAAGCGCGAGAATTATCGCGCGGCCTTTGATGGATTCGATCCGAAGAAAATCGCCCGCTATGACCGGCGAAAGACGCAGCGATTGCTGCACGATGAGGGGATCATCCGCAACCGGTTGAAGATCGCGTCGGCGATCCAAAATGCCAAGGCATTTCTGGCGGTGCAAAAAGAGTTTGACTCGTTCGATCGCTACATCTGGCAGTTCGTCGGAGGCAAACCACGCGTAAACGCCTGGCGTTCGGGAAAGAAACTTCCGGCGAGCACTCCGGAATCGGACGCGATGAGCGTGGATCTGAAGAAACGCGGCTTCAACTTCGTCGGCTCGACGATCTGTTACGCCTTCATGCAGGCTATGGGGATGGTGAACGATCATGCGGTGGAGTGCTTCCGCTACCGGAGATAGGCAGCGCGAGGCCATTGCGAAAACCGCTAACCTCCGGCATAATAATGGTTTGTCTGTACGTCGTTGTTTCAATCTGCCGGACTCTTCCGGGCAAAGGATACTGAAGTCTGTGTTAATGATCCGACTGGCGCGCTTTGGTGCGCGCAAACAACCATATTATCGTGTAGTGGTGATTGAGAAGGAACGGGCTCGCAATGGCCGTCCGGTGGAAGTCGTGGGAACGTACAATCCACGGACCAATCCGGCCACTTTCGATCTGAAACGGGAGCGCATTGAGCATTGGGTTTCGAAAGGCGCCCAGCTTTCGGACCGCGTCAGAAAACTGCTTGCCTCTCCCGCGCCGGCTGCAGCCGCTTCGGTCGCCTAGTCGTCCTAACTCTCGCCAACTCAGGAGCAGTCAGTCTCAGGAGCAACAATGATCGAGCCTAGCGCCAGCCCGCGCGCCATGATTGAATACATCGCCAAGGCGATTGTCGAGGCCAAGGGTGAAGTTTTTGTCGACGAATACGAGGATGGCGACGAAACCGTCATCGAGCTTGAAGTTGCCGAGGCGGATTTGGGCAAAGTTATTGGACGCTCCGGTCGTGTCGCCCGCGCGTTGCGCAACGTGCTGAGCGCGGCAGGCTCGAAACTGGACAAGCGCTACGCTTTAGAGATTATCGAGTAATAGCGTCAATGGCGGCACTAGACGCAAGCGGCGATTGGATTACCCTGGCAGTTGTCATCAAGACGCAGGGACGCCGCGGTGAAGTAGCGGTCGAATTGCACACCGACATTCCGGACCGCTTCCGGCAAGACATGCAGTTGTGGGCGTTGACGAAAGATGGACAGCGCCGCGAAGTCAGGATCGAAGATTTCTGGCCGCATAAGAGTTTTCTGGTGCTGAAGTTTCAGGGCGTTGAAACGATTTCCGATGCCGAGCCGCTGGTGGGCGCGGAACTTCAGCTTCCGCATAGTGAACGTGCCGAGTTGGAGCCGGGCTGGACGTACCTGAGTGATTTGATCGGGTGCACAGTGTTCGATGGCCCGCGCAAGATCGGCGAGATTGAAGACGTGCAGTTCGGCGCGGGAGAAGCGCCTCTCTTGGTAGTTCGGGGAAAAGAACAGAAGAGTGCGAAGCTGCCGTACGAAATTCCCTTCGCCGAGGCGTACCTGGAGAAGCTGGATCTGGAGCATAGGCTAGTCCGGATGAAGTTGCCGGAAGGTTTGCTGGAAGTAAACGCGCCACTGGCGAAAGAAGAGAAGCAGAAGTAAGGAAAGCGGAAGACGAAAAATGAAGATCGATATTCTCACGATCTTTCCCGACTTCTTTCGCGGACCACTGGATTACGGAATTGTCCGCCGGGCGCGGGAAACGGGCTTGGTGGAAATCGGCATTCACGATCTGCGGGTGTTTACGAAAGACAAGCACCGCACCGTGGATGACCGCCCATTTGGCGGCGGCGAAGGCATGGTCCTGAAGCCGGAACCGATCTTTGAATGTTTGGAGTCGTTCGGCGATGTGGAGTCGCGTGAAGCGCGATTAAGCCCGGGCGCAAAGCAGTCAGTAATTCTGCTTTCCGCGCAGGGTCGAAGGCTCGACCAGACGATGGCGGCGGAACTTGCGGCGCTAAGTCAGACTGAGAATGGTCGAATCGTCCTCATCTGTGGACGCTATGAAGGCGTAGACGAACGCATCAGCGAGTACCTGGCGGATCGCGAAGTTTCGATCGGCGATTATGTGCTGAGCGGCGGCGAACTCGGCGCAGCAGTAATTGTAGACACAGTAACGCGGCTGATTCCGGGCGCTGTGGGTAATCAGAATTCGACGCGGCAGGAGTCGTTCACTGAAGCGCGCACTGAGTCGCTTGGCGAATATGTGGAGCTCGGCGGCGACGGTCCAAGTTCGACTTGTGTTTCCGGCGGATTGCTCGACTATCCGCATTACACACGGCCCGCGAATTTTCGTGGCATGACGGTGCCGGAAGTTCTGGTGAACGGCAATCACGAGCAGATTCGCAGCTGGCGCCGCAAAACGGCATTGGCAAAGACGCTGCGCAACCGTCCCGACTTATTGGAGCGAGTTGCACTGAGTGAGGAAGACAAGAAATTGCTGGCCAAGATAAACGAGACAAGTTAGGAAGGAAACATTATGCGCAATCCGATTATTGAAAAACTGTTGGCGAAGTCGCGCCGCACCGATATTCCGAAGTTTGGTCCTGGCGACACGATCAAAGTCCTGGTCAAGATCAGAGAAGGTGAAAAAGAGCGCCTGCAGGCGTTCGAAGGCGTCGTCATTGCGCGGAAGCGAGGGGCGCAACCCAGTTTCACCGTTCGCAAAATCAGTTTCGGCCAGGGCGTGGAGCGTATCTTCCCTGTCGACTCCAAAGTCATCGACAAAATTGATGTTGTCCGCTCCGCCAAAGTTCGCCGCGCCAAGCTTTATTATCTGCGCGGACTCAAGGGAAAGGCTGCACGACTGAAAGAAGTCGAACAACAGTAAGCAGCGACTTTTTTCCTGTGTGGCGACGGGGCAAAGCTCCGTCCAAGCGGGGCAAAGCCCCGCTCCCACGCAATCGTCGAATACATCTACTCTTGCTTCGCGCTTCCACTTCGGCGAAGATGCAGAGCAAGTGCCGTGCCCAACTCTCGCTCCAAGTCCGCACCTTCCTCGAAAACCTTAAGTGGCATTTCCGCTTCCGCTGCCAAGTTGCGCCTACTGAAAAAACTGCGCTGCACTCTCAAGTTTGAAAAGCTGGCATGGGCTTCTGGCGCGCAACTCGTTGCCGGGGTCGATGAAGTCGGCCGCGGATCGCTCTTCGGGCCAGTGGTCGCCGCAGCCGTCATTCTCTATCGAAACGACGACCCCGCGCACCGCATTCGTGGCCTGCGCGATTCCAAACTCCTCCCAGCGGAGCGCCGCGAAGAACTTGCACTCCAAATTCGCCAGCATTGCATCGCCTGGGCCATAGCCGCCGTGGATTCCGCCCGCATCGATCAGATCAATATCTACCAGGCCTCGCGTCTCGCCATGCTTCATGCGGTTCAGCAACTCGCGCCCACGGCAAACTATCTTTTGGTCGATGCAGTAAGGCTCGATTGCGAACTCCCCCAACAGCCGATCATTCATGGCGATGCGCTCTCCGTATCCATCGCTGCCGCCTCCATCATTGCCAAGGTCGAACGGGATCGCATGATCTCCGCGTGGGATCCGGTTTTCCCCATGTATGGATTGGCCTCGAACAAGGGATACTGCACGCCGCGCCACCTCGCTGCTCTGCGCGAGCACGGCCCTTCTCCTCTGCATCGCCAGTCATTTTCGCCGGTGTGGAGCGCGCCGATTCCCCAAGAAGTTCTCGGATTTATGCTGGACGAGTCAGTTGACGAGGCGATTTCCGTCGGCGAAGAGCCGGTAGCGATCGCGTAGGCATAGCGCTCCCGTGAATTCCGGGTGAAATTTACGTCACAAGGCAATAAGGCTTCCCGCCTCTTACTTCGCTCGATAGATCTCCGTCAGCAGATCCGGCTTCGATTCGTCCCGCACCAGGTGTGGATACTTTTCTCCGCCGTGATAATCGAGTTTCACGACGCGGAAATAATCCGTGTTCTCGATGATGAGCTCAATCGGCGACGGACTGGTCTTCGCAGCGTGAATGGCGTCGTGCCAGGCATCCGGAGAGAGCTTGCGGCCGTTCACCGCGACAATTTTCATCCCCGGCCCGATCCCAGCCTTCGCGGCAATCATACCCTCAACCGTATCGTGAATCACGCCATCGCTCCCGGCCATTAATCCCAGCGAGTAATGCGCGTTGAGCGATTTTCCGTCGCTATTTTCTGCGCGATCCAATTCCGAAGGATTCTCGTCGTAGACGAGCTTCCATCCGCTGCCTTCGACTCCGCCGAGTGGGGCGCCGGGACCATGATTGGATAGGCGGTCCGTCCAGAACCCACGCCAGTCATAAGGAGCGATCTGATTCAGCGCGTTTACCACGTCGTCGAAGGTGTAGGGCTTCACCATGGGCGGGCCGCCGGGCGCGCCGTGAAACAGTTTGCAGAAATCGTCGAGCGACTTCGCGTCTTTGGTTTGCTGTCGGATGATCACATCCGCCCACAACCAGTTGAGCACGTCTTCGTCGTAGTAATCGAGCCCCCGGCGATAGTCCTCCCAGCCACGCGGAGCATCTTGCATGGTTGGAACGCCGTCGGCTGTGTCCTGCAAATTGCGCCAGACTCGACCCGAACGATGATCCAGATCCGCGGCAATTTGCGCCAGTGCATCGCGAGCCAACTCAGGCGTGCGTTCGCCGCTGCGCGCGGAGAGCATATCTCCCAAGTATGAAGTCAGGCCCTCATACACCCATAGCAAGTCGGTCTGCATCGGCTGTTCATAATCAGGCGTCGCCAGGTCCGCTGGACGCCGGTACTTCCCGTTCCACGAATGCACGTACTCATGCGGTAGAAGTCCCGCACTGAGTTTCCTTCCGTCTTCTTCGATCAGCGACCGCTCTTCAACCCGGCTGTCATCCGATTCGTGATGCTCCAATCCGAAATGCGCGACGTGATCGCTGAGCGTGAATAGAAAGTGGTAATCGGTGTAATGCCACGCGCCAAATAAAATTCCCGCTTGTTTCACCAGATTCCGGTAATGCTCCCAGACTTCTTCAGGAGCGTCGAGCGCGGATGGGCTGTCCGCCGCAACATCAAGCTCCGCGGGCGGATTCTCGGTTCTTAACGGGACCACCTTTAAGTATTCGCCCGTAAGGACCGGTCCATCCACCAGCATGGTCAGCGAAACCGGCGCGAAATGAATCTCGCTACCCGCTTGATTGGAGACATGCAGCGACGTCCCAAACTTCCATCCCGCAGGAAGCCGCAAGCTTGCACTATAAGTGAGTTGATCGGAAGGGTAACCAGCGGGATAGAGCAACAGCGTGTTCCAGTTGACTATATACAACTTTTCCGTCGCGGCCATCCCGGCGCTGTATCCAGCTTCATACGAGGCGGGCGAAGCGTAATCGAGATTCGCGACGACTTCGTTCTCGCCCTCCGGAACTTCAACATGAAAAGTAAAACCGTCGAGCAGATCGCGCCGCCATTTCAGCGTCTTTCCGCTCGCCGTAAATTTCAAGCCCGTCAAATCCGTGATGGGGCCCGTCGGTCCATGCTCACCCGGAATCCATTTCGGATAATAGAGCGTCAGTGTGCCGGGCTTTGCCGGAATGTGTAATTGCGCGTGGAAAATCTTGCGCGGTGCATCCGATGCGTCAACCGAGAGCGTTACGGTGGGTCCAGTTGATCCAAAAACTAAAAGCGATGACAACAGAAAAATTACGAGACAAAAGACGTTTCTTACCCCACAACGAGAACCTGCTCCCATTCCCCCTCCGGATTGACGCGCCGTGCCTATAGCAACACTATAAAACAGCACTTCGAATATATCAGTCTAGCGGATTGATTCAACGACGAGCTGCCGGGGCGACCCTCGCGCTGCCACTCAATGCTTCTTTCCCGCCTGCTCCCCGCCCGATCGCCTGCTATCATCTCCGACGTGCCTACGCGCGGAAAATTTATTACCTTCGAAGGTCTCGACGGCAGCGGCAAGAGCACGCAACTCGAGAAACTGGCCCGTTCCCTGCGCGCTCGCGGCCTCGCCGTCACCGCCACGCGTGAGCCGGGTGGCACGACCACGGGTGAAAAGATTCGCGAAGTGCTGCTGCACACGGCTACCTCGGGACTTTCTTCCTTCACCGAAATGGCGCTCATGTTCGCGTCCCGTGCTCAGCATATTCACGAGATCATTCTGCCCGCGCTTTCTGAAGGACGCATCGTGCTCTGCGACCGTTTCACCGATTCAACCGAGGCGTATCAGGGCGGAGGCCGCAAGCTTGGCTCGAAGCCTGTGCAGCAGATGCATGAAATCATCTGCGGCAACCTGCAACCCGACTTGACTATTTTGCTGGATAACGAAGTGGCATTCAGCGTCGAGCGCGCCCGGCGTCGCAATCGAAAACACAAAAGCGGGAAGTCAGAAAAAAGCTCCGAAAAAGACGAGAACCGTTTTGAACAGGAAAGCCGCGCTTTTTTCGGACGCGTCCGCCACGCCTACCTGGCGATCGCCGCCCGAGAGCCGCAGCGAGTGCACCTCGTAAACGCCCGCGGCACACCCAGCGAAACGCACGCGGTTATCATAGAGTTAGTGCGGAAAAAGCTGAAGATCTAATATTCATCGAGTAGACTTATGCCCTTTTCTGATTTCGTCGGCAACCCCGAAACCATCCATCGGCTGCGCGAAATGCTCGCCCGCAATCGCTTTCCGCATGCCGTTATTCTTTCCGGCGCGCAGGGATCGGGCAAGTACACGCTGGCTCTAATGCTCGCCCGCACCATGAACTGTCTGGAGCAACCGTCGAGTGACGGCTTGCCCGATTTCTGCGGACGCTGCTCGAATTGCACCCGCATCGTTCAATGCGAAGACCTGGACTCCCGCTTCGCCGAAGCCGTAGAGGCCCGCGAAAATCTGCGCGACACGGACAAAAAAGAAACCCGGCTCTTCATCCAGACTCACCCCGACGTGCTGATCATTCCGCCCGATCCGCCGCAACTGATGATCAAAGTCGATCAGGTTCGCCATGTTATTGAGACCATCTACTATCGTCCTGCAGAAGCCCGCGAACGCGTATACATCTTCACCGGTTCGGCCTTCATGAAAGAAGCGGCCAACTCACTGCTCAAAATTCTGGAAGAACCTCCCGAGTTCGCGACTATTTTTCTGCTCACCGAAAACGCCGGTGAATTGCTGCCCACGATTCGTTCCCGCTCCATGATTTTCAATCTGGGCGCAATCGCCGCCACAGAAATAGAGAGCCGGCTCTCCCAGCTTCGTCCCGATTGGAACGCCCGACAGCGCACCCTCGTCGCCCGCCTGAGCGAAGGCGCAATCGGACGCGCGTTATCTTTCGATATCGAAAGCTACATCGCCGCTCGCAATCACGCGCTCATCATGCTGAAATCCGCACTCGGTGGCAGCAACAGCGATCACACGGAGTTGTTCAAAACCACGGAGAGCTACCGTCCCGGCGCCGAAGGCCGCGAGAAAATCGACAACCTCCTTCGCACTCTCTACTCGCTGCTCGAAGACGTGATGTTCCTGCAATCCGGAGCGCCGCAACTGATCCGCAATACGGACATTCTCGGCGAACTCAGGAAAATGTCCGAAGCGGCGGATTTCGCCTGGGTGCAGCGCGCCGCCGAAGGTCTGAGTGAAGTCGAGCGCGGCCTGCGCCGCAACCTGTTGCGGTCGTTGTCGCTCGATGCTTTCGCAACTGCACTCGAACGCGTTTCCTAACGGACAAGCTCCGTTGTAGAGGATAAGACTTAAAGGGCGGGACTGATCTTTTTATGATCCTGCGCTGCGATCCTGCGCTATGATCCCGCGTGCGTCATAGGCGTGGCGTCGGTGGCGATGCAGACCCAGTTGCCGTTCTTGTTAATCCAGGTATCGATGAAACGTTCGCGGTGAACTATGGATTTGCCTCCCTTAGTTTCCTTGACGGCGATCACGCCGATCGCGATGGCAGTGTTTCCAAAGACGCGCACGGTTAGCGATTCAGGAGCGACTTGTTCCTGGTTGGCGCTGGGCGCTTTAACACTGGCGAGGAACTCGGACTTGGTTTTGAGGGAACCGTCATCTTCCACCAGAACAAGCGAATTGTCGAGAATAGTAGAGAGGGCCTTGATGTCGCCGGCCTTGTAGGCTTGGTTCCAGGCTTTTTCCAAGCCGAGGACCTGGGCGCGGGCGGTGGTGTCCTCGTCTTGCGCGAAGCTGACCACTGACGTTGCACACACCAGAACCAAGATCGAAAGAGTAACGACACGGCAGGCAATCCATTTCATTAGCGAGTTCTCCGTAGGCGCTTGAACGACGGCTTATCCTCTTCACGAGGGACGATGCCGCCGGTTCATCCGGAACATAGCAGAAAAGTGTGCGCGGGATTAGTTCCAGCGCTGGTGCGGGAGTGGGTCTGTTGTTAAGCTTGGTGAGTTATGAAAATCAAAATCTTAATTCGTGAGATAAAACTTTTTGTTGTATGGGTCGCAGTATTGGTCACAGTGCAAATGTTCTCGCTGCAACTCGCCTCGGCGCACCAGAAAGAAACTGTTTGGAGCGCAGACGAGAAGCCGATCGCGGATCAGATCCATGGGCTGCGCGGGCTCGCAGATGACGTGCGGGCAGGAACCACGAAGGACCTCGCGCTGAAGATCCGCAAGCTTCCGGCGAGCGAGAACAAGTTGCGCCTGGCGGTGGGTTTGGCGGGACTATCGACCGAAGGCGATTTCGGACACGACACGTTACAGGAAGTGGCGACGACACTAGCCGAAACGTTACGTGAGCGGCCTGTGCCTTGGGCTGAGGCGAAAGATTCCGAAGCGGGCGGTAAGGCATCGTCGGCACGCGCGCCGGCATATCCATATGTTGAGCTGGCCATGTTGGTGCGTTATGAGCACGTCGATGCTTCTCTTAATGGTAAGGATGACGGGCAGTTTCGAGCGGCGATGATTCAACTCGAGGGGGACGACCGCAAACGGGAGCATCCGGAGTTTACGCTGAAAGATCTTTCCGGCAAGACCTGGACGTTTTCGGATCTGCGTGGAAAAGTTGTGTTGGTTAATTTTTGGGCGACATGGTGTCCGCCCTGCCGCAAGGAAATGCCGGATCTGGAAACCCTTTATGAACGTTTTGGATCGAAGGGCTTCGTGGTGCTTGGTATTTCCGATGAAGAAGCGGCGAAGGTCGAGCCATTTATCAGCGAAAGAAAGGTTTCGTTCCCTGTGTTGCTCGATCTTGGGCGAAAAATAAACGACTTGTTTGTCGTGGAGGGAATTCCCAAGAGTTTTGTCTACGATCGGGACGGGAAGCTGGTGACACAGTCGATCGATATGCGCACGCAGAAACAGTTTCTGGAGATGCTGGCGAAGGCAGGACTGGAGTAAAGAAATCAGAGGAGGGGTTGGCGAAATGAAAAAGCAAATCGTAAGCATAATTCTTGCTATTGGAATTCTCGGGGCGCTCGCGGCCGCGCAAGACACGATGAAGAAAGAAACTTCGCCGAAGCCAGCGGTGGGGCCGTCGCAGGTGTTGCTCGAGAACTGGAACGATGTTGGACGGAAGTTGATTGCGATGGCGGAGGATTTTCCTGAGGACAAGTACGACTTCAAGCCGGTACCAGCGGAGCGGAGTTTTGCCGAGCAACTGTTACACGCTGCGAATGCAAATTATTATTTCACTAATCCGGCGATGGGGCTGAAACCGCCGGCAGGAGAAGATCCCAAGCGCGACCAATTCAAGACTAAGGCCGCAGTGGTTGAGTTTGTAAAGAAGGCGTTTGCCGACGGTGCGGCGGCAATCAAGATGAAAGGCGATAAGGGCATGAGCGATTTGATCGTCGATCCTTTCGCGAATCAGCAGGTGCGAGTATCGGACATGGCATGGGGCCTGCTCGAGCATTCGGGCGAACACTATGGGCAGTTAGTGGTGTATTACCGGGTGGCCGGAATGGTGCCACCGGAATCGCGTCCCAAGAAGTAGGCGCCAGAAATTTGAATTCTGGCTGATACCATAGCCTTCGTGAGCCCGCTGCTAGACGTCCGCAACCTGACCATTGAGTTCCGGCAACCGCGGACTGGACGGGAACTTTCGTCCAATGGGCCAGCTCGGATGGCTGCGACCATGGCCATTGCAGCCGTGCGCGGCCTTTCATTCTCAATCGAGCCTGGCGAAGTGCTCGGACTGGTCGGCGAATCGGGCTCGGGAAAATCGATCACTTCGCTGGCTATCATGGGATTGCTTCCGCCTGCCGCTGTGATCTCGGGCGACATCACTTTTCAGAAGAACTCACAGAATGGCGATGGACCCGTACATCTCACCACTCTGCCGGCCGAGCAACTGCGCCAGCTTCGAGGCTCACGCATGGCCATGATTTTCCAGGAACCGATGACTGCTCTCAACCCGGTGATGCGCGTCGGCGATCAGATTGCAGAAGCGGTTCTTGCTCATGGGCGTATTTCGAAATCGGAGGCATGGGGTCGAGCGATCGAAGGCATGCGCGACGTGGCCATCTCCGACCCAGAACAGCGCGCTCGTAGTTATCCGCATCAGCTTTCGGGAGGCATGCGCCAGCGCGTCATGATTGCCATGGCTATTGTGAATCGTCCGCAACTGCTGATTGCGGATGAACCCACCACCGCACTGGATGTCACCATTCAGCAGCAAATTCTCGACCTGCTCAACGAGCTTCGCCACAAATTTGGTTTGGCGATGCTCTTCATCTCGCACGATCTTGCGGTGGTATCGCACGTTGCGGATCGCGTTGCCGTCATGTACGCAGGCAGCTTGGTTGAGCTGGGCCTTAAAGCCGAAATTTTTCGCGCGCCAGCTCATCCTTATACTCAGGGACTGCTGAAGGCGATTCCGTCGCTTACGACAGACCGCTCTATTCCGCTCGCGACTATCGACGGGACGGTACCATCCACCGCGCAACTTCCCTCGGGATGTCCTTTCGAACCTCGTTGCCAGTATCGGGTCGCTGCTTGTGCTGTCGAACTTCCTCCGTTAATCGAAGTCCGTTCTGGACACTGGGCTCGCTGCCCAGTCGTGAATCCACCTAAACTCTGATAAACACATGAATCTGATAAGCATATTTTGATAAATATGGACGGCAACGGCATCGGCACCAACCGTCTCGAAGCTTTCAGCGACGGCGTCATCGCTGTAATCATCACCATCATGGTGCTGGAGCTGAAGCCTCCGCGCGACACTACACTCGCCTCACTGCGGGGCATTCTGCCTCAGTTTCTTAGTTATCTTCTGAGCTTTGTGGTGGTCGCCATCATGTGGGTAAATCATCATCACTTTTTGCATGCGGCACGCCGCGCCGATGCTCGCCTGCTTTGGTCGAATAACTTTCTTTTGTTCTGGATGTCGCTGGTTCCTTTTGTCACCGCGTTCATGGGAAACAATCATCGCGATCCGCGTGCGGTGGCGCTCTATGGCGTTGTCTTGAGCTTCTGTTCTTTGTCTTTCGCGCTGCTGCGCATGGCGATCGCTCAGCATCACCGCGACAACCCTGACGAGTTCCGCTACCATCGCCGCATGCGGTCCAAGAATGTCTACTCGTTGCTCCTCTATATGGCGTCGGTGCCGCTGGCATTTGTCGATGTACGCATTTCGTTTTTCATCTTTGTGTTTGTTGCGCTTTCCTACTTCTTGCCGGAACGCAAGTTGGCGGAAGTATAATCCCACAATCCCTAAAGAGGCGTCTGATTTTGCACGCGTTCCGGTATCGCTAAAGCGATACCCTGATACGAGCCCCACTGTGACACGACAACTTTGATCCCTGAGCCAACTCTGCCACGAAGCCCAGCTATCGCTTAAAGCGAGCTATAATCCTCCCTTTGTGCGTATCCTTCTTCTTAGCGACATTCACAGCAACCTCGAAGCGCTGGACTCTTGTCTGGCTGCTGCTCCTGGCTACGATCTTGTCGTCAATCTGGGCGATACCGTCGGCTATGGCGGCAATCCCAATGAGGTCATTGCTAAGGCGCAATCTCTAGGACGCGTTTTCGTCCGCGGCAATCATGACAAGGCCGTCAGCGGACTCATGAACCTTGACGAATTCAACCCCGTCGCCGGCTTGGCTACACTTTGGACGCGCGATCAACTCACTCCCGAAAACATGAAGTGGTTGCGCTTGCTGCCGCAGGGTCCAGTTCAGCTCGATGAAGTTCCTGGCATCCAGTTTGTGCACGGTTCGGCACTTGATGAAGATGAATACATGGTGAGTGCGCGCGACGCCATTGCGCCTCTTATTACTAATCCTGTGCCGGTCACGTTTTTTGGACATACTCATATCCAGGGTGGCTTCACGCTGCAGGGCGAGATCAGCGAAGCTTACCGTCCCGGGTATCGTACGGTTGGGCAGGCCGAGTCGTCCGACTTGCCGCTGCGCAAAGATCGCCGCTATCTCATCAACCCTGGGTCTGTGGGACAGCCGCGCGATGGGGACTGGCGGGCAGCGTTTGCGGTGTTTGACTCTGAGGCTTGGATTGTTACTTTCTATCGCGTGCCTTACAACCTGCGAGTGGCGCAGGAGAAAATCCTGGCTGCTAATTTGCCGCAGCGGTTGGCTACGCGGCTGGCTACCGGAAGATAAAAGCGCTCCCGTTGTAAACTTTCTCTATGCCTTCGCGTTCTTCCGAGTCCAGCAATTTTTTCTCTGCTGCAAAATCCGCGCCTGCCGCGCACACTGCTCACGTTGATGGCGGAGCTCGTGGCAATCCTGGGCCTGCGGGTTATGGGGTTGCTATACAGGACGCAGCGGGGCATCCGGTGGCTGAGCTTAGCGAATATCTCGGTCACCATACCAACAACTACGCTGAATATCAGGGGCTGCTTGCGGCTCTTCGTTACGCTTCTGAAAACCAGATCAAGGCGCTCAAGGTGATTAGCGATTCTGAGCTGATGGTTCGGCAGATGAAGGGGATCTATAAGGTGCGGCATCCTGAATTGCGCAAGCTTTATGAGCAAGCGCAGCAACTGGTGCGACGGCTTGAGCATTTTGAGATTCGTCATGCCCTCCGCGAACATAATCAGACGGCGGATCGGCTCGCGAATGAGGCTATGGATCGGGGACGATAGGCTGCGTTGCAACTTCAAGATCGCGAAATAAACATCGCGAAATAATTATTCGAGCGGTCCAGCTTGCAGGCCGTCGCCAGGGGCTAGAGGAAGGTGGGCGGCTCCGTGGAGGATGCTGCGTTCCTGGGGCGAGAATGTGTTCCGGTATTGCTCGGAGTTGATGAGCTGGTCGCGTTGTTCGGGTGACAGGTCACGCATGCCCCGAATTGTCCGATTGATGAGTTGGCGGCGATCGGGCGGCAACTGCCTGAATTGCTGAAATACTTGGCGTGCCTGCATTTTCTGGCCAGGAGTCATGTGCTCCCAGACTTCCATGCGACTCAATATGCGTTCCTGCTGCTGCGGCGGTAGGCTGGAAAAACGGTGCAACTGGTTTTGTAACCGGAGTTGCTGTTGCGGAGGAAGCCGGCGGAACAGCGGATCGTTTTCCAGCACTCGGCGCTGCTGCGCGGGTGACATATCTTTATAGCGGCGCAGCCAGTTTCCAGCGTGACCGGGCTGGTTCAGCGGAGGATGGGCTTGAGGCGGGCGCTGCTGCGGATGTGGCTTTCCCTGCTGGTACTGCACATGAGATTGGTGGGGCCGTTGCTGCGGCGCATTCCAAGATTTGGCGAACGACGGCGTCGACAGCAGAAACGCTGCCAGACAGCTCGCAATTCCTTCCCGGCCCAACATCCTCGGTCCCCTGTTCCGCCCCAGCGAATTTACAACAAACCTCTCGCAAACATCATCATTGTCATTAAGTAAATATTTTCAGTCTTCAATCCATTGAAACAGGGCTTGCCCAGTCTCTGCTGCGGGAAACGCGGCGATCCGCATCTCACGACGAGTCAGATTTTACGGATTTGCAGTTACGTCGTCCTGCACCTGCAGTTGATCGAGTACATCGAAATCGGCGTATAAATCGTCATTCCTCTCCAGTGCCTGGAGATCGCCGACGGCGGTTCCGGGCTGCACTGGCAGAGTGAGGGATGGAGGCTTAGTGACGATGGCTTCAGTCGGAGAAAGCATCGACTTGCTGCCCACGCCAATTACCAGTGCTCCAGCAAATAATATAGCGGCGAGCGACATACCCCACGCCGGACGATGCAACCAGCTCAGCCACGTGTTACTATGCGGGCGCGCCATTTCTTCGCGGAGGCGCGCCTGTAGGCGGGTGTCGAAATAGGGCGACGGCTCGGGCGCTTGCCATTCGTCCAACAGCGCCATGGTCTTCTGAAAGTCACTCAGATACGTGGCACAACCGTCACAAGATGCTATGTGTTTCTCGACCTCCGGCTCTATTGTTGCAGCATTCATGCCAGCGGCCAGGTCCGGCAAAAGTTCGCGGATTTGATTGCAATTCATACTGCGTCCTCTACTTCCCTGAAACGAATTCTTTCAGCTGCTCGCGCAATGTTTCATAGGCGCGGAACAGTAACGATTTGGTGGCAGACTCACTGAGCTTCAGCACGCCCGCAATCTCGCGGTAATCCATCTGCTGATACTTGTGCATGATAACGGCCTCACGCTGTCGCTCGGGCAGCGCATTCACTTTGCTGCGAATGGCCGCCAGCCGCTCCCGCTTTAATATCTGCTCCTCAGCGGTCAGCGATTCGTCGGCCAGGTCGGGAGTGGTACCGGTTTCCTGGTCCGGCTCATCGAGGCGGACGGTATTCTCCACACGCTCATGCCGCGTATCGCGCGCATGGTTGACGGCAAGGTTGGTCGCGATGCGATACAACCAAGTCGTAAACTTGGCACTCGGCTCGTAGGTTGTGCGCGAGCGGTAAACGCGCAGAAAAACTTCCTGCGCCAACTCCTCGGCGGTCGATGGATTGTGGCACAAGCGATACA
This sequence comes from Terriglobales bacterium, assembly GCA_049674665.1. GTDB lineage: Bacteria > Acidobacteriota > Terriglobia > Terriglobales > Acidobacteriaceae > Acidiflorens. Next base: position 96,292 of record JBATZM010000098.1, read on the forward strand.
TGAAGCCGACCATCGGCCGGCGATATTTCTGTACCAAATACGAGAAGGCAGACTCATCGCCCGTCTTCACGCGCAGCATCACGTCAACGTCGGAAATGGCCTCGCCGGAATTTGCCATGGTTGGGGGCGCGGACGAAGACGACGCTCCCGCAAAATTCAGCAGCCCGCGATCAATGGCTACGCTGCTCACATCAGTAGAAACCCCGTTCGGAGGACAAAGTTGCGCGTCATCATGGGCTGGAATATGCGCAGAAGTGTTTTCCCGTGAATCACTTACAGATCGAGCGTCGGGAATGTCGGAAGCGGCCATGAAGAGGCAACAGTTGCGATAGTAAAGAGGCTACCGGGAGCGGGGAACGTGGTCAAGATGCTGTTTGGGTGTCGAAAGCTTGTTCCCCCGGTTTGCTACAATGGCAGGCCGCAGTCATCATTGCTTCATCGTTGTCGGCGCTAGATCACGGAGTATTCATGCCAGATTCCAAGTCCGAAGTGCCGAGCGATGCCAGCCTGGGCGCGGACTCACCTATTACTCGCCGCGATTTTCTCGGCTCTGTTTTGCTGGCCTCCGGGGCTGCGTTGCTCGGGCCGGCTACTCCGGCGGAGCTTCTTGCGGCCAAGAATGAGGACAATTTCACTGGCTACGGCGGCGTCGGCGAATACAGTACGTCCAACGGGAACACATTGGAAGTTCTGCAAGCAGGGCATACGATCCGCGATGGAATATACGATCCGCTTCCGAAAGACATTATCGACGCGGGGGAGACCTATGATTGCGTCATTGTTGGTGGCGGAATCAGCGGGCTCGCTGCGGCGTTGTTCTTTCAAAGGCAAACTCACCCCGGAATGACGTGCTTGATTCTCGAGAACCATCCCATCTTTGGTGGCGAGGCCAAGCAAAACGAATTTCTGGTTGATGGCAAGCGGTTGATTGCCCACCAGGGCTCGGCGATTTATCAGCTGCAGTATCCAAATAGTTTTCTTGCGCGTTTCTATGACTCCATTGGTCTAACCGCGCCCAAGCTGGAATATCAGAAATGGGCCGGACCGGGGCCGGAGATGCCTCTTTCACGAACTCCCTATGAGGCGGTTGGACTGGAGCATGGGCAATACGGCTTTTGGTTTGGCGCAAGATTCGGACAGAAATCTGGGATGTGGTTGATCGATCCGGTGGGGAAAAAACTGGAAGGCGCTCCCATTTCCCAGACGGCTCGGACGGAGTGGCTTCATTGGCTGAAAAGCACTCCGGTGCAAGGGGACAAATTCGAGCATCCCAAGGTCGAAGGAGACGCTGTTTCCCGCTATCTCGATTCGATCACGTTGGAACAGCATTACATGGAAAGGTACGGGCTGAGCCGCGAGACTATTCGAACTTTTCTTTCTCCCGTGGAGGGTGGTGGAGCGGGTCTTGGGCCTGATGCTTTGTCGGCTTACTCGGATTATGCCTTTGAAATGCTGTATCCTTTGCACGATGAAACCGGCGACACGGATCAGATGTTTCCGGGCGGTAACACGACGATTGCGCGATTGCTGTTGAAGAGTCTGATCCCGGCGGCGATCGATGGATCGAAAGAAGGTTCGAACAACGGCTCGAACATGGTGGAGAACGTCACGCGGAACACAGTTAATTTCTCCGCGCTTGATACTCCGCAGACGAGCGCTCGGATTCGGCTCTCATCTACTGCTATTTCTGTGCAGCATGATGGCGAGCCGAGCAAGGCGAACTCCGTCAGCATCGCTTACCTCAAAAACGGCAAGTTATACCGGGTTAGAGCACGCTCGGCGGTTTTGGCAGGCGGAAGCTGGACTACTAAGCACATAGTGAAGGATCTGCCGGAGGCTCACCGCAAAGCGTATGCGGAGTTTTACCGGTCTCCTTGCCTGATGGCGAACGTAGCTGTGCGGAACTGGCGTTTTCTACACCGTATGGGAATGAGTGGATGCCGCTGGTTTGAAGGCATAGGCAACTATATGGAAGTGTGCAAACTGGCACTGACTGGCGTCGGGGATTCTACGATCGGCCCTGATTCGCCGATCGTCCTTTCTTTGAAAATTCTTTATTCTTATCCGGGACATACCACCGAGGAGCAGGGTAATCGGGGCCGGGGTGAAATGTTAGGAACATCTTTTAGCGACTATGAAAGACAAATCCGCGAACAGTTCACGGAGATGTTTGCAGGCTCGGGTTTCGACGCGCAGCGGGATATCGCCGGGATCATTCTGAACCGCTGGGGTCACGCCTATCTAAGTCCGCAACCAGGTTTCTTTTTTGGCCGGGACGGTCGACCTGCACCGCGAGATATCCTGCGCAATGCGCCGTTCGGCCGGATCGCTTTTGCGAACACCGATCTAGCAGGAGCGATGGACCACCGCTATTCAATACTGGAAGCACAGAGAGCGGTGGGGCAATTACTCGATGAGGTCTTGGAGTAACGCCCCCGGGAAGCCGTCAGCGAGCTTGTGTATAATTAAAAACTTGCCGCAGACAGTGGGCGCTTAACTCAGCGGTAGAGTGCCATCCTCACACGGTGGAAGTCGTAGGTTCAAATCCTACAGCGCCCACCATTCAAATCGAATCGATCCTACGATCTTCAGCGGCTTCCCTGGTCCAAGCCCAACGTAATCTGGTATTTCTTCTGAAAAGCTGCATAATTCTGCTTGTTGTGAGATTCCATATATACGTCGTACAAACCCCTTGTGGACAGGGACTTAAGAGCTTTCGTCAGGACACTTCTCGATTTACTTACTTGGGGAGGGCAGCCACATGGAGCTTTCCAGTCATCAAACGAGGATGCAGGAAATCAGGATGCAGGCTTGCGCAAAAATCGGTTTCGCGCGGACCAGGGGTTCTTGGAGCCTTGGAAGGCTTTGCATGGTCGTTCTTTTTTGCCTCGTCTGCATTCCGTACGCGCATGCGGGAGCTACACTGCTCCTAGAAGAACCGTACAGCTATGATGGCGCTTTCGCTGGAACCGGCCATGTGGCCGTTTACCTGAGCAATGTTTGCTCTGCATCGCCGATAATCCTGCGCCTGTGTGCCGAGGGCGAGTCCGGCGTAGTCCTGAGCCGGTACGACGGCATCGCAGGATACGATTGGATTGCGATCCCTCTCATCCCTTACCTTTACGCGGTCGATCGGCCGGAAGCCATCCCGCTGTTCGCCGATGCAAAGCTGGTTGCTTTCCTTAGAGATCAATATCGTCGCAACTATCTGGAATCACTGGCTCCCGATCTCCCCGACGGCGGAACACCCGAGGGAAACTGGTATGAAATGGTCGGGTCGGCTTATGACCGGACACTCTATGGATTCGAAATTGAAACCAGCCCAGAACAAGATGCGCTGCTGATCAGCAAGTTCAACAGCCAGCCCAACCGGCAGCGTTACAACTTCATGAAAAGAAACTGCGCTGATTTTGTGCGAGAGGTGATTAACTTTTATTATCCGCATGCGTTGCATCGCAGCGTAGTTGGCGATCTCGGGGTCACAACTCCCAAGCAGATCGCGAAAATGCTTGTCAAATACAGCCACCACCATCCTGAGTTACGAACCTCGGATTTTCTGGTGCCGCAGGTACCGGGCGCAATCCGGCGCAGCAAACCCATCCATGGAGTATTGGAATCTGTGATGGCTGCCAAGAAATATATGGTGCCCGTGGTCATACTGCATCCCTACATCGGTGGTGGATTGCTAGCCGAGCATTTTTTCCATAAAGGCTTCGACCCGGCGCGAAACGCGCTCATCATGGATTCAAGCGACCAGTTGAATGCGCCAATGACGCGCGATGAACGTCTTCGCTACCAGAGTCGACTGGACGAATTAAGTCAAACATCTTCCGCAATTGAGCCCTTGAACGCGGGAAAAGCCAAGGAAGTGAAAACCTGGGAGCGCGTGCAATCGAACGCTATGCCTGGAATTGATACTTTCGGCCAACCTATCCTGCATATGGGCGTGGATGACAATTCGGCTCAAGTGGGCCTTTCGCGAGCCAACATTTCGAGCGGTTCCGAGTCGACGCAACTGGCCGCGAGACTCATGGAGGCGCGAATTCGCCAGGAATTGCGGCCCGCCGCAACCCGTAAGACTTCGCCCAGCGACGTGGAAAAAGATCTGAAGCTGTTCCGGCAACTGCTCTCGCTACAGCCGAGAGAAGCTGCCGTCACCCCGGCCTCCACGAATGACAACCGCGCTCAAACCACAGCTGACACTCGCAATAGTCTTTTTTCGGGCTTCGGTCCTTAAATTCACAGCAGACATACGTTATACGCGTTCATTAGTTACTCATTCGTCCCTAATGTTGCACGAGTAGTCTCGAATGGATCAACGATTCCACTTGAGTCCAAACCTTGGGATCACATTCAATCTGGGTGTGAGCCTTCATGAAAAGACGGTCGTACCATGGGTACTGTTTGCAGTCGATTGGATTCGCTTTGTAGTCAAAGCGGAAATTTCCGAGGATGTTCGTGCGTTTCGGATCGGCGGCGCGGATCTCGGGTTCGCCGTGCAGAAGGCCATTCAGTTGGTAGAAATTTGCCGCCTCGGCGACGTTGGCGGGAATTACCTTGTCATTCTCCCCAGGCTTGGGGACACTATCCACCTGAACGGTGAGCAACACTGGAATGCCTTCACTTCCCAGTTCTCGCGCCAGCGTAACCACTTCCGATGCACCCCAGCTATGTCCGTATAGAACGATGCGTGCGTTTTTCTTTTCTTCGGCAGATAGTGTGCCATTGCGATCGGTATCCAACAATCGAACGATTTCCGCGTGAGCTTCTTCTCTGCGACGATTCTCAAAAACCTCCACATGCACGCCCAACGGGTGGTATCGGCGGAGATGTGCAGCCACTTGGACCGCGCTATGAACCATGTCGTCGTGCTTCACAAATCCGCCGACGAAACCGATGACTATGCCTGGAGAAACAATGGCCGGCACCGTCGTAACCGCGTCGGGTGCACTGACAGGGCGTGCCGAGACTGCATGAATAGCAGCCGGGATAAGGCAAAGAATAAACGAAGTGCTGCGGATTGAAGCACAAATATGCTGACTCACGATCTGGTAAATCATAACAACAAACAACGCAGGGCGATTGCTTTCGATAGTCATCCTTCCCGCGCCGAAATGATTCCCTCATTCTTACTGAACCAAGACCACTTTTGGCCGATGGCAAATTCGGGAATCCGGACATTGCATCTGAATGTTTCCGAGCAATGCACTCTTGTGTCCAGCTGCATGGTTCCCGATGCACTAAGGGCACGTTGACCGCGCCGCGTTTCGAAAGTAGAGTGCCACTCAATGTTTCAATGTTTTCTGATCACCCGCTTTCTTAGCGGATGATTCCAACCTGGGGCCACTCGAGCCCAAGGCGCAACTGTACTCGAACGAACAGGATCACGCCGGCTATTGCTGCCGGGGCTGTGCTCGTTCGAGTGGTCCAAGCACGACGCCATCGTCTTTCACCAAACGGCGTAAGTCGTAGTGTGTCTGGCCGCCAAGGAGTGTCTAAAAATGAAGAAATGGAATGCAATCGGCGTAGCTTTGCTTTTTATCCTTTGGATTTCAATCGGTGCTTGGGCTCAACAAGACCCCGGCCCACGGCCCGGTCCCTCAGGCGCTGGCGGACCTTATCCCACACTCAACGCCAATGAGCAAGCTTTCTTCAATCAGGCTTTTCTGCGGTTCCAGGAAGTAAGTTCGGTGTCGGGAACCATTGAGAAAGGCATTGGTCTGGGACCGACGTTCAATGGCAATAGCTGCGCCATGTGCCATGCACAGCCGATCATCGGCGGCGCCAGTCCGGGTTTAAGCAGTCCCCAGAATCCGGTTCCAAATCCGCAGGTGGCGCTCGCCACTCTTGATGGCGCAACCAATATTGTTCCCGCTTTCATCACAACTGCTGGACCGGTACGCGAGGCACGCTTCGTGCACAATGCGAATGGCTCGCTCGATGGCGGCGTTCACGGGTTGTATACGATTGCCGGCCGCACAGATGCTCCAGGTTGCACTCTAGCGCAGCCAAATTTTGCGCAGCAGGTTGGCGCTAACAACGTAATCTTCCGCGTCCCGACTCCACTTTTCGGATTAGGTCTGGTGGAGAATACGCCGGATGCCACTCTGCTGGCTAACTTGGCGTCCACGCAATCCGCGAGATCGCAGCTCGGTATTGGCGGCAGTTTTAATACCAGCGGCAACGACGGCACCATCACGCGCTTCGGCTGGAAGGCCCAGAACAAATCACTGTTGATGTTCGCCGGAGAAGCCTACAACGTTGAGCAGGGGGTCTCAACTGAACTGTTTCCGAATGAACGCAGCGCTGTGCCCGGTTGCGTGTTCAATTCGACCCCTGAGGATTCGAGCAACATGCTGAATGGCAATCCGGATAGCCCAAATTACAACACGACCATCGGCACGGTATCGGAGATGTCATCGGATATCGTCAATTTCTCTGCGTTCATGCGGCTTTCGGCGCCTCCGGTTCCGGCAGCTCCAACTCAATCAACGCTAAACGGTTCGACTCTGTTCAACAAAATTGGCTGTGCTCTGTGCCACTCCCCCTCGATGACCAGCGCGGCTTCGATTTTTACCGGCATGGGTGGAGTAACTTACCAGCCCTATTCGGACTTTGCGCTTCATCATATGGGCGAAGGTTTGGCGGATGGCATCAACCAGGGCTCGGCAGGCCCTGACCAGTTCCGCACTGCTCCGCTGTGGGGCGTCGGCCAACATCTGTTTTTCCTGCATGACGGACGCACATCTGATTTATTACAGGCGATCAAAGACCACAGCGATTCTGAGAACTGTGGAGGGAAACATGAGACACGGGCCGCACAGCAAAACTGTAGCTCCGAAGCCGATGCGGTAATACGTAACTTCAAAGCGCTCAGTGTATCGCAGGTTCAGGACCTCCTGAACTTCCTGCGTTCATTGTAGAACTGCGGCTGGGGAGCGCAGATTCCCCAGCCCAAATATTCTGCGGTGGTTGCAGGCTTCACGAGTAAGGAGGTGACTTATGATCCCTGCAGCTTTTGCCGTTGCCCTCCCCCTGAGATGCTAAGATTTCGGGAATGCCACTGCGTAACAAAATCAAGAAGGTGACACACGCGGCGGGAAAGCTGGCGCGCGGACGCAAAGCGGAGCCGCACGCAACCGCAGAACTGGTCATCATTACCGGCATGAGTGGGTCGGGGAAGGCTTCCGCGCTGAAGGCCTTCGAAGATCTTGGCTATTACTGCGTGGACAATCTGCCGGTGGAACTGATTCCGCGCTTCGCCGAACTGGCGCTCCAGTCGGGAGAAATTCCGCGCACTGCACTCGTAGTGGATGTGCGCGAGGGTTCGCAACTTGAGAAGTTGCCGGCGATGCTGAAGTCGGTGAAGCGCACGATTCCGACGCGGGTGATTTATCTGGAAGCGAGCGACGCCGCTTTGCTGCGGCGCTACAGCGAGACGCGGCGGCCGCATCCGCTGGGAACGGGCACAACGGTGCGGGCATCGCTCGGAGCAGAGCGGCGGCATTTGAGGGCAATTCGTGCCATTGCTGACCTGGTCATTGATACTTCCAAATTCAACGTGCATGAATTGCGGGCGCACTTGACGGACCGCTTCAAACAGCACTCCGGGAGCCAGCAGACGATTCTCGTCTCCTGCGTGAGCTTCGGATACAAACACGGTTTGCCCGACGATGCCGACCTGGTGTTCGACGTGCGCTTTCTGCCGAACCCTCATTTCGTGCCCGAGTTTCGTGCGCTCACAGGGCGGGATCCGCGAGTAGCGAAATACATCCGATCGTTTCCGCAAACACAGGAATTCATCAACCGCATCTCGGAACTGCTGATCTACCTGCTGCCGCACTATATTCGTGAGGGCAAGAGCTACCTGACCATCAGCTTCGGGTGCACAGGTGGACAGCATCGCTCGGTGATGATCGCGGAAGATGTGAACCAGCGTCTGCGAAAAGCGGGGTACAAAGTCAAAGTTGTACATCGGGATAGTCCGAAGTAGAAGGCCGGTTGTTGTCTGGGGACGGGACAGAGCCGGCTTCCACACAATCTCTGCGGGGAATCGCATGTAGAATTGAGCCTTACACACATGGCAACCTCCACTGTGGCGGGCGCGAAGAGTGCAGGAACACCGACCAAGACCCGTCCGCCCCGTCCACTGACCCGATTGTTGCGCTATGTGCTGCCTTACTGGTGGCCGCTTTTAGCTTCGGTGACACTGATGGCGCTGGTCGGATTGCTGGACGCCGGCCGGGTTCTGCTCATCGGTCCGATTTTCGATCGCGTGTTGAATCCAGGCTCCCAGGGAAAAACCATCCCCCTCTTTAAGTTTCCTGGCACTGAGCGCTTTCTTAATCTTCAGCAGTTAGTGCCTCCACACTTTCAAAATCCGTGGACAGTAGTCGCTTTTGCGCTGGTGGCGGCTACGGTGCTAAAAGGAATTTTCGACTACGCCGGAACGTATCTGGTGAACTACGCAGGGTTTGGAATGATCACTGATCTGCGAGACGATTTGTATAACGCCATCCTGCGGAGTTCGGCGGCGTTTTTCACCAAGCACACAACAGGCACGCTGCTTTCAACGATCGTCAACGATATCGAGAAGGTGCAGTTCGCGATGTCTTCCGTGCTGGCGGAATTTCTGCAGCAGTTTTTTACCTTCGTATTTACCGCGGCGGTGGTGGTTCTGGTTGGGGGCAAGCTGGCGTGGGTGCTCTTATTGTTTGTTCCCGTGATTTTGTACTCTTCGAGAAAAATCGGCCGGCAAGTACGCCACACAACCAGAGGCGGACAGGACAAGCTAGCGGAGATCCAGAACATTCTGCACGAAACAATTACGGGGAATCGCATCGTCAAGGCGTTTGGCATGGAGCGCTGGGAGGTGGAACGCTTCCGCGCCGCCGCGCGACGGCTGTTCCGGGCAAATCTGCGGTCGGTGGCGGCATTTGCGATCAGCTCCCCGCTCATGGATATTCTAGGATCGATTGCCATAGCGCTATTGCTGCTGATGGCGCGGGGCCGGATTAACAAGGGTGTTCTTACGACAGGAACGTTTCTGACCTTCATTGTGGCGGTATTCAAGCTGTACGACCCAGTGCGAAAGTTTGCGATGTTCAACAACAATTTCCAGCAGGCGGTAGGAGCTTCGTCGGAAATTTTCCGCTTCATGGATATAGAGGATGAAGTTCGGGAAAAACCGGCAGCGAAGCGAATGGGAAAGTTTGCACGGACGATCCGTTTTGCGGACGTATCTTTTTCCTACGAGAACGTCGAGGATTCGCCGATCGTGCTGCATGACATCAATCTGGAAGTGAAGGCAGGTGAGGTGCTCGCCGTGGTGGGATCGAGCGGCGCTGGCAAGAGTACGTTGGTGCACCTGATTCCACGCTTCTTTGATGTCAGCAGTGGGCGCATTCTGATTGACGACAGCGATGTGCGCGATGTGACTCTGGAGTCGTTGCGATCACAAATCGGAATTGTCACGCAGGAGACAGTGCTATTCAACGATACGGTGCGGAACAATATTGCCTACGGCCAGCCGCATGTGTCGCAGAAACAGGTGGAAGAAGCGGCGCGGGCGGCGCGAGCCTATGAATTCATCAAGGGGCTCCCTGATGGTTACAACACGATGATCGGGGAGCGCGGGGTGCGGCTTTCGGGCGGGGAACGACAGCGGATCGCGATTGCGCGGGCGATCCTGAAAAATGCGCCGATCCTGATTCTGGATGAGGCGACGTCGGCGCTGGACAGCGAGTCTGAATCGCTGGTGCAATCGGCGCTGCAAAATCTCATGACTGGGCGTACTGTGTTTGTTATCGCGCATCGGCTCTCCACCGTGCGCCGTGCAGATCGCATCGTGGTCTTGGAAAATGGAACGATCAGCGATATTGGTGCGCATGAAGAACTAATGCAGAAGTTGGGTACCTACCGGCGGCTTTACGAATTGCAGTTTGCTGAAGCCGATGCCCCGCGCGCAGCGGTTGTGCCGCGATAAGGTTGTGCAGTTGTCGATTTGGAAAAAGGAACCGTGCTCATGCCACTTCGCTCCATGACGGGATTCGCGCAGGTCAAAGGGCAGGTCAATGCTCAGCTTGCGTTTTCGCTGTCGCTAAAATCGGTGAATCATCGCTTTCTGGATCTTCATTTCCGGTTGCCCTCCGACACCGACGCGCTGGAGATGAAGCTACGCCGGATTCTGAAAGAGAAACTAGCTCGCGGCCACGTCGAAGTAATCCTGAGTCTGGATCGCTCAGCCACAAACGGAGTCGCCCTCAACCGGCAATTGATCGCCGGTTATGTGGCGGCGTTCCGCGCGGCGGCTGATGAATTTGGGGTTGAAGGCGAGCCCGATCTGAATGTAGTTCTGAGGATGCCGGGCGCAATGGATTCAGGCGCTGAGAAGTCGTCCGACGAATTGGAAACTGCGGTAATCGCACAAGTGGAAGAAGCACTCTTCAGCCTGAATCAGATGCGCGAAGAAGAAGGCCGAAGCATTAACACCGAGTTGCGCGCTCGCATGGCGAGTCTGGGGAAAGCGGCGGCGGGAGTGGAAGCTCATCGCAGCACCATTTTGCGCAGTTACTCGGAGCGTCTGCAGTCGCGCATGATGGAATTGCTCGGCGCACACGTCGAAAAAGAACGGGTCATGCAGGAGGTAGCGGTGCTGGTGGATCGCAGCGACATTCAGGAAGAACTGGTCCGGCTGAATGCGCATGTGAACCATTTTCTCGGTTTGCTCGACCAGGGTGGCGAAGTAGGCAAGAAGATGGATTTCCTGCTGCAGGAAATGAACCGTGAGGCAAATACGCTTCTTTCAAAAACCTCGGGACTTGCAGGTGAAGCTCTGAAGATTACCGAGATGGGACTGCTGATGAAGTCGGAGATCGAAAAATCACGGGAGCAGGTACAAAATCTGGAATGAGCATCGTCTACATTGTTTCGGCGCCATCCGGCTCGGGCAAATCCACACTGGTGAACGAACTGTTCAAGATGGTTCGTAACCTGGCCTTCTCGATTTCGTATACGACGCGTCCACCGCGCGGAAGCGAACAAAATGGCAAAGAATATTTCTTCGTGTCACGGGAAGAATTTGAAGCCATGATCGTGGCCAATGAGTTTCTGGAGCACGCTGAAGTTTATGGAGACGAGAAAGTGCGCGGCGAGTATTACGGCACAGCCGTCCGGTTTTTGCGCGAGGCCGAGGCGCGCGGCAACGATCTGCTCCTGGATATCGATGTGCAGGGCGCAAGCCAGGTTAAGAAGAAGATTCCAGACGCGGTGAGCATCTTCATTCTCCCACCAGACCAGGAGAAGCTGGAATGGCGGCTGCGACACCGGGGGGAGGATTCGGAGGAAGTTATCCGTCGCCGGTTGGACACGGCCCGACGAGAGATTGAGAATTACTCGAAATACGACTATATATTAGTAAACAACCTGCTTGAGCAATCCGCGGACGAACTAAAGGATATAGTACTGGCAGAGCGGTTGCGGCAAAGCGGGACGGAACCTTCCGAAGAAGAAAAGCTGCTAGTGGAGGCCGCACAAGCTTGCCGGTTAGAACAGGCGCGCGAGCGGGTGCAGCCGATTCTGGCTTCGTTTAATCCGCAGGTGGTAAAGGGCACGTGAGTTTTGGGGGAGAGAGTATGAAGCTGATTGAAGGGTTCGACAGCAATTACCGTTACAT
>JBATZM010000099.1:0-5678 GCA_049674665.1 Terriglobales bacterium
CATATTGCCAGTGTTGGTGAGAAGGAAGAGTTTCAACTGATCAGGAGAAAAAGCCGCGGCGGTGACGGTTTCGTCAGGAATGATGAGGTCGACCGGGGCAGCAGTGGCGGTGCTGCTGCCGTTGTAAATATAAACCTGGTTAGGAGTCGTAATGGTGTCGGAGACAACCACCTGGTTGCCATCGTTCGATATGGCTAAAACTTTACCGCACAAGGTGACATTACAAGGTGTCGAGGCGCTGGAAACTAAGGTAGCGGATGGGCTGCTGCCGCCGACAGTCACGTACATCAGACCCTGATCGGTGCCGATGTAAAGGCGTGACGCCGAAACATGGTTAAACATCATGGAATTAGGAGTCCGCGGCAAGCTTACGATAGCGCCAATCGGGTTGGTTCCAGGGGCTACTGCAAACAGCGCACTGGTACAACCGACAACGTTCTGGCAGCCGGTGGTCGCCGCCCATGCGGAGTAGGTGGACGCTGTTCCGGTAGAGGAAAGAGTTACATCGACGGAGATTGTGCCATAGCCGTTTGTTCCGTTCGGCAGCACGCCTTCGCTCGCATAGATTGGAAGACTGGGGACAACAGCTGCGGACGGCTTCCCGGTCGGCGGCGTCAAGCCCGGCAGCCCGATATTGCAGCTTGGGGGAGTACAGGAAGCGGTGATGGTGGCTCCGCCAAGGTTGTTGCGGGCGGTTGCATTGTTGGTTCCGGTAGTGTTGGTGACGGTAGTGAACGCGGCAACTTCAGGATTGGTTGTGCTCCAGGTGAGGGGCGGGGTTTTTAGGGGCGCGTTGTTGGCGATGCCATACAGAGTGTCAAGCGCAGTCGCGGTGACAGTTACGGTGCCTCCGTTGTTTACGTTGATCGAGTTTCCGGCTGGGCCCTGCCCATTGATCTGAAGGTAGATGGCCTTGATTAAGCAAGTCGTGTACGGAAAGGGGTTGCTGGATGTACCAGAGACACTGGCGACAAGCTGGGTGATACCGGGGGATTTGGCGGTGGTCTGAACCAGAAAGACCGGGTTGGTTGGCAGTCCGGTCACAATAGGAGTTGTTGTGACTACGCCGTTGTTGCTTGACGACCAGTTCATGGGGCCGACCGTGTCGCTAACATCTGTAGTGCCGCTATAGGCGATTCCTCGGAACTGCCAGGTCTGTCCCTGGGAAAAGCAGTCGTACTGCGGCGGCGGGGTCTGGGTTTGGACAACCTGAATGCTGTCGATGTGCTGGTGGACGTAGACGGTTGTAACCGGACTACTGACACCGTTGATGACGGCGGTCACGGTGGCGATTCCTGTAGTGCCGGGACTGCAAATGGCGATGCTGGCGTCCCAGGTGCCGGCGCAGGCGTTCCCGTTGGTGGCGATCGAAAGTGGTGGTGGGGTGGTTGTACCCTGGGGAACTCCGACTACAAATTGAATGTTGACGCCGGGGACAGTGCCGCCGTTGGCATTCTTGCCAGTGGCAGAGAAAACCTGAGTGCTACCGACGTCGATGGAGACGCTGCTGCCTGGGCTCAGCGAAACGCTCGACACGGCTTCGTTAGCGGGAGGGCTGCTGCTGGTGCCGAGACAGCCGGTGAGGGCGGCGACGAAGGTGGCGGTTAATGTAAGAAGAAGACCGGAACTGCAACGATGCATGTACCTGAACCCTCCTCGGGCCCGTTTGCCAGGCGCGAGCATAAATGGTGTTAGCTGGAAAGCTGTCAGTGTAGAAGGTAAGTTGCAAGGTTTCAAGGTTTCAGGGTTTCAAAGTTTCAGAACCCACGGAGCAGTTAAGCGTTCGCAGGCGGCCCGAGGCCTTGAAACTCTGAAACCTTAAAGCTTTGCAACCTGACTTTTTCCTCTTTTTCTTCGATGCGCGGTAGAGTGGTTGACGATGTGCAAGCTAGTTGTTATTATCAAACAGTTCCGCGAGTTAAGTCTGGCTTGCCTGTGTGACGGTAAGTTTGTTGGATGCGCAACCCGCGCTGGCAACAGGCTCCGTGAAGATCTTGGCTGAGCTTTGAAGAAATACGTACCCGGTTAGAAGTGAAACTGGGAACGCCCTCGCTGAAACATCCTGCGAAAACCTCCGCTTCACGCGAGGCTATGCAGGGTGAAGCAGACGAAACGGAGCGCCTCCGAACCTGAGTAAAGGCAAGGCGTGGCGTCACCGTCGTCGGCGATCTAGTCTGAGCGGGAATTGAATGAATTCTCACCGGCATTGGTAATGCTGGCCGGGAGAGTATGGCTGGGCGCTGCAAGCCTATGCCAGACCTGAGACGGGGCGGCCCTGTCTCTACGGGAAATGTGTGGTCAGAAAAAGTGTTAAAGACGCGGTTTGCCGTGTCTGGGAGTGGCAAGAGTGCCTACTTTTAATCAACTGGTGAAATTCGGCCGCGAGCGGACGAAATACAAGACGGCGAGTCCGGCTCTGCAATCGTGTCCGCAGAAGCGTGGAGTTTGTACGCGCGTTTATACCCAGACGCCGAAAAAACCGAACTCGGCGTTGCGCAAAGTGGCGCGTGTCCGCCTGACCAATGGAATTGAAGTGACGACCTACATTCCGGGAGTCGGCCATAACCTGCAGGAGCACTCGATTGTGCTGATCCGCGGCGGTCGTGTGAAGGATCTGCCGGGCGTGCGTTATCACGTGGTGCGTGGAACGCTGGACGCGACCGGAGTTGCGGGCCGCAATCAGGGGCGCTCGAAATACGGCACCAAGCGCGCGAAGAAAGCTTAGAAACAGTTGGCAGTGGTCGGTTGTCAGTTGTCGGTAAAGGCAGCGCGAATTTAAGAGTTGAGAGTTACGAAATATGCCTAGAAAAGGACATACCCCGAAGCGGACGGTTGATGCCGATCCCATCTATGGATCGGATCTAGTGACAAAGTTCATCAACTCGATGATGTGGCAGGGAAAGAAATCGACTGCCGAGGGCATCTTCTATAAGTCGCTCGAGAAGTTGAAAGAAAAAGGTGGCGACGAACCCCTGAAACTGTTCACCAAGGCGGTCGAGAATGCGAAGCCCTTGCTGGAAGTGAAGACGAGGCGTGTAGGTGGTGCGAACTATCAGGTGCCGATCGAAGTTGCTCCCGACCGTAGAACGTCACTCGCGATCCGCTGGCTGGTGAGCTATGCGCGCGGCCGCGGCGAAAAGGGAATGATTGACAAGCTGACGAACGAATTGCTGGACGCCTCGAACGGCAAAGGCGCGGCCATCAAGAAGAAAGAAGATGTGCATCGCATGGCGGAAGCGAACAAAGCATTCGCGCATTATCGGTGGTAAAGGCGGTTAGCCTTTAGCTGTTGGCTCTTAGCTAGTTCGGAGCCGGTTGAGCTAAAGGCCAAGAGCTAATAGCTAAAAGCAGATTTTGAGCCCCAGAAAGATTAGAGAACGACAGTGCCTAGAACAGTCCTATTAGAACGCTGCAGGAACATCGGCATCATGGCCCACATCGATGCCGGGAAGACCACGACGACGGAGCGCATCCTGTTTTATACGGGAAAGACGCACCGTATCGGCGAGGTCCACGAAGGCACGGCCATCATGGACTGGATGGAGCAGGAGCAGGAGCGCGGCATCACGATTACCTCCGCCGCGACCACCTGTACCTGGCGCGACATTCGCATCAATATTATTGACACGCCCGGCCACGTGGACTTTACGGCTGAGGTCGAGCGATCGCTGCGCGTGCTCGACGGCGCGGTTGCCGTGTTTGACGCCGTGCATGGCGTCCAGCCGCAGTCCGAAAAAGTCTGGCGGCAGGCCGATAAATACGGCGTTCCGCGAATTTGTTTCATTAACAAGATCGACAAGATGGGTGCCGATTTCGAGCATGCCGTCGATACCCTCCGCAAGCGCCTCAACGCCAAGCCCGTCGCGATCCAAATTCCCATCGGACAAGAAGATAAGTTCCGCGGAGTAGTTGATCTGGTGGCCATGAAGGCCATCATCTGGAACGACGAGACCATGGGCGCGGAGTACGAAACGGCGGAGATTCCTGCCGACCTGCAGAAAAAAGCCGAAGCGTTTCATACGCAGCTGGTTGAAACTGTCGCCGAAAACGACGACGACATTCTGCACAAGTTTTTGGAAGGCGAATCGATTTCGGCGGACGAACTCAAGGCATCGCTGCGCAAATCCACGATCGGGTTGAAGTTGTTCCCGGTAGTGGTGGGAACGGCATTCAAGAATAAAGGTGTGCAGCCGTTGCTGGACGCAGTGGTCGATTATCTGCCCTCGCCGCTCGACACCAAAGAGACGCATGGTCTCGATCCCGATAATGGCAAAGAGATTACCCGCAAAGCAGACGACAAAGAACCTTTTTCGGCGCTCGCCTTCAAGATCATGGCCGACCCGTTTGTGGGTCAATTGACGTTTATCCGCGTCTACTCGGGGCAGTTGAAGTCGGGCGAGTCGGTGCTGAATTCTCGGACCCAGAAGCATGAGCGCATCGGGCGCCTGCTGAAGATGCATGCCAATAAGCGCGAAGACATCCAGGAAATTCTCGCCGGCGACATCTGCGCGGTTGTGGGACTGAGAAACGTTAGTACCGGTGACACCATCTGCGAAGAGAAACATCCGATCACGCTGGAGTCGATTGTGTTTGCGGTGCCGGTCATTTCGGTAGCCGTTGAACCGAAGACCAAGGCCGACCAGGAAAAGATGGGCATGGCGCTGGCGCGGCTGGCACAGGAAGATCCTACCTTCAAGGTTCACACCGATCCCGACAGCGGACAGACCATCATCAGTGGCATGGGCGAGTTGCATCTCGAAATCATCGTCGACCGCATGATGCGTGAATACAAGGTCGAGGCCAATGTCGGCAAGCCGCAGGTAGCGTATCGCGAGACGATTCGCAAGCACTCCGAAGCGGAAGGCAAGTACATACGGCAGACAGGCGGCCGCGGCCAATACGGACACGCGAAGATTTATCTCGATCCGAACGAGCCGGGCAAGGGCTACGAATTCATCAACGATATTGTTGGCGGCACGGTGCCGAAGGAATACATTAAGCCGATCGATCAGGGCATGCAGGAGGCGATGGAAGGCGGAGTTTTGGCCGGCTATCCGATGGTCGATATCAAGGCAACGCTCTACGATGGCAGCTATCACGACGTCGATTCGAACGAAATGGCGTTCAAGATTGCCGGCTCGATGGCGTTCAAAGAAGCGGCGCGCAAGGCGAGTCCGGTGATTCTGGAGCCGGTGATGGCAGTCGAAGTCGTCACTCCGGAAGACTATGCGGGAACGATCATGGGCGATTTGAGTTCGCGTCGCGGACGCATCGAGGGCATGGAGCATCGCGCCGGCTCGCAGGTGATCAAGGCCATCGTTCCGCTGGCAGAGATGTTCGGTTATGCGACCCACATGCGGTCATCGACGCAAGGGCGCGCCGAGTACTCGATGCATTTTGCACGCTATGAAGAAGCTCCGCGTCATGTGGCCGAGGAGATTATTGCCAAGACGCAGGGCAAAACGGCGTCGCGGTGATTCGTATCAGGGCGTGGCTTTAGCCACGCCGAATCGTGAACTACAGGTTCGGGGCTTTAGCCCCTGAGGAAAACAGCAAAATGGCGAAAGAAAAATTTGAGCGGAATAAGCCGCACTGCAATGTAGGGACGATTGGTCACATTGACCATGGGAAGACGACATTGACGGCGGCGATCACGAAGGTATTGTCGAAGCATAATC